>JBHOQN010000143.1:0-10147 GCA_042408965.1 Ktedonobacteraceae bacterium
GAGGGCGCTCAAGGGGCAAGGCAAAAAAACCGTGGATCGAAGGGGGTATTTTACCCATGCAAGCACAACAGCACGGCGACCTTTCGACACCGCCAGCGGCAAAATCTCAAAGCGGGCAGGTACAGACCATGTCTGAAGCAAAAGAGCCTGAAGTAAAGACCGGCCATTCATCAGAAGAGCCTGAAAGCTACAACGAGATGGAGGCACTGCTGGCCTCCTCCAGCAATCCCATCAACATCAAACGCGGCGATGTCGTCGAAGGCGTAATCGTGCGCATCGACCAGGACGAGATTCTGGTCGATATCGGCCTGAAGTCCGAGGGTGTGCTCTCTACGAAAGAGCTGCCAGCCAGCGGCTACGGCTCCCTGAACGAACTCAAGATCGATGATCGGGTGCTCGTCTATGTCATGCAGCCAGAGACCCCCGATGGGCACGCTTTGCTCTCCCTCAGAAGGGCCAACGCCGAGCGTCAGTGGCGTCTGGCTGAAGAGCAGTACAGAAACAATGAGCTGATCAAGGCGCGCGTGATCGACTACAACAAAGGGGGCCTGATCGTCGACGTCAACGGCATTCGTGGCTTCGTGCCCATCTCTCAGATTCAGAATCTGAAGCGCGAAGAGGTCGCGGCTGGCGGCGAGAACCAGGAGACGGCTGCCAAGCTGGCCAGCATGAAAGACAAAGAGCTTCAGCTCAAGATCATCGAGATCAATCGGGCGCGCAACCGCCTGATCCTCTCTGAGCGTATGGCCACACAGGAGTGGCGCCAGCGCCGCCGCGAAGAGCTGCTCGACGAGCTGAAGCCGGGCGAGGTCCGCAGGGGCGTGGTGAGCAACCTCGCAAGCTTCGGCGCCTTCATTGACCTGGGCGGAGCTGATGGTCTGGTCCATATCAGCCAGCTGGCCTGGAGCCGCGTCAACCACCCCAGCGAGGTGCTGCATGTCGGCCAGGAGGTCGAGGTGCAGGTGCTCAACGTGGACAAAGAGAAAAAGAAGATCGCCCTCTCCATCAAGAAGGCCGAGGTCGACCCCTGGACTACCGTTGAGCAGCGCTACGCGCCAGGGCAGATCGTCACTGGCACGGTGACCAAGATCGCACCGTTCGGGGCGTTCGCCCGCATCGAAGACGGCATCGAAGGGCTGATCCATGTCTCTGAGCTGCCGCCTGGCATGGACCCCAAGGCCAGCCTGCACGAGGGACAGCAGCTTCAGCTGCGCATTCTGCGCATCGAGCCGGAGCGCCGCCGTCTGGGATTGAGCCTGCGCCAGGTTGACGAGCCTGACGCTAAACCTCAGTCCGCCAGCGGCTCAGCCGCTGAGGCTCCCGCCAGGGGGGCCACGGATGATAAAATGAAGCTGTCGCTCGAGGAGACGGCGAGACGCCAGGAGGCTGGCAGTCACGAAGGGCAGCGTCGCGAGCGCGAAGGCCGGGGCGAACGGCGTGAGCGCTCCAGCGAGTCCTCCATTCTGGACCACCTGCCTCTGGGAGACGACGGCGAGATCACTGCGATGGCTGAGGCCTTCCGCGCGGCCGCCCGCCAGCGCAATAAAGAAGAGACGGAGGGATCGGGTAGCTGAGCCGAGAGGGCCGGTTCCGCCCTTCCTGGCCCGGCCGCCAGTTGGCACAGAGCATCACCAGCACGTACGTACCTGAACAGATGAGCTGATCGACCTCCTTGCTGCGAAAACAGAGCTGTTAGGGCAGTAGGGGGGTCGCTTGTTTCCAGGAGTAGATCGATCATCCAGGGCTGGCAAAGCTGACCCAGGTCATTCTTGACGCTGCAAAGAAGGGTGTTGTATCATGAATTACCAAGTTTACCTGAGCGACACAGAGGGCTCGGTTCCACCCTCTGCCACTGAAAGGGGGGTGACAAACAGGTGAACGACAAAGATAGATTCGACAAATTCACCGAGCGGGCCAGGAAGGTCCTGAGCCTCGCCCAGGAGGAAGCTCAGCGCTTCCAGCATAACTACATCGGCACAGAGCACCTCCTTTTGGGACTCGTGCGCGAGGGTGAGGGCGTTGCCGCCAAGGTCCTCGCGAATCTGGGTGTCGAGCTGAACAAGGTTCGCAGTGCCGTCGAGTTCATCATCGGACGGGGTGATCGCATTGTCCTCGGCGAGATCGGCCTGACTCCGCGCGCCAAAAAGGTGATCGAGCTGGCCGTCGACGAGGCGCGGCGCCTCAACCACCACTACATCGGCACTGAACACCTTCTGCTGGGCCTCGTGCGCGAGGGTGAGGGCATCGCAGCCGGTGTGCTGGAAAGCCTGGGCGTCAACCTGGAGAAGGTGCGCACGCAGACCATCCAGGTGCTCAGCCAGTCTGGTTCACCCCATGAGCGCGATGCTAAGCATTCTAAAACACCGACTATCGACGCGATGGGCGTTGATCTGACGGCCGATGCGCGGGCCGGCAAGCTTGATCCGATCATCGGACGCCATCGGGAGATCGAGCGCGTCATTCAGATCCTTTCGCGTCGCACGAAGAATAATCCTGCGCTCATCGGCGAACCCGGCGTTGGAAAATCGGCCATCGTGGAAGGTCTCGCGCAGCGTATCGTCGCTGGCGAGGTCCCGGAGACCATCGCTGGCAAGCGTCTGCTCACGCTGGATGTCGGCTCCCTGGTGGCAGGTACCAAGTACCGCGGCGAGTTTGAAGAGCGCCTCAAGAAAATTATCGAGGAGATCCGCAACAGCCGCGACTGCATCATCTTCATCGATGAGGTGCATACCCTGGTCGGCGCCGGTGCGGCCGAGGGCGCGGTGGATGCCGCCAACATCCTGAAGCCCGCTCTGGCTCGCGGCGAGATCCAGTGCATTGGCGCTACCACCCTCGATGAGTATCGCAAGTATATCGAGCGCGATGCCGCCCTGCAGCGCCGCTTCCAGGAGGTCATCGTGCGCGAGCCGACGATCGAGGAGACTATCGAGATCCTCAAGGGCATCCGCGAGCGCTATGAGGCCCATCACCGCCTGACGATCACCGATGAGGCTCTCAAGGCGGCCACTGAGATGGCCAGTCGCTATATCACGGATCGCTTCATGCCCGACAAGGCCATCGATCTGATCGATGAGGCTGCCAGCCGCGTGCGCATGCAGCATTCCCTGGCTCCGCTGAACCTCAAGGAGGCGAAGAAGGGTCTGGAGGCTGTCCTGCGCGAGAAAGAGGCGGCCATCCAGCAGCAGGACTACGAGCTGGCCGCTGAGCTGCGCGACCGCGAGGTGAAGCTGCGCGAGCGCATCGCCAAGCTGGAAGCTGGCTGGCATAAGGAGCGCGGCAGCGACAAGCCTGTGGTTGGCGAGGAGGAGATTGCCCAGATCGTCTCGATGTGGACGGGCATTCCTGTGATGCGCATCGCTCAGGAGGAGTCCCAGCGCCTGCTGCAGATGGAGGAGGCCCTCCACAAGCGCGTCATCGCCCAGAATGAGGCGATCGAAAAGATCGCCCGGGCTGTGCGTCGCGCCCGCGCCGGGCTGAAAGATCCGAAACGACCAATCGGCTCGTTTATCTTCCTCGGCCCCACCGGCGTCGGTAAAACTGAGCTGGCTCGTGCGCTGGCTGAATTCATGTTCGGCAGCGAGGAAGCCCTGATCAAGATCGACATGTCGGAGTTCATGGAGCGCCATGCAGCCGCACGCCTGGTCGGCGCCCCTCCTGGCTACGTCGGTTACGAGGAGGGCGGTCAGTTGACGGAGGCGGTGCGCCGCAAGTCCTACAGCGTGATCCTTCTCGATGAGATCGAGAAGGCTCATCCCGACGTCTTCAATATGCTCCTCCAGATCCTGGAGGACGGGAAGCTGACGGATGCCAAGGGCCGTACGGTGGACTTCCGTAATACGATCATTATCATGACCTCGAACGTGGGCGCCACCCTGCTCAACCGCGAGGCCTCGATCGGCTTTAAGCTGACGAAGGATAGGGAGCAGGCCTACCAGAGTGAGTACGACGAGATGAAAAATAAGGTGCTCGGCGAACTGAAGAACACCTTCAAGCCCGAGTTCCTGAACCGCATCGATGAGGTCATCGTCTTCCACTCGCTGCGCCGTGAGGATATGTACCAGATCGTCGACCTGCTGCTCAATCGCGTGCGCGCACAGTTGACGGAGCAGCAGATCGAGCTGGTGGTGCCCCAGACCGCTAAGGACTTCCTGATCAAGGAGGGCTTCGATCCGCAGTACGGCGCACGTCCGCTGCGCCGCACTATCCAGCGTATGGTCGAGGATCCTCTGGCCGAAGGCTTGCTGCAGGGCAAGTTCCACCCCGGCGATCTGGTGGAGGCTGTGGTGATTGGCAACGCCCTGGACCTCCAGGTGCGCAGTCGCATCGAGCAACTGCCACCGCCGGCGCCTCCTCAGGCCGCGCTCTCCGCTGGCAGCAGCGAGGGGAGCTCCGCCAGCGAAAGCTTGCCAGGCTAAGTGTCGTCAGGAGGAGAGGCATCCGCAGCCTCACAGGGAGGGGAGGGCCGGCCAGCCGGCCATTCACCCTCTCTCTCGTTGCGGGCGTGCGCTCCTCCTTTTTTATGCTCTCTTATGCATCTCAGATGCAAAATAGCTGTAAGTGTTCGCCATGCCTAGATCACGTACCAGGTTCGTCTGCCAGCAATGTGGCGGCGAACAGAGCAAGTGGATGGGCCGCTGTCCTGACTGTGGTTCCTGGAACACGCTGGAAGAGGTGGCGCTCCCCGAAAGCGCCGCGGCGGCTGCACCACAGCGTCGCTATGCCCTGTTGACGGGTGGCAGCAGTGGGGCCGCTCCGGCAACGCCGCTACCGCTGCCGCAGGTGCGCCCGCTGGCCCAGGAGCGGATTTCGGTCGGCTCTGGGGAGATGGACCGCGTGCTGGGCGGCGGACTGGTCCCTGGCTCCCTGACGCTGATCGGCGGTGAGCCTGGAATCGGCAAATCCACCTTGCTGTTGCAGGTCTCAGGCCACATCGCCAAACATGTCGGCCCGGTGCTCTATGTCTCCGGCGAGGAGTCCAGTGAGCAGATCAAGATGCGCGCCGAACGGCTGGAGATCAGTGGGGAACACCTCTACCTGCTGGCAACCGTCGAGCTGGATGTGATCAATGAGGCCGTGCACCGCCTGAAACCAGCCCTGGTGGTCATCGACTCGATCCAAACAGTCTTCGCCACCCACCTGACGGCCGCTCCGGGCAGCATCAGCCAGATACGTGAATGTACGCTGCACCTGATGCAGCTCGCGAAGAGCACGCACATTCCCATCTTCATCATCGGACATGTCACCAAGGAGGGTACGGTGGCCGGCCCGAAAGCCCTCGAACATATCGCCGATAGCGTGCTCTACCTCGAAGGCGAACGCTATCATACCTACCGCCTGCTGCGCGGCGTGAAAAACCGCTTCGGCGCCACGCATGAGGTGGGCGTCTTCGAGATGCACGGCGAGGGCCTGCTGGAGGTTCCCAATCCCTCGGCACTCTTCCTCTCGGATCGCGCCAGCAACGCCAGCGGCTCGGCGGTGGTCGTCAGCATGGAAGGGACGCGCCCCCTCCTGGTGGAGGTCCAGGCCCTGGTCACTCCCAGCAACTTTGGCATCGCTCGCTGCACAGCCAACGGCATCGAACATAATCGCCTGTTGATGCTGCTGGCCGTTCTCAGCAAGCGCGTCGGCCTGGCGGTGACGAACCACGACGTCTATACGAACGTCATCGGCGGCTTCGCCCTCGAAGAGCCTGCTGTCGACCTGGGCGTCGCTGCCGCGATCGCCTCCAGCTACCGTGACCAGCGTATCCCACCTGACCTGGCTCTCATCGGCGAGGTCGGTCTCTCTGGCGAACTGCGCGCTGTCAGCCGCCTGGCGCTGCGCGTGCGCGAGGCTGCCAAGCTGGGCTTCAAGCGCTGTATCGTGCCTGCCGCTGGCCGCGGCGAGCGTGTGCGCCGTGACCTCGAAGAGGCGGGCCTGCCTGACGATTGTAAGATCATCACTGCCAGCACTCTTGCAGTGGCCCTCGAAATCGCGCTACACTAAGATCAGGAGAGATTCATGATGCATCTGCTGAGTTGACAGAGGGAGGTGAAACGCCGACGCGCCGGCACCAGCAGGCCCTGCAGCACTTCTGGTGGCTCGCGCACTTGATTCTCCCCTCAAAAAGGGGTATACTTTATAGCTGGCATGAAGATTTTTGAGATTCGACGGGCGTGTCTCTTTTGGTTCAGCGCAGCAGGTCAGGCCCTTTTTGCCGGAATTATCCTTTTTATCATCATCATTTCTACTCCTGCCCGCATGCTTTACCTCTTGTCCGCCCGTCATCGGTGGTTGAACCTCACACCCTTCTGGAGGATGATGGGATGTCTATCAAGACTATTGCTCGTTGCATCGGAGCCCTCATTGCCGCCGGTGTTGCTTTTCTTCTGCTTTTTTTCGAGCACCCCCTCGCATCGTCACTGCCTGAAAAACTTGAATGGGCTGCCGGCGGCACCGCCATCTGTGCTCTCATCGCCTTTATCATTACCCCGTACGTGACGATCGTGCCCTACCACTGGCTACGCCATCAGATCAGCACCATTGCTGTCAGCGACCTGCTCGCAGGCACCATCGGGCTGATCGTCGGTCTGCTGATCTCTGTCCTGCTCGGCATTCCCCTGGGCGCCTTGCCGGAGAACTGGGGCCATATCCTCCCCGTCGTAGCTGCCATTATCTGCGGCTACCTGGGGGCCACGATTGCAGTGATGCGCAAGGGCGAGCTGGCCCACATGCTCCAGGTGATCTTCTTCACGCGCCGGCGCGAACGCGAGGAGGAGCGCGAGCGCGAGAAAGAGCGCGTCAAGGAGCGCGAGAGCGGGCAGAAGGCCGTGGCCCAGCAGATTTTGCTCGATACGAGTGCCATCATTGATGGCCGTATCGCCGATATCAGCCAGACTGGCTTCATCTTCGGCACTCTGGTCGTGCCGCGCTTCGTGCTCAACGAGCTGCAGCGCATCGCTGACTCGGCCGATACCATGCGCCGCAACCGCGGCCGCCGCGGCCTCGATATGCTCAATCGTCTGCAGAAGGATACAACGGTCCCTGTGGAGATCATGGATACGGATATCGAGAGCAGCGCCGAGGAGGTCGATAGTAAGCTGGTGAAGCTGGCTCGCACGCTCCATTGCCCGATCATCACGAACGACTTCAATCTGAATCGCGTGGCCGAACTCCAGGGCGTGCGGGTGCTCAACATCAACGAACTCGCCAACGCTGTCAAGCCTGTGCTCCTCCCCGGTGAGGAGATTGCCATCAAGATCATGCAGGATGGCAAGGAGCTGGGACAGGGCGTCGGCTATCTCGACGATGGTACGATGATTGTCGTCGAGGGTGGACGCCAGTATATGAATATGACCATCGATGTGACTGTGACAAGGGTTCTGCAGACGGTGGCCGGGCGCATGATCTTTGCCCACCCTAAGCAGGGGAGTGGCAATACAACCCCCAATCACAGCCAGTCAAGCAGCAAACAGCGGCAGAGCTGATGCTCCGCCGTCAGAGCGCTGATGCTGATCTCACTCCCTGAGACCCCCAAAGGAGGGCGGCGCCTCTCGCGAAGGTCCTTCAGAGCGGGCACCTGTGTGGGTCTCCCACGCTATGCGGAGGAGCTGGTGGAGCACGCTTATGCAAGCAAAAGCTGCAGTTGTCATCGTTGCCGCAGGCAGCAGCCGGCGCATGGCCGGCCTGGATAAGCTCTGGATGCCCCTGGCCGGCCGCCTGGCACTGGCGCGTACGGTCGACGTCTTTGAGCGCTCTCCCTTGATCGGGCATATTGTGCTGGTGGTGCATGCCGCACGCATGAGCGAGGCGGAGCAGCTCCTTGCCGAGGAGGGCTGGCAGAAGATCAGTGCGCTGGTGCCGGGTGGCCGTTGCCGTCAGGATTCGGTGCGCCTGGGCCTCGAAGCACTGGCCCGGCGCTCCTCTGGAATACACTGGGTCCTGATCCACGATGGGGCGCGACCGCTGGTAACGGAGAGCCTCATCGAGGCGGGACTGCAGGCCGCGCTGGAACATCAGGCTGCGATCGCCGCTGTGCCGGTGAAGGATACGCTGAAGCTGGTGGAGGGGGGCTGCATCTGCGAAACGCCAGACCGCGCACGCCTCTGGGTGGCTCAGACTCCCCAGGTCTTCGCCTTCCCTCTGCTGTGGGAGGCTCACCATGTCGCCAGCGCCGCTACGGAGCAGACGGCAACCGATGACGCGACCCTCGTTGAGCGTCTGGGACACCCGGTGGTGATCTTCCCCGGCTCCTACACGAATATCAAGATTACGACACAGGAGGATGTTCTGCTGGCAGAATATCTGTTGCAGCAGGAGACCATGCTCTGATGAGGCTGCGAATCGGTTCTGGCTATGATGTGCATGCGTTTGCCCCCGGTCGGCCGCTGGTGCTGGGTGGCGTGGCCATCCCTTCGGAGTACGGCCTGGCTGGCCATTCGGACGCGGATGTCTTGATCCACGCGGTGGTGGATGCGCTCCTGGGTGCGGCGGCGCTGGGCGATATCGGCACGCATTTTCCTTCCAGTGATGCGCGCTGGAAAGATCAGCCGAGCGCGCTCTTTCTGACGTACACCCGCGATCTGTTGCAGGCGCAGGGCTGGCACGTGGTCAACATCGACGCCACGCTGATCGCCGAACGTCCTCGCCTCTCTCCTCACGTTGCTGCTATGCGCGCCCGCCTGGCGGAGCTCCTGGAGTTGCCAGCAGACCAGATCAGCGTGAAGGCCACGACGACTGATGGTCTGGGATTCACGGGCCGCGGCGAGGGGATCGCCTGCAGCGCAATGGCCCTGATTGAAATGCTGGAGAGTGGCCCCAGAGCGTAAAGCGGCTGGCGTGTACAGTGAGCACGGTCGGGGACGACCGCAACGTTGGCGGGGTAGGCTCGCTTCCCTATAGCGAGCCTATGACAGGAGGGGCTTCCAGTGCGGAGCGGTTGCACTGGCAGCCTCGCTGTGATCGTGACGGGTCTCGCTGGCTGGTGTTGCTGTAGCAAGCCAGCGCTCAGCATCAACGACCATGAGAGGCCAACGCTCTTGCCAAAGGTCTCACTCTTGTCTATACTGATGCACAGCGGTGTTGTCCTGTCCTCGCACACAGAAGAAACATCTATACATTGTAGCGCACCAATCCTGTCCCAGTCCATAAACGCGCGAGCAGCACAGTCTCCCAGACAGGTTCGATGTTGGTCGCCAGACGTTCGAAGAGGCCAGCATATCCAGCAAACACATTTTGTGGGTTCTGGCCCGCACCGAAGAAGGCCATAAAAACAAGAACCAGCAGTCCACTGATCAGCGAGTACGTGACCCAACCACGCCAACGAGGCGCTCTCACAAAGCGCCAGGCAATGACAAAGAAGCCGCACGCCATAGCCCCCGCAATCACGTATGCCCCAATGAGCCCCAGTTGATCGGCAGTGGCCCCATAGAGCTGGCACAATTTCGCTTGGTAGAACCGACTCGGCTTCCTTTCCCCTCTTTCCCATTTACTGATCATATCTGCGTTCACACCAGGGACATGTGCTTCTTCCTGGCACAACGTGCAAAGCTCCTTCGCGACGCGATCCAATGTCCATCCGCGCAACAGGCGCTGTCGACGCAAAAGATGATTTGGCCGGGTGGGAGGAGTTGATGTCATCCCTATCCCCCTTTGAAACTCCTATCAGGTTGAACTGGACTCCCGACTTCCCATCAGCCATTATACTCCGGCTCAAGGAGTCTCACAAGGAGGGAAGGGTATGGTCTTCCAACCGACTAATATCCGACTAAGAAGCGACGATCTGGTCACAAAAGATCTCGGCTATCATTTATCAAACCGCGCCGTAAAACCCTGGGCTTGAGCCCCAGGGATATCAGGAGCGTTCCTGTTAAGGTGGCCTGGGCGGCGGGGTAAACGTGTCGCTTGATAGTATATGGCTTCATGCTGTATACTCCTTTCATGAGTGCAATAACGTGCAAATCGAATCGGAATGTGTACTACTCGTGCAAGTATCATGTGGTCTGGTGTCCAAAGTATCGGCGTAAGATACTCACAGAAGGTATTGCTGAACGTTTGAAGCAGATCATCTCTGAGGTGTGCCAGGAGCATCAATCTGATCTATTGAGTAGAGAAATCATGCTGGACCATGTGCATCTGCTGGTCGAGTGCGATCCACAATTCGGCATCC
>JBHOQN010000151.1:0-51061 GCA_042408965.1 Ktedonobacteraceae bacterium
GAGATGGTGATGCCGGGAGATCATGTGAACATGACGGTGGAGCTGATCTATCCGGTGGCGATGGAGGCGGGCGTGCACTTCGCCATCCGCGAGGGCGGCCGCACCGTCGGCGCCGGCGTCTGCACCGAGGTCCTGGAGTAATCTGGAACGCAACCCGACCAAGCAGCGGATCAAGCACATCTGGCTGTGCTGGCCCTGCTGGATTGCAAGGGGTGGGTGGGGGAGCCTGACTGCTCAGCTCCATCCACCCGATGGCCAGCCGGCGGGCGGAGATCTGCATCAATCCTGAACGGAGAGCGCTATGGCTAGCAAAACCAAAGAGAGCCGTGTTGTCATCACGCTTGCCTGCTCCAACTGCCGGCAGCGCAATTACAGCACCTCCAAAAACAAACGGAACACCACTGAGCGTCTGGAGCTAAGGAAATTCTGTCCTACCTGTCGTACGCACACCATTCACCGCGAGACCAGATAGTAGCCGGGTAACGATCGCAACGATCACCACTGATCGGGAAAGGTTCAACGTGGCGAACAAAATGGCCGACAAGAAGAAGACAAGTTCCGCTTCAAGCGAGGCAGTTCAGGCCAGACCCAGTAGCAGCGACGGAGAAGCTGCTCCCGCAAAGCAGACCAAAGCGGTGAGCCGCCAGCGAGAGAGCCGCCAGGAGGTTCGTCGCGAGAAGCGGCCGTCTCCTTTCGCCCGTCTGCTCAACATCAGGCTGGTGCGCTTTGTCTACGATGCCTATTACGAGCTGCGCTACAAGGTCACCTGGCCCACCGTTGAGGAAGCGCGCAATATGACCATTGCCGTGATTTTACTCTCCGTATCGGTAGGGATCATCCTGGGAGTCGCGGATGCCGGTCTGTTCCAGCTCTTCCGCCTCGTCACGGGTACCGGCAGGTAGCAAAGACGTCATCATCGCAGGAAACAGTCAAACAGTCCAGTGTAAGGTGTAAGGGAGCGTTGCAGGATTAGCAGGGAAACAAGCAAGAGGGAAAACGCCATGGTTTCTGATGACCCAAATACAAAAGAACGGGCTGGCTCAGAGACGCAGCCCAGAGCGGCGGCGCAGAAGCCAGGGGGACCTGGTGCCGGAGAGCGTGCCTGGTATGCGATCCATACCTATTCCGGCTATGAAAACAAGGTCAGGAGCCATCTCGAAGCGCGCATCGCCTCTATGAACATGCGCGATAAAATTTTTCGGGTCGTCGTGCCAATGGAAGAAGAGGTGGAGATCAAGCAGGGGCAGCGGCGGACGGTGCAGCGCAAGGTCTTCCCTGGCTATGTGCTGGTCGAGATGATCTTAACCGAAGAATCGTGGTATGTGGTGCGCAACACTCCGGGCGTCACCAGCTTCGTCGGCTCGGGCACGCGCCCGGTGCCTCTGCAGGAGCACGAGGTCAGGGCCATTTTGAAGCAGGTGTCTGAGGAGGCCGAGAAGCCACGGGCGAAGGTCAGTTTTACCAAGGGGCAGAGCGTGCGCGTCATTGACGGGCCGTTTACCGATTTCATCGGTACCGTCAGCGACATCAACATGGATCGTAACAAGGTCACTGTGCTCGTCTCCTTCTTCGGCCGTGAGACCCCGGTGGTGCTGGATTTCCTCCAGGTCGAGAAGATCTGAGTGCGCGCTGGAGGGGCAGAGAGGGGAGGAGTGGCCAGGTCAGTTCAGGCCAACCCGGCCCGGCTCCCCGGCCGGTGGGCGTGCACAGGTATTATCTGATCCATTACTCACGTATCTTCGTTGCTTGAGGAGTTAGACGCAAGATGGCAAAACGTGTTAAGGCTGTGGTCAGGCTGGAGCTTCCGGCCGGAAAGGCCAATCCTGCGCCCCCGGTTGGTACGGCGCTTGGCCCGCACGGCATCAATATTATGGGCTTCTGTAAGGAGTACAATGCCCGTACAGAGGCGCAGGCCGGGATGATCATTCCCGCCGAGATTACGATCTATGAGGATCGTTCCTTCACCTTCGTCACGCGCACCCCGCCGACGACCTTCCTGCTCAAGCAGGCCGCGGGCATCGAAAAAGGCTCCAATGCGCCCGGCCGCACGAAGGTTGGCACCATTGATCACGCCCGGCTGCGCGAGATTGCGCAGATGAAGATGAAGGATCTCAACGTTCTGGATGTCGAGGCCGCTGAGAAGATGGTTGAGGGAACGGCGCGCAGCATGGGAATCACCATCGTCTAGGTGATCAGCTGGGAGGTGAGTGGAAGACGCCTCCTCCTTCGCTGCGCTCGTCGATCTGTCTGCTCTGCCGCAGCAGCGCTGTGTCGCTGGCCGAAGTCGCGGAGCATGCCCGTCAGTCACTGCGGTTATCTGCCACAAGGAGGGCTTATTACACGATGGCAAAGAAACACGGCAAGAAATATCTCGAAGCGCTGAAACTCGTTGATCCGGGGAAGCTGTACCAGCCGCAGGAGGCGATTCCCCTCCTCAAAAAAATGAACTACGTGCGCTTTGACCCCACTGTCGAGGTGCATATGCGCCTGGGGGTCGATCCACGCCATGCCGATCAGATGGTGCGCGGTGTGGCCATGCTACCTGCTGGCACCGGCAAAGATGTCAGGGTGCTGGTCTTTGCCCAGGGTGAGAAGGTGCGCGAAGCTGAAGCGGCTGGCGCTGATTTCGTCGGCCTGGACGATCTGATCAAGCAGATCGAAGAGGACTGGCTTGGCTTCGATGTGGCTATCGCCACGCCAGATGTGATGACCAGAATCAATCGTCTGGGACGCAAGCTCGGCCCGCGCGGCTTGATGCCAACCGCCAAGGCTGGCACGATTACAATGGAGGTCGCCAGGGCTGTCCGCGAGGCCAAGGCCGGGCGCGTGGAGTTCAGGGTAGACCGCACCTCGCTGCTGCACGTGCCGGCGGGCCGGCTCTCCTTCAGCGATGAGGCCCTGCTGGCCAACCTGGCCGCCGTCCTCGATGCAGTCATGCGTGCCAAGCCCAGCACCTCCAAGGGCGCCTACATTCGCAGTATCGTGCTGGCCTCTACCATGTCTCCCAGTGTGCGCCTGGATATTCAGTCCGCTCTGGCGCTCAAGGTATGAAGTCATCTATAATCTAGAGCGAGTGACCAGTGAGCGGTCTGTCGCTGGCGGGCTGCTAGCAGTCCCTCTGGTGGCGGCTCACTGGATTGGTGATCTGACCGAAGACAGCAAGTATGCCTGGGGCATGTAAATGATACCTGATGGTATCGGCTTGCCGAGGAACCATGCAGAAAAGAGGCAGCGTGGCGCTGCTGTAGAGGAAGCTGCGCCTGCCTTGCTTGTTGCTGTGTGCTGCTGACAGCCCTGCAGCCTGCCTGTCTGTTCTGCCTGCCATGACAGAGCAGATGTGGCTGGCCGGCAGCGTGAGCCATGTTTCCAACCAGGCCTTCGGTCACGTGCTGAGGGCCTTTTTTGCTGGCCATCAGCGTGGCTTGCTCTCGCGTTGTTCGTGGCGAGGGAGCGAGCCAATTCTCAGGGAAAGGAGGGAGAGCAGATGCCTACACCGGCAAAGGCGGCAAAAATCGAGGAGCTGACCGAGAAGCTCTCGCGCTCGCGCATTGCTATTCTCGTGCAGACCCAGGGCCTGTCAGTCAAAGAGATGAATGACTTGCGCAGCAGGCTGCGTCCCTTGAATGTGGAGCTGCAGGTGGCCAAGAACACCCTGTTGCGCCTGGCGGCCGAGCGCAATCAGATGAGCGAGGTTGATCCGGGCATCTTTCACGGCCAGACCACGGTGGCCTTTGGCTACGACGACGAGGTGGCGGCGGCCCGTGTCCTCAGCGAGTATGTGCAAAGCTCGAAGCTGGCGGCTCTCAAGGCGGCCATTCTGGGCGGGCGCTCGCTGCCGGCTGAGCAGGTCGAACATCTTGCCAGGATCACCGGCGGCAAGCCTGCAGCCCAGGCTCAGCTTGTGGGCGGCCTGCAGGGACCGCTGTCCACGACATACAGTCTGCTGACGGCGCCACTGCGCGATCTGTGCTACGTCCTGCAGGCCCGTGCCGAGCAGCTACAGCAGGAGTAAGTCGTTCTCACGTCATCAAATCAAATCAAGACAGGTTGACTCGACTCACGTCAACATCAGATCAAAGTAGTCGAAACGCAGAAAGGCAACGAGGAGGAATCCATGTCTGTCGAGAGCATTATTGCTGAAATCGAGAAGCTGAATGTGCTGGAACTGGTTGACCTCAGCAAGCGGTTGCAGGAGAAGTGGGGCGTGAGCGCCGCGCCAGTGGCCGTGGCGGCCGCGCCGGCCGCAGCTGCGCCAGGCGCTGCAGCGGCCCAGCCCGAAGAGGAGGAGAAGACCGAATTCGACGTCATCCTGAGCGAGGTCGGACCGGAGAAGGTCAAGGTCATCAAGGCGGTGCGTGAGGTGACCAGCCTGGGCCTCAAGGAGGCCAAGGATCTGGTGGAGAGTGCCCCCAAGGCCGTCAAGGAGGCTGTCTCCAAGGAAGAGGCCCAGAAGATCGCCGAGAAGCTGCAGGAGGCCGGCGCCAAGGTGACCATCCAGTAACTACGATTGGCAGAGCGCGTCGGGAGCGGGTCCGCTGAAGGAGCAGCCTGCTCCTCAGGCAGACGGTGGGCGATGGGCCATCCGATGCGATCCGATCCACCCCGATCCACTCGCATCGGATCTGCAGCTCGCGCTCACCGTGGGCCTCCCCAGCTCTCCTACGCTGGCCAGCTCCCCTGCGCGCCCCCTGGCAAGCCAGCCATCTCTGCTCCTATGAAGGCACTCTACCTGCGATTACCGCACCGGAGATGCGTTCAGGTGACAGAGAGGCCATGGCAGGGGGATCTGAAACACCACGACTGATCTCTAGACTCTTACGAGCCAGCGTGGTATAATGCTTGCGTGTATAACTTTACTGAGTTCTCTTCCACCTGAGCCTGACGAGGAGGTGAAACAGAGGGTGGCATTGACTGCAGACGATAAAGCTGAAATCATCGAGAGTTCTCGCATCCACGAAGCTGATACCGGTTCGCCCGAGGTCCAGGTCTCTCTTCTGACGACGCGGATCAATCAGCTCACCGAGCATTTGAAGCTCCATAAGCATGACTTTCATTCGCGCCGTGGCCTGCTGAAGATGGTCGGCCGCCGTCGGCGCTTGCTTGCATATCTCAGCCGCAAAAGCCCGGACCGCTATCGCGCCCTGATCGCGCGGCTCGGTCTGCGCCACTAAGTTGCCCGGCCGGCTGTACCGCAGGCGGTCGGCACATATCTCTTTCGTTCGCGTCAACGATCGCCCCATCTGACAGTGATGGGGGCGAACGGGATGTATACATGGATGAATGAATAAGGGGATGCCGACCGCTCACCGTCCCTTTCCGGGGCGCGCCTGCAGATGCCTGGTCCTGGTTCCTGCAGATCGCGTCAGCTACATGTCCTGTTGTGTCCTGTGACGGAGCAATGCCAGTCTGGTTCGTTGTCCGTGAGAAATGAGTGCTCGCCGGTTGTTGCATGAAGGAGAGTCGACCCGCTCAGGAAGTGAAAGCACCGGTTACGTGTTTGTTGACCAGCCCGACGAGAGACGTCCCCCACCACACGGTAGAAGTACAATGAGGCCAGAACGACGCCGAGATACCCTGGAAGGGTCCATCTCTTTACAGTGGAGAACCCATCTGCATGTCGCTTGAGTGAAGAATCGCCTGAGGGTTGAGCCAGAGGCTGAACGTATAGTGTTCGCATGAGAAGCAGAGGCAGGGGATACCAGTTATAGTTGTAAGTAGTACAGACACCCCGTCGAGTCCCGGTGAAACAAGGATGGTTCCAGGTATACGGTTCATACCAAGGGGTGTATAGTTGTCGGAGGAAATATGATACATCGTCAAGAAGCCGTCATTGGCGGTCGCGTGATGAGCATCGAAACCGGACGGGTGGCCGAGCAGGCCAATGGCGCAGTGCTCTTGCGCTATGGGGATACCATGATCCTGGCGACCGCTGTAGCCAGCGATGAGCCTCGTGAAGGCATTGATTTTTTTCCATTGACAGTTGACGTTGAAGAGCGTATGTACGCCGCCGGTAAGATCCCCGGCGGGTTCATCAAGCGAGAGGGGCGGGCATCCGAACACGCCATTCTCGCCTGCCGCCTCGCCGACCGACCTCTCCGCCCCCTCTTCCCCAAAGGCTATCGCAACGACGTGCAGATCATTATCACGGTCCTCTCAGTTGATCAGGAGAACGATCCCGATATTCTGGGCATTGTCGGCGCCTCTGCTGCCCTGTGCGTCTCAGACATTCCCTTTGCCGGCCCGGTGGGGGCTGTCCGTGTGGGATACATCGACAACGAGCTGGTGATCAACCCGCTGGAGTCTCAGATGAGTCGCAGCCGGCTGGATCTGGCTGTGGCGGGCACGGCCGATGCGGTGATGATGGTCGAGGCTGGCGCTCGTGAGCTGCCCGAAGAGATCATGCTCGAAGCCGTAATGCGCGGGCAGGAGGCCCTGCAGGACATCATCAAGATGCAGGAGAAGCTGATGCAGGCCGTCAACATCGCCAAGCGGCCTTTTGAGAGTCCGCCGGTGGATGAGGAACTGCATCAGAAGGTGGCCGAGTTCGTGGTGCCCCGCCTGGAGCAGGCTGTCAACAACCCCGATAAGACGGCGCGCTCCGCGGCCCTGACGCTGGTGCAGAGCGAGCTGGTACAGACGCTGGGGGCGCAGTATCCTGAGCGCCTCAAGGAGATTATGGCCTTCTACGAGAAGGAGCTGAAGACCTACGTCAGGAACCAGATTCTTGATCATGGGATACGGCCCGATGGGCGTGATCTGAAGACGATTCGCCCGATCACCTGCGAGGTCGGCCTGCTGCCGCGCACGCATGGCTCGGCGCTCTTCACACGCGGCCAGACGCAGGTGCTCAGTGTGGTGACGCTCGGTTCGCCGGGCGAGGAGCAGATTCTCGACGGCCTGACGGCCAGCGAGAGCAAGCGCTTCATGCACCACTACAACTTCCCGCCCTTCTCGACGGGCGAGACGAAGCCGCTGCGCGGACCGGGCCGCCGCGAGATCGGGCACGGGGCGCTGGCGGAGCGCGCTGTGCTGGCGGTGCTCCCCTCGCAGGAGGAGTTTCCCTACACGATTCGTGCGGTCTCCGATGTGCTCTCCTCCAACGGCTCGACCTCCATGGGTTCGGTCTGTGGGACAACGCTGGCTCTCATGGATGCTGGTGTGCCCATTCACGCGCCGGTGGCCGGCGTGGCCATGGGTCTGGTGACCGGCGAGGGCGAGCGCGCCGGCAAGTGGGCTGTGCTGAGTGATATCCAGGGGATCGAGGATGCGCTGGGCGATATGGACTTCAAGGTGGCCGGCACCGCCGACGGCGTGACCGCGCTCCAGATGGACATCAAGGTCAAGGGCATCACCTATGACATTATGGCAAAGGCCCTCGAACAGGCCCGCGAAGGCCGCATGTTCATTATGGAGAAGATGCTCGACGCCCTCGATGCACCGCGCCCCGATCTGTCGATCTTTGCTCCCCGCATCCAGACGATGAAGATCAATCCTGACAAGATTGGGGCCGTCATTGGCCCGGGTGGCAAGACCATTCGCAAGATCCAGGATGAGACTGGCGCCAAGATCGATATCGAGGACGATGGCACTGTCAACATCGCCGCCACCTCTGGAGATGCCATGCAGCAGGCGATGGACGCCATTCGCGCGCTCACAGAGGAGGTAGAGGTCGGCCGCATCTACACGGGAACGGTGCGCCGCCTGGTCGACTTCGGAGCCTTCGTCGAGATCCTGCCGGGCAAAGAGGGCCTGGTGCGTACCTCGCAGCTCGCTGACTACCAGGTGTCGCGGCCCGAGGATGTGGTCTCGGTCGGCGATGAGATCACGGTGATGGTCATTGAGGTGGATTCACAGGGCCGCATCAATCTCTCGCGTCGCGCGGCCCTCAGCGGCGAACTTCCCACCCAGGCCGAGCTGGATAACGATCGCAATGCGGGCCGCGGTCCCGGACGTGGCGGCCCCGGACGCGGTGGCTATGGCGGCCGTGATCGTGATATGGCTGTGCCGGGACGCAACCTTGGCTACGGCGGTGGCCGTGACCGCGACCGCGGCTATTCCGACCGCGGCGGCAATCGCTCCTCAACCTATAACAGCGGCAACTTCAGCGGTCAGCGCCGTCCCATGGGTCCTGGCTCCAGCGGCCCCGGTCGCGGCCCTGGTGGCCCGCGACGTGATAGCTTCGGTCCACGTCCCAACGATCGCCGCTGGTAACCAGGCTACTCCAGACTGTATCGGCCATGGGTGGGCGGGGCGTCTCCCTCAGGCGGAGGTTCCCCCCGCCCACCCGCACGCAGGCCGGCGGCTTACGCTCCGGGCATGATGACCTGATCTGCACGTCTGCCGCTCCCTGAGGCCAGCTTCGCGGCTCAGTGTTCCGCCTGCTCTGCACTACCTTCAGGTCCTATGCCTCTTGCAGTGAGCGCCCAGAAGTCTGATAATGATCTCCAATTCAACTGCAACGATCCACGAAGACAGCAGAGCATCTTTAAAGAGAGGTATGTATGTCGCCAGAGGAGACTCTAAGGGAGATTGCGGCGGAGGTCTCGACCTGCACCAGATGTAATCTCTGTAAAGGACGTACAAAGGCTGTGCCCGGCGAAGGCCCCTCCAGGGCGAAGATCCTCTTCATCGGTGAGGGTCCGGGCTACCACGAGGATAAGCAGGGCCGCCCCTTCGTCGGCCCCGCTGGCCAGTTCCTGGACGAGCTGTTGCAGAGCATCAATTTGAAACGCTCGGACGTCTTTATCACCAATGTGGTGAAGTGCCGCCCCCCGGAGAACCGTGATCCCCTGCCAGAGGAGATCAGCGCCTGCAACGATTATCTGGACCGCCAGATCGCGGCGATCCAGCCGCTGGTGATCGTGACTCTGGGACGCTACTCAATGGCGAAGTTTTTCGGCGGCGCCAAGATCAGCGCGATCCATGGCAAAGCGCAGAAGAAGGACGGCTATATCTGCATCGCTATGTATCACCCCGCCGCTGGTCTGCATCAGGCCAGCCTGAAGGAGACGATCCGCCAGGACTTCAAGAAGATTCCGGCGGTTCTTGCCGAGGCCGAACGTATGGCGGCTGAGGGGACGCTCGGTGGCTCTGGCAGCTCTGGCGCTTCTGCCGCCTCCCGGCCCCAGGAGGAGCCGCCGCAGCAGCTCTCGCTCTTCTAACCTGCCCGGCGCAGGCAGCCAGTTGACGCACGATCCTCTAGCATATGATCACTGTGCTGCCTGCCTTATCGCTCATGCAGGATGGCGGGCACCTGTAGCGTGCTGCATTGTCTCTGAACTCCTCTTCCTGATGCCTCTGCCTCTGCACAGGCGGCAGCGACCTCCTGGAAGGGGATTACCATCAACTGGTCGAACGTGCGTCGAGGGCCGAGCACCCATGATGCTATTGTGACAACCTATGCTCCTGACACTGGTGTAACGGTCTATGCGACTGTCTCTGGACAGAACGTCTGGGGTAGCCCCTACTGGTATCGCATCTCCCCGACGACCAGCGCGCCGCTCTACATCTACAGCCCGCTGGTTGTCAAAGCCCAGAGCAGCAGCAAATCTGGCTCCTCCGGGCAAGGCAGAACGATCGTGGTGATTCTCTCGAAACAGTGGCTCTATGCCTATGATAACGGCAAGCTCGTCTTCAAGACGGCGATTACCTCCGGGCGACCACAGCTCTACACGCCGATAGGCACCTATCATGTGCTGCGCAAGCTCCATCCGACTACCTTCTATTCGCCCTGGCCTCCTGGTTCGCCCTATTACTATCCGCCGACCTTTATCAACTATGCGCTGGAGTTCGATTGGAGCGGTCTCTTCCTGCATGACGCCTGGTGGCATGGAGTTTTCGGTCCCGGTACGAATGGCTGGCACTATGATCCGGTCGCTGGCTGGACCTGGGGGTCGCATGGCTGCGTCGAGATGTCGGTGAACGCGGCGCACTGGCTCTACGACTGGGCGCCTGTGGGTACGCCGGTCATCGTCAAGAATTAACGCGGGCCGATCGGGCTGGCTCGCTCGGGGCAGCGGTCAGCAAGCTCGGTAGCTCCCGCCTCCGCGTAGCACCGCGGAGGCGAGAGATCCTGCTTCTTCCTCCCTTCCATGCCCTTATCCCCTCTCCTCTCTCAACGATCGTAGTACAGAATCCGTCCGCAGTTACTACAGGTCTGAAGTTCCTCTCCCAGGCGCACGCGCTGCATCTCGCTGGCTGTCAGCAGCACGCGACACCACTGGCAGGAGTTCTGTTCCACGCGCGAGATAGCGCGACCCTGGCGGGTGCGTCGCAGGGTCTCGTAGCGCGTCAGCAGATCGGCGGCCAGACCGCCCGCCAGGTGTGTACGGGCTGCCTGCAGTTCCTGGCGCCGTTGCTCAAGCTGATCGTGGCGTGCCCGCTGAGTGGCGCTCGCGCGCTGCCAGGCCTCCTCTGCCTGGCGTAACTCTTCTTCTTTTTTGCGCGCAATCTCCTGCAGCACTTCTGTAGCATCCATTGCTTCCAGTGTGCGATCCTCCTGGCGACTTTGCTGTGCGCGCAGGTGCTGAACCTCCTGTTGCAGGCTGGCCAGCTCTTTGGGGCTGGTCACGCTCCCACTATAGAGGCGCTGCTCCAGGGCCTCAAGGCGGCGATTCACCTCCTCCAGGGCCCACTCGGCCTCCTGTTGAGCTTGCCGTCCGGCTCGCAATTGCTGCTGGGCGCCAGCGTGTTCCTCGCGCAGCTTCTGCAGGGTGCGGTCGCCCTGGAGGGCGTGGACGATCGCCTGTTGCTCGGCCGTGAGGCGTTCGAGTTCGAGGTCGAGCTGCTGCAACTGGAACAGCGTGGCGGCAATCTGCGCCGTGCTCATGGTCAACGCTTCTCCTTTCCTTTCAGGCTGACAACCTGACCGGCATATGTGAAAGGGCTAACCTGTATTGTACCTCTTCTACCGCTCCTTCAGCAAGGATGAGGCTCAAGCAGCACCGGCGCCTCCTTCTACTATGAGCGTGAGATGGCAGGATGCTGACTGTTCCGGCGTCCGCGCCTCCACCGAGCGGTGAGACGACAACCCTGCACGAGGCTTGAAAGCGGCCAGGAGGAGCGCCAGGGTCCTGCTGGCTGGCCGCATAGCCGCCTGAAAGCGCTCACGGGAGACCGCTGGTTGGGGTCGCTCGCAGACCCGTGAGAGCCCGCGCTCCCGCTGCTCTTCTGAACGGGGTCTCGTCAGCACGCGGCGCCCGCCCGCTTGGGGATGGGACCATCACGGCGAGATGAGATCACAAAGAAGAGGCGCCCCGGCTCAAGGGGAGCGCCTCAGTCGAAGCCTTTGCTGTGGCGTCGCGTCCACCTCGCCTCACAGCGGCTCAACACGCAGAAGCACATCGCCCTTCTGAACGACGGTGCCGCTCTCGACCAGGATTCTGGTGACGCGGCCCGCCGCCTCGGCCTGGATCTCGTTGAAGACCTTCATCGCCTCGATCAGGGCAATGACCTGCCCGACCTGGATGACGTCGCCGACGGAGACGAAGGGCGGCGAGCTGGGTGAGGGCGCGGAGTAGTAGACCCCTGAGAGCGGGGCCAGAATGGGAATCGTCTGGTTCTCCCTGGCGGTGCGCCCGGAGCCACCGGACTGAGCTCGCCTGCGCGGCCCCGCGGCGGACGCGCTGGTGGTGTGGCCGGCCGGGGGAGCAGACACCAGGACCATCTCTGGCTGGCGGCGAATAACGATCTCGATACCATTCTCGCTCAGCTCCAGTTCGCCGATGGAGCTGCCATCGAGGGCGTGAACCAGCTCCTCCACGCGCTCGATCCAGGCCATCTTCGTTTCTTCGTTACTCATAGTTCCACCTGTGCTATGCGCCTGGGAAGGCGTGGCGCGCCTGACAGCACGACAGTCCGCTCCGGTCCGCGCCCTGCAGGGGCGGGATAAGCGTCCGGACCACGGCGATCAGTGCGCGGCCGCGCCAGCTATTGCGCCTCCTCATAGCGTTTGAAGATCAGGCAGGCGTTGTGGCCGCCGAAGCCCATCGAGTTCGACATGGCAACATTGACCCGGGTCTCGCGCGCCTTGTGGGGCACATAGTCCAGGTCGCAGTCGGGATCGGGATGGTTGAGATTGATGGTGGGCGGAATGATGCCGGTCAGGATCGACATAATGCTAACGACCGCCTCGACCGCCCCGGCGGCGCCCAGCGTGTGGCCAGTCATCGATTTCGTCGAACTGATGGCCAGACGGTAGGCGTGGTCGCCAAAGCAGGTCTTGATGGCCTGGGTCTCGGTGCGGTCATTGTAGGGGGTCGAGGTGCCATGTGCGTTGATGTAGTCGATGGCCTCGGGCGGGAGGTTGGCCTTGCGCAGGGCGGTCTTCATGGCGCGCACGAGGCCGGAGCCGCCCGGGGCAGGCTCGGTCACATGGTAGGCGTCGCCGGTGGCGCCGTAGCCCACCATTTCGGCGAGGATCGTCGCCCCGCGCGCGCGGGCGAACTCCAGCTCCTCCAGGATCAGCACAGCGGCTCCCTCGCCCATTACAAAGCCATCGCGCGTCGCGTCGAAGGGCCGACTGGCCCCTTGGGGATCGTCATTGCGCCGCGAGAGGGCGTGCATATTATCGAACGCGGCGATGGCGATGGGCGTAATCCCCCGCTCGGCGCCGCCGGCGATCATCACTCTGGCGTCGCCGCGCCGGATCGTCTCCCAGGCCTCGCCAATGGTATTCGCGCTGGTTGCACAGGCCGAGACCGCTGCCCAGTTGGGGCCGCGTGCTCCCGTCATGATCGAGATGATGCCAGGGGCGCCGTCGATGATCATCATGTTGATGAAGAAGGGGCTGATACGCTCTGGCCCGCGCTCGAAAAGCACGTGAAACTGATCGTGCAGGGTGATCAGACCGCCGATGCCGCTGCCGATGTAGACGCCTACGTCGTCCGCGTTCTCCTCGGTGATCTGCAGGCCGGACTGCGCGAGGGCCTGCTTCGCTGCGGCCACTGCCACGTGTTGATAGGGATCGGTGCGGCGGATCTCCTTCCGATCCATGTAGAGGCCAGGATCGAAATCTTTGATCTGGCCGGCGAACTTGACGCGGAAGCGGCTCGTATCAAAACCGACGATCTCGGCGATGCCGGACTTTCCCTGGCAGAGGGCCTCCCAGGACGATGCCAGATCGTTCCCCAGGGCCGTGATCAGCCCTAAACCGGTCACAACTACACGAGTCATAACGTCACCTCCTCTATAGTCGGGTTCCTTGTCCCGCTCACGGGCTGCGCCGCTGCTCGGTTTCACGCAGGCAGGGAGCGGCTGTGTGCGGGCAGGAGAGGCCCCCGGTCAGATTCCAAGCGAGGCGGCCTCCTCCTGGAGAAAGCGCGTGTAGGCCTCTCCGCGGATGAAGACCTCGTGGCTGAGCAGCCGCCTGTGGAAAGGAATGGTCGTCGGCAGGCCCTCAATGACGAACTCGTCGAGCGCGCGCTGCATGCGGGCGATGGCAGCGTCGCGATCCTCGGCCCACACGACCAGCTTTGCCAGCAGCGAGTCGTAGTGGGGAGGAACCGAGTAACCGGTGTAAAGGTGGCTATCGACGCGCACCCCCGGGCCACCGGCGGGGAGATACTGCTCTACGACGCCCGTCTGCGGCCGGAAATCGGCGGTTGTGTCCTCTGCCGTAATGCGGCATTCAATAGCGTGGCCGCGGAAGACGATATCTTCCTGCCGCAGTTGCAGTGGCTGACCGGCGGCGATACGGATCTGCTCCTTCACCAGGTCGATGCTGGTGACCATCTCCGTCACCGGGTGCTCCACCTGCAAACGGGTATTCATTTCCATGAAGTAGTAGCGATCCTGCTCGTCGAGCAGGAATTCGAGCGTGCCGGCGTTGCTGTAGCCAATCTCCTGCACGGCACGAATGGCCTTCATGCCGATCTCCTGGCGCAGCTCGGGAGAGAGTCCTGGGCTGGGCGACTCTTCGAGCACCTTCTGATTGCGGCGCTGGCAGGAGCAGTTGCGCTCGCCCAGATGCACGCCATGCCCGTGCTGGTCAACCAGCACTTGAATCTCCACATGACGTGCCCGCGCCAGGTAGCGTTCGAGATAGAGACCGTCGTCGCGGAACGCTTCGCGCACCTCGTTCTGCGCCAGCGTGAAGACGCGCTCGAACTCGTCCGGGCTGTTGACCAGACGAATGCCACGGCCGCCACCGCCGGCGGCGGCTTTGAGCATGAGGGGGAAGCCAATCTCACGGGCGGCCTCGCTGGCCTCGGCGAAGGTGCGCAGGACGCGGGTCCCTGGCAGCATCGGCAGGCCGGCGGCGGCCATCGCTTCGCGGGCCGTGACCTTATCTCCCATGATCGCCATCGCGGAGGCGGACGGCCCGATGAAGGTCACGTTGACATCTGCGCAGATCTGGGCAAAGCTGGGATTCTCTGAAAGAAAACCGTAGCCGGGATGAATTGCTTCGGCCCCGGAGATGAGAGCGGCACTGATGATATTGGGAATATGAAGATAGCTCTTGCTGCTTGGCCCTGGTCCTATGCAGATGCGCTCGTCTGCCATACGTACTGGCAGTGAATCGCGGTCGGCCTCGGAGTGGGCGATGATGGTGCGAATGCCCATCTCCCGGCAGGCACGAATGATCCGCAGGGCGATTTCGCCACGGTTAGCAATCAATATTTTACGAAACATGGCTCCCGGTGAGACGTACGTGGCCCCACGCAGTCCTCTCATTTCGTAGTCTGCGCCCCTGTCTTCTGAACGGGGGCAATTTAAAGCCTATTATATCATGCCCGCCTGCATGCGACCAGTAGGCACTTCCTCCCTGGGACACTGGGGCCGTGGTCGGCCTGTCTGCCTCTCCCTACAGCACTCAGCGCGGCTCCCCTGGCTCTCGAACGGCCGTTCCCTGTCCCTGCTTGAGCAGCAGGAAGCAGGCGATAATGAGCAGGTTGAGGCTGATCATGGCCATGTAGAAGCCTGCTCCCAGCCAGCTACGCTTGATGGAGAGGACCAGTGGACCGCTGTAGAAGCTGAGCACGTCTCTGAAGGTGACTATGGTGGCCAGGCCCAGGACCACGGCGGCGACGATCTCCCAGCGGGCGCGCTGACTGGCGGTGAGCAGCCGGCGGAGAACCACCAGGAGCAACAGGACGACGATCGCCAGCAGGCAGAGTCCCTGTCCGCCCGCCAGGCCGGTCTGCCAGCCGCTGACCACCAGCGGTGCCTCGCTCGCGCGGTTGAGCTGGGTATAGCGCCAGGGAAGCAAGACCGCGATGAGCAGGGCGAGGGTCCCCAGGGCCAGCAGGCCCTCGCCGAGGTTGGCCGGGGAGAGCCTGAACGCGCTCTGGCTGTTCTTCCTGGGTTGGCGGAATGAGGTGCGAAAGGCCTTCTCGCTGTTCATGATTCGGACTCCTGAAGAGAGGCTGATAGATGTTGACGGCGAAATGGGGACGAGGGACGCGCGGCGACGCAGCGTCCGGCCTTGAAGACGGCCTCGATCTGTTTGAGGTTGGCGGGATGCTCGAGCGGATTGGCGCGCAGCAACAGGAGGTCGGCCTGATAGCCGGCGCGGATGCGTCCGAGCTGCTCGCCGCGTCCGAGCTGCTCCGCCGCCACGCTGGTGGCCCCGGCGATGATGCGCGCGGGGGGAAGGCCGGCTGCGAAGAGCAGCTCGCACTCGCGCTGCAGGGCGGCGCCGAAGGGCACGCCGGGGTTGCCGGCGTCGCTTCCTACGCCGATGAGCACGCCGCTCTCGGCGAGGCGTCTGGCGTTCTGCATGGCCTGGGCGAGGAAGCGCGGTGCCAGTTGCTCGATGGCGACCAGGGTGGGGACGTAGCAGATGCGACGCTCCCTGAGGTGGGCGATCACCTCGGCGTCGCAGGCCTCTGCTCCGTCGCGGACGATGCCGTGTTCGACGCCGTCGCAGCCTGTCTCGACGGCCTCGCGCACATCGGCGGCGGTGATCGTGTGAACCACAACCTTCAGTCCGTGGGCGTGCGCGGCCTCGACGATGGCGGCGAAGACCTCAGGGCGCATCTTGGGAACGTGTGCCTCCTCCTGTGGCACAACCAGACAGGCTGTTGAGACAACCTTGATACAGTCGACGCCGATGGTGGCCAGCCGGGCAACGACCTCTCGAGCCTGCTCACTCTCGCTCAACTCGCGGGTGGCGGCGCGCCGCAGCGCCGTCAGCCCGTGAAACAGGCTGGCGGTCGGGTGGCCTCCTGGAGCTGTAAGGAAGGGGCCGGCGATGACCAGGTTGGGAAAGGAGGGGGTGCGCGCCGCTCCCGCGCGCAGGCGCAGCAGCAGTTCGGGCATACCGCCCAGATCGCGCAGCGTGGTCACGCCAGCGGAGAAGGCTTGCCGGCCGTGGTTGGCGATCAGGCGGCGGAAGTCTGCGCCTTCCTGGATGCGCTCCTCGCCTGGCGAGGTGACGTGGGTGTGCATATCGATCAGGCCGGGCAGGCAGTAGAGGCCGTCGCAGGCGATCTCTTCCCCCTCGTCATGAAGGGGTACGCGCTCGTGGCTGGCTGTGATGGCCTGAATGGTCTCGCCAGCGAGCCAGAGGTCCAGACCCTCCTGAAGGCGCACCTCGCCGGCGCCCTCGATCACGCGCACGTCACGTAATACAGTATACGTCATGCAAAGTTCCTTTTGCGACAATCGGCAGCAGCCAGGCTGAACGTCGTCGGCGGTGCTCAGCGCAGCATGCGGAAGAAGGCGGCCGAGAGGCCGATGGCCACGCCACAATAGAGCAGACAGCCGAGGATGTCGGTCAGCGGCGCGCTCCCGGCGCTGCCCTGCAGCATGGCGCTGCGCAGCAGGTCGGCTACCATGTACGATGGTGTGAAGGGTGCCACTTTGGAGACCACATCTGGCAGAATCTGCAGTGGTAGCAGGATGCCTGTCAGAAAGGTCAGGATGATGTAGAGTCCCTGGCTGATAATGTTGCCGATCTCCACGCGGTCTGTGAAGGAGGCGATGATCTGCCCCAGTGAGAGGAAGACGGCCGATCCGATGACGATGAAGACCAGCGTCAGCGGCGCGTAGAGCGGGTTGAACTTGAATTTGAAGACCAGGCTGCCGACAATGATGGCTATCACGGCCTGAGTGACGATCACCAGCACCTGGGTGCAGGCGCGGGCCAGCATGACCTCCCAGGGCGCTGTTGGCGTCACGAGAATGCGTCTGAAGATGCCGCGCTCGCGCCAGGTGATCATCGCTGTGGAGTTGCCCATGAGGCCGGAGGCGATGATGTTCATCACGATGATGCCAGGCAGCAGCCAGACGGAGTAGGAGACGCCGCTACTGCCTGGCAGCGGAATGACGTTCTGGCCGAAGATGAAGCCGAAAAGCAGCAACGAGCCTGTCGGCACGAGCATGCTGAAGAAGAGCAGCGTGCGGCTGCGAAATGCCAGGATTGTGAGAAAGCGAAACTCAGTGATAAAGCGACGCATAGGCGATTCCACTCCTTTCTCGCTTGAAGGTGCTGGCCGGGATGGCCGCTGGCTAGTCCCCTCCCTCGAAGCTGCGGCCGGTCAGTGAGAGAAAGACGTCCTCCAGGTTGGGCTGGCGGATCGAGACATTCTGTGGGCGGCTGCCTGTCTCCTTGCCGATCTCCTCGAGCAGGGCCAGCACGCGCTGCGGTTCAGAGGTCTGCACGCTGATGAGGCCGTTGTCGCTGACCAGGGAGTGGACGCAGCGAGCCTCCTGCAGCACCTGCAGCTTCTCATCTGGCAGATAGAAGTTCGCAAGGACCGTTGAGAGGTTGCCCATGCGCTCGATCAGCTCGCGCGGTGAGCCGAGCGCCAGGATCTTGCCGCGATCGATGATGCCCACGCGGTCGCAGAGGATCTCGGCCTCTTCCATGTAGTGGGTGGTCAGGATGATGGTCTTGCCCTCGCTGCGCAGCCGGCGCACGATGTCCCAGATGTGATGGCGCGCCTGGGGATCGAGCCCGGTAGTAGGCTCGTCCAGGAGGACGATCGAGGGGGCGTGGACCACCGCCAGCGCCAGCGTCAGGCGCTTCTGCTGGCCACCGGAGAGCGTGCCAACGCGGGCGTTGCGCTTCTCTGCCAGGTCGAAGCGTTCCAGCAGAGCCAGGGCCTCGGCCTGCGATGGAAAGGTGTTGTAGAGCGCCCCGTAAAACTGTACGGCCTCAATGACCTTCAGATCAGTGAAGAGGGTCTCGTCCTGCAACTGCACACCGAGCATGCTCTTCACTTTGCGTGGATTGCGGGCCACATCATAGCCATTGACGGTGATGCGCCCTCCCTGGAAGCTGATCAGCCCTTCAATGCATGATAGCAGGGTAGTTTTGCCCGCTCCGTTGGGGCCGAGCAGACCGAAGCACTCGCCGCTGGCGATCTGCAGCGAGACCCCGTCCAGGGCCTTGAGGCTCCCGTAGGATTTCTCGACCTGCTCTATTGAGATGATCGTGGCAGTCTGTTCGCTCACGACGCTGACCTCCTTACTCTCAATCATCGACTCCATGCTCTCTTAACCTCCTGAGAATGCTTCTGTGACGAGGGGCGGCAGCGCGATCTCATAATACTGGCCGGCGAGGCGCTCAGGAGCGATCAGCACCTGGGCCAGGGCTGTCTCTCCGGCGCCAAGGCCGAGCAGGCTGTTGACCCCCTCGATGGAGTAGGCGAGGCTGGTATGGCAGCCGAGGCCGAGCAGCGCGGCCGCCAGATAGAGGCGCTGAATGGCGCTGCCAGCCAGCATGTTCTGTATGCGGTACCAGCGTGCTCCGTAGAGACGTACTCCCTCGGCGTACGCTCCGACAGGAAACAGGTGCAAGTTGATGTGCTGAACGTTATGGTATCCGGTATGAGCTACGATTTGCTGTAATTGTATCCTTCTATCCCCTGGCCTGACAAGTTGTAAATGGCGGGCACCGGGCGTATAGCAGTAGATACCGGGTTCCAGACCACGCACGCCGGCGACAAGGCAGTAGAGCAACAGGCGCGGCAGGGGCCTTTCCGGGGGGGCGATGTCGCTCTGGAAACCCCGGCCGGCGGCGTGAAGGAGCTGGGCGCACTGCCGCTCGCTGATGCTTCCGGGCTGGAAATAGTGGCGTGCCGAGTGACGGAGGGGCGTGCCCGCGGCCAGATCCAGTCCCTCGTCTGCGCTCAGGGCGACGGTGGGCGCCTCGGAGGGTCCCTGGAGCTCGTTCTCCGGCCCTGTACTGGGGGAGGGCGTGCGCATGTGAATGAGAGCGGCGCGGTGCAGCGCAGCTGAGAGGGGCAGGCTGCTGAGCGGCTGGAGACGCTCTGGGACTGCTGAGCGGCTGGCCTGTCTGGCTGCGGCTTTCTGCCAGCGCTGCAGGGAGGTGGGCCGGCCGCCACGCGCGCCGCCGAAGATGATCACGGCGTAGGTGCTCTCATAGGCCTCGTCCACCTCCAGCAGGGCGTTCACGCTACTATCCACGAAGCGAAAGTGCACGCTGCTCGTCAGGCCGTAGTGCGCTCCGACCTCCAGGGACTGTCCCAGCACGATCCCCAGGTCAAGGCCCTGGAGGCGATAGGCGAACTCGCCGTATTTGAAGGCGTTCTTCCAGAAGAAGCAGCTCAGCACCAGGGCGAAGTCGGCGGGGCAGGCTGGTGGCTCTAGCAAGGCCTCCAGCAGGGTCGTCAGAGGGAGGTCGCCCGCGTGTGCCGGGGCGTCGCGGATGACGTCCAGGGCATGGTGGGCGGGATCGTAGTGGTAGACGCCGGCCGGCAGGGCCTGGTCTGCGCCAATGATCGCGTAGACCTCGCAGGGATAGAGGCCGCCGCCAGAAGGTACGGGGCGCAGCAGGTCCTGTTTAAAGGGGTGTCGGTGCGGATCGAGCACGGGCAGCGTGCTGCCAGCGGCGATGGCGTTGTAGCTCTCGGCGCCGGTCCAGCGCTGGCGGGTCAGGCCGTAGATGTCGGCCAGCATCTGGCCGAAGTGCGCGTTGCCGAATGGCTCTCGAGCGGAGCGCTGTCCTGGCGTACGGCCTGGTGGCAGATAGTCCAGACGCAGGCAGTCGCAGCCGCGATAGAGTTTGTACTTGAGCGGCGCGTGCTGCCAGTCCACGACCTCGCGCTCCGGGAAGTGCTGTGCCTCGGCGATATAGCGCTGCAGAGGGGTGGTCTCCGTCTCCTCCTGGAAGGCCGCGGAGGCGGGCTGCTCATGCTCCGGCATGCTCTCTGCCTCCCTCTCTCTGACGGACCTGGTGCAGTACGTCCTCCTCGCTGCTGAAGGTCGTGACCATCTCGACGGCGTTGACCTTGAAGGCCTCTTCGACGGCGTTGGCGGCCAGGTGGCAGAGCAGAAAACGGTCGATCGGTCGCAGGCCGAGGCGGCTGAAGTGCAGATAGAGCAGGTTCAGCATCAGACGGTAGCCCTGAAACCAGGGATCGCTGTAGAGCGCCTGCTTGCGTTGCTGATTGCGTTCCAGGCCGCTGTGGAAGGCGCTGGCGGCCAGATTGCCCCGGACAGGGGTGCCTGGCGTCTCGCCCGGAGCCGGGCCTGTGCGGCTCAGGTCGATCGCGCCGGCGGCGATCAGTCGGGCTGTGCGTTCCTGATAGCGCTGCATCAGTTGTGACCAGGCGAGGGTGAAGGGGAAGACATCCTGCTCGTGGTTGAGGGCCTCCAGCAGGAGGCGCAGGCGGGCGACCAGGGTTCCGGCCTGGGCTGCGTAGCGGCGCTCGAAGAGGGCGCGTGTGCCCGCGGGGTCAGCGCTGGCGATGATGAAGCCCTCGGCGTGGGAGCGGTAGGAGATGAAGCCGCGAGCGATGTGCTGTCCCTGCCTGTGGGCGACGGTGATCATCAGATCGAAGCAGAGCGTCAGCAGAGACTGGCCCTGGCGCAAGAAGGCCAGCATGGCAAAGGCAAGGTCGTTGCTGTCGACGTAGAAATCTTCCAGCAGATCTGCCAGTGCCTCCGAGCCAAGCACATGCAGGCGACGGTCATAGGGCAGATAGTGGATCGAGTTATCGGGGTAGAGCGGGAAGAAGGGTCCCGTCTCCTGCTCCTGGCGTGCCAGCGTGGCGTAGAGCGGTCGCAGGCGTGCCTCGTCCAGGTGTGTGCGCGACGGGTGCTGGCGCAGGTAATCCCCCACGAGGGACTCGATCAGCGGTTTGACCTCTGCCTCAAACTGCGCTGATGGACAGTAGAAGCGCAGACGCAGGTGGGGACCGCGCAGCCAGTGGCGCACGAAGAAGAGCCGCTCTGTGATTGGCCGCACCTGCGCGAAGAGCGGCTGGATGCAGTCGAGCAGGAGGGCATCTTTCTGCTCGTCGTAGTAGTAAACGTGGGCGCTCTGCCAGTCAGAGTGCTCTGGTCGGGCGGTGCTGTTGCCGGACATAGCTCGCTCCTCTCGCTTGATGTGCTTGCTAGCTGCCAGCTCGGACGGACGTCTCGCTGGTCTCGTTGGTCTCGTTCAGGGCGCGCTTGAGCAGGTGCAGCACGTAGGCCTCATCCAGGATCAGCAGGCCCAGACGGTTGTTGTGCATGTGCGCGCAGCGCAGCAGGATGTTCAGGGGGGCACCGATGGTGCTCGGCGGCTGCCCGGCCGGTGTGGCTGGCGGCTCCTCCGTCTGCAGAGCCAGGGCGCCTGCCTGCTCCAGAGTGCAGAGCCTCTGATAGAGCTGGCGGATGGAGGAGAGCCAGCGATCAAGGGCAGCCGGTGACTCGCCGAGTTCCTCCTGAGTGGAGAGACGCAGCAGGCGCTCTGTCAGGCGCTCGAGGGTCTGGCGCTGGCTCTCATAGTGCTGATCGAAGCGCGCCAGCAGGTGGGTGCGCAGGTCCGCGGGCATACGCTCCCAGGAGCAGTAGAAGTGTTCGATGACCCGAGCGGTAGAGGCGCGTGCTGGAGAGGCCAGGGCGGCAGTGAGCAGCATGGCCGCGATGCTGTGAGCTGTGCGCTGGTTGCGATTGGCCCCCTGTGCGAGGAGCGTGAGGGCGATGGCGCTCGACTCGCTGAAATGCTGCTCGACAAAGGGCATGGCCTGCGGGCCGCCGTAGTGTGCGTACTCTGGCGTATAGGGAAGGAAGTGCAGGCTGTTATTCGGATAGAGCGGGATGCGCTGATCGTGGCCGTACTCCATGCGCGAGAGATGGCTACTGACCTCGTTGTAGCGTGCATGATCCAGGGTGTCGGGGGCCGGATACCGCTGGAAGTAGTCCGTCGCAGCCCGGCGCACCGCGTCCACGATCTGTGGTGCGGCGCTCTCCGCCCGTGGCAGGAGACGCAGGCGCAGGTGTGGTCCCCCCTGCCAGTAGCGCACAAAGAAGCAGCGCTCGATCAGGCCCGCCTCCTCCAGGCTGGCGATCAGCGGCTGAATGCAGGCCACCAGCAGGGCGCTCAGATCGCCGTGGTAGAAGAGATGTGCGCTGATCCAGCTACGCTCGGCCGTGGCCATGGTTGCTGATCCTTCCTCTGTTGACTTCAAAGACGTATTCGCAGACATAGGCCCCCTCCGGGGTGGGCAGCAGATCGGTCTCACCTGGGAGAGCTTCCTCCAGCAGGAGGCCGCGGCTGCTTTTCTCGATCAGATGCTCGAACATGCTCAGCGAGAAGTAGCTCTCAAAGTCAAGGTAGACGGGTTTGCGCTCCTTACTCAGCGAGTACGAGGGGCCGTAAGCGCCCTCGCTGGCATCGAAATCGAAGGGGTTGACGCGCAGGAAGCAGCGTGCCGGCAGGCCGTACTGGGCGTGCCAGCGCTGTACCTTCAGGAAGTAGTCGAAGTGCGTCTCACCCTTCTGGCGTCGTGGAAGACGCGCCTGGCGCAGTCGCCAGTGGGCGCGATTGATGCAGATGCGTCCCAGGCAGGTCCGTGGTGTGTAGAGCGCCTGCTCCTCGCCGAGGGCGTCGCTGCGCATCAAGGAGCTGTCGAGCAGGCGCAGGCCCCACAGGCGCTCGGTGGGCGCCTCGCCGAAGGCCCACAGCAGGAAACGGTAGAGCGGCGGCAGCCAGTAGTCGGACATGAGGCCCAGGTGGATCGGCAGCAGGCTGCGGCCCAACCGTCTCGAGATCAGCAGCAGGCGCTGGCCGGTGGGATCGTGTCTGACCAGCAGATCGCTCAGGGGCAGGGCCGCCCCGGAGGGGCGTGTACTGACGTAGCCGGGGTAAGCGATCTCTGGCTCCTCGTCTGCCAGGCGCAGGTTCAGGTTGGAGCCGAAGACGCCCTGGATGGCGATCGGCAGCGGCTCCTCCTCGTTGAGGCGGGCCTCCTCGAAGGCGTTGAAGGCGTGACCGGCTGTCTCGCACTCCCGCTCCCTGTGACCGGGCGTGGTGCAGCTCTCCAGATAGCGCAGGCGCCGCAGGTGGCGTCCGAAGCCGCTCTGGATAGAGTTCAGCACGAGATGGCGCTGGCCATCCTGCTGGTAGAACTGGCAGTAGAGGGCCAGTGAGCGCGGCAGCTCCACGCTGGCGGGACGCTCCGCCAGGAGGGCGCGCAGTTGCTGGCGGTCGATGTGGCGGATGCCGGCGTCGTCGGCGGGCTGGCCGGCGAAGAGACGCGCGACCTTCTGGCGCAGGGCCATGATCTCTGCCAGCTCCTCCTGCTCAAACCGCTCGCTGGCGAAGAGCTGGGTGAAGAGCTGCATGGCTTGAGCCGCGCTGGTGCCTGTGGGTGGTGCTCCGTGACCGCTGGAAGCTCCCTCTGCGTTCTGCTCTACCGGTTGCACCATCTGTCGGCTTTCGCGGTAGAAGTCTTCATAAAAGGTGAGCAGATCCACGGTGGCCTCTGCTCCGTAGCGTGTGGTGAAGAAGGCCGCCAGGGCGATGCGTCCCGGAAGCAGGGGATCGTAGAGGCCGGCCAGCTCCTGCAGGAGGCCCAGATCGCTGAGGAGGTCGCCCTCCAGGGGGACCAGATCACCGCCGGGCGCGGCCTCGAGCAGGGTGTTCTCGTAGAGCAGGTTCTTCGTCGGCAGGATGAAGCCGGACCGCTCGCTCAGGCCCAGCTCCGCGAAGATGCGCTCCAGCAGCCAGCGCAGGTCCTGCAGCGTCTGGTCGCGCTGATGAACCACAGAGGCACGCTCATAGCTGTCCAGGGCCCTCTGTAGCTCGCTCAGCAGCGCGCGGAGGGCCTTGACGCGCTCCTGGTCAATGGGGGCCAGCGCCTCAATCAGGCGCGACAGATAGTCCGGCGCGAGATCGGGAATGGCGAAGTCGAGCTGCAGCAGGCCGCGGGCGATGAGCTGGTCGAGAACGTTGCCCAGCTCCTGGGCGCGGCCCTGCCGATCCAGGGCGATCAGCGCCTGCAGCAGGGCATCGTAGGTCAGCGGCTGCAGACGCTCGACCAGGTGCAGCAGAGCGCGCAGCGTCGGCGTGGCCGCCAGGGTCGTGAGGCGCTCGTGGCCGGCGGCGTCCTGGCTCACGAAGCGCAGCGTCGTTGCGCTGCTGACGAGCGAGGGATTCACGCTCACGCTCAGGTGGGGGCGGATTTCGGGCCACTGCGTCAGCTCGCGTGCAATCTGGCGCACGAGCAGGATATTTGGCTCGATCACGCTGTGGCGCCGTCCTGGCTCGCTGTGATCGTCGGGGGCGTGAGACGCGCTCTCCGAGCGGGCAAAGTGGCCGCGCGCGAGGCCAGTGAAGGTGCTGTAGGGGCTCGTCTTGGCCGTCATGCGCGTCAGATAGTTCAGCAGGCCGTCCTCCAGCTTGCGATCGAGATACTGCGCAGCCTCGGCCGCGGGTGCCTCCAGCCAGCGCCGGCTGTCCAGATAGAGACTCCGGCTGGCGAGCAGGATACCCTGCAGAAAGCGCTCGCAGCCGACCAGCGCACGCAGCGTCGCGCGGCGCTCTGTCAGCTCCTCAGCGAAAACCCGGCGGGCCTCTTCCTCCAGAGCGGCACGCCGTTGGAGGCTGACGCGCCAGCGTGTGATCGCGGCGCTGAGCTCTGTGGGCAGCGCACCCAGGAGGAGCGGCTCCATGGATGCTGCCGCTGGCGGGCGAGCCTGGAAGATGGCGCGGCGGAGCTCGATGAGCTGCTGACGCTGGCGGCGCTGCTCAGGGCCGGCCAGTCCACCGATGACAGTGTAGAGCTGCTCGGAGATCTGGCCGCCGCTGGCGTGCAGCTCCCGCTCCAGCTGCAACAGCTCCTCGATCAGCGCCAGGCTGCGCCTGAAGCGCAGTCCCTGGAGCGCCGTCAGTGGCAGGCCCGCCACGCGCACGACGTACTCCGATGCCAGCGTACATGTGTGCTGCTCTTTCATGCGTGCGTCTCTTCTCTCTACAGGCGAATGCTGTGCCGGTAGCTTGCCCCGGCCCCGGCGGTGGGACGCTCCTGGCCGATGGCGATCAGAAACAGCGGCACCTGCTCCCGCTCGCTCAGCCGCAGCAGGTGCTCGCAGCGAGTGATGTGGTAGCTGTCGCTGCAGCGCGCAACCTGGCCGAAGGCTGCGCTCAGGACGCAGATGCGCTGCGCAACGATGCCGCATTCCATGTTCATGATGCGATAGGCGCGATTGCCGAGAGCGGCGCTGAGCGCGTGGTAATCAGCGACCGGATAGACGACGAACGGGGCGCTGCCGCAGCTCACCGCGGGCGTGCTGTGAATGGCCTGGATCTCCTCGGCAATGGCCCTCTGCTCGACGGTATGCAGCGAGCCGCAGCGCTGGCAGAGACGATAGATCCCGGCGGGCAGCCCGTCGACGTTGTTGAGCGCGATGAAGAGCTGCAGGAGCGGAGATTGCGCCCTGCCGGAGAGATCGCTCTGGTAGGGCGCGAGGCTGTAGCGTACGATCTCCCAGAAGGCCGTGCGGCTGATGGCTCGGTGCAGCGGCAGGAAGAAGACGTCGCCGGAGTTGCGGCGATGCAGCGCATCCGCCAGCTCAAGCACGCCTTCCAGGGGAGCCGGCGCCGGCAGCCTCCCTGAGTGCTCGTCGCAGGCCGGCCCCTCGTACTCGAGGGGGGCCGTGAACTCAGCGCTGCTCTCGAGGCGCGAGTGCCGGTCGATCTGCAGCAGCTTCTGGCACTGCTCGCGCTCCAGGGCGCTCAGCTTGATATGCGTCGGCGCGATCGGGGCGATCTGCTCCAGCAGGCTGTCGGCGTCGATGACTGCCACGGGGGGCCGCTTCGCGGTGCGCGGCTCCCTGCCGGCCGGGTAGAGCACCAGCGCCGCGAAGGGACTCTCCTCCTCTTCCTCCAGAGCGAGCAACTGTGCGAGGACGCGGTCCAGAAACTGGTAGTGGACCTGGGCCGTGATTCCCAGGGCGGCGCAGACGAGCAGGATGTTACCGATGACCATCCCGACCTCCTGCGAGCAGAGGCGATAGGAGAAGTTCCGGTAGCGGAAGGCGTTCTTCCAGAAGTAGGCGCTCACGAAGAGCACGCCGAGACTCTGCGTCAGATCGCAGCCCAGGGCCGCGCTCAGCGGGCGGCGGTAGTCGCCCTGCCTGAGGGTCGCGAGGCCGTGATGGAGGTTGTCGTAGTGATAGAACCCGGCGGGGATCTCCTCCAGGCCTGGCAGCCAGGTGTAGAGTTCCGCCGGAAAGAAGCAGCGGGCGGACGCAACCAGACGGTGAAAGGGCCAGCGTGCATCCAGGCCGCTATCGTGGCGTGAGAAGCCGTAGCTGTAGTAGAGCAGGCTGGAGAGCGTCTGATAGTCCATGAGGGGCCTGTCCTGCGCTGCTGCCGCTGACGCTGCTGGTTCCGGTCTGCCAGCGGCGGTGAAGGCACGCCGGATCTCGCCCAGGTGCAGCGGCAGTTGCTGGCTGAGCGCGTAGTGGCGGACGCCGCGATAGATCTTGAACTTGAGCGGCTCGCCGGGCTGGCCCTCCTCGCCCTGGCCCTCGGCGAAGAGCGCAGGCAGGTCATAGTAGGTTGCCCGCAGATACTGCAGGCCAATCTCACGATCTTGATTGCTCATAGGCGCTCCTTCCGCTCATGGAAATGGATGAGGATAGGGATTGAGATCAGCGTCCGTCAGCGGCCGCGCTGCGTAACCGAGCAGATAGGGCAGCCGATAGAGGCGCTCGAAGCCGTAGCAGCGACGCGCATGGTGTCCGAAGGTCATGGGGAGCATGCCTGGCATCAGCACACGCACCGCGCAGAAACCCTCCAGGGCCAGTTCGGGCGTCGTCTGGTCAACCGCGATCACATCGATGCCGCTACGCAGGTAGCGTGCCATCACGTCGAGCAGGTCCTCGCGCAGGTCCGCGTGCGGTTGCGGCTCTTCGCCGCGGAAGGCCTCGGCGAAGGTCTGCGTTTGCGGCGTCTGGTAGAGGAAGGCCAGGCGCTCGAAGGCCTCCGGCTGGCAGTAGAGCAGGGCGTGATCACGCATCTGCTGCACCTGCGAGGAGTCTGCCAGCATGCTGCGGACCCGCTCCCGCTCCTCGCGGTAGAGGCTGATATGGCTGCCCACGATCGGCGCAAGCTCCTGCAGGGCGTTGATGAGCGCCTTCTCCGGCTGCATGTGCGAGCCGGCTGCGCACAGGACGCGCGGAAAGTCTGGGCGCTGCTGCTCGTCGACTGCCATCACCCAGAAGCAGGGGATGCGTTCTGGCAACGTGATATTGAAGGCATGCACGCTGTAGCCGGTCAGATGCTGCAGGCGCTCGCACATCAGCCCGACGAGGGGATCGCGTGCCGAACGCAGGTCGATGCGTGGCATCGGCAGGCGGGCGTACCAGGTTAGTAGAAAGGCGTCGCGCTCGGCGACCTCCAGGATACCGTGCAGGATGGCCTCCTCCAGGCAGTTGCCGATGGCGCAACCGTTAGAGATCTCGTAGACAAAGGGCCGCTCGTCCGTCCAGTAGTGGAGGCCGTAGTAGACATTGCGCTCGGGGACCAGCACCGGCTCCTGACGAGCGAACGAGTAGCCCCAGACCCAGTTGAGCACCAGGTCGTCGCTGTAGCGCACGTACGGGAAGTGGGGCAGACTGTACTGCTCCTCGCTGTGCAGCCCCAGGGTGCGCGGGTCGATGGCCGCCGCGCCCAGTTCGCGCCGACTCGCGCGCACCACCGTGCGCTTGCCGCCCGGTCGCACGCCAGCGTAGCGCTCCAGGGCCTCGGCGATGGCCGCCACCTGGCCCTGCTCATAGTTAAAGGCCCGCCCGAAGCCCATCTCCTTGCGCTCGCCGTTGTCAAAGTGGATGTGGACCGCGAAGTTCGCGTAGAGATTGCTGGCATCCTTCAGCAGACCGCAGATCAGGCCGCACTCACTGTCGACGTAGCGTGCCAGGAGCTGCTCTTTGATGGCGCGCAGATCGCGGACGCGGTAGGTCTCGGCGTGCAGCTTGCGGCGCGCCACGAGCGTCATGGGGGTGGCACTGTCGGCCGGCAGATCCGCGCAGTCGGGGCAGTGCGGCTCGCGCAGAAGGGAGTGGCGGCTCAGGCGCAGCGTCGCCAGGTCCAGGCAGAGCAGGGCATTGCAGGTCTGCATTGCTTCTGGCGCGCGCCAGTATTGCGCGACCTCGCGGAGGACCTGCTGCACCAGGATCGTGCGCGCACAGGCGGTCAACCATGTCGCCGCCGGTCCCGGCGCGCTCTCCGCGCGCGCCAGCGACTCCAGAAGGGTGCGCTCCAGGCGAAACTCTGCCACGTTCCTGTGGGCGTTGATCCGTCGCAGCTCTGCGCAGGTGACGCAAGCGCTGCGCCCTGGCAGGACGCAGGGACCGAGCACCGCGCGTCCCGGCTCGATGGAAAGCGCCAGCCAGGGCGTGCCACTGGCCAGACTCCAGCGATTGACCTCCTGCTGGAGTGGGGCGTTCCAGCGCTCGCTGACTACCAGCAGAAGAGCGCAGGTTGGCGCCAGGTCCGCCCGCAGATCGGTGCGCGCCATCTCCTGAAGGGCGATCACGCCCCATTCCTGCAGGCCGGCGCGTACGGCTTCGCCCAGGCAGCCCTCGGCCAGCAGTCCCAGTGGCAGCGAGTGCCGCTCTTCGTTGCTACCGGCTGCCATCGTTGATCCTCCCCAGCATGACGCGCACGATATAGGGCAGCGCGGCGCTCAGCGCGGCGTCGTGATCGAGTGGAACGATCAGCGCTCGCTCTCCCCGTGCCTGCAGAGTGGCGAGCAGCGTCTCCTGCATCTGCGTCCAGGAGGCGGGATCGGGATACTGCGGCGTGATCTCCGCCTCACCGCGCAGGGCTGCCGGCAGGACCGGAGCCGCTGGCGGAGCGTAGTCTGGCTCTCCATTGTGCCGCGCCTGAGCCTGCTGCAGGCAGAGCAGCAGCCCCTCCTCGATCGCTGCCCTCGCCTGGAGGTGGCAGGTGCAGGCCCAGGTCTCCTCCTCATAGCAGAAAGCGAAGGCCGCCAGCCTCCAGTCGACGAGCAGCGCCGAGAGATCGTAGATAGCGATGGTGATCCCCTGCAGCTCCAGCAGGTGCAGATAACGCAGAGCGGCTGCGGAGAGGGCCAGCTCCCCGATCTTGACGCGCGGGAATGGCTCGCGGCTCGTCGCCAGCCGCTCTGCGAGCTGTGCCTGTGCGTGTGTAAAGAGGGCACGGCAGAGCGCCTCGGACCAGCTCATGCCGGCCGCCACGCCGCATGGAGCCTGCTGACCGAGATCTGCCTCAGCCGACAGTGCGAACACGACCGCCGCCGGTAGCAGCACAGGCCGCTCGCCCGGCAGCTCCCAGGCCCAGAGGTAGAGTTCCTGCGCCTGTGTTGTCGCGCATGGCTCCAGTGTGCGCGTGTAGCAGACGAGCGGCGCCTCTTCCCCGGCAAGGCGCTCCGCCTCACAGCCGCGCAGGCTGCGCTCTGCTGCATAGCAAGAGGCGGCATAGCGCTCACAGGCGCGCAGCGTTGCCTCGCGACGGGCCATCCCAAAATCGCTACCCGCGCCGAAGACCCGCAGCCGCTCCCGGGTATGCAGAGAGAGGGCCGAGGAGGGCCGCGCCAGGTCCACGCGCGCGATATTCAAAGGAATCTGCGTGTAATCGTACTCGTCCAGAGCGCTGAAGAGGCCAAGCTTCTCGTCGAAGAGCTGCGCAGCCGCCTTCGAGAATTCCTCCTGAGAGAGCACAGGGCCGGCGCTGCGCTCCCTCAGGAGGCTGCAGAACTGTTCAGCCGTCAGCGGACGGGCCGTGGCACAGCAGCGGCAGGAGGGTGCGGCCTTGAAGGGATGGCGCTTGCTCTGCAGCGTCTCCAGGTCGATGGCCAGCAGGTGGCCGGCCGTCTCCAGCGGACCAGCCCCGGCGATGGATTTCAATAGCTCGAAGTGGAGAACGTTGGCGACCACCGCAGCGGTTGGTGCGGCCAGTAGATAGCTGATCGCTGCCTCTGGGCGATCGGCGAAGTTGTAGAGAGTGCTGGCCGTTTCGAGGGGAAGATTGGCCTGCAGACGACGCCAGGCACATTCCCAGCAGCCTGGCCTGACCCCCTTCTCCGCGCGTACCAGCGGTCCCAGCCAGGCCTCTCCCTCGATGATCGTGGCTGTCAGGAAGAGCCTGCCCTGGCGGTAGCAGAGGCGGTTGAGAAGAGCGCTGCGCGCCAGCATCGGCCGATCCGAGATGTGGAGCACCGCCTCAAAGGGAGCCAGGGCCTGCTCTACGGCTGCCTCGTCCTCCCAGTTGAGAGGGGACAGCAGGTGCAGTGTCTGGCGTGGATCGCGCGTGCGGCGCAGCTCCAGATACTCCTGCAGACGCGAGCGCTCCAGCGGGCACTCGTCGGTGATCAGCACGTGGATATCCGCCAGACCGCTCTGCAGGGCCGCCTGAACGAGGGCCTGCAGCGTCAGTCCGGAGCCGATGAGAAGCACCCGGCTGGAGCGGTAGCGTTCGAAGCGCCAGGCGCTCGAGTCGCTGAAGGCCTCGATGAAGGCGATCTCTGCGGCGTAGGTTTCCAGCTCCGCTGCACTCAACTGGTGAGGACGATCGGAGGTGACATCTCTGATAAAGCCGCGCGCGGCGAGCATCTGGATGAGCCTGGAGATCAGCTCGCGGCGCTCGGTGGGCGCCTGCTGGAGGATCTCCTCCAGCGTCTGCTGACCGTCCAGATAGGGCAGCAGCACGTCGAGCAGGAGGGCGATGCCCTTGCCCTTCATATGGAACGAACCCTGATTGTTGCGCAGGTAGACCCCTTCAGGTGTGGGGAAGTAGAAGACATCGCCTTTCATCCTGGGTCGCATAGCCGGTGTTTCTCCCATCACAAAGCGTACAGAAAGCAGCCCTGTTGCAGCGGTAGCGTTGTGGGCCAGGAAGGAGCGCAGTGCGTGCGCAACCTGCAAGAGAAGGCGCGCAGATCGCCATCATGCCGTCTGGCCGCTGAACGTAGCAGCAACGCAGCGGTGCTACCAGCGTTCAGCGGTGTGCGCTCTCTCGGCCCTGCAGCGTATTACCAGCAGCAGCAACAGGGAACGCAGCAACTGCAGCAGACGTCAGTAAAGACAGAGGCGCCGATCTCGAGCATGCCGTGACCCAGTGTGAGCGATTCCAGTCCAGCGTGGCCGGCGTCGAGCGGCTGGATGGCGAGGTCATCCAGTTGCAGCTCATCGAAGGTGAGTTCCGAAAGTTCCAGCTTTAGATCTTCCATCTCATAATCTCCTTTCTCCCGGCGGGCAGGTCGTGTATCGCAGTGGCTGGCAGGCGGGAAACTACAGCCAGGTGATAGTGTTAGCGATTACCAGCAGCAGCAGCAAGCGAGGCAGCAGCTACAGCAAGCGGCCTGGCCGGACGAGGCGCCGATCTCGACCATGCCGTGGCCGGTAGTGAGCAGCTCCAGGCCGCCCTCGCTGGGGAGAACAACTCCCTCGATCTCCAGATCTTCAAGGGAGAGGCTCTCGAGTTCGAGTTGCGCGAGTTCGCTATGCAGTTCTTGCATGAAGAACCTCCTTGTGCATCATGTAGATGGCGTTCAGTGATGGTGGCATGAAGGGATCACTCTCCTCTCCCCCGGCTTGTAAGGCGGTCGGCCCGCACGGGAGGCTGGTCGGTGCGATACCGCCAGCGAGAACTGCCTCAGGCTACGAGCCTAGCCCAGACAGGGACAGCAGCAGCAGACGAGGCAGCAGCTACAACAGGCGGCCTGGCCGGACGAGGCGCCGATCTCGACCATGCCGTGGCCGGTAGTGAGCAGCTCCAGGCCGCCCTCGTCGGAGAGCTGCAGGCCCGAGACCTCCAGATCATCGAGGGAGAGACCGTCGAGTTCGAGTTGCGCGAGTTCGCTGTGCAGTTCGTTCAATTCAGGCTCCTTTCGCATGTAAAAGTATCTGTTGCAGCTATCTGAAAGGCAAAACTGTTCTCCCCGCCGCCCTGAATGCGCGATACACGACATATGTATGAAAAGTTATGCTCGGCGGTTTAAGAGGACAGTATCACCTCATGCCCGTGATCTGAGTGCGTGCTGCCCGAGTGATGGATGCGGAGAAAGAAGGAGCATGGTGGCATACCTGGGCATGAGCAGGCGCGGAGAGAGACCCACGGCGCCTGACCTCGGTCGGGTAGCAAAGGGCAGATCAGGCGCTGATTTAGCGCCGCGGCCCCATCAGGGAGAAACCTACCGCGTGTGCCACAGAGATGTTCCTTCATCCAATCACCGAGCAGCATCGCTCTTGAGACGTGATCTGGCACGGCAGACCGGCCTTAGGGCATTGCTCAGGCCCGAAGATCGAAACGCTTCCGTGAACTCCGTTACCCAGCCTGCCATCCAGCACGGCTGAGCTTGCCTTGAAGCGATCTACCTGACAGCGACACAGGAAACGAGCCGGGAGCGTAGCGAATGATCTGGGTACCGTCTTCTATGCCTCCCCCCCAGGAGGTAGAGACAGGTATGCTATTCGCTCCAGTCAGAGAGAGGAGTCGGGCGATCCAGGGCAGGTGCGAGCTGCCTCTAGATCAGGCATCCCGGCAGTTTCTTGTTCAGGTGTAAGCTATTCATGCTTACATCTCGAATATAGCATGATGGTTGAGCTAATGTCAAGTAGGCTGAGGAGTCTGGAGAGGGAAGTGACCAAGAAGACGTTCAGGAGCCTACTTCCGGGTTTGCCGGCTATGCCCGGAAGCAAGGAAGAGTGAACTTCTCCATTCGTACAAGCGTACTTAGTATGGAACAAAGCACGCTTCAGGAACATATGATAGAGTATAAGGAGCAACATGGAGCCGTGATTCTATGGACATAGGGAGAATGAGCCTCTCATCGCGCTGGGTCGTGTCTGCTGCCCACGAGGAGCGGCTCTATCAGACCATTGAGCAGCAGGGAGTGCAGGTCACTTTTGATCATCTCTATCAGCACTATTATCCGCGAGTGCTTGCCTTTTTACGCTTTCGCATTGGCTCGCCCGAGGCGGCAGAGGATCTCACCTCAGTGGTCTTTGAGCGAGCGCTGCTGCATCTGAGCGAGTTGCAGGCGCTGGATGCAGCCGGAGCCTGGCTGTTTCGTGTGGCGCGCAACTGTGCCGCGGACTATTTTCGGCGGCGTCAGGTAGAGGTCTCACTTGATCTGCTGATCGACGGGGACCATCCCCGCGTCAATTCGCCCGAGGAGATTGCCCTGGCCGAAGAAGAGCAAGTGCTATTGCTGAACCAGTTGCAGAGACTCTCTGATCGTGAGCGTGAGATTATCGGCTTGAAATTTGTGGCCCGGCTGCGCAACCGGGATATTGCGCGTATTCTCCATTTACCCGAAGGGACAGTCAGCTCGATTCTCTATCGTGCACTGGCCCGATTGCGCGATGCCTTGCGGAGGGAGATGCGCTTATGATGAAGAAGCGGGACGATGGCCGCGATGAGCGCTGGATGGAGCGCCTGGATGCGATCGTGGAAGGACAGAGTCAGCCTGGACCGGAGGACGATGAGCTGTTGCAGATGGCGGGCAGGTTGATGGAGGCTCTGGCTCCCTTGAGCCATCTGGACGAGTCAGCGCAGGTGCGCAGGCAGGTCCTGGAGACTCGCCTGCGCAGGCGTCTCCTGCGCGCCACGCCGTCAGCCAGATGTCGCCTGCAGCCGGTGCTGGCGACCCTGGTCGTCCTGCTCTTTCTGGTTATCGGGCCAGGCCTGCTCTTCCTCTTGAACCCTATCGCACTGATCCCCGCAATTCACCTGCCTGGAGCGCCTCCCGACAGCGCTGATCAGTCCGCTGGGTTATCTTCTGCCGCCGGACCCTCTGTGCAGGAACTAGATTTCTCCCAGTATCCGTTCATCGATCTCTCCGGTGCGCGCAACAGCTTGCTGCTCAGTGGGGGGCGCGCATTACTGCTCTTCCAGGCCACCTGGCTGGTGGATGGGCATGAGGTCTATCTCTCCTGGCGTTCCGATCCGGCGCCTGTACCTGAGACGGCCGTTCCGCGCGGTCTGCGCCTGGTCAGGCTAGGGAACATCGGAGTGCTGATCGACCATAATGTCGCAGGCCAGAACATCATTGAGTGGTATCAGCGGGGCTTTACCTACCGACTGATCAGTGATCTGAAGGTGCCCCGACTCCTCATGCTGGCGCTGCGCTGCAGCAGCGATCTGGCGCACCGCGTCCAGGGGCAGTGCATGCTGAGTGAGTAGGGGAGGGGGCGGCGTGCGGTAGCGCCCAGTGGCTCCGAGGGATCATGCTCCAGGTAGACCCTCTCTGGATAGACCCTCTCTGGGGCCAGGCTAGGCACCTCGCAGCCGCGCTGCCTCAGCCTCTGCCAGGCGCGCATCCTGCTTACGGCGTAGCTTCTTGAGCGCGTCAGCTTTGCGCTCCCAGTGATCAGGATCGTAGGGGGCGATCCTGATGGCATGCTCAGCCGCCTCCAGGGCCTCCTCATAGCGTCTCATGTAGTAGCAGAGCAGGGCTTTGTTATGCCAGGCAGAGGCCAGTTGTGGATTCAGGCTCAGAGCCCGATCGTAGGCGCTGAGCGCCTCCGCGTAGCGCCCCAGGCGATAGAGCGCATTACCTTTGCCATTCCAGGCGATCGCCAGGTCCTGCTTGAGAGCGAGGGCCTGCTCGTAGGCCTGCAGGGCCTCCGCGTAGCGTTCGAGCTGATAGAGGGCGCTGGCCTTGCCCTGCCAGGCGTAGGTATGGTTGGGCGCCAGTGCCAGGGCGCGGTTGTAGGCCTCCAGCGCCTCGGCTGGCTTGCCCAGCTCATCGAGGATAGAGGCGCGTCGTACCCAAGCTTTCACGTAGTCCGGGTCGTTTTTCAGCGCCTGGTCAAGCATGTCCAGGGCCTGGCGCAGGCGGTGCTGGGCGTAGTAGATCTGGGCGATGCCGTACCAGGACGGCGCGTAGGTACGATCGAGCTGGCGGGCCTTCTCGAAGGCGTTGAGAGCCTCCTGGTAGCGACGCATATCGTAGAGCACGCTTCCTTTGCCAGCCCAGGCAGGCACCAGTTTGGGATTGTGGCGTGTCGCCTGGTCGAAGGCGTCGAGCGCGGCCTGCAACTGACCCAGCTCATGCAGGGCCTGGCCTTTGCCATTCCAGGAGGAGGCCAGCGTCGGATCATAGTTGAGGGCCTGCTCAAAGGCGTCGAGGGCCGCGCGCAGCCGTCCCTGATTCTTCAGCACCAGGCCCTTGTTATTCCAGGCCTGGGCCATCTGAGGATTGTGGCGCAGCGCGGTCTCGAAGGCTGTCAGAGCCTCGCTTTCCCGCTGCAGCGAAGAAAGGGTGGCCCCCTTGCCGTTCCAGGCGGTCGCATTGGTGGGATCGAGCTGGATGGCACGCTCGAAGGCCTGCAGCGCCTCCTGATAGCGGTGCAGGGAGCTGAGGGCCGTTCCTTTGCCGATCCAGGAGATAGCCAGCGACGGATTCAGGTTGAGGGCCTTGTTGAAGGACTCCAGCGCCTCGCGGTGCTGAGAGCGCTGGCCATAGGTCAGGCCACGTCCCTGCCAGGCCAGGGCATTGGAGCTATCCAGCGCCAGCGCACGGTCGTAGGCCTGGAGAGCCTCATCGTAGCGGCCCTGGCTCTTCAGCAAGCGTGCCTGCTCGATCACGCGGCTGACGTCGTTCGTCGCCTGGGGGGACGTACGGTCGCGCAGCACCTGGAGCACCTCCTGCGTGCTCGCCGGGCGCTTCTCCGGGTCCATTTCCAGCATACGCTGCAGGAGCGCTTCCAGGCGCGGGTCTACCTCACGATTCAGCTCGGAGGCCGGGCGGAAGAAAAAAGGCTGGTCGCTGGGATCGACCCCCGTCAGCAGGTGGTGCAACAGGGCGCCCAGGCTGTAGATGTCCGAGCGCGGCGTGGATTGCGCCTTGCCATACTGCTCGGGGGCGGCGTAGCCCGGTGAGCCGAGCGCGGTTGTATCGTGCGACTGGCCCGGTTTGAAGAGACGGGCGATTCCGAAGTCGATCAGAAAGAGATGCCCGCTGGAGTCGATCATCACGTTGGAGGGCTTGAGGTCGCGAAAGATGATCGGAGGTTGGCGGCTATGCAAGTAACCGAGCACGTCGCAGAGCTGTTCCGCCCAGTTCAGCACCTGCTCCACTGGCAACGGCCCCCCCCCGTGGTGAGCCAGATACTCCTCGAGCGACTCCCCCTCGATGAAGTCCATCACCAGGTATGAGCGCTCGTTCTCAGTGAAGTGATCGTAGATACGCGGCAGGTTGGGATGGAGCAATTCTGCGAGCAGGTGGGCCTCGCGTTCAAACGCCTGCTCGGCCTCCTGCAGGCGCGCCGGCGTCAAGCCTGCCTTGCTCATCTCCTTGACCGCCACCGGACGGCCATTGAAGCGCGTATCGGCGGCCTTGTAGACGGCTCCCATGCCTCCCTGGCCGATCAGGCTGATGAGCTGATAGCGGCCGGCGATGAGGGGCGCCTCATTCAAGGCTCCCGTAGTGCGTTGAAAAGGCAGGGCCACTCCACAATGCTGACAGAAGCGCGCCGTTGGCGGATTCGCCATGCCGCACTCATCACAGTAGACTTCCTGCTCCTGTGTTTGCATAGAAAACTCGTTACCAGTTATGTTCTCTTATGGTCTGATCCCACGGGCCGGGGCGTTGCGGGTTCTGCCCCTTGTATATCATAGCATAGCGAGCCAGCCTTTCTGGAGGCTCATTCCGGCAGAGACAGAGCGCGAGGCCGCGCAGCGGGAAGCAGCCCACCGCGATTCACAGGAGTTGCTCCCGCCTCTGCCAGAGGAGCAGCCACTCTGAGACGCTCAGAGTCTCCGCGCGGCGATCGGCGGCGATGCCCGCCCTGGCGAGCCAGGCGCGCACCTCTTCAGCCGGAAGCTGCAGGCCATGTGCCAGCGTGTTATGGAGCTGCTTGCGTCGTCCGGCAAAGCCGGCCTGCACCAGGCGGAAGAAGCCAGCCCGCTCCTCTGGCGGAAGAGCACTCTGCGGTTCCACATCGACACGTAGAATGGCCGAGTCGACGCGCGGCGGTGGGTAAAAGGCCCGCGCCGGCACGCGCGCGATGATGCGCGGACGCCCGAAGAATTGCACGCTCACCGCCAGCAGGCTCAGGTCGCCGGGCGCGGCCACGATGCGTTGGGCCACCTCCAGCTGTACCATCACAACGAGCAGCTTCGGCGGGCGCACGCCCTCCAGAAAATGACGAAACGTCGGGCCAGTGATATAGTAAGGCAGATTGGCTACCAGCTTATAGGGTGCCGGACCAAAGATCTCCTCTGGCTCCAGTGTCAGCAGGTTGCGCGCCAGCAGCTCCACGTTCGGGCAGGCAGCCGTCGTCTCCTGGAGCAGCCGGAGCATATCGCGCTCCAGTTCGACGGCGACCACCCGTCCCGCGTGCCGTGCCAGCTCGCGCGTCAGCACCCCCGTTCCGGCGCCCACCTCAAGGACCTGATCGCTCTGCTGCAGCTCAGCCGCCGTGACGATGCGCTCCAGTGCGCCGCGGTCCACCAGAAAATGCTGTCCGAAGGACTTGAGTGGACGCATGCCGTGGGCCTGCAGCAGATCTCGCAGGGTACGAGGGCTGGTCAGGTCAGGCTCGTGTCCCATGCCTATCTCACTCACCACAGCGCACGCTACCAGCGGCCATGGCGTAGCCCGCCCCAGGGGTTGCCCATCGCGCGCAGCGCCACGCCAAGCAGGAGGATACCGAGGCCGAGCAGCGCCGCCAGCAGCAGTAAGAAGACGATGGCGCCGACAACGATAGCCGCCAGCAGACCAAAGGCTGCCAGGACGAGGCTAAGGACCAGCAGGAGCGGCTTCAAGAGCAGCACAAGCAGAACGACCAGGAGGATCACCCTCCCGACGCGCCTCTTCGGCTCTGCCTGCGGCTGTGGTCGCGCCCATGCAGGCACGGCGGAGGCCCTCACGCCAGGGCCAGGGCCGCCATGGACCTCTGAGCCGGGGAAGGGACCGTCTGGCCGCTCTCTGGCGAACATGGGCCCCTCCACCGCTGGCGGAGGTGTCTCCGCCTCGAGGGCTGCAGCGCCGCCATTGGCGCTGGTCACAGGCTCTCCCTCAGCGCCAGGGTAGTTCTGCGCAGGATAACCACGGCGATAGCTATAGTCGTAGAGCGGCTCAGCCTCGCTCTGTAGCCGCTCGTCGTGTGGCGTGGCCCGACTGCCACGCGGCTGCCTGCGCCTGCTCATCGGGCTGGACGGCCCTGCCGGCTGCCGTACTGGTTGCTCTGCCTGCCCCCACTCTGGAGGCAGGGCTGCTTCCTGTTCCTGTTCCATCGTCTGGCCTCTTTTTCCCCCGGCGCTGGCATCCTGACACGTTGGCCTTGTTCCCAACGATCTATTACTTTAGATACGCAAAAGGACCGGGGGGGTTGCATAAAGGACTTGAATTACTTATGATGATACGCGACAAGACAAAACTTCACCCCTATACTATAAGGCATGGGTTCCTGTAGCGTCTACCCTGCCAGGCCTGGCGTCAAGGAAGAGGTATCGACGATGGATCAGTATGAGAGTCGGCGCAATAGCGCCTCTGAGAGCCAGTCAGCCGCTGCGGACCTTCTGAGGACCCGCCGTGAGCCTGTCGGCCTGCGTCTGCCGGCCCGTGTGCCGGCGTCGCCTCGAGCCTCCCTGCCTGGGATGACTCCCCTGCCTGCACGAGGGGAGGTCGTGGCCTCTCACCCTCGCTCGCGGGTCAATCGCCTGCTCGTTCGCAAGCGCTGGCGTCGCCGCCTCTATGGGAAGAAAACCTCGCGCCTGGGGATCGTCCTGCTCGTTGCCGCGCTGCTGGCCGTCACTCTCTTTTCGACGACGGCCGGAGCCACCTATGCCTACTATCAGGCCCAGTTGCCCTTATTGAATAATATTGCCACGAACTCGCTCTTCCAGACGACGCGCATCTACGATCGCAATGGTACCCTCCTCTACGAACTATTCGACCACAGCGCCGATCACGGCCGCCGCACCTATGTCAACTACACGGATATCTCGCCCCTGCTCATCAACGCTACCGTGGCGGCTGAAGATCATACCTTCTGGAGCAACTCCGGCGTCGACCTGCAGGGCATTGTCCGCGCCCTCTACTCCAATCTGCAGAGCCAGACGGTCGTCGAGGGTGGCAGCACCATCACGCAGCAGCTCATCAAGAATCAGTTCTTCAGCAACCAGCCACGAACGTTGCCCATCAAGGCCGAGGAGGCCATCCTCGCCTATGGGCTGACACAGCAGTATCCGAAGTGGAAGATCATGGAGATGTATCTCAATACCGTCTACTACGGCGACCTCAACTATGGCGCCGAGGCGGCCGCTGAGAACTACTTCAACATCCAGCCGCGCTGCGTCAAGAATCGCTGCCAGCCAGCCGTGGCCCAGCTCGACCTGGCCCAGGCCTCACTCCTGGCTGGCCTGCCCCAGAGTCCCTCCTACTACGATCCCACGGTCAATAAGGCCGCCGCCCTCCAGCGCCAGCAGACGGTGCTGCAATCAATGCTCGATCTGGGCATGATCACCCGCCAGCAGGCCAGCGCCGCCGCAGCCGAGAGTCAGAAGTTTGTCTTCAAGCCCTACAGCCAGACCCATCATATTCAGGCCCCACACTTCGTTCAGTATGTCATCGATCAGCTCGCCAGCCTCTTCGGCAGCCAGAATCTCCTCAACGGCGGCTATAACATCTACACCACCCTGGATCTCGGCCTGGAGAAGAAAGTCGAGCAGATCGTTCACCAGCATCTCTATACGGTCCAGTACGACGCCTATCTTGGTCAGTATGAGGGGCCGCTCTACCGTACCAACGATGTCAATAATGCGGCCGTTGTCGTCATGAATCCCGAGACCGGTGAGATCCTGGCGATGGACGGCAGCGCTGACTTTAACAACCAGAGTCCGCAGGTGCAGGGTCAGTACAACTCCGCCCTGGCGCTGCGCCAGCCCGGCTCGGCCTTCAAGCCAATCGTCTACGCCACGGCCTTCGAGATGGGCTGGTATCCCGCCATGATCGTGCCCGATCATCGCACGATCTATCCGGTCAAAGACTCAACCTCGCCCTCTGGCTACTACACGCCCAGCAACTACGATCAGCACTATCACACGACTTTCCCGATGACGGTCCGCAATGCCATTGCCAATTCCTTTAATATTCCGGCTGTGACCACCATCGAGTACACTGGCTTTGACAATGTGCTCAATATGGCCAGGCGCCTGGGCATCACCTCCATCGATACGGTCGATCTACAGGCCTGTCGCAAGAACTATCACGCGCCCCATGCTATGCCGAAGGACTGCTTCTACCCCTCGATCGCCCTCGGCACGGCCGAGGTCTCGCTGCTGCAGCTCACCGGTGCCTATGCCACCTTCGCCAACCAGGGCGTGCGCGTGCCGCCCGTCTCCATCCTGGAGATCACCGACAGTCTGGGCCATCCGCTCTATAAATATGATGCCGCCCATCCTCAGGGTGTGCGTGCGCTCGGAGCCGACGTCTCTTTCCTGATCAGCAGCATTCTCTCTGACAAGGCTTCGCGTTACCACGAGTTCGGTCCGGGTAACCCGCTGGAGCTGGCTGATCGCCCGGCGGCCGCCAAGACGGGCACCACCCAGACCTTCCGCGATAACTGGACCGTTGGCTATACGCCCTATCTGGCTGTCGGGGTCTGGGCTGGCAACAGCAATAATGAGGCCATGCAGAACGTCATTGGTATCACCGGCGCAGGCCCCATCTGGCATGATGTGATGGAGTATGCCTCCCAGCGTTATCATTATCCGCCCGAGGACTTTATCAAACCGTCCGATGTGCATCTGGGCACGGTCTCTGCGCTGACTGGCCTCTTACCCCGTCCAGGTGAACCAACAGTGACGGACTGGTTTATCGACGGCACCATGCCCACGGTCTCGTGAGCCGCTGCTGAGGTGCCATCCCGCTGCAGGCCCTGGACCCCACGGGCGCTGTGCCTCCTCTCCTGGCGCGGCGCCCGTTGTTCTGGGACCTCTCCGCCGTCACTCCTGTCCCGTGATATGATGAGAAGGAGCGTCGTGAGACGGCGACGCTGGCAGGACTCTGGTTTCTTTGTGGAGGTTCTGGATTCAATGACTGATCAGTTCGGGCAGGATGCTAGTCAGAAGGGTATGCAGGAGGGAGAGCCTGGTGCCAGTGGTCGTGAAGCGGCTGCTGCGCAGGATACGATGCAGGATGCCGTGGAGAGCGGTTTTCGTCCGCTGACGCGCCTGGAGCGTCGTCAGCTCTGGCTGAGGGAGTATGGTGAGCAGGACGTTGCGCTCCAGATGTGGGTTCAGCTAGTGGAGCAGAACGATCTGGAGATCGAGATGATGCTGCAGATGCAGGGACTGCTGATCTTCGGAGTCATGGTCAGCACTGCCCATTACGCGCAGTTCTACATCGATCTCAATGAGGAGACACATCGCGAGCATGACCCCGATACCGCCGACACCCTGCGCAGGTACTACAGCGCCCTGGTCCCCTCGCCGGATCAGCCGGAGTACGGTCCTGAGGGGCTCCCTATCATCTATCACTATATCCATATGCGTGACGTGACCATCCTCAGCGGCGGGCATAAATTCAAGGTGCCCTACTGGCGGGGCAAGGCTGCCCGCGTCGATGCCTTCGTGGTCGGCGCCACGGTCAGCGAGTAGCCGCGGCTCAGGTGTGCGGCGCCCACACCTGGACCGTGCCATCGTTGCCAGCCGAGGCCACATACTTTCCATTCGGCGCCCAGGCCACAGCCAGAATGAAGCCGCGGTGGCTGTTATAGGCGCAGAGCTGCTGTCCGCTGGTGGCGCCCCAGATGTGGACCACCCCCTCGCGGCCGCCGGAGGCCAGTAGCCGTCCGCCAGGGGACCAGCTCAGGGCATAGACTGGTCCCCTGTGGCGGTGATAAGTCAGCAGCGTCTGCAAGCGCTGGCTATCCCAGATCTCAATGACGCCACCGACCCTCCCTGTGGCAAGGCTGCGCCCGTCGGGGGCCCAGGCGATGGCATCGATGCGCTGTCCCAGCACGGCCTGCGTCTGGTTCATGTAGGAGAGGAAGTAGGTGAGAATGCTCTTCCCTTTAGTGTGTGGCCGGGGCCAGATGCGCAGCATCCGGTCTTTCCCCCCGGAGGCGAGGCGTCGACCATCGGGGGCCCAGGCCACAGCCTTGACGCCGGCGCGATGGCCGCGGTAGGCGCTGCTATCGGAGGGGTTATCCACTGCCCAGACCTGGACACTGTGATCCTCGCTGGCGGAGGCCAGGTAGAGGCCATCGGGAGACCAGGCGAGACTGTAGATGTAGGAGCTATGGATCTGCTGTGTCAGCAGCAAGCTGCCATCTCTGGCGTTCCACAGGCGCACGAGGCCATCGCGGCCGCCGGAGGCGAGGCGTTGGCCGTCAGGAGACCAGGCGACGCTGTAGATCGGCCCGCGGTGCCCACTGCAGATCAGGAGCCGCTGCCCACTCAAGGCCTCCCAGATCTGCAGCGTTCCATCGGAGCTGCCAGAGGCCAGCAGATGGCTATCCGGAGACCAGACGATGGTCTGCACGGCCTGACGATGGCCGCGATAGATGCAGTGGGTGGTCCACTGGAGCAGAGGAGGGCTGGCGGGGGCCGATGCCAGGGCCGTGGGGCCTCGACCCGTGGCGGGGATGGCGGTTGCGCCGCTGCTGGCCAGCAGTTGCAGCCTGACGATCTCCTCCAGCTCACGTTTGACCTCCTCCATGCTGGCCGGGCGACGGCTGGCCTCGAGCTGTACCATGCGCAGCATCAGCGCTTCCAGGCGGCGGTGTGGCAGGTCCTGCTGAGGGAAAGGCGCGAAGGTGAACGGTGAGAGCGAGGGGTCCTCGCCGGTGATCAGCTGGTGCAGGGTAGCTCCCAGGGCGTAGATATCGGTGCGCGGCGTGGACTGGGCCTTGCCGTACTGTTCGGGGGCTGCGTAGCCCGCGGAGCCAAAGGCCGTCGTATCCCTGGCCTGCCCCGGCTTAAAGAGCCGCGCGATGCCGAAGTCGATCAGGTAGACGTGGCCCTCGCCTGTGAGGATCACGTTGGCCGGCTTCAGGTCGCGAAAAATGATCGCCGGCTGGCGGCTGTGCAGGTAGCCGAGCACGCTACAGAGCTGAATGCCAATCTGCAGCACTGTCTCGAGCGGCAGCCGACCGTCAGGGACCCTGTTAAGGTGCTCCTCCAGCGTCTCCCCCTCAATAAAGTCCATCACCAGGTACCAGCGTCCGCCCTCGTTGAAGTGGTCGTAGATGCGCGGCAAGTTGGGATGCGTCAGGCCAGCCAGGAGCTGCGACTCGCGCTGAAAGGCCCCTGTGGCCTCCTGCAGCTCCTGCGGGTTCAGGTGATTCTGGCTCAGCTCCTTGACGGCCACCGGCCGCTGAGCGAAGCTCATGTCTTCGGCGCGGTAGACAGCACCGAAGCCGCCCTGGCCAATCCGGCCAAGGATGCGGTAGCGCCCTCTGAGCAGGTAGGCGGAGGGGAGCCTGCCAGTGCCCCCAGGCGGCGACGTCGCAGGAACGAGGCTCTGGCCGCTGCCTGATAACAGTTGCCCGCAGGCGAAGCAGAAGCGTGCCTGCGGCCGATTGGCGGCTCCGCATGTGTCACAATACAGGTGGAGGAGACCCGGCATCTCGATCTATCCTGGCTGTCAGTGCTACTGCGGGTGCCTCTGCATAGTAGCATTTAGAACGTTCGTCTGTCAAGAGAGGAGGAACAGTCTGTGAGCTATCTGCTGCTGACCGGCACGGGAACCTGCCAGATCGAGCTGGAGCGCCGCGCTTCCAGCGTGCTGCTCAATCTGGCGGAAACGCTGATCCTCTTTGATTGTGGCCGTGGCATTGCGCAGCGCCTGCTCGAGATCGGCGTGCAGCCCAACGCCCTTGAGCATGTCGTCATCTCTCACTTTCACCCTGATCATGTCTCCGATCTGATTCCCTTGATGCATGCGGGGGCCTGGTCGCGCCGTCAGCCGCGCCAGCGAGACCTGCATCTCTATGGACCGCCCGGCCTGCAGCGTCTCATTGATGGTCTCATGCAGCTCTTCAATGGGCACAGCTTCTGCCAGCCGCACTATCAGATTCACGTCCATGAGGTCGCCGACGGGCAGATACGTATCGGCCCCCACGATTTCGAGTTCGCTCCACTTCCGCCGGCTGGCAATCATGGCCTGCGTTTCACCTGGCAGGGGAAGCGCTACGCGATCACGGGTGACTCCTCGTTCCACGAGCAGGAGCGGGCCTTCCTGCAAGGGGTTGATCTGGCGATCATTGATGCGGGGCATCTCAGCGATGAGGAGATTGTCCGGCTGGCTGTCACCAGTGGAGCGGCGACCCTGGTCTGCTCACATCTCTATCGTGAACTCGACGCGGCCCGCTTGCAGATGCGGGCGCGCGCCGAGGGATACAGGGGAACCATCGTCGTGGGCTGCGACCTCATGACCTTTGTTCTCCCCGATCAGGCCAGCCAGCTCAATCGTTCGGGCAGAGGCGATGGGCCGTGAGCAGTTCGCGAGGCACCGGCCGGTCTGGCAGCGGCGGGCGGCCCCGGTGGTGGTAGAGACGCATACCGTTGCGCGGGTCCAGCAGGACCAGGCTGAACTGCCGTAACTGCGGGCTGTTCAGAGAGAGCGCACGCGCCACGCGGTCGCCGGAGAGCCGGGGGTTGAGCACGATCCAGTCGACGGTTGCGGCGGGGTTGCGCAGGGCCTGTTGCCAGAGCGCTCCTGAGCCGTCGTAGATCACGTTGCGAAAGTTGATCCCCGCTTCCGAGACGTCAAAGTTCGTGGGGGAGACGTCCTCCAGAATGAAGCCGCCGTCGTAGTGTTGCGCCAGGTAGATGCTGGCCGGATGTGTCCCGGTGCAGGAGACACCGTAGAGGCCGTCCTGCAGGGTGACAATGCCGCTGGCAGCGATGAAGAGCGCCTGCCCGCAGATCGCGCCAGCGCAGGCGAGCCGTCCCAGCAGGTGCAGCCGTCCGCGCAACAGGCGCAGTCCGCTGCTCATCAGCGTTGCCAGCAGAAGCGCGGCTGGCACCACGACGGCGGCTCCATGCCGGTCGTTGTAGAGGCGTCCGGGATCGTGGCTAGGCCCGATCTCCGGCAGAAGAATCAGCGCCTGTCCGCTATAGATAGAGAGCACGTAGAAGACCAGGGGAGCGATGAAGGCGATCAGGGCCAGCGTCTCCGGTCGCAGGCGGTGACGTAGCAGGAAGAAGATAAAGGCCAGCAGTGAGAGGAAGAGCAGGAATGGTCCGAAGGTCTTGACCGAGAGCAGGATATAGGTCATCACCGAAAGGCTGACATTATGGTAGGTATAGAAGAGGCCAGCCTGAGCGAAGCCAGAGAGGAGAGCCTCAGAAGAGAAGGGGCCATGGAGGAAGAAGAGCGCATCGCCGAAAATGATCTGATTCCAGGCCAGCCAGAGGCCGATGCCCAGCCCGCCGAGCAGACCAAAGACCAGCGTGTTGGCTGCAATCTCAGCCAGCGAGCGTCGTCTCAGGAGGTTGATCGCCACCACCAGCAGCAGCAGACAGGTAAAGAAAGACCAGCCCTCGTAGCGGGCCAGCGTGGCCAGGAAGCTGCTCGTTGCCGCCAGGATCAGGAAGCGCGGCCGGTTTTCCTGCGCCCAGCTCAGGAAGTAGTAGCCAGCGACCGTCATCATACAGATCAGCGTCAGCTCTGTCAACGGGGTCGATTGCAGGTAGAGGATGTTCGGATTGAGCATAAAGACCAGCGAGCAGAGGAGAGCCGCCCAGCGATCGCTGGTCAGCCGCAGCGCGCCGCGATAGAGGTAGACTGCCGCGATGACGTAGCAGGTCATCGAGACAAAGCTCCCGGCCAGCCCCGAGTGCCAGAGGTAGTCGTTCCAGATGAAGGGAAACATCAGCACATGTGGCAGGGGGAGCCAGACGCCACCGAGCTGCGCCAGACCGGGCGTAGCGCTATCGAAGACACTGCGTCCGATGCGCAGGTGCGCGTAGGCGTCGCCGTAGAGCAGCGTTTGCTGGTGCGAGAAGAAGTAGATGCAGGCCGTGATACTGCTGATGCAGGCGGCGAAGAGGGTGATCATCGCGCCCAGGTCGTGGGGACGTGAGCGGCGGACGCGCGGTAGCGGCCGCGGCATGGCGTGCTGGGAGCTGAGGCGCAGCGGCAGCGGCGATGGCAGGAGCCGGACCGAGGGCTCCTCCTGCGCGCTGAGCACGCTCGCGGCCTCCGTCTCTACCTGCAAGAGCGCGCGCGCGCGCGCCGACTCCGGGCACTCCGCCGCTGTTGTGACCGCTGCTTCCAGGGACGCTGTGGCCTGGGTGTCCCGTCTGAGGAGATGAAAGCCGTGCAGGGTCTTCTGCCAGTAGTGGGGTTTCACCAGCAGCTCGCAGAGCGCCAGGTAGGCGGCCAGGCTATCGAGCAGCCAGCAGAAGGGCATCAGTAAGGCCCAGGGAACTAGGCCGTAGTGTTTGCGCCGCAGGGAGGCCAGCAGGTGAAGGTAGAGATGAAAGAAGTTGCCGAAGATGAGGCAGAGCGTGCCAGCGTAGAGCAGGGGCGCCGGGAAGAGCAGGTGGTAGAAGCCCTGCAGATGGCCCTGGGAGCAGACGTAGACCACTGAGAGCGTCCACACCAGTGGGTTGATCAGCAGGCTGGCGGCACTGCCGCCGACGACGAGCTGCACCGTACAGAGCTGGCGCAGGCGACCGCAGCGAAAGTACTCATGGGGACGGCGCATATAGACGAGATAGGTCTGCATATAGCCTTTGATCCAGCGCGAGCGCTGGCGCAACCAGTTGCTAAGCCGCGAGTTGGCCTCCTCGTAGGTGGTCGAGTGCATGATGACCGTTTTGAAGCCCAGCTGGAAGAGGCGCAGACCCAGGTCACAGTCCTCGGTGACGTTGAAGGCGTCCCAGCCGCCGACGGCGCGCAGGGCGGCGACGCGGAAGTGGTTCGAGGTGCCGCCGAGGGGGAGCGGCAGGCCGAGCCGCTGTAGGCCCGGCAGCACCAGATCGAACCAGAGTGAGTATTCTGCTGTGAAGAGGCGCGTCAGGAGGTTTTGATAGGGATTATAGCAGTTGAGCCGTGCCTGAACACAAGCCAGAGAGGTGTCGTGCTGGGCGAAGGTCAGAACGGCCTTCTTCAACTGGGCGGGATCGGGAATATCCTCGGCGTCGTAGATCACCAGGTAGTCGCCGTGGGCGTGGAGCAGTCCGTAGTTGCAGGCCCGCGCCTTCGTCCGGGGGTAGCCGTGGGGAACAGTCAGGATCTGAAAGTGGGCCGGCAGAGCCAGCCGCTGAAGGGCGGCGCGTGTCTCCTGGTCATCCTCCTCTGTGAGCAGTAGAATTTCAAGCCGCTCGCGCGGGTAGTCTAGCGAGCGCAAGGCGCTGACCATCTGGGAGACGACCGCTGCCTCGTGATAGAGAGGACAGAGAATGGTGTAGCGTGGCCAGTCGGCGTTGTCCAGCGCTGCGACGATCCCGTCGTCGATGTGCTCCTCGTCGCTGGCCGGTGCGAAGAAGTTGAGGGCCATCATGCTCCCCTGAAGCAGCAGATGGCTCAGATACATCAGTATGATCAGGGTGGTGGCGACGATCAGCATCGCCGGACCCTGCCAGGCCAGCGCGGCCGCCCAGATCAGCAGGGCCGCTGCCAGCACGAACAACTGTGGACGGGTGAAGGTGCGCAGCGCTGAATGCTCGGCCTGAAAAGGGGCGAACACCGTCACCTCCTTGCCGTCGATGAGTAGGGGCCGGCTGGCCTCGCGTCTGTACTCCGCCATCTCGCGGCTGATGGCGCGCTCGCTGCTGGTGCTGGCGTTCCACTCCAGCCAGCGCCGGTAGCGTGCAACGCGGTTGCGAAACTGTAGCTCCGTGAATTCGGGAGCCTCTCGTGTAAGAAGACCTGACGCCATGAAAAACCACTCCTCCATGCTTGAAAATGCCTCTCCACGTGGCCGCTCAGGGACCTCTTGAACTTGAAGGGTCAGGAGGTTCCGCTCAGGGCCGATGCTTCTCTTCCCAGGGCCGTTTGTCGGGCTTGCTCGAGATCAGGCGAGCTCATTCAGAGGGCGCGCTGCTCTTCGTGATACCAGCGACCGCTGCAGTGACCCAGCTCGCGCAGCCCCTCCCAGTACTGAGTCAGCCGGCTGAGCAGCCTGGCTCGTTGGCGGACAGGTGCATAGTGGATCTCGACTTCTGTGTAGGTGTAGCCGGCTCGCACAAATTTGTAAATAATCTCGGCGTTGATGAGATGTCCGCGCATCTCCAGCGACTGATGGCGGAAGAACTCAGCGCGGTAGAGCTTGAAGGGACCATTGAGGTCGCGGATCGAGATGCCCAGCATGAAACGTAGCAGCAGGTTCCAGCATCCTCCGGCCAGCCGATGGCGCCACCGCTCGCGGCGAAAGCCCAGCACGGCGTCGTAGTCGGCCAGCAGCGAAAAGTTGCTCTTGAGGATCTGCGCGTCAAAGTTCGGATCGGCCTCCATTACGCAGACGAATTCTTTGCTGGCTCTGCTCAAGCCGAGAGCCAGAGCGTCTCCGTAGCCAGCGCTGGCAGGCTGCCGCAGGACAATCAGACGCTGCTCGCTCGCCGCCAGGTGCTCGAGGATGACCCCGCTGCGATCGCTGCTTCCCCGCTCGACGGCGATCACTTCCAGGTCGTCGGCCCAGGGAACTAGGTCGGCCAGCAGACTGCGAATGACCTCTTCAATCACCTCTTCGCGGTTGTTCACCAGTAGCACCACGGAGAGGCTCCGGGGCAGGGCAGTGACGGGAGCCTGTGTGCTCCGCTGCACAGCTGCTTCCTCGATGTCCATACGAGCCAGAGACGGTACACTCATTGCTCTGCATATCCTTTCTCATGATGTGTGCCATTAAATATTCGTGCTGTCTTTCTCCCAACAGTAGAAGAAAGCGCTCCTTGCCTTTTCTTAAGCTATTATGTAGATGCAGAAGCTAAAAATTATTTGCATGGTGAAATCCCCATGGCATGCTAGCCTCGGATGCTGTTCTCCTCCTCAGCGACGAGATGACAGGCTGCCCGGACCACTCGCTGGTGTCATGGGTAGAACATCTGTTGATTGATTCATAATTTGTGATGCACTATAATATGCATAGAGGATTGAAAAACTATGGCTTTCTCTCTGTAGAGCTGTCTTGGGCGCGTGAGGAACCGCGGGCATGATCACAGGTTGCCTCCCTCTCGGTTACAGGACCTCTGGCCACAGGCTGGTCTCCCGGCGCAACCTATGGCATAGTAGGACTATCATGCTATGTTGGGGGCGTTGCGCTGTGCTCTATCGTCACAAGCTGTTACTGGCGACCATCTCTCTCTTTGGGAGAGCGTTGACTGAAGCGGACTGCAGACGCATCATGCTACTCTTCTCTCTGCAGGCGCCTCATGAGTATTATCAGTTCTTCTTTTACAGAGGAGACTATCGCTCCTTCCTGCTCCATCATGATCTGGAGTCTCTGCGTGCCTCTGGCTCTCTACAGGGCACTGCCAGGCTGCGCCTGCAGGCCGCGGGCGTCGCTGCCGCTGCCGCTGCTGCGCTGCGGGCGGACGATCGTGCTCGTCTCGCTGCGTTGGAGCAAGAGGTTGAAGAGAGGCGTGGCCGCGCGTTGCAGGAGCGTGTGCTGGCGCTCTGTCCGCCGCGGCTCTCTCTGGGGAAAGGCGACGAGGCCTGTTTGTTTACCCTGGGCTATGAGGGGTTGACGCTCGACGGCTATCTGGCGCTGCTGCTGGAGCAGGGGGTGGCCCTGCTGGTCGACGTGCGCCGCAATCCCCTTTCGCACAAATACGGCTTTTCAAAAGCCCGGTTGAGCCAGGCCCTGGAGACGGTGGGCATCGACTACCTGCATCTGCCGGCCCTGGGCGTGCCCTCAGTGCTGCGTCAGAATCTGCGCACTGCTTCAGCCTATGAGGCGCTCTTCGCGCACTATCGCTCGACTATCTTGAGCGAGGCCACAGAGGCTCTCGCCCGGCTGAAGGAGGCCCTTGCTCGCGCGAAGCGGGTGGCGCTGACCTGCTTTGAAGCTGATCCTGCCTGTTGCCATCGGAGCGTGCTGGTCGAACATCTACGCGAGCGTAGCATCCTGACTATGCCGGTGGTGCATCTGCGCGCAGCCTCACGCTCTTCCCAGGGGCATGCTGAGCCGTCGGTGTCGTCCAGCGCGAGGGAGACGTTCAGCTCATCGGTGCTGTCAACCGTAGGTGGTGATCCTTAGCGCTGGCCCGAACGGGGCCAGCAAGGAGGGGTGGCCCCATGTATCTACCTCCCATGTTGCCCGATGCTCGGGTGCTCGTCACCGTCAAAGCCTATCCCTTGCCGTCGAATAAGTACGAGGAGCTGGTCTGTACGGCGGGGGTGCTCCCCGATGGCCGCTGGATTCGCATCTATCCGGTCCCCTTCAAGCGTCTGCCCTATGCGCAGCGCTATCGTAAATTTGAATGGGTTCGTCTGAACCTCATCAAGAATAGCAAAGACTTCCGCCCGGAGAGCTATCGGCCGCTGCGCAATCTTGACGAGCCGATCACGGTTGAGCGCCGCATTCCCGCTACGCCGCACGGCTGGGAGGAGCGCAGGCGCTATGCCCTCAGGGAGGTCTTCTTCTCCATGGAGGAGATCATTCGCCTGGCGAAGGGGCCAGAGAAGCGCTCGCTCGCAGTGCTCAAACCCCGCGAGATTCTGGATCTCGCTGTCGAGCCTGACGCACGTGAGTGGAAGCAGTCGTGGCTCGATTACTTTCGCCTGCAGAATCTCTTCGAGCTGAATGAACAGGGCGAGGCAACGAGGCGCGTTCCCATACGCAAGCTCCCCTACACATAAACCGCCTGTGAGTGCCCCTTGCTTCAGCTACGGGGGTGAAACAGGCGTTCCTTATTTGGGGCTTGGGCATCGGGGCACCCTTGCCTCTTGACAGTACAATACTAATTCATTATAATTAGGATTATGAAGAC
>JBHOQN010000152.1:0-16892 GCA_042408965.1 Ktedonobacteraceae bacterium
ACGAACACACATCTGTATCCACTGTGGGGTCGTTCTCGACAGAGATACCAACGCTGCGATAAACATACTCAGGCTTGGAAGAAGCCAACGTGGAGAAACCTGCGTAGAAGCCCCTTGCCTTTAGGCATGGGGTACTTCACCGATACCCCTGTACCTGGTGCTGGGCGTCACAGTGCAAAAATCCTGCCCCCCGGCTCCAGAGCAGAGGAACCCTCTGCAGCTTGCAACTTAAGGCAGTTGCCGCCTGTGTTCACTGCTCTGATGACGCGACTACCAACTTGTCTACTCGCATGCTGGCACTGCGCGGTGAGACAGCGCTGTGCCGCTTACTCCTGCAGCTCAGTGCTCCAGTTGGTGGCCTGGATCGCTGTATCGAGTTCACGACGGCGGCGGGCGATATCGTCAAGCTGGCGATGCAGGGCAGCGGCATCCACCGTTGCCAGTCTACGGATCTCCGAGCGTCCATAGCGCTCGAAGCGCTCAGTGGCGGTATTGACCAGATCGCTGAGCAGGCTGTGCTGGAGATCCAGGACATCGCGCTCTGCCAGGGCCTCCGTCAGGAGAGTCCCGTCGGGGAGTGCTGTCTGCATATTCGTCCGATTAATCCGCACGATCAGCAACCGAAGCTGACTGAGAAGCTCGCTCACTTCTCCGAGCAGAAGGTTCGGATCCTCTAGGGGTCGCTCTCCCTCCTGAATCAGTGCGCTTCGCTTGAGGCGCACGCGAAGCTGTGCAAGCCGCTTTTGCAGGTCTGCACGTAATCAAGGGCTTCTGCAAGCTTCATGAATAACACTTCCTCGTGAACGCGGGCCGAACCGTATGGCGGCCTGTACGATCAATCAAGCGAAATAGATAGTAGCAGAGACGATGCTCGCTGTCAACAGGTAGAAGGTGAATATCTCTCAGAGAGAGTGCTGCGAGAGACAGGCTGCGGCAGAGGGCAGGAGCATGCTTCAACGGGTCAGGTAACCGGCGTCGACTGGCAGGGCGCAACCTGTGAGGTGGCGAGCTTCGTCTGAGGCCAGCCAGAGAACTGCCGAGCTGATGTCTTCGGGCGCCAGGAGATTGCGGTCCGTAAAGAGGTTCATCTGGTTCATCAGGCTGAGCATATGTTCATAGGTGGCCTCGGGACCCGGGCCGCCGGCGAAGAGATCATAGAGGGCTTGATTGAGGCACATCGTCGTCGCCACGCTCGTCGGGCAGACCGCATTGACATTGATATTATAGGGAGCCAGCTCGCTCGCCAGGGTTTTCACGAGGCCGATCACACCATGTTTAGCCGCCACATAGTGGGCCAGGTTCGCCATGCCCTTGAAGCTGGCCGTGGACCCGATGCAAATGATCTTGCCCTGGCGGCGCTCCAGCATCTGGGGGATAGCCACCTTGCAGGTGATCCAGACGCCTTTCAGGTCGACAGCAATCGTTTCATCCCACTGCTCCTCGCTCATCTGCCAGCTCAGGGCGAACGAATACAGCCCGGCATTGGCGACCACGATATCGATCGGCCCCAGCTCCTGGCGAGCCTCCTCTGCCAGGGCCGTCATGCCAGCGAGGTCGGTCACATCGGTCTGTGAGGCCAGCACCGGACGCCCCAGGGCTTCGATCTCGCGGGCCAGCGTCTCCAGTTCGGAGCGCTCTGGGAGAGGGTAGGGAACGCTGCGGTACTGGCGACAGGCATCGCAGACGACCAGGCGGGCACCCTCACGGGCGAAGGCCAGCGCATGCGCACGACCCATGCCACGCGCCGCGCCAGTGACCAGAACGACGCGATCCAGAAAGCGCGCTCTAGTAGACTCCACAGATGCCATCGATGGTGAAATCTTCGATAATCAGCTCTTCCTCGATCTCGTCGTCAAAGGCTGTCTCGGCCGTCTCCGCTTCCTGTGTGCTCTCCAGCGGTGTCGCTGCAGGCGCGTCACGCAGGGCGGACGCCTCGCTGGTCGCCAGGGAGACGCTATCTGCACCGGGGAACGCCTCGGGATCGAACGCTGCTGTCATCTCTGCTCTCCTCATTGCTGTCAGTGTCAGGAGTTGTCGCGCCACCTCGTCATCGCCACAGACGTCCTCGCTTCAAGGATACCATGAGGGAGAGAGGCTGACAAGGGTGAACGCCTCTGGTCAGATGCGTTCCCCTGCCAGCCTTCTGGCGATCTACTCTACGCTCGTCTGCTCTACGTCCAGAGGCCATGCTGGCTGCAGTAGGGCACAGCAGGGTCGGCCGCTGGTGGCTGCTGGATCTTCATAACACTGGTATAGATGTCATTGTACATCGCCGCCACCGCCGGACCATTGACATTGCCACCCTCACCGCCATTCTCGCGCATGCTGACGATCGTCAATGCTGGATTCTGATAGGGCGCCTGGGTGAGCAGCCAGCCTTGAGCGCCCTTGCCGCCACCGACCTGGCCCGTGCCGGTCTTGGCGATAATATTCCAGAGCGAGTTGTACAGCTCAGGAATGATCGAGCCAGAGCCGCAGCGCACCACCCCGTACATCGCCTCGCGGGCCGAGCTGGCCGTCTGGTCCGTGATGGGATTGCCGAGGACCTGCGGCGAGTTGGACTGAATGACCGTGCCATCGGGGGCCTGAATTTTGAGAACGAGCATAGGCCGCATCAACTGCCCGGCGTTGGCGATCGCATCGTCGATGAGCGACATCTGCAGCGGAGTCACCAGGTCGACACCCTGCCCGAAGGAGTCCTCTGCCAGGAGATTGTCTGGCAACTGACCGTTGGCCGGCAGCACCGAGCTTCTGGCCACGGGCAGATCAAAGGGAATCTCCTGACCAACGTAGAAGCGTTTATTGTAGTCCAGCCAGGTAGTGGCCCCCACCTTTGCCCCGGTGACGGCGAACATGACGTTATCTGAGTGCGAGAAGCCCATGTTCAGGCTGACCGGAAAGGTGCGCGCGTAGCTGGCGTGGAAGATGTTGCTGAGCTGTGGAGCGAAGACCTCACCCCCGATGGTCACCGGGCCGACCGCATGCTGGTAATCGAACGAGGGGGTGTTGAGCTGGTAGGTCCCGCTGTCGAGCGCAGCCAGCAGCGTCATGGTCTTGTAGACCGAGCCAGGAACGTACTGCCCTTCGAGGGGCCGCTCCAGCAAGGGGGCATCGTGATTGCGCAGCAACTGGTCGTAGTAGTTCAGGTCTCCCGAGGCCACGCGATTGCTGTCATAGGTGGGCCGGGTCACCATCGCCAGGATCTCGCCAGTGTGTGGATCGGTGACGATCACCGCCCCACGGTTGGTAGCGAAGACATTCTCATTATCTATCTTCAGCTCCGGAACGATCGGATTGGTGCTGGGAGCGTACTTATCGAAGTCCCGCTCGACGATTTTCTGGATGCGAACGTCGATGGTCAGGTAGATGTTGTCTCCAACCGGGGGCCGGTGCAGAATCAGATTCGCCTCGTTGGTCAACTGGGTCAGGCCGGCCTGCCCGCTGAGATAGGAGTCGAAGTAGTGCTCGATCCCCGTTGAGTTGAAGAGCGGGCTGATGTAGAAGCCGATCAGATTGGCCAGGGAGGGCATCCCTTGCAGGTAATAGTGGCGTTGATAGCCGCACAGCACGCCCCTGTTGGGGTTGTTCGGATCAACGGGCGTGGACTCCGCCAGCAGGACACCGTTGCGATCGAAGATCTTGCCACGCACGGGGGCATGGTCCTTCATGCACTGACGGATGTTGTGAACGTTGGAGGTCACCTGCTGGGCGACGGCCACCTGCCAGTAGACCAGCCCACCGCTCAGGGCAAGAAAGAGAATAATGAAGATCTGATTGAGGCGGCGTATGCTTGAGTGAATGTTCATAACGTCGGTCCTTCTCTGAATGAGACAGGCTGCACCGTGCTGCCTCCCTCTGGCATCAAGTTGCCCTCTATGGAACCTGGATCAGTGTAGCACGTGGCATGGCGTCTGCCAAGAGCTATAGGTAACAAGGGGTGTGAGAGACGAGCGCTCGCCGGAGCTGGCCGCTTGACGGCAGAGCGGTTCTCTGAGTATGCTTGCAGTATCAGCAACCATCGACCGACTCATGGCTTCCAGGAAGGGGAGAACTTCATGACAGACGCTCCTGTGCGCTATCGGCTGATACCCGAGGTCAAGATCAGGCGCGAATCATTCGGCGGTATCCTCTATAAGTATGGCTGCGCTGATCGTGGTGCGCTCTCGTTTATCAACTCTGCACCGCTCATCGAACTCCTCATCGCTGGCCAGCAGCAGTTTGCCGGCGATCTCAGTGCTGCGATTGAGCAGCGGACCTTCTCGCCGACGGGCCGCCGGAAGCTCTATGCGGCTCTGGATGCGCTCGTACAACGTGGCTACGTCGTCACCTCCGATCATTAGTCTTATCCGCAGGCGATGCATTCTTCAGAAGGAGTGAACTGCATGACGCACTATATTCAGGTTGTCAGGCGCGCCGATCGCTCAGCAGAGGTGGGATGTGGGGCAACGCTTCACCCGCTGGCGCGTGCGGCTCTCGAGCAGACGGGAGCCCCGCTCCCTCGGGAGCAGACGCAAGGCTCGCAGCGTTTCCTCCAGGGTGGTCTCTCGGCGCCGATTACCGTGACCTGGGAGATCACTGCAGCCTGCAATATTGCCTGTGTCCACTGTCTCTCGTCGTCGGGGAAGCGGCGTCCACGTGAGCTCAGCACTGCTCAGGCGCTGGCGCTGGTGGATGAGCTGGCCCAGATGCAGGTCTTTCAGATTCACTTCGGAGGAGGCGAGCCATTCATCTATCCAGGTATCTGGCAGGTCCTGGAGCGCTGTCGTGAGCGAGAGCTGGTGATGTGTGTAAGTACCAACGGTACCCTGCTGACTGCGCAGCGTGCCCGGCGCCTGGCTGAGCTGGAGCCGATCTATTTTCAGGTCAGTCTGGATGGGGGTACGGCGGAGACCAACGACCGTATCCGGGGGCGTGGTGTCTTTGCGCGGGCGCTACGGGGTCTGGAGCTGCTGGCTGCGGAAGGCCTCAGCCTGACGGTGAACAGTGTGCTGACGCGCTACAGTTTCGCTGAGCTGGATCGCCTCTATGAGATCGCGGCCAGCTTTGGTGCGAAGTTGCGTGTGACGCGCCTGCGTCCCTCGGGCCGTGGCAGAGAGGTCTGGGAGGAGCTGCACCCGACGCGCGAGCAGTATCGCGAGTTTGCCCGCTGGCTGCAGGCCCATCCCGATGTGCTGACGGCTGACTCCTTCTTCCACCTGAACGCTTTCGGCGAGCGCCTGGCGGGCCTGGACATGTGCGGAGCGGCGACCGCCACCTGCTGCATCTGTCCAGAAGGCGAGGTCTACCCCTGTGCCTTCTTCCAGTCGCCGGAGTTCGTGGCCGGGAATCTGCACGAGCAGAGCTTTCGGGAGATCTGGAGCCACTCTGCGCTCTTTGCCTTCTATCGCGGGATGGGCGCTGGCCATTGTGGAGGCTGCAGTCAGTATGGGGTCTGTCACGGCGGCTGTCCAGCGACCAAGTGGTTCATTCACCAGAGTCTGCAGGAGCGTGATCCAGAATGTGTGCTGGGGCCAGTGGCCTCCAGTTAGCCGCTGCCGGGCTGATCTGCCCGCTGGCCTCTCTCATCCGCGGCGCGCGCGCTCGTTGGCGATGGATTGGGAGTGGGTGGACCTGGCCCGCTGCTGCGTTTTGTCTGTTGTGAAGCAGTGAGGAGTGATTGATGCCTGCTCTGTCAAATATCGTGTTGTTCGTCCTGGCGGCCCTTGGTCTGCTCTTGATCCCTGGTCCGTCGGTGCTCTACATCACGACGCGCAGTGTGAGCCAGGGGAGAGGCGCAGGCCTGGTCTCCGTGGCAGGTGTAGAGCTAGCGGGCCTGGTGCATGTCGTGGCCGCCACCTTCGGCCTCTCGGCACTGCTGCTGGCCTCGGCACTGGCCTTCAATATTGTTCGCTATCTGGGAGCGGCGTATCTGATCTACCTGGGTATCCGCACGTTGCTCAAGCGCTCGGAGAGCCAGCAGAGGACCCTTCCCGCGCCTCGCAGTGCTGGCCGTCTCTTTATCCAGGGTTTCCTGGTAAATCTGCTCAATCCGAAGACAGCGCTCTTCTTTTATGCTTTCTTGCCGCAATTTGTCTCTCCAACCCGTGGATCGGTCGTCTGGCAGATCCTCTTTCTGGGCGTGCTCTTTGTTGGTCTGGCCTGTTGTACCGATGGGTCCTATGCGTTGCTCAGCGCCACGCTGAGTGGCTGGCTGCGTAGAAGCACTCGCTTTCTGGCGGTGCAGCGCTATATCACCGGCGCCATCTATATTGTCCTGGGCCTGGGGGCTGCGATGGCTGGCGGCGACCGGAAGTAGCGCTGCGCTAGCGCTCCTCCACGCTGCGCAGGAAGGTCAGCACAGCGCGATTGAAGGTCTCGGGCCGCTCCATATTCAGCATGTGGCGGGCCCGGTGCAGCGTTACCTTTCTGGCGTCGAGAATGCCTGCTTCGAGCAGCTCAGCCTGGGCCTGCATCTCCAGTGAATCCTCATCGCCGATCAGAATCAGCGTTGGCTGGCGGATCTCTGTGAGTCGCTGGATAGCTGGTGGAGCGAGCCTCTGGCGCAGCGTCGGCTGGAGATAGTGGGCGAAGCTGTACTCTTTGAGCAAGTTGCGGTACTGGTGTGCTGCTTCGGGATACTCGTCCTCGTGGGGCATCCAGGGGTCTGAGGCCCACAGATGATAGAGGCGCGCTCTATCCTTCATGCTGGCTGCCTTCTGGATCTCCTCTCCGCGTGCGATCGATTCGGGGGTATAGTTATCGTAACCGCCGATGTTGGCGGCCGCCAGAATCAGCGCGTCGACCATCTCTGGATAGGTCAGGGCAAAATCGAGCGCTACTCTGCCGCCCAGCGAGAGGCCGAGCAGATAGGTGTGATCGATCGCCAGGTCAGTGAGCAGATCATAGAGGTCACGCTCGTCCGTATAGGGGACGTTGCCCATCTCCGATTTGCCATAGCCGCGCAGATCATAGCGGATCACCTCATAGAAGCGCGCGAACTCGGCAAACTGGGGGTCCCACATGCGCCGGTCGAGCAGGCCGCCGTGGATAAGGATCAGCGGGTGACCGCGCCCGGCGGCTTCGTAGTAGAGCCTGGTCCCCCTGGCTTCGATGAATCCCCATTCGGGATGGAGGGACTCCGTCATGCTCTTCTCCCTTCAGGTTCGTGAATGTGCCAGCGTAGCAACGGTACCAGTGGTTGCCAATGGCCGTGGCGCAGGCAGCCCACGACCACGCCGACCTCGTAGGCGCAGTCGTCCAGTAGCGAGCAGAAGGCAAATGCTGCCAGACTCATGCGTGGCCGCAGGCGCACGTAGTCTACGCTGCTTACTATAGCATAGAGCAGGCCGCTTAGCAAAAGGAGTGGAGGTAGCAGCAGTCCGGCGCCTAGCAGGGCCAGGGTGTAGTAGCGTGTCAGGTGCCGACAGAGATGGTATGTGTAAGCCAGGTGTCCGCGGACGGTCGCCAGCCAGACCTGGGTGCGGCGGAGGGGGAGATGCCGGCTGCGCACGTGCTGCCAGCGTCGCCGGACGCTGCCCAGGATTGTCAGCAGGGCCAGCAGCAGGAGGCTGAGGCCGGGCAGGAGCGCTCGCCGCCTTGATCTTGCCCGTCGGGTTGCGCTCTCATCAGCTGACGTTGTGAGCGTGAGTACGCCCTCCAGGGTCTGGCAGAGGCCGCCCAGGGCGAGCGCGGCCGCTCCGGCCTGCTCTGGTGGGAGGACGAGCACGCGCCTGCGCTCGGGATGCAGACGCTGTAGCACTGCCTCGGATGAGGCGTAATTGACGCGCGTGAGCAGGAAGCCGCTGAAGTCTGTGCGGTAGTTGTGGTAGACCAGAGCAGCTGGCCAGTAGCGTATGCGGGCTCCACTGGCGAGTAGCCGCTGGCAGAAGTCTACATCTTCGCCGAAGCGCAGGGAGGCGAAGCCTGAGATGCGCTCCCAGGCCGCGCGCCGTACCAGAAGATTGGCGCTTGGCAGGTAGGTCAGCGGACCTTCGAGACCCACCTCGCGTGGCTGCATTCCCATGAAGAGTGAGGAGCGCACGTCCTCGTAGCGTCCCAGCAGGCTGTGCGTCTCATAGGCGCGGATCAGGCCGCCGGCCGCGGCGAGTTGCGGGTCCTCGAAGAGGGGGACCAGCTCGCGTAGCCAGGTGGGTGAAGCCAGACAGTCGTCGTCGAGGTAGGCCAGCAGCTCGTAGCGGGCGCTCATGGTCCCGCTGTTACGGCTGTAGCCCGCACCGACGGGCCGGGAGTGACGAATGTGCTGCAGCCGCAGGCCGGTTGCAGTGAACTCACCCTGGAGGCGCTTGAGCAGCGTGGGAGTACTGTCCGCCGAGGCGTCGTCGACCACGATGACTTCCAGACGCTCTGCGGGGTAGGCGAGGGTCTGCAGGGCGCACAGGCAGCGCTCGAGGTGCGGGGCACGGTTGCGTGTCGGCACGATGATCGAGACGCCTGGCCAGTCGGCTGGAGGGGGCGGAGGGCCGGCCTCCAGCAGGCCTGTGTTTACCAGTTGTCTACAGAGCGTCTGAACCCGGGCCGGAGCGAGTCCGCTGGCATGCGCCAGCTCTGCAGCGCTGCGCTCCTGACGGCAGAGACTGAGCAGACGGGTGGCCTGGACGCTGAGGCGCAGCGTACGCAGGGGATAGGTACTGATGACGAGTCCCCCACGCTCTTCCTCGATGAGTTGCAGGCCGGGAACCAGCCGGTAGGTGCCCGGCCCTGGATGGTGGTCGATGCTCATGGTCCTATCATATCACTGTCCGCTCAGCATGTGGAGTAGCTGGCCCGGGGTGATGGGTAGGTAGTCGTTACCCAGCTCCTGCACTGCCTGCAGTAGATCACTGGGTGTCATGCTCCAGGCCAGGATGTAGACGTTCAGGAAGAGGGGGCGCTCTCGCCGCCGGCTGGCCATCCGGCGAATGAGTGTGAGTAACTGGCGTGGACTGCTGGCCAGGCCCAGGTTGTGATAGATAGGCAGGGTGTCGTATTTCGTATAGTCTGATACAGGGCCACCGGCGCCGCTGAGCAGGCCGCGCAGGCCGTGCGGAGCCAGCGCCGCGATGAAGCGCTGCTGCAGGGCCGGCTGTGTGAGGCGCATGGAGCCGGGAAGCGGCAGGCCCAGGTGATGTTGCCAGTCTCCGTCCAGGATCTGGAGGAGCGAGAGCTGCAGCGACTGCATCAGGTGCTGGCTGTGGTCGAGAAAAGGCGGCAGTGCGCTGCTCGGCCAGCGCGAGGGGAACATGTAGGCGGCGCCATTGGGCGCAGCGATCAATTCGTCGCGCGCGCTGGCGGTCTGCATATAGTAAGCGGCCAGCGCCGGAGCAGCCTCCAGCAGGGCCGGAGCGATCGTCCAGCCAATGGGGACCTGGCCACGCGCAGGGTCATGCCAGAGATGTAGCATGCGATGCTGTACATACTGCAGATTGTCGCCGTCGCTCATCGTGAAGGAGACGTAGACGCGCCGCTCAGTGGGTGGGTCTTGCTGCTCGTCAGCTTTCCCCACGCTCGCTGCCGGACTGGCAAACTCGAGCGTGGCCGGCAGGCTGCACCAGACCTCCAGATTGCTGCAGTGATCACTCGCCAGCACGCCGCTGCCCGCCTCTGACGCCAGCGTCACACCGCTGCCCTCATCGATGAACCAGCCCAGATGAACGCTGCCCGGTTCCAGGCCAGCCAGCAGCTCCTTGAGCAGTCTGCGCTCGCCCGGGCGTGGCAGCAGGGGACGCGAATCCAGCCAGTGGGTGAAAATGCGAGCGGCCACCAGAAACGAGCGCAGACCGCCACGCACAGCGGGATTCATACCTGCCAGGGCGCGGGGCGTAGCCGCCGCCAGGAGGTGGTCTCTGGCCCAGGTATAGGCCATCAGGCGGCTGGTCCAGGCATAGCGGCGCAGGTCGGCGATCACGGGCAGACCCGGCTTCGCAGCCAGACTCTCTGCCAGTGCGGGGGCCGTGACCAGGCCGTCCTCCAGGCCAGCCAGCGTTGTGGCTACATTGATGCTGGCTGGCTGTGCAGGATCATAGATCACCAGCCCAGCGAGGTCCGACCGGTAGCGCTCGATCAGCCGTGCTGGAAGCTCATCCAGCGTGGCACTCAATCTCTCCTGAGGGAAGCGATCCAACCCGTGCTGTAGCCAGAACAGGTCATCGGAGTCGCCGATAAGGTAGAGCTGCGCGCGTACTCTGTTCACCACACCGGCCAGGGTAGTCACGCTGAGCCGTAGATCTGGCGAAGCCGCACGCAGGTCGATCACGAGCAGCTCTTCCGGTGGCAGGAAACGTGGAAAAAAACGCCCGGCCGGCCATGCGAGCGTGGCAGCGCGTGAATGCTCAGGCATACGAAAAGCAGTCCTCTCTCTGATCAGGAGGGCGCTGCAGCGGGGATACGCTGTGACCTCCGCGGTCGATTCTAGTGCAGCCCGGCCGGGGACGTCAAGCAAGCGGGAAGTGAGCGATAGAGAGGGCATCTGGAAGGCAAGTCGCCTGTGCAGTCTATTGACCCGCCCGGTCGTCTGGAGTATCCTACATACAGGCCAGCTAAGGCAGTGAGGCTTAGCATGACAAAGCTACCGAATGGGAATCTGCTGGTAGCTTTTACACTTTCTGCTTGCTAGAGGTCTGCATTGCAGTTGTGACCCAGGGCCGGGTCAGAAAGGACTAGAGGATGTCTGAGAAAATGTTTGCCCCTGAACTCTTTCGGCCTCCCGTCGAGTTCCCTGAAGTTCCCTATGATCATCTCCTGCGCCGGGCTGCTGAGCGCAATCCCGATGGACAGGCCATCATCTATCACGATCTGAGCCTGACCTATCGCGAAGTGCTCTCGATGGTCAACAGCATCGCGAACGGCCTCTACAACCTGGGTCTGCGCAAAGGTGATCGCCTCTGCCTCTTCACGCTCAATCGCCCGGAGTACACCATCACCTTCATTGCTGCAGCCTCCATCGGGGTCGTGGTCAGCCCGATGAATCCGGCCTACAAAGATCGTGAGGTCGGCTATCAGCTGGAGAACGCCGAGGCCAGTGCCATTCTGATTCAGCGGGAACTCCTTCCTCTGCTGCAAGCCGTGCTGGCGCAGAAATCGCTGCCTCAGCTCAAGCATGTCATTGTCACTGGCAGCCAGGTGCCCGAAAGCATGCCTCAGGCCATTCCCTTTGCTCGTCTCCTGCGTGAGTCCTCGCCCAAAGCTCCGCCTGCCGTGCCGGTTGACCCTGATGATCTGCTGGCGCTCCCCTACTCCTCTGGCACCACCGGTTTCCCCAAGGGAACCATGCTCACGCATCGCAACCTCGTCTCCAACAACCTGCAGTTCACTACGGCCCTGCAGACGAACTTCACCGATGTGGCCCTGCTCTTCCTGCCCTTCTACCATATCTATGGGGTGATGCTGACCGGCAGCTTCCTGGCCTGTGGCGCAACGCAGATTGTCATGGAGCGCTTCGATATGCTCCAGTCCCTGGAGCTGTGTGAGAAGCACAAGGTCACCTACTACTTTGCCGTGCCGCCCATTATTCTGGCGCTGGCCAACGCCCCTGTCGACCTGAGCAAGCTCAAGACGGTCAAGTATATCTTCTCCGGTGCGGCGCCCATGCCGCTGGAGCCGGCGCGCAAGGTGCAGGAGAAGACGGGGGTGCGGGTCGTCCAGGGCTACGGCCTGACGGAAGCCTCACCACTCACCCATGCACAGCCCAAAGATCCCGCTCTGGTGCGTCTCGATAGCGTGGGTCTCCCCGTTCACAACACCGAGCAGAAGATTGTTGATCTCGAAACGGGCACGCGCGAGCTGCCGCCCGGCGAGGACGGCGAAATCATCATTCGCGGTCCCCAGGTGATGAAAGGCTACTGGAAAGCTCCTGAGGAGACTGCCCAGGCATTGCGCAACGGCTGGCTCTATACTGGCGACATCGGACATGTCGACCAGGACGGCTTTACCTATATTGTCGATCGCAAGAAGGAGATGATCAAGTACAAGGGCTTTGGTATTGCCCCGGCAGAGCTGGAGTCCTTGCTCCTGGAACATCCAGCCGTTCTTGATGCCGCGGTCATTCCTGTTCCCGACGACGAGGCGGGCGAGATCCCCAAGGGCTTTGTGGTCGTGCGTCCCGGACAGAACGTAACGCCGGAGGAGTTGATCACGTTCGTCAATGGCCGTCTGGCTGGCTACAAGCGCCTGGGCTACGTCGAGTTCATCGATGCCATTCCCAAGGTGGCCTCGGGCAAGATCCTGCGCCGCGAGCTCAAAGAGCGCGAGCGTGCCCGTCGTGCCGCTGAGCAGCAGGCACTGTGATCCTGCCAGCGTAACGCAACACCGCTGCTGGACCAGCGAGGGCGAGGGAGCGTCGATCAGTCAGATTGGCGCACGCCTCGCCCTTCGTGTACCCGTGACAGACTCAGAGGTTACTCAGGAAGATACCGCGCGCCAGCACTTCACCGGCCAGGGCCATGACAACGATCAGGTAGAGCATGCCCGTCGCCGACTGGAAGGAGCGCTCGCGCACCAGCTTCCAGGCCAGCGCACCCAGAACCAGCGGGAAGGCGAAGCCTACCAGAATGCGCAGCCAGCCGACGATGTCCAGGGTCACCGGTGCCGCGGTCGGTACGCCCGCCGGTTTGACGGTGGCCCCGTTGGTGTTCGACTGCGCCGGAGTGCTCGGCGTGGCGGCACTGACCACGGCGGTTGCGGTGCTGCTCGACGAAGAGGCGGGCGTGGCGACCTGGCCCCCCAGTGGCCCTGTCAGCAGTGCCAGTATGATTTCGACGAGGATCGCTGCCAGTACGACGGTTGTGCTGAAGAGCAGGGGACGCTCGCTGAGGGCGGGGGTCACCAGGTACCAGTGACCCAGCCACATGGAGGTCATGACTCCACCGACGGCCAGGGCCGCTGCGAAGAAACCGGCCACGGTCAGCGCTCCGCCAAGCGGGAGAGGAGCCAGAGGACGGTAGATCATGCCCATGACCAGCAGTGTTGCCGCCCCCGCCAGAACCGCCAGCCCTCCGCTGATCAGGCGCAGGATGCGCAGCGGACTGAGGCCGCTCTGGCCCTCCTGCCGCTCTTTGCCGTCCACACCGGCTTTTTTATCGAGCAGGATCAGGAACGTATAGGGTAGCAGGAGGATGAGAAAGGCCAGCAGGGCCGGACCCTGGTAGCCAGTCCAGCCTTTATCCAGCTTGATGAAGCTATCCAGGATGGCCTGTGTTGCAAAGTTCTGCTGGAAGAAATAGGTCAGGCCTGTGAAAAGCAGGTAGATCAGTGCGTAGAAGACCAGGAAGCTGCGCTTCACTTCGCTGCGCCAGTCCAGGATGAACAGGAGCGCAAACGATCCTACCGCCAGCTCGATCATTACAATGGAGAGCACGAGTGGTAATGTCTGTATCATGCCGGGAAATTATCCTTTTTGTCGCGTCATCGGGTGGTGATCTCTTGCCATACGAACTCCTTTCACCCTGACAGATTATACTCCTGTTCATCCAGAGCGGCAATCGGCACCTCTCACGGTCGCTGGTTGCCCGGAGTGAAATCTTGTATCATGGGAGAGCAATGATGGGTGTTGTTACAGGCAGACAGTTGAGCGAGCATGGCACCTGGCCGCTCGCTGACATAAGACAGGAGGGCACAGGGTTGTGAGTCAACAGCATATGATGTTTCAGTCATCGGAGCAACCTGAGCAGGGGCCGCCAGCGTCTGGAGCAGAGGGTTCCCTGGAGCAGGATATGGCTCCTCCCTCTTCGTTCTCAGAGGATGAGCTACCGTACTGGGATGGCCAGAAGCTTCAGCCCCCGCCGTCAACGGTGCCGGCCTGGCAACTGGTTCTGCTCGTCATCGCTGCGATCACCGTCATCAGCCTGCTGATCAGCTCGCTCAGTTTTGTGATCGGTCTAATACTGGCGCTGCTGAGCCTGGTGCTCGCCGCCCTGGTGGTTGCGCGCTGGGGCTTCAGACGTGTGATCACGCTTCCCATGCAGCACTTTCCCGTGGAGGGGATGCCGACGCTGATCATTCGTAATCCGGCTGGCTCGGTCTCCATTCGGAGCGGTGCGGCGGACAGGGTGGACGTTCTGGCGACGAAGCATCTCAGCGGTCTCTTTGGGGGCCAGGACACCGTGGCCATCGAGTTCGCCAGGGAGGGAGATGTAATCAGCGTCAGCAGCGCTCGCAGCTATCAGAAGCTGCTCTCGCCGACCACACTGGCCTCTGTCTCCCTGGATATCAGCGTACCGCCTCACTGTCAGGTGGAGGTGGAGGGGAACGCCGGCACCATCTACGTGATGGGCGTCAGCGGCCGGATGGCTCTCAAGACCAACGCCGGCACGATCACCCTGCAGCAGGTGACGCTGAAGGATCAATCCAGCGTGGTCACGGACGCCGGTACGCTCTGTGTGCAGCAGGCCAGCCTTGAAGGGGAGGTGCGTCTGCATACGAACGCCGGAACGGTCTCCTTCGCAGGCAACCTTGCGCCGACGGGCAGCTATCAGTTCAGCACCAATGCCGGGACCATCGATGTCGTCCTGCCACCCGAGACCTCCTTCGCCCTGCAGGCCTCCTCGCAACTGGGCTCCGTCACCAACGAGTTCGGCCTCCCTGTGGTGGGCAGCCCGCCCCGGGCGCGCCTGCTGCTCCATACCAACCTTGGTACGGTAACGGTCCGTCGTGGCCAGGCAGGCTCATAGCGCACTGTCGTGCACGAGCGCGATGCGGGCCGGGAGACAGCCAGGTGCGGCGATGGAGGCGCTGCTGGGATCAGGCCTGTCGCTGTTGCGGCTATCGAGGCACAGCGGGCACTGCTCTGAAGGCGAGCTGCCAGGCCCCTCTGGAGTGAGACCCTCCAGGCACCGACCTGGTGTTCGGCTGACACGCCTCCTCAAGTCGGAGTGCTCTCGGTGCTTCAGGGCGAGCTGGCTGCGGGAGGCCTTCTGCTCCCACCGTTTCTTCGTGAGCGATCGAAGCGAAGGTGATGACAGGCAATTGACAGCAGACGTGCTACCCCCTACACTATACGCGGGAGAGGCTGGAGGCGACGCCTTCGCTCTGAGCGGGCATCTGCTCTCCGTTCTCTAGAGGTTGACTTTGACTGCTGCCTGAGCATGCTGGAGAGATTGTAGCGTGTAGGTTACATCGCTCTGCGGCCCGTTTTTTGTGCTGGTAGGAGATACTTTTATGCTGCGTTGTCCCAATCCGCGCTGCCAGGCCGTCTATCCTGAGGGAACCCTCCAGTGTAGCAAACCTTTCTGTCAATGCCTTCTGCCGGGAGCGCTGGTGGCTGGTCGGTATACCGTTGAGGCACTGATCGGAGTAGGTGGTATGGGGGCCGTCTATCGCGCCAGAGACAGTTTCGATGAGCAGATGATTGCCCTGAAGATCCTGTCTGCCAGGATACAGAATATGGAGATGAGCACAGCTGCCGAGCGTTTCAAACGCGAGGCCCGATATGCTCATCAATTGCGGCATAAAAATATCGTCCCGGTGTTGAATTTTGGCCAGGATGGAAACCTGCTCTACCTCACTATGCCACTGGTGACTGGAGGAACACTGAAAGCTCTCTTAAAGGAAGAACAGCCTTTACCTGTAGAACAGGCTCTACGCTACCTGCACGATCTGGGTGAAGCCATAGATGCTGTTCATGCTCATCCGCAGCGGATTGTTCATCGTGATATCAAGCCCTCCAATCTACTCATCCATCAGGACGACGGACGCCTGGTGCTGGCCGACTTTGGGATTGCGCGGGCGATGGAAAGGGAGGTACCGCTGACGGCGCTTGGCTGGGTCCTGGGCACCCAGCATTATGTTGCACCGGAGCAAAGGAAGGGCTACGCGGAGCCTGCCAGCGATATCTATGCGATGGGCGTGGTCGCGTATCAGATGTTCACCGGCCTGCTCCCCTTTCAGGCCATTGTGCGCAGCCATCGCTCCGATCTGCCCCCGCCCAGCACGCTCAATAGCGAGTTGAACGCTGATGTTGACCGCGCCATTTTGCGCGCGCTTGATGTTGATCCAGCGAAGCGCTTCTCGTCGGCGCGTGCCTTCGCCGTGGCTGTCGACGATGCGCTCTCGCTGCCGCCCACGATTATTATTCCGCCGCAGGAGCAGGCGGGCGGCAGCAGGAGCGCACCGAATGTCCTGGTGCATGCATTGATCCCGAAGAACCCCTGTGGAGCCTGTGGCCGCGAGAATCGCTCCAGTTCGCGCTTCTGTCGCCACTGTGGCCATCGTCTCGATGAGACCTCGCCGCTGGTGGTGGATGCCTGTCAGGTTGGTTATGTCAGCGATGTCGGACGGCGCTATGTGGCCCAGGACAACGAAGATATGCTTCTGATCGTGCAAGGTCTAGCCACTGGCCTGGGTCTCCCCCCGCGGCCCTTTGGCCTCTTCGGCGTTGCCGATGGTCTGCGCGGACCCGATGGCGTCTCGATCGGCGGACATGAGGCCAGCCACCTGGCGATCAAAACGGCGGCCGATGTGCTGGTGCCGCGTCTGACGACCCTGGCGGCCGGGCAGAACGGGGCCAATCTGCAGACGGCTGAGCAGCTCGCCGAGGGCTGGTTGCGCGAGGGCGTGCTGCGCGCCAACCAGGTGATCTACCACTCCAATGCGGACTACAACACCGCCATGGCGAGCACACTGACTCTGGCCTTGTTGCACAACCGCCGCCTCTACGTGGTGAGTGTGGGCGATAGCCGTGCGTATCTCTATGCTCCTACCCGGGGAATCACACGCATTACACACGATCACTCACTGGCGTCCAGTCTGCTGGAGGCTGAACTCTTTACACCAGACGATCTCTACACATAAACCGCCTGTGAGTGCCCCTTGCTTCAGCTACGGGGGTGAAACAGGCGTTCCTTATTTGGGGCTTGGGCATCGGGGCACCCTTGCCTCTTGACAGTACAATACTAATTCATTATAATTAGGATTATGAAGAC
>JBHOQN010000153.1:0-31246 GCA_042408965.1 Ktedonobacteraceae bacterium
AGTGCCACTATTGCCTGTACCCATATGTGCCAGGATAGGCGTCTTTTAAGCAGAGCGTTGACTGGCATGATAGATGGCCTGCACGCTAAAAACTCAACATATGACGTTTTCTATCAGGATAGACAAGGAGCATTCTATGGCCAAAGTAGACATTCACGAGACCACAAAAGCTGCACGTGACGTTCAGGAACAATATTTCCGTACGACCGAGCGGCTACCAGGCGAGGTCTGGTACTGGGCAGCCCTCATCTCCATCGTCGGTTCGGCTCTGCTCTTCATCAGCGGCAAACGCGAGTGGGGTCTCTTCGTCGGTCAATGGCCGCCGGCCTTCCTGCTCTTCGCCATCTTCCACAAGATCCTGCGTCCGGGGCGGAATTCGTTGTAAGGGAGGCAGGCAAGCACGAAGCCAGACTGACAGGCGACGGACCGACAGAGCGGGCAGAGTTCGTCGGTCCATCAGCCTGTTGGTGCCTCAGCCTGCCAGCGGTCTGCTACCGGACCTCAGACGCGAGCAGCCCGCCGCGGCTGTGTCGCTTCTCAGTCAGCGAGACGCCGGCCAGCGCGGCGGAGGCGCAGCGAGTTGCTCACCACCGTGACCGAGGAGAGAGCCATCGCGGCAGCGGCAAAGATCGGCGCCTGCTCCCTGAGGAAGGGAATCAGCGGCGAGAGCACCGCAGTCGGAATGAGGAGGGCGTTATAGGCAAAAGCCCAGAAGAGATTCTGCCTGATGGTGCGCAGTGTGGCGCGCGAGAGGGCCAGGGCCAGGGCCAGCGTATTGAGGTCGCCCTTAACCAGCACCACGTCAGCCGTTTCCAGGGCCACATCAGCACCGTTACCGACCGCGATGCCCACATCAGCCTGCGCCAGCGCAGGAGCGTCATTGATGCCATCACCGGCAAACGCCACAACGAGACCCTGCTCCTGCAGGGCCTTGACCTGGCGCGCCTTCTCCTCCGGCAGCAGGCCCGCCAGTACATGATCGGCCGCTATCCCGACCTGGGCCGCAATGGCCAGAGCGGTGCGCTGGTGATCGCCGCTCACCAGCCAGGCCTCGATCCCCTGGGTGCGCAGTCGGCGCAGCGCCTGCTCAGCACCGGGCTTCAACGTGTCGGAGACGGCCAGCAGGCCCACCAGCTCATCATCCACCGCCAGAAGCATCACCGTCTGGCCCTGCTGTTCCAGGTGCTCCAGCTCCTCCTGCAGATGCGCATAAGAGATCGCGCGCTCCTGGAAGAGACGGGGACCACCGATCAGCAGCCGCCGCTCACCTATCTGCGCCTCCAGGCCACGGCCCGGCAGCGCGGTCAGCGTCCGCACGCCCTGCTGCGCCGGGCCAGCTTCCAGCGCAAGGCCACGTGCGCGCGCACCCTCCACGATCGCCGCCGCCAGCGGATGCTCAGAGCCTTGCTCAGCCAGGGCCGCCAGTCGCAGCACCTCATCCTCACGCCAGCCGGGCAGGGCACGCACGGCCGTTAAGGTGGGTCTGCCACGGGTGAGGGTCCCCGTTTTGTCAAAGAGCACCGCCCGCACAGCTTGAAAGCGTTCCAGAGCCTCCGCACTCTTGATGAGCACACCCCGCTGCGCGCCGACACCAGTTCCCACGATGATGGCCGTTGGCGTCGCCAGACCCAGGGCACAGGGGCAGGCCACCACCAGCACTGCCACCGCCGTCACAACGGCCCTGATCCACCCCTCAGGACCCGCGGCCGTGGCCAGTCCCACCAGGCCCCAGCCGAACAAGGTCAGCAGGGCAATCGCCAGTACGGCCGGCACAAAGAAGCTGGAGACGCGATCAGCCAGCCGCTGAATGGGGGCTTTCGATCCCTGGGCCTGCTCCACCAGGCGGATGATGCCCGCCAGCAAGGTATCGGCCCCCACCTTTGTGGCCTGCATATACAGCAGACCTTGCTGGTTCAGGGTGGCCCCGATCAGCTCGGCCCCCTCACCTTTCTCCACAGGTAGACTCTCGCCCGTCACCATCGACTCATCCACCGTGGAGCGACCAGCGATCACCCGGCCATCCACGGGAATCTTTTCACCTGGCCGCACCAGCAGTGTATCGCCAACACGCACCTGCTCCACAGGCACCTCGATCTCACGACCGTCGTGCAGGAGATGGGCACGCTTCGGCTGGAGACCAATCAAACGGGTGATGGCCTCACTGGCCGAGTGTCTGGCACGGGCCTCCAGATAGCGGCCCAGAGAGATGAGAGTGATAATCAGCACCGTAGTATCGTAGAAGGTGGTTCCGCCGACAACCTGTGGAAAGAAGGTGGCGAGGACACTCAGCAGGTAGGCCGCGGTAGAGCCGCTGGAAATCAGTGTATCCATCGTAGTCGCAGTGTGACGCAGATTCTTGAGAGCGTTGCGATGGAACTCCCAGCCCACGAGCGCCCAGACGGGCGTGGTGAGCAGGAGCAGCAAGAGATTCTCACCCGCGAAGCGATCCATGAAAAACATGCTGAGCAGGACCACCGGCAGCGAGAGGGCGATGGCCAGGATGAGCATGGCCTGCCGCCGGCGTGAGAGCGCGCGGCGCAGCCCCCCCACAGGAGCAGGCCCCTCCTGTTCTCGCGCTTCACCACGCTCGCTCACCGCCGGCAGGAGGGGCGTGGCCCGATAGCCAAGCTGCTCGACTTTCTCCAGCATGTGCGCCACATCGACCTGTCGCGGATCATATTGCACCGTGGCCTGCTCGGTGGCGAAGTTCACACTGGCCTCAACAACGCCAGGCAGACGCTGTAGCCCACGCTCGATGCGGCGGGCACACGAGGCACAGGTCATTCCTTCGAGCACCAGGGCGACACTGCCCGGCGCTCCTTCTCGCTCATCTATACGCAGCTCTTTCTGAGAGGATTGCATGTGCATGGTCATGATACGATGGCTCCCAATGATAGACATTACCCATACCCCCCCGGTAGGGGTATATTCAGTATAGCGCAGCGCAGAGGAGATGTCAAGCCGCCCTCCTGCAGCGCTCAGCGGGGCGGCTGCAGCATGCTATAATGTCTGCAATATCCTGCGAGAGTCAGAGCCATGGGCGATACATCACCAAGAGACGCAGCAAACGCAAAGATACTCAAACGCTTCAAAAGGCTGGAAGAGCATCTAGAGCCTGGAGAGCTTGCACTAAGAAACCAGCCCGCCATCTGGGAGAGCGAGCAGAGCGGGAGGGGCCAGGCCTGCGATGTCATCCTCACCAACCGCCGTCTGCTTGGCTACTACCAGGTACGCATCCCACGGGAGCGGCTCTTTCTTGAAGCCCTCTCGCTTCAGGCGATCAGCACAGTCACCTTACGTGAGCGCAGCCACGATCCCCTCTTCCGCGAGCTGCTGATCAGCGCTGGAGAGCAACGGGTCTCCATTCGTGGACCTATCAAGCCACTCGAAGCGCTCTACGCAGCCCTGCGCCACGCCATAGAGGAGGCCAGAGAGCAGGGAACCGCCACGGAACTGGCTGCCGAGAGCGAGGGGGCCCGTCCGGCCACGCTCTACGGGCGGCAGGCCCTGGGCGGCTCCTTCGAGCGCTCGCCGCTAGGGATCGCCCTGCTTTTCGCCGTTGGCCTGCTGCTGGAGATCCTCGCCGCCTTCCTCTGGATCGCGGGCAACGATCTCTCGACCAGCCTGCCACCGTTTATTGCCGGCGTCGTGGCGACACTCACCGCTATCCTTGTCTATCGCCAGCAGCGCCGCGGCGGATTCGACAGCGACAGGCGCTGAGGCAGCGAGCCGCCTGTTAGCTAGAGAGGCACGGTCTGTTAGCCAGCAACGTTGACACTCTCTTTTCGGGACAGGTACAATACAAGAGGCCTGGTAGATAGCAATTGGCCTTCTCGGTCTACCCATAGAGAATCTGTGCAGGCGCAAGGCGTCCGGGGCAGCCCTCTTTCTTCAGCAACAGCCACCCTCTTCGAGGAAATGCAAAGAAGGCACAGCCGGTATTTCCTCCCTGCGAAGACGATGCTGTCGGCTCGCAGATCCACGGCAGGGTCCCGTCTTCGTCTGCACACATATAAGGATGAGGCAACAATACAATGAAGATGTTCGTCTGTGTCAAACAGATCCCGGACCCCAACACTGTAGAAAGCAAGCTCGATCCCACGACGAAACGGCTCGTGCGCAGCGGGGTCTCGCTCGTCCTTGACCCTGGAGACGAAACCACGATCGCAGCGGCGATCAAACTGCGCGATAGCCTTGGCAATAGCGAACTCACGGCGATCAGCATGGGGCCGGCGAGTGCGCAGGAGGCCTTGCGGCGTGCGCTGGCGATGGGCGTGGACCGCGCCATTCTGATCAGCGATCCCGCGCTCGCCGGGTCAGATGCTCCCGGCACGGCGCGTGTGCTGGCAGCCGCGCTCAAGCGTGAAAGCCCCGATCTGATCTTCTGCTCCACCGAGAGCACCGACGGCTACACCGGGATGGTGCCAGGAGCCATCGCCGAATTTCTCGGCCTGCCCCAACTCACCTTCGCACGCGAGATCAGCGTTGAGGGCACAAAAGCCACCATCAAGCGCGTGACGCAGACCGGCTACCAGGTTGTTGAAAGCCCGCTTCCCGCTGTGGTCACCATCGCTAGCGGCTCCTTTGAGGCTATTTATCCCACCATGAAGGGCATTATGGGAGCGCGCAAGAAGCCCTTCAGCCAGTTGAGCCTGAGCGATCTGGGACTCGATCCAGCTCAGGTCGGCGAGGCCGGGGCGCGTGAGCAGATTCTCTCCATAGGCAAAGCCGAGGCGCGCGCCGCCGGGCAGATCATCAAAGATGAGGGCAACGCTGCCGAGATCATTGCCGACTTCTTGCAGCGTCACCAGTTGCTCTAGGAGGAGTGCAGGTCATGTCAAAAACTATCTGGGTACTGGTCGAAATTGAGGATGGCCGGCCCGCCCGCCCGTCGCTTGAGACGCTGAGCAAGGCCGCACAACTGGGCCGCGCCGAGGCCATTGTGCTTGGCGCCGCGGCCGCGAGCGTGGCCCCGACCCTGGGCGAGTTCGGCGCGGAAAAGGTCTACGCGCACAGCGACGCCACCTACGACACCTACCTGACGCTCCCCGCCGTCGATACGATCAGTGAACTGCTGAGTCGGCAACAGCCCGATCTTCTGCTCTTCCCCACCACCTACGATGTGCGCGACATCGCCGCACGCCTGAGCGCACGCCACAACCTGGGCCTGATCACCGATGCCACCGACCTGCGCTACGAAGGGGAGACACTGCAGGTCACGGTCCCCTGGGGTGGCGAAAATGTGGTCATCGCCACGCATCCCTACCAGGGACCAGGCATCGTGCTGGCACGCCCCAAGGCCTTCGCAGTCGAGCGCTTCGAGGGACGCACGGCCGAAGTGGAACAGCTCTCCATCACCCTCAAGGCTGAGTCGCAGCAGATGAAAGTCCTCGACAGGGTGGAGGTGCAGAGCGACGGCCCGGCCCTGGAAGATGCCAGCATCATCGTCAGCGGCGGTCGCGGCCTTGGCAAACCCGAGAACTATCAGCTCGTCGAAGCCCTGGCGAGTGCCCTCGGCGGCGCTCCGGGAGCCACGCGCGCCATCGTCGACGCTGGATGGAAGCCCTACAGCTACCAGATCGGCCAGACCGGCAAAACGGTGAAACCCACGCTCTATATTGCCTGCGGCATCAGCGGAGCGATTCAGCACCTGGCAGGCATGAAAGGCTCCAAATACATCATCGCAATTAACAAAGACGAGCATGCGCCGATCTTCTCGGTAGCGGACCTGGGTGTCGTTGGCGATGTGCTGACGATCCTGCCCAGGCTGACTGAGGAAGTGAAGCGACGTAAGTCGCAACTCTAGAGAGAAGGGTGCGGTGGAGCAACACTGGCAGCGTTGCCGGGGTTCCACCGCCTCACGGGAGGTTGTTATGGCACCCCCTGCGATTTCACCAACCGGAGGGTGGATCGGTACAGCCATCTTCGCGGTGATCTTTCTGGCCGCGCTGACCCTCTTCGGCCTGCGAGCAGGGCAGCTCATCGCTCTGCTGGTGAAGGCCCGTCGCGAGAATCGTACCGATCATCTGGAAGATCGCATTGGAGACTTCTTGCTGGTTGTTCTGGGTCAGAGCGGCGTGCTCCGCGATCCGCTTCCCGGCCTGGCGCACTTCTTCACCTTCTGGGGCTTCATTATCATCCAGTTCGGGTTGCTCAATCTGATTCTGGGGGCCTTCAATGGCTCGCTGCCACTGATCGGCCACGATCACACCTTTGCGGCTCTGCTGGACCTCTTCGTCCTCTTTGTGCTGGTCTCGCTGGTGATCTTCGCCATTCGGCGCGGCATCGTTCGCCCGCGGCAGCTTTCGAGCGCCCTGCACGGTCCCTGGGACGGCTTCATCATTCTGGGCTTCATCTTCCTCGTGTTGCTCACCCTGGCGCTGGTCGAGACCTTCGGCTTCGCGGCCAGCCACGGCGAGGAGTGGTCGCTGATCGGCTCCTGGTCTGGTCCCTGGTTCAATAGCCTGGGCACGACGACGAACACGGGCCTCTACCGCATCTTCTGGTGGGCCCATATCCTGACAGTGCTGAGTTTTCTGGTCTATCTGCCCGGCTCAAAGCACCTGCATCTGATGGCCACGCCCTTCAACGTCTTTTTCCGCAACTACGGTCCCAGAGGGGCGTTGCCGCTGCTGGAAAACCTGGAAGAGCGGGAGGACTACGGTGTCTCCAGGGCCGAGCAGTTCACCTGGAAGCAGCTCCTCGACGGCTACGCCTGTACGGAGTGCGGACGCTGCAATACGGTCTGCCCCGCCAGCAACACCGGCAAGCCGCTTTTCCCTAAGGAGATCATCCTGGGGGTCAAAGAGTCTCTGCTGGAGCGCCGCCACGAGATTCTGGGAGCGCAGAACCTCTATACCAGGCTGACGATCGCCGATGTGCGCGGCGGCAACGGCCACGGCGAAGCTCAGCCGATGGTTGGCGGAGTGATCAGCACGGAGGCGCTCTGGGCCTGCACCACCTGTAGTGCCTGTATGGAGATCTGCCCGGTCTCGATCGAGCACGTGCCGAAGATCGTTGATATGCGGCGTCATCTGGTGATGGAGGAGAGCGAATTCCCCGCGGAGGTGACCTCGCTCTTTAACAATATCGAGCGCAACGCCAATCCGTGGGAGATCAGCAACGACCGCCGCGCCGAATGGGCTGCCGGCCTGGATGTCCCGCTGATGGCTGAGAATCCCTCGGCTGAGGTGCTCTACTGGGTCGGCTGTATGGGCTCCTTTGATCAGCGTAACCGCCAGGTGGCGACAGCCGTGGTCAAGATCCTCAAGGCTGCCGGTGTCAACTTCGCGATCCTCGGTCCCGAGGAGTCCTGTACGGGTGATCCCGCCCGCCGCATCGGCAACGAATATCTCTGGCAGATGATGGCCCAGCAGAATATCGAGGTCCTCAACAGCTACGGTTTCAACACGGCTGAGAGCCAGAGCAATGGCCACGGCCTGCCCGCTCAGGCCAGGCAGGCACGCACGATTATCACAGCCTGCCCGCACTGCTTCAATACGATCAAGAATGAGTACCCGCAGCTCGGTGGCCACTACGAGGTGATCCACCACAGCGTCTTTATCGAGCGCCTCATTCATGAGGGACGTCTGGCGCTGCCGGAGAGCTTCGATCAGCGCAAGCTGACCTACCATGATCCCTGCTACATCGGGCGCTACAACGGCGTCTACGACGAGCCGCGGCGCGTGCTGACGGTGCTGAATAGCAATGGGGTGACGGAGATGCGCCGCAACCGCAACAAGAGTTTCTGCTGCGGCGGCGGTGGCGGCCGCGCCTGGATGGAGGAGAAGATCGGCAAACGGGTCAACCAGACGCGCGTGAACGAGGCTCTGGAGACAAAGGCTGAAGTGCTGGCAGCCGCCTGCCCCTTCTGTATCACCATGTTTGAGGACGGCGTGAAGGGCGTCGAGGCTGAGGAGCGCCTGCAGGTGGAGGACATCGCCGAGATCGTGGCGCGCGCCATCGAGGCAGTCCCCGCACCCGCTGCCCAGACAAGACACTAATTCTCTCCTCCATGTTCCTTCCCAGGGGAGGTGCTTCGTCACCTCCCCTCTCTTTTTGTCTCCCCCACAGTGTTAGAAATTTGTAAGAAAACCGCTAATAAACCGTAATATGACTTGACATTTTTTGTGAGATGAGTTATACTATGGCCGGACGAACGAAAGAGCGATGCTGGCAGGGCGCCCGGCCCCTCCCTCTGCTGCGCCGGCCTGGCGCCCCGAGCGATACACCAGAAGAAACAATATTGCCTGCCTGGAAGACAGGCAGACCCATGCGAGCTAAAGGAGGTGTGTGGTCGTATGACGACGTTGTTGCCGGTTGATCCGTTCCGTGAGGCGTTGAGTCTGCGCAAAGCCATTGATCAGCTCTTTGAGCAGAGCTTTGTACGGCCTGGCTGGACGGTGGCCAGCCGTCAGACGGTTGCGCCGGCGCTGCTGGACGCCTACGAGACCGCGCAGGGCTACCGTGTGCGCTTTCTGCTGCCAGGTGTCCGGCCGGAGGACATCGATCTGACCATTCAGGAGAACACGCTGGTCCTCAAAGGACAGGTGCCGGCCTTTGTCGGTTCTGATGAGCAGGTTCGCTGGCTGGTGCAGGAGATCACCCCTGGCCGCTTCGAGCGCAGCATGACCTTTCCCAGGCCCATCGATGCCGATCACGTTGAGTGCACCTACGAGCATGGCATGCTGACGCTCTGGCTGCCGATCGTCGAGGCCAGCCGGCCGAAGCGCATCAGCGTGGCCGGGGCTGATGCACAGCCGCAGTCCCAGCAGGCCGCGGCGACTGTGGAGGCCGGCGCGGCCCGCTGAGAGGCGGTGCGTTGGCGCGGTGATGTGCGAGAGGGTGGGCAGGTCGCTGATTCTGTCGCACGTCACCGCCGCTCCAGTTATCCTCTGGCTATCTATCACCAGTGCTCTGCCAGCTATGGCTCAGCTTGACCTGCGGTCGGCTGAAGCTGTAGAGTGAGAGAGAAGTCTATCGCAGGAAAGGAGGAGAGAGCAGATGAACGCACTGATCGCAACTGGTCTCTTGCTCTTGCGTCTGACGCTCGGTCTCATCTTCATGGCTCACGGTTCTCAGAAGCTGTTTGGCCTCTTTGGCGGACGTGGACTGCAGGGCACACAGGAGATGCTGAACAGGCTCGGGTTGCAGCCAGCCCCCTTCTGGGCGCTGGCCGTGGCGCTGGGTGAGTTCGGAGGTGGCCTGCTGGTGGCCCTGGGCCTACTGACTCCGCTGGCGGTTCTGCTGCCGATCGGGGCGATGTTGATGGCCATTGCCCGCGTTCACTGGAGCAAAGGTTTCTGGAACGGGCAGGGTGGTTTTGAGTTCAATCTGACGCTGCTGATGATCGCAGCGGCGCTGGGCCTGATGGGGGCTGGCCCGTTCTCGCTCGACGCGCTGCTGAACTTCACTCCTCCACAGCCGCTGACCTTCCTGGTCGGCCTGGTTGTGCTGGTTGTCCTGCTGCTGGTGCTGGTTCCGCTGGGTTCCTTGCTGGAGCGGCGCTTCCACGAGCCGACCCAGGAGGCAGCACAGTCCTGAGGTGGCGACGTGGGACTGGAGGCAGAGGGGCGACGGCCTGCTGCTCGTCGCCCCTCTCTGGTACTCTCGCCGCGAGGCAGACGCCAGGTCCTCCTCACGCCTCTCGCTCTCCACGCCTACGCTGACGAGGCGCGGGCCAGCAACTCGCGAGCGATCACCAGGCGCTGAATCTGATTTGTCCCCTCGTAGATCTGCGTGATCTTGGCATCGCGCATCATGCGCTCCGCCGGGTACTCCTTCATGTACCCGTAGCCCCCCAGAATCTGGATGGTATCGCTGGTAACCTCCATGGCGATATCCGAAGCGAACATCTTCGCCATCGATGAGTACATACTGAAGCGCTCCTCACCCCGGTCGATCATCTCCGCCACGTTGTAGACCAGCAGGCGCGCTGCCTCCACCTTTGTCGCCATGTCTGCAAGCATGAACTGAATGCCCTGGTTCTCAGCGATGGGGCGTCCAAACTGCACCCGTTGCTTTGCATAGGAGACCGCCAGATCGAGGGCTCCTTGAGCAATGCCCAGAGCCTGAGCACCAATGCCGGGGCGCGTGCGATCGAGCGTCATCATGGCGATCTTGAAGCCATCGCCCTCGCGGCCCAGGAGATTCTCCGCTGGTACTTCACAATCTGTGAAGATCAGCTCCGCCGTCTGGGAGCCTTTGATGCCCATCTTATCCTCAATGCGCCCCACCGCAAAGCCCGGAACATCGCGCTCGACGATAAAGGCGCTGATGCCACGAACGCCGGCCTGCGGATCGGTGAGCGCAAAGACCGTGTTGACCTGGGCCAGGCCGCCATTCGTGATGAAGCGCTTGGAACCATTGAGGATATAGCGATCGCCCCGGCGGACAGCCACAGTGCGCATGGCCGCGGCATCCGAGCCGGAGCCAGCCTCCGTGAGACCAAAGGCCGCCAGCCATTCGCCGCTCGCCAGAGGCGGGAAATACTTGCGCTTCTGCTCATCGCTGCCCGCCAGCAGGATCGGCATCGCCCCAAGCTGCTGTACCGCCAGCAGCAGACCCGTCGTCGCACAGCAGCGCGACAGCTCCTCAATGGCCCTCACAACCGCCAGTTTGGTTGAGCCGAGACCACCGTACTCCACAGGGAAGGGCATGGCATAGATATCGTGCTGCGCCAGCAACTCCTTCATGTCCCAGGGGAACGCGCCACTGTGATCTATCTCCGCCGCGCGCGGGGCTACGCGCTCGACTGCGATTTCGCGAATAGCCGCAATCAACTCCTCTTCTTCGGGAGAGAGATGAGAAACTGCCATAGATGACACTCCTTCGCAGGATATCCATCAGCACAACGCTCGCCGGACAGACATTGTGCTCCCCACTATACCATACCACAGAGGGACCGCCCCGCTGCCAGGGTTCGCCGCACCGCGAGGCAAGGGCCTGAGACGTTGCGCTCCTTCGCAGCCGGCCAGAGGCGCAGCGCCGCGCACTCAGCTCTCGCGTCGCGCGCGCTGCTGCAGCTCGTAGAGCTTGCTGATGGCCTCGATGGGCGTGAGACTCTCGATATCCAGGGCCTTTAACTCCTCCAGCAACGGATGTGTCTCGCCAGCGAAGAGCGTCATCTGCCAGCCGAGCGGCATCGTCATATCCTTCATCGCCTTACGCCGGGCCTGGGCCTCGCCCTTGCGCTCCAGCTCGGCCAGAATCTCCTGTGCGCGATGGATGACCGGGCGCGGGATGCCAGCCAGTTGGGCCACGTGGACCCCATAGCTGCGGTCAGCGCCGCCAGGCACGATCTTGCGTAGAAAGACGATCTCTCCCTCCTCCTCACTGACCGCTACATTGAAGCAGCGAATGCGCGGCAGCACCCGCGCCACCTCGACCAGCTCGTGATAATGCGTCGCGAAGAGCGTGCGCGCCCCACAGCGTTTATTGTTGTGCAGATACTCGACGATGGCCCGGGCAATCGCCAGCCCATCGTAGGTGCTGGTGCCGCGACCGATCTCGTCGAGGATCACCAGGCTCCGCGGCGTCGCGTGGTGCAGAATATTGGCGGTCTCCACCATCTCCACCATAAAAGTGCTCTGGCCGGTTGCCAGATCATCCTGGGCTCCGATGCGCGTGAAGATGCGATCGACGATGCCGATCGAGGCCGCCTCGGCCGGAACATAGCTGCCGATCTGGGCCATCAAGGTAATCAGGGCCACCTGGCGCAGGTAGGTCGACTTGCCCGCCATGTTGGGACCCGTGATGATGAGGATCTGAGCATCCTCACGAGAGAGCTGGACATCGTTAGGCACAAAGGGCACGTCGGGCTGCGCCTGCTCGACGACGGGATGACGGCCCGCCACGATATGAATACGCTCGCTCGTGTTGAGGTCGGGACGGCAGTAGTTATTGCGCGCTGCAACTTCGGCCAGGCTCAGATAGACGTCCAGCTCGGCCAGCGCATGGGCCGTGCTCAGGATGCGCTCCGCGGCCTGTACGGCAATATCGGCGCGGATCTGGGCGAACAGCTCGCTCTCCAGCTTGTTGATTCGCTCGCGTGCATTGAGAATCATGGCCTCATACTCCTTGAGGTCCGGGGTCACAAAACGCTCGCTGTTGGTGAGGGTCTGGCGACGCATGTAATCAGCGGGCACGCGATGCCTGTGGGTGTTGGAGACCTCAATGAAATAGCCCGTATTCTTGTTGTAGCCAACCTTGAGCGAGCTGATACCGGTGCGAGCGCGCTCCCGCTGCTCCAGGCGCTCCATCCAGCGCTGGCCATCCTGTGAGGCGGTGCGCAGCTGGTCCAGCTCCTCATGAAAGCCCTCACGAATGACCCCACCTTCGGCGGCCGTGGCCGGAGGCTCTGGCACAATCGCCCGCTCAATAAGGGCAATGATGTCCGCATTATCGGCGAGACGGTCGAGCAAGGCCAGCAGAGCGGGCAGACGATCGAGCGCGAGCGACTCCCCAGACTCACCGAGCCTGGCGCGGATCTCTCCGGCAGCGCGCAGGCTGCTCGCGAGCGCCACGAGATCGCGCGGCAGAGCGATGCGCTGGCGCACGCGGTTGATGAGGCGCTCGACATCGCCGATCTTCTTCAACTGCTCACTGAGGCGAGCGCGTACCAGAGGATCAGCGAGCAGCTCGGCAATGACCTCCTGACGCTGACGCAGGGCGGTGATATCGAGCAGGGGCTGACTGAGCCAGCGCCGCAAGAGCCGTCCGCCCATGGGGGTGCGCGTGCGGTCGAGCACCCAGAGCAGGGAGCCTTTGACGGAGCCAGCGCGTCCGCTCTCAAAGAGCTCGAGGTTGCGCCGTGTGTGTGGATCGAGGACCATGAATCCGGCGGTGGAGTAGGTCTCGAGTGCCGTTAATTGCTGCGCCACACCCTGCTGCGTCTCCTGGAGATAGGCCAGGACAGCTCCGGCGGCGCGGACGGCCTGGGGCAGCTTCTCGCAGCCAAAGCCCTCAAGCGAGGCGACGCCGAAGTGCGTGAGCAGGCGATGGCGGGCGTCCTCCTCGGCGAAATAGCGCGCATCGTAGGGCGTGACATGGCCGGCCAGGCCCTTGAACAGCCTGGCGGTGGGAGCAACATCGTCTTCGTCATCCTGTTCGTCCAGAGGGGGAACCTCGGCGTTGGGGTCGCCGTTGCTCCCCAGGCGCGGCACAGGCTTCTCGTTGAGGACCGCGGCAAGCCAGCGGCGCTTGCGGCTACCCTGATGACCATAGTGGGCCTCCACCAGGACCTCTGCAGGGCCAACCCGGGCGATCTCCTGCTGCAGGGTCAGCTCCGGCTCCAGCGTGGCAATCTGCGTGGTGGCAAACTCACTGGTGGTGATGTCGACGTAGGCCACGCCGACTGCGTTCCGGCCCATGACAACGGCAGCGAGAAAGTTATTGCGCTTGGCGGCAAGCATGGCGGGGTCAATGACGGTTCCCGGTGTGACGATGCGTGTCACTTCGCGCTCAACCAGACCACGTGAGAGCGCGGGATCACTGACCTGTTCGCAGACAGCCACCCGATACCCTTTGCTGACCAGCCGAGCGATATAGCTCTCAGCGGCCTGGTGCGGCACACCGGCCATCGGCGCCTTTTCGCCTCGTCCGAAGTCGCGCCGTGTGAGGGCGATCTCTAGCTCACGTGCGACAATCTCGGCGTCTTCGTCAAACATTTCGTAGAAGTCGCCCATGCGGAAAAAGAGAATCGTATCAGGATAGCGCTGCTTGATCTCTAGATATTGAGCGCGGATCGGACTGTGATTGGAACGAGCCTGCTCGTACTCACTGAATAACACAGGTACACCTCTGCCAGAGACTCTTCGCGTGAAGCTTAGTTTACTCCGAATCGGTGGATTTGTAAAAGCGTTCTAGCCAGGCTGTTTAGCGCCAGGACCAGGGCGCCCCTGCCCCTCCCTGGCCGTTAGTCCTACCTGGTTGCAAGTATGATCGTCTTTTGAATATACTTTGAGCATCCCTACCTGAAGAGGAGGGAGAACGTTAGCGAAGGCCAGGCAGAATGTTCGCGGGTATTTCGAGCACAGGCCCCGCCAGGGTACCGGTGATCAAACAGGGCATGCGCTGAGTGACTTGCTGATGAACGGTGTATTGTAATGTGCATCTCTCTCTATCCTATAAGCGATGTCGAGCTAGCGCTCTTTTCCTGGCATCTTCAGATCCCTCTACCGCTAGGCGTGCTCTTGCTGCTCGCCTTCCTCCTGGGAGCGCTGGTGCTCTATCTGGTCTCACTGGTGGCTTCCGTGCATGATCGTCGGGAGCTGCAGCGGCTGCGTAAGCGGGTGGAGGAGCTGGAACGTGAAAAGGCGGCATTAAATGCAGCACGTATGCCTTCCGGTCCCCTGGCGAGCATGCCTCCGGTGGTGCCCATGCCTGGAATGCCTGGGATACCGGGCTTGCCAGGTGCACCTGGCGCATCTGGCACATCTGGCATACGCCCACCAACCCCAGGCGGCTTCTAGAAGAGCAGCGTGAGAGCAACCAGGCAGACGCCGCAGCAGGAATGCCCGGAGCGGACCTCAGGAGCGCCGGCCAAACAAGCGCCGCCAGAAGCGCGGTTCCGGTGCACCAGGCCCCTGGGTCGGCTTCTGATCGGCATCGTCAGAAGGAGCGGTCTCCACTTCCGATCGCTGGAGTTCCTGTCTGCCTTCCGGCGGACTCCCCTCCCCGCCTGTCTCGGTGTCGGAGGCCAGCGCCGGGATGGCGCTCTCCCGCGATAGGGTTTCTTCCTCTGACTGTTGAGTGGCGTGCCCGGCCTCAAGCGTAGCGTGCGTCATACCCTCATCCTCACGCTCACTGGAAGCAGATGGCAGCGCGCACTCATGCCGGTCAGCATCCTGCTTCGGCGAAGCGACTGGTGATAACGCAGTCATCGCCGACAGACCCAGCGCGCGCTCCTCGTCCTCGACCGCTCTCCCTGGAGTGGAGGTCGTCTCCCCATCTGGCGGCAGGGAGACGCTCCCCTCAGTTGAGCAGGCCTGTGCCACATCGGGACTAAGCACAACACTCGCCTCCCGCAGGGGAGTCTCCTCTCGTGCCAGCGGAGGGGAAGACACCACCTCCTCAGGATCAGAAGGCTCGGCAAGAGCGATCCTGGCTTCGCTGAGCAGCGTGGCCTCCTCTGGGAGCAACACCTGCTCCTCGCTGCCCTTCACCTCAGCGACACTCCCCGTCGGATCAGCGAACTCGTAGAGCACCATCCCCTCACCAGCCTGTGTGAGCTGATCGTTGGGAAGATCGGCTACGAGAGGAGCTACAAGCACCTCGGACGGCGCTTCCTGGGAGAGAGGCCCAGAAAGCCGGACCCGCTCATCGGAGGCCGGGTAGAGCACCAGAGCATCCCCCTCTGCCCCCGGCGCCCAGCCCACAGAACCAGGGTCAGCCTTCTCGCTCTGGCCATACTCGTACAACTCCAGACCGGCGGGCGCCGACGCTGTCCCGACACCATCCTCAGGCATTTCACTGACCAGAGGGACCACTTCCGAGGGAGGACAGACAGCAACATCCGGCTCCTGAGACTCAGGCACGTTGGCGGCCGCGATCCTTACGGCCGCCAGCTGGGCCTGCGTATCTCCCTCCTCACGCACCAGCCGGCGCAGGAACTCCTCCTCGGTTAACTGCGGCTCCGCAGTGCTCTCCTCGCCAGGCAGTGAGGCAGCTGATGCATCCTCTTCAGGAGCCAGACCCTCCTGGATGGAGTCAATCCAGTCATAGGCGCCTTCGAGGGCGTTCTCACACCAGCGAGTGCAATCGCCATCGAAGAGACCCACACGTCGACAGTAGTCGAGGTGGCGCAGCGTGGCCAGAAGCCAGTCCACACCGCGATCGAGGAGGCGATCCAGCAGGGCCAGATCGCTGACACCGTATTCCCGGAGGGCAGTCAGGGCCTGCAACGCCTCTGGCGCAGGCTGCACCTGCCGCATCCGCTCGGCATTATCAGCAATCTGCCGCTGCAGTCCCTCAATCTGAGCCTGCAGAATAGCCATGCGCTGCCTCGCCTGCCAGAGCTGATAGCCAGCAAAAAACTCCTCGACCTCCTGGCGATTCAGCCTGGCATAGAGGTGCTGCAGTTCTTCGGGAAAGTCGCGCGTGGCTGGTTCACTCATTAATGGCATCCTCCGGAGGCGTTACCGCGGGTCCGGGTGAGGGAGGAATCCGACCCCAGCGCTCCAGCCAGCGTTGCACCAGGCGGTTCGTGCGCATACTCTCCTGATCGATCGGACCGCGGCGATGATCTTTTCCCGAGGAGATGGTCAGGTGATGCAGCCACGCCGGAAGCTCGATCGGCAGCTCATGAGACAGATCGTGAGGAGCTACCTGTTGCTCAGCAGGAAGCGGGGCCGACTCTTCGGCCAGAGTCGACTCTCCAGGCGACGAGGGAAGCGCCGGTGAGGGCTGCTGCGGGAGTTGCTGCGGGAGTGTCTGGGCAGACGGCTCCCCCATCCGTCCGTGCGTGGCGGATGGCGAAGAGAGCATCCCTTCTGGCTCAAAGGCAGGAGAGATGACCAGAGGAGGCAACATCCTGGGTGTCAGGCGACCTCCTCCCTCGAGAGGCAATCCATGACCCACCTCAGATGGCCTCTCCAAGGGAGCGGGGACCTTCTGCTGGCTCTGAGCGCGCCCAGCGCCAGAGCGCTGGGCATCGTTGGAAAACGCCTCGATCAGTATGCGAATCAGCTGATTATCTCCGCGCGGGAGGGACTGCTCTAGCAGACGTGCTCGTTCGCGCAGGGCGGCAAGTTCCGCCTCGAGCTGCTCTCGTTTTGTTCGCAGGCTCTGGTCAGTCTCCTGACAGAGCAGCCACTGCTGGTACTGGCCCATTGTACTTGTCCTGCTGACAGACGTCGCCCAGATGGTTCACAGCACTGTTCTGCCAAAGTATACCATGCGTTGTTCCGCGGAACAAGCGGCACTTTACAGCAGAGAGTATACTATCACCAGGTATTTATACTTACTCATAAGCATAAATACCTGGTCCACGTCTCCAGGACGACGGCATCGATTCTGATACCGGTTACGGCGGGGGTATCTTTTAGCCATGATACAGCCAACCATACCGATCACTGAAGGTGATGAGCAGACAGTCGTTATGCAGGAGAGCACAGCGCCTTCTTCGCCGCTGCCGCTCCTCTTCCTGATCCTGATGGGAGTGGCGTTCGGCGGCCTTGGCGTCATTCTCCCCCTGCGGACGCTCTATTTTTACCAGGCCTTCCCCGGCTCTCCACTCGAACGGTGGTTGTTACTGCCGACGAAGGCCCTCTTCCCTCACAGGGCGTTGATCTCAGCACACCATCCACAGGATATGCTGGCCCTGCACAGGACGCCTTTCAACTGGGACACCGAACTGCTTCTCTGGAGCAGCCTGGTGGCGATCTGTATCCTCTACCTGTTCGCCCTGCGTTTGCTGCCGAAGTATATCACGTACCGCTATGTGGTGATCTCAACGGCGGTTCTGGGGCTGATCCTCATCCTCTATCCAGCACTGACTTCCCAGGATGTCTTCTCCTACATCATATATGCGCGTCTAGGTGTGATGTATCACCACAACCCTCTCACCACATTGCCAGAAGCGATTGCTCATGATACAGTTTACCAGTACATTTTCTGGATCACGCAGCCATCAGCCTATGGTCCTACCTGGATTGGTCTGACAAGCTTTCTACAGTGGCTAGCCCTGCTGCTCCAGCACAACAGTGTGGTCACCATGGTACTGTTCCTGCGCCTGTTGGGTCTGTGTACGTTACTGGCGACCACAGCGCTCCTCTGGACAATCAGCGGCGCCCTCCTACCGCACAGTAGCAGCACACGGCGAGCACGTCTGAGTGCTGCGCTGGCCATGGCCTGGAATCCGCTCTTGCTCTTCGAGGCCTGTGTCAACGCCCACAACGACATTGAGATTCTCTTCTTCATCCTGCTGGCCTTCTGGCTCCTGGTCCGCTGGCAAGAGCAAAGGCAGGCGCACTGGCTGATCGCCGCGAGTCTCTCGCTGGCCCTGGCAACGTGCCTTAAAATCACCTTCATTGTGCTCTACCCAGGCCTGCTCCTCTTCCTGCTCCTTCAAGAACGGCGCGCTCTCGTGGAGCGCCTGAGACTGGCTGCGCTCTCACTGCTCTCCTACGTCGGGAGCATCGGACTGCTCTACGGGCCTTTCTGGCAGCACGGGGCAGTCCTACGCATTCTCGAGGTCAACCCCAGCGCATCGATGGTTAAAAATACACCTTACGAGTTGCTCGTCCATCTCTACGCCTGGTTCAGCGACACCACACTTGTACCGATCAGCGCCTATAGCGGCTCTTTTCCTGAAATAGTAGCCCACGCCATTGCCAGCGCGCTCTTTATTCTCGCCTATCTTGGGCTGATCATCGCGACGTTGCGCCATCCGGCAGCCCTGCGATCGCTACCAGCGCTGATGCACTGGATGGCGCTGAGCTGGCTGCTGTTCTGCCTGATCGGCTCCACCTGGTATTGGCCCTGGTATCTAATCAGCGCTGTGGGAGTGGCTTTGCTGGCACTGGCTAGCGACTGCCGCGAGCATATCCTGCTGCGCTCCTGGCCTTTCGCCGCCACCATGGCGCTGTTGGCGCTCTGCATGCTCTCGGTCTATAGCAGCTACACCTGGGGCTTTGAGAGTCTCTCTCTCCCCGGCCTGGTGGGCTTCCAGATCAGCTGGCTGCGCGGGCTATGGGAGTGGGCTTTCCTCCTGCTGGCACTGCCCCTGGCGATCGCCCACCTGCGGCGCCGCGGTCCGGGGCAGCGCCCACAGCCAGCGACCGGTAATCGAACGGTCTCCCGGGACTGGAGGCTCCCAGCACAACGACGATGAGAGCGGAGGCGGAGGCTGCCTTCTGCTACGGCGCCAGCCCTTCGCGCTCCATCGCCGTATTGTGTGAGATGCGCAGCAGGATTCCGATAATAATGTAGTTGGCAATGACCGAGCTGCCCCCATAGCTCAGGAATGGCAGCGGAATACCGGTGAGAGGCAGCAGTTTCAGGTTGCCTGCGGCAATAACCAGCGTCTGGATGGCGAAGATGGAGGTCAGACCGGCGGCCAGCAACTGGTTGAAGGCATCTCGGGCTTCGATGGCGATCCGGAAGCCGCGATAGATGAGCAACAGATAGACCCCCAGGATAGCAAACAGGCCGGCCAGACCCAGCTCCTCTCCCAGGGCGGTCAGAATCATATCCGACTCCACCACAGGCACGATAGTGGGATGGCCCAGCCCCAGGCCCGCCCCCAGGATGCCCCCACTGGAGAGCGTAATCAGACCCTGGACGATCTGGAAACCCTGATTCTCAGCAAAATCGGTCTGAGCCGCTGTCCAGTGTTGCCAGTTCACCACATCGAACGTCACGGCGGCGAAGCGGTTGCGCACATAACTGAAGAGCGTATACCCGATGAAGCCAAGCACGATGAAGAGCAGCAGGCCAGCGAAGACGTAGGACTTCTTCTGCGAGCTGAGATAGATCATGCAGAGGAAGAGGCCATAGATCAGGAGCGCCAGGCCCAGCTCACGCACCACCAGGAAGAGGAGCAGGGAGACAGCGAGCATCATAAAGACCGGGCCGAGCTGACGCAGAGGAGGGAGACGAAACGGCCCGAAGCGCGGCCCCTTGCCCGCCAGAATATCACGATTCTCACTCAGATAGGCAGCGAAGAAGATGACAATACAGATCTTGAGCAGCTCCGAGGGCTGGAAAGCAAAGGGACCCATCTTCAACTGATCATGAGTCGGGCTATCCAGATTGCGCACGCGCAGCGTATTCACCAGGGTAACCCCGACGAGGAAGAGGCCGAGTGCAGCCCAGGTATACTTATAGCGCTCCAGCCACTGCATGCGCCGCAGTCCGAAGAGCGTCACCATACACATCACGATCCCGCTAATCACCCAGATCAGCTGCTGCGTCCCCAACGAAGGCCGATTGATATCGGGGCCGATGCGCGTGGCCATGAGCACCCCCAGACCGCTGAGCAGGCCCACCAGAGGGAGTAGCATCTGATCGGCTCTGGGAAAACGGAAGCTCAGGACAATGTTGGCAACAAGAAACAGGGCGATCAGACCAAAGATAGGGATCAGCCCCTGAATGGGCGGCAGATTGCGCGTACTCAGAGAAGAGGTCTGATCCCGATTAGCCAGCAGCAACTGTGACATACCCACGATCAGGATCAGAAACGGGAGCAGAAACAACCCCAGTTCCTTCCAGCGAAAGCGAAAGCTGATCGCAGTTCGACCTTTCATAGAAAACCTCAGCAATAGTTGCGGGATCACATCCACGCAGTGATCGGCCACGGCGCTCCACCTGGCCCCCTATCAGGAGCACAGGTTCTCTCTATCTGATTCATCCCCTACAGCAGGGAAGAGCAGACCACAGCGATCAGGGCGTCAGCTTAAAATAGACCGGCCCCACCTGGATGAGATCACCGGGCCTGGCCGGCAGCGCTTCACGCGCCGGCTGATTGTTGAGAAAGGTGCCGTTCGTACTACCCGCATCCTGCACATACCAGGTCCCATTGCGGTACCAGAGTCGCGTATGCTCAGCCGAGATAAACGGATAGGGCAGTTGAATAGTATTCGTCGGCCCGCGCCCGATGGTAGTCTGCGGGGTCAGATCAAAGCGTGTGCCCGGCAGCAGATTACTGGGTCCACTATCGACGACCACCAGATGCCCGACCACCGGCGGCGTTCTCACATTGGTATCCGCACTCACGGCCACCGTCTTGCGCAGGTCGCGCGAAATCGCGATCACTACCTGCATCAGAAAGAGGTAGAGCAGGACAAGCAATAGCAGCCTGAGTATTAATAGAAAGACATCCAGTGACATGAGTCAGTGTCCCTACCTTCGCTCGAAGTAGAAGTCGTAGCTTCCAATGGTGAAGCGGTCGCCATTACGCAGGGTATGCTGACGGACGCCGGGCATACCATTGACCGTGATGCCGTTGGTACTGCCGAGATCGAAGAGCATGAACTGGCCACCAGGCTGATACTTAATCTGCGCATGATAGCGCGAGACCCGTTTATCTTCGACGATGATATCGTTATTCAACTGTCGTCCAATATTCACAACCGGCTTCTCAATGCGGTAGACCTGCTGCCCATTAGGCACACGAATCGTCAGCCAGGCCTGAGGCATCGGAGTCAGCGGCCGCCCGGCTCCTACACCACTCATCGCGCCCATGCCCGGCACACTGGCTGGAGCAGCAGCAGGCGCATCGATACCGGGAAGGAGCTGGCCGGCCTGAAGCTGAGCGCGTAGCTGGGCCAGTTGCTCAGCGCTCAGCGCCTGCGTCGCCATCACCTCGCCATCCAGGCTCGGATCACCGCTCCTGTGCTGGCGATCAACCAGCTCGGCTTCAATACGCACCAGGCCGGGACGCAGGGTACTATCTGCATGCAGGCGCAGCACAGGATTGGAGCGCAGCATATAATGACGCTGCCGCGCCAGATTCACCAGGTCATCCTGCCACTCTTTCACCAGAATGGCCTGGCTGGAAGCGAAGCGCTGGTGATCACGAATGCTCAGATAGATGTCATACACATTGGGTGCCAACAGTCGATCCACCCCCTGAAAGACATTATCCTCCATCGCTCGCTCGAGTTTGCGCGCTACCTCCACAGGTTCCAGCCTCGAAGGAAAGAGGAACGCAAAAGGCCCCTCAATCAGACGCTGCATGAAGGCCTCAAATCTTGAGAGTGGATTCTGGCGTGTTTTCACCCTGCTCACGCTCCCCGTTATAAAATGTGACGAACCTGCTCTACATCAGCGGCCATCTGTGCTTTCAGCGCTTCTATACTATCAAAACGCAGCTCATCGCGCAAACGGGCCACGAATTCAATCATCAGACGCTTACCATACAGATCGAGTTCAACATCAAGCAGATAGGCTTCTACAAGACGACGTTCACTGGGAAAATTCGGACGAATCCCCACATTCACCGCACTCTTATAGACGTGAGATAGAAGAGTCGAGTCACCCCCAACCTCATCCTGGACAGTGACACGCGCCGCATAGATGCCGTTGGCAGGCAGCAGACGATATGGCTCAGGCACGATGTTGGCCGTTGGAAAGCCCAGCACCCTGCCTCGATGATCGCCGTGCACCACAACTCCACTCAGGACCAGCGGATGCCCCAGCAATTCGGCCGCCTCGGCGACCTTCCCCTCACCGACCAGCGCCCGAATGCGTGTGCTGCTCACACGCCCTCCCTTGATCTCTTCCAGCGGGAGGGCCCGTACCTCCAGGCCATGCTCCTGGCCGTAGCGCATCAGAAAGTTAACATTGCCCTCTCGATTATGTCCCAGACTGAAATTCTCTCCCACCACCAGTCCTTTCAGCAGAAAAGAGGCGCGCAGGCTGTCCAGAAACTCGCGCGCCGTCATTGCAGCCACCTGGGGAGTAAAGTGGATCACAATCGCGTCCTCCACGCCTCCGTAGCGACGCGCAAGCTCCAGTTTCTCCTCAAGGGTCGTCAGACATTCCAGCACGAGATCGGGCCGCACAACAGCCAGCGTATGGGGGGAGAAGGTAACCATGACCGGCCTACACCCTGACTCCCGGGCCATCGTGCGCAGTTCATGCAGCAGGTGCTGATGCCCTCTATGAATACCATCGAAGTTCCCGATGGTGATGGCTATCGCTTCATGAGCAGTGACAGTGGTTGTGTATTCCATGACGGATAGAGGCGGCCCTTTAACTTATGGTTGTGATGATCGTACCCGCAGCGGGCGTCTTAATAGTATCACAGGCAAAGTGGTCAGGCAACAATTGCGCCCTTTCTTAACCAGCCTGGGGGAATTGCCTGGGCAAACCAGCACGGCCTCTCAGGCTCACTCATCCTCCTCTTGGGAGAGAAAGACCCGCACTGGCTGCCAGAGCGAGCTCGAGCGCTCCCAGGCGGCCACGGCCAGAAACCTGCCCTCTGGATCATAGACCCGCGCCAGCGGTCGAGCCTGGTCTCCCTCATGCTCAGGTGCGGCGGCGCGGAAGCTGTTTCCGTGCAGCACGCGGCGCCGGTTCGTCTCATCAACGCAGAGGGCTGGATAGCGCTGGAGCACGCTATCGGGCGGATAGAGATACTGCTTGATCTCGCCAGTGGAGGCCGCCTCCTCCAACTGCTCCAGGGTGACGCTGCGATCCAGCGTGAAAGGGCCGCTGCGGGTGCGTACCAGCGCGCTCAGGTGGGCCCCGCAGCCGAGGCACTCACCCAGATCATAGGCCAGGGAACGGATATAGGTTCCCTTGCTGCACTCGATCTCCAGGGTCAGCTGCGGTCTCTCCCAGGCCAGAAGGTCCAGGCGTGCAATCACGATGGGGCGCGGTGCGAGTCTGACCTCCTGACCCGCTCTGGCCCGTTTGTAGGCAGGCTGTCCCTGGAGCTTGACCGCCGAGTACGGAGGCGGGACCTGCATCTGGAGACCGCGAAACTGCTGCAGCGCCTCCTCGATCTGCGCTGGAGTCAGCTCCGGCACCGAGCGCTCGCTGAGCACACGACCTTCGCGATCATAGGTATCGGTCACGCAGCCCAGGGTCAACTCCGCCCGATAGGCTTTGCCACCCTCGCTGGCGTACTCGGCCAGACGCGTGGCCTGCCCTACACAGATAGGCAACACCCCCGAGGCCAGGGGGTCCAGGGTGCCCGCATGGCCGACACGCTTCTGGTGCAGTAGCCTGCGTATCTGTGCGACGACATCGTGCGAGGTCAGACCGCCGGGCTTGTTGATGTTGAGGATGCCGTCCATTGCTCCCCTCCTCGCAGCAGCTCGCGCTCCAGCTCGGCAACCACCAGCGGCATGGCCTGCTCAATGGGCAGATCCAGCATGGCCCCGGCCGCCCGCGCATGGCCGCCGCCGCGCCCCACGCGCTGGCAGATGGCGGCCGCATTGTAGGGCGCTGCACAGCGCAGACTCAGGCGGGTCGTTGCTGGATCGCCGTAATTCTTAAAGAAAGCGGCAATCTTGACGCCCTCGATATCGCGCAGTATACCGGCAAGGTTGTCATCCATCTCCGGCAGGGCGCCCGTCTCGGCCAGCGTCTGATCGGTAGCATACGACCAGATGAGCTGGCCCTGGCAAGAGGTCCGCGCATCGAGCAAGACCCTGGCGCGCAGCCGCTCCTGCGCCAGCGGCCGTGTGCGATAGACAGGCTGCACGACGCTCTCAGGAACGGCCCCGGCCCGCAGGAGAGCTGCCGCCACCTCCAGCGCGCGCGGCGTGGTATTAGTAAACTGGAACGAGTTCGTGTCCGTGATCAGCCCGGTCAGCAGACAGAGGGCTGCCTGGCGATCCAGAGGCAGGCCCGCCCGCTGCTGAAAGAGCACCAGCAACTCAGCCGTAGCTGCGGCGGTCGGATCAATGATGTTGACAGAGCCACAGCCCGCACTGCTGATGTGGTGATCAATATTGAGGATCACCGCCCGCTCCAGAAAAGCCTGGTGCTTCCCATACAGAGCGCCAAAGCGCGTCAGCTCGCCGGCATCCAGAGCAATCACCAGATCGAACCGCTCATCGTCCAGATCGGAGCGCAACTCCTCGATGCCCGGCAGGAACGAGAAGACCCGCGGCGCCGGGTCCGCACAGCACGGCACCGCCACCTTGCCCATCTGCCAGAGCATATGGGCCATGCCAAGCGCAGAGCCAAGGCAATCGCCATCGGGATGCTCATGGGCCAGCAGCGCAATGCGGGCTGCCGGCTGAATCAGCGCCACGGCCTGCGCAACCTGGTCCGCCGGTAGATGACTCGCAAGCATACTCTCCTGAACGCTCATTCTGACTCCACCGTGCTCTGTGTCCCCTCCTCGTGCTCGATCTGGCGAATCAATTCGAGCACGTGAGCCCCTTTCTCCAGGGACATATCGAGTTTGAAGACCAGCTCAGGCACGTGGCGCAAGACAAGGCGGCCAGCTAGCTCATGACGCAAGAAGCCCGTGGCGTGTCTCAAAGCGGCCATCGTGTTCTTGCGCTCCTCCTCATTGCCCATGACGCTCACATAGACCCTGGCGTGGCCCAGGTCTCCACTCACTTCGACCCGGGTGATACTGACGAAGCCAACACGCGGATCTTTCATGCGTGTGCGCACGAGATCGCTCAGTTCCTCCGCAATCAGCTCACCCAGCTTCTCCTGGCGATAGAGATTTGGCATGATCAATCAATCCCTCTCTTGCTTGAAGGCCTCAATAATATCGCCCACTTCAAGGCCACTGAAGCCATCCACAATCATGCCGCACTCATACCCGGCAGCCACCTCGCGGACATCATCCTTGCCGCGCCGCAAGGAGGCCACCCGGCTCTCATGCAGCCTGGTGCCAGCCCGCAGCACACGCACCAGAGAGGAGCGTGTGATCTTGCCGTCGGTCACCCTGCACCCAGCGATGGTCGTGTTCTTACCGACTTTGAAGAGCTGGAGCACCTCAGCATGGCCCTCAACAACCTCATGATAGGTCGGCTCCAGCAGACCCTTGAGGGCAGCCTCAATATCCTCGATCAGCTTGTAGATGACGTCATAGTAGCGAATCTCGACGCCCTCTTTTTGCGCCTGACGCAGCGCAGCGCTGTCTGCTTTGACGTTGAAGCCGATGATGATGGCCCCGGAGGCAGCCGCCAGATGCACGTCGGTCTCACTGATGTTGCCGACCCCCTCATGAATCAGGCGAATTTTGAGATTCTCTTTGTCGAGTTTGAGCAGGGCGCTCTTCGTCGCCTCAACGGTTCCCTGGACGTCACACTTGAGGACGATGTTCAGCTCTTTGGTCTTGCCCTCCTGCATCTGCACATAGAGGGTATCCAGACTGACATGCCCGGGCAGGCCGCTCTCGTTGCGGCGCTGCTCAGCGATCTCGGCGGCGCGCTGCTTGGCCGTACGCTCATCGGGCACAACCTCTAGACGATCGCCGGGCTGAGGAACCTCAGGGAGACCGAGGATGCTGACTGGCGTGCTGGGTGGAGCTTTCTGGATGCGCTTCCCACGGTCATTGAACATGGCACGCACCTTGCCCGCCAGCGGCCCGACGACAATATTGTCGCCCATCTTGAGTGTGCCTTCCTGCACAAGCACCGTTGCCGTTGGCCCGGTGCTTCTCTCCAGTTTGGCCTCGATCACCACGCCCATCGCCGGGCGATTGGGATTAGCGCGCAGATCCTGCATCTCAGCCACGAGCAGGATCATTTCGAGCAGCTCATCAATGCCGGCACCGGTGCGTGCTGAGACCGGTACACAGACCGTCTCACCGCCATAATCCTCAACGATCACCCCGATCTCGGCCAGTTGCTGCTTCACCAGGTCGGGGTTGGCAGTCGGCTTATCGACCTTATTGATCGCAATGATAATCGGTACGCCGGCCGCACGTGCATGATCGATGGCCTCGCGGGTCTGAGGCATGACTCCGTCGTCGGCGGCCACCACGATCACGGCGATGTGCGTGACCTGCGCGCCACGTGCGCGCATGGCGGTAAAGGCCTCGTGACCAGGCGTATCCAGGAAGGTAATTTTCTTACCCTTGACCTCAACCTGATAGGCCCCAATATGCTGGGTAATCCCTCCAGCCTCGCCTGCCGCGACATGGGTCTTGCGAATCATATCCAGCAGCGATGTCTTGCCGTGGTCGACATGGCCCATGATAGTGACCACTGGTGGAATGGGCACGGTATTTTTATCTTCGCGCGCGGCCTCCAGCACAGCACTGGTCGAGATGCCTCCCCGCTGCAGGGCCGTCGCGGAAGTCATCGCCTGCGGCATCGGCTCAAAGCCGAGGTCTCTGGCCACCAGCGCCGCCTGCTCATAATCAACGACCTGATTGATGCTGGCGAACACATGGTGCTTGATGAGCTGACGGATCGTCTCGGTGGGGGTTGTACGCAACAACTCAGCCAGGTCTTTCACCACGATCTGGGGTGGAATAGCAACCGGGCCAGTCGGCCTCTCTTTCACAACGGTCGCACGGCGCTCATGGTTGCGCTGCGTCGAGGGGGCCGGCCGTCCACCAGTGGGACGACCTCTGGCGCCCGGACGGGTCGCCGGCGCATGAGCAGCGCCTCCAGGACGTGGTCCACTGCGCAGGGCCGCCCCCTGTCCCGGCCCTGCCGGAGACTGCGCGGGAGCAGCTCCACTGGAGACCCGTTGAGGCGAGCCTCCCGCCGGAGAGGCCGCTGGACGCTGCGGCGCTCCATTGCCTCCGCGCTGGGGACGTCCCCCACCTCCCCCCCCGCTCCCTGCACGCTGTACCGGTGGGCTTCCCGACCCTGTGTGTTGCTGAGGCTGGGGGACAGGACCGCCACTCTGACTGCGTGCTGGGGAACCACCTGGTGCTGGCATGCTGCGGCGCTGGGCGCCTGGCTTTACCATCTGTTCCTGACCGCCCTGTGTGGCGTTCTCTGTCCTCGGGCGAGTGCTTGCACGGCTTCGGGTCGTCGTTGCCTTCGCCTGCTCGTTGGTATTTGTGGATTCTGAAGTGTTTCTCATGAAGAAGACTCCCTTCTATCGCGAATGATGCGCCACAATCGGCGGTGGAGACCTCTCTTCACAGCCACAACAAAGGACTGTCGCCTTCCTCCGCGAACGCATGCGCCGTTCAAAAGAAGGGAGGAGACAGCCCTCGCTAATGCAGGCCAGGCATGTTTGTCTCAGTCTGCGCTCTATGGCGTCTCGCTATGGCTAGACTATCATAGCTGTTGCTCCGCAAACATTGGCGCACCACGTCTGCCCTGTAGACGAGGGGCTGTGTCTCTGTAAAGAGTCGAGATAACGTGACACATACGATAAGTATAATGACCAGTTCCTGAGTCCCGGATCAAGTGGTAAGGGTTCACGGAACCGCTAACTTTTCTTCAGTATAGCTCACTCGCCGGACCCTTGCAACCGGGTATGGTTGAGCACATGACCATTTCTTCTCCGGCAGCAGGCTCCAGACATGGAGCGATCGCTCAAGGAACAGCCTGTTGAGCAGCCCGGCCGCCGCTGGCTGGAGCAGCCTCGTCGCGAGGGAGAGTGGCCAGATAGGCCTCCAGCGCGGCGCGATCCTCAGCGGCGAGGGGCTGCTCAAATTCGCTCTCCAGCAGGCAGCGCTCGCCAGGTTTTCTGACCTTGAGCGCCTTCTGCCAGCAGGAGAAGCGCGCACAGAGATAGGCGCCACGGCCGGACTTCTTGCCACCGGGATCTAAGAGAATCTGCCCCTCAGGCGTGCGCACGATGCGCAGCAACTCCCGCTTGGACTTTGTCTCGCGGCAGGCAATACAGGTGCGCAACGGGACATGTTTCTGACGCACTGGTTTGCCAGCTCTGGCCATAGATCTTACTCCTCTCTTGCCCTTCCTCCAGATCGTTCTCTCCTCCCGACTGCCCCTGTCTCCGCAAGAGCAGAGGAGGTGGCCGACCCATCGCTTGCCCACCAGCTCAGCCGGGGCCGGACCTCAGCGATATCTGCCACCACGCTGTGAGGCCGAGCGGCGACCGCCCTCGTGGCGCCCTTGACGGTCGCGGTCTCGCTCACGGTCTCGCTCACGCCGCGGGAGCGGCAACGAGACCGCCTCCTCCAACTGCTCCTCATACACCTCTCCCTCGGCAGGCTTGACGACATCAACGCGCCAGCCGGTGAGTCTGGCGGCGAGACGAGCATTCTGGCCATCTTTGCCAATGGCCAGCGAGAGCTGCCGCTCGGCCACTACCACCTGAGCAGTATGGTCGGCCTCGCGCAACTCAACGCGCAGAGGCTTGACCGGACTGAGCGCATTGGCAACGAAGGTGGCTGGATCAGGGCTCCACTGGATGATGTCGATCTTCTCATCGTTCAGCTCGCGCACAATATTATTGATGCGCGACCCACGCACCCCGACGCAGGAGCCAATGGGGTCCAGCCCCTCCTGATGGGCGACAACGGCGACCTTGGTGCGGCTGCCTGGCTCACGCGCAATGGCCTTGATCTCAACGGTTCCCTCATAGATCTCAGGCACCTCGGACTCAAACAGACGCCGGACCAGATCACGATGAGAGCGGGAGGCCACAATTTGCAGGAGACGCCCCTGAACACGACGCACATCGACAATGTAGACACGCAGCCGCTGCCCCACGCGGTAGTGCTCGCTGGGCACCTCCTCACTGAAGGGCATCAGCCCCTCAACCTTATCGGTCTTATCCAGGTCGAAGTCGAGCACCCAGCCACGCGCCGCATCTCTGCGGGTGATGGTTCCCAGGCGGATCTCTCCAACCCAGTCCCTGAGCTGCTCGTAGAGATGCTCGTGCTCGGCCTCGCGAATGCGCTGCAGAATGACCTGCTTGGCGGTCTGCGTGGGGATGCGCTCGAAAATGTGGGAAGAGTCAACATCAATGGTCTGCCCCAGGGCGGCCTTTGGCACGATGCGCTGCGCCTCCGCCAACGAGATCTCTTCGTTGGGGTCCTTCACCTGGGCAACCACCCGCTTGGCGGTCCAGACATGCACCTCGCCATTTTTGTCTACCTCGATGCGCACGTTGTCCACACCGCCGAAACTCTTCCGGTAAGCCGATAAGAGGGCGTTGGCCACGGTCTCCATTACCACTTCGCGGGGTAATCCCTTCTCGGCAATCAACTGCGCAATAGCAGCCTGAAATTCGCTTCTCATGTTGCCTTCTCCCTCCCGCTCGCTGGTCGCCCAGTAGACGCTTACATCAATTTGTTCGAGTGCAAAAAGTCCCTGGCAAGCAGAAAAGTGGGGAGTCCCCACTTTTCTCAAGGTTCCTCTATGTTCTAGAAGAAGTATATCACGACATCTTTTGAAACGCAAGGTGACCTGCGTGTATTCCAGGGGAGCACCTCCTGGCCCCTCCCCTTGATTTTTCTCTCGCGGACGGCTATACTCTAACCAGTTTAGTGTAAATTTGACACTTTCAAGACCAGGGCGGACGGGCACACGCTGAGCAGCCCCAAAGCGGCTCGCGGCTCGTCGCCCTGCAGGCTGCGATGCACCTCACCACGATGGAGTCCGCAGTCCGCATCAGGAGGTTCGACGATGAGTAAGCCACCTCTGGCACCAGCGCTATTCGACCCACAGGATGCCTTCAGGGGACCCTACGCCGCGCGGATCGCGGCCTTCAGTGAGGCAGGCCGCCAGGCCAACCTGCCTCCAGCCAGCGAGGACCGCGAAACGGTGGCGCTTGTGCTGGTCGACTACCAGCACGACTTTGTCGACCCCTCTGGCACACTGTTTGTTCCCGGCTCTCAGGAGGACATCGCCCGTCTGTTGAACTGGTTCTACACCTGTGGAGCGCGGATCACCTCGATCTATGCCTCGCTGGACACTCACCTGCCCGTTCAGATCTTCTATGGCTCCTGGTGGCGCCATGCTGAGACTGGCGCCCAGCCGGAGCCGTTTACCACCATCAGCGTCGAGGATGTGAACGCGGGTCGCTGGATTCCAGTCCGGGAACCTGAGTGGTCGCGTCACTATGTCGAGGAGCTGCGCCAGCGCGCCAGGAAGGAGCTGATGATCTGGCCTTACCACACCATGGAGGGCACCCTGGGACATATGCTGGTGGCCCCCTTGAGTGAGGCCATCGCCTGGCACAGTGCAGCCCGCCAGACTCAGCCTCACTACATTACAAAGGGACGCACCATGCGCACGGAGTTCTACGGGATCTTCGGCGCAGAAGTCCCTGATGCTGCTGATCCTGCGAGTCTGCTGAACGTGGATCTGCTCCATACGATCATGCAACACGATCGCGTCTATCTGGCCGGCGAAGCGAAATCACACTGTGTGCTGGAAAGTGGACGCCAGCTTGTACAGCACTTCAGCGACCGGCCGGAACTGCTGCAACGCCTCTACGTGCTGCGGGACTGCATCAGCGCGGTCAGACACCCCTCCATCGACTTTGATGCGCTGGCCGAGGAGGAACTGGCTCGCTGGGAGCATCTGGGTGTGCACCTGGTACGCAGCAGCGAGACCATCGCCTGATCAATGGTCTATCCCACGCAACGGCGTCTTCAGAGCCGGGCTGTGACCCGCCCTCGACGGGGAAGCCGGTCCAGCCCGGCCCGGACTGGACTGGACCACCGCGAGCATTTAGAGGCCTGGCTCTTTCTTCTCTTTCTCGCGATGCATGCGCAAAATCTTAATCATGTACTGCTCGGAGTTCAGATAGTAGGGATTGCGCCGGATGAATTTGCCTACGACGGAGATAGGATGAAGCTTGAGCATCTCCACTACGAGGCTGGGCAGCAATTTCCCGTAATCGTAATGCATCAGGGCTATGATGGGCCGGTTCTGAAAGGTGAAGA
>JBHOQN010000155.1:0-2990 GCA_042408965.1 Ktedonobacteraceae bacterium
ACCTGGCCACGAGTCTTGCATGAAGCCTGGCGTATCTGCCGGCCTGGGGGCATCCTGCGGCTCACCGAATTTGAGCGACCAATCAGCAATGGCGCGGCCTTTATGCAGCTTCAGGAGCTGACCCGGCGGGCCTTTCAGCGCACGGGGCGCAGTTTCTCGCCGCCCAGCCATCATCTCGGCATCCTGCCGCGGCTTGCATCCCTCCTGCGCGATGCCGGCTGTTACCAGATTCAGCAGCGGGCCTATGTCCTGGACTTCTCCGCTGGCAGCGAAGCCCATGAAGCCCTCTGTCGCGGCTACGAAGTCGAGCTATTGCTGATCCGCCCCTTCCTCCTGGAAGCGGGAGTTACCACACCGGCTGAATTTGACGACCTCTATCGCCGTGCCCTCGTGGAGATGTTCGACGAAGAGTTCGCCGGCCTCTGTTACATTCTGAGCGCCTGGGGCAAGAAAGTCTGCCCTGATCCTGGCCTCAACGGGAGAGAGGCGCCGGTATCCTGGTCCGCTTGATCTGGCTGCTGCGCCAGTAGCGAGATCGCCAAGACATAGCTGTGGCTACAAGCGGGCATAGCAAGGAGGAGGAGCCGTTGTAGCCCGCACCACCAGCGTCGTCGCCAGGCGCAGGCGCACCGGCTCTGCGCTCTCAATCGTAGCGGTCATCGCTGTCTGCGATTGCAGCTGCGGCGAGCCGGCGAAACGTGCCAACAGCGGCGAAGGGCACAGCCGCGCAGCACCAGGGCGATCAGGGGTCTCTAACAGGGATAACAGCAGCTCTAGTGCGCACCGGCCCATCTCTGTGAGCGGCTGGCGCACTGTTGTCAAAGGCGGGCGCATATGGCCAGATGAGGAGATGTCATCGAAGCCAACCAGCGAGACATCTTCGGGAATACGCAGGCCAAACTCCTCGGCTGCTCCCATGACGCCGTAGGCTGTCAGATCGCTGGCGGCAAAGATCGCCGTTGGGCGGCTACGCTCCGGCATCGCAAAGAACTGGCAGGCGCAGGCCCGGCCTCCTGGGGGCATAAAATCGCCTTGCAGGATCAGCGACGGGTCCAGAGGGATGCCGTAGTCCTGGAGAGCATCGCAATATCCCTGGAAACGCTCGCGTGAAACCTGATACTTGAGCGGCCCCTGGATATGAGCAATGCGCCGATGCCCTAGCTCAAGCAGGTGACGTGTTGCCGCATAGGCGCCGGCGCGATTATCCGCCGTGATCCACGGAAGCTGCTCGGGCGGCAGGCCCTGATCATCGAGCAAAACCACAGGCAGGCCCTGCCGCTGCAGTGCAGGCAGGTAACGTGCTGACTGACCCGGGAAAATCGCCAGCAGCCCGGCGATCAAGCGATTCGCCAGAATGCGGTTAATGACATCACTGCGGTCACGCTCATGGTTGCTGGTCTTGATGCTGTAGAGCACCAGCTCATAGCTGGTCTCCTCAACGACCTCGGCGATGCCCCGCATGATGTCAGGGATCAGCGGCCAGGTAAGGGCCGGCACCAGGACGCCGATCAGGTGGCCCTTGCCAGCGGCCAGGCCCGAGGCGGCCACGCTCGGCACAAAATTGTGTTCTTCCATGATGCGCAAGATGCGCTCGCGCGTCACCGGATCAACGTCCGGCTTGTGATTGAGCACCCGCGAGACCGTGGCCTTGGAGACACCAGCCAGGCGGGCGATATCGCTGATCGTCATGCGCGTGCTCATGCTCCTGCCTCACTGCGTCTTGCATGCAGCCTCTGCTATGCTTGTTGTCGCCTTCTATACGTTACCGGTTACGATACCGGTATCGTAACCGGTTACAAGGTAAAGTGTAATAGCGAATGCTTGCTATGTCAAGGGGACAAGACCGTAGTCGGCAGGCAGCAAGTAGAGGGCGGGGGAGGAATTACTCCCGCAACAAGTGCAGGCGGGACGCAGGTCATAGGCCGATGGTCACATTGACAGCGCAGATGGCGCCTTCTATCCTGAAGTACTGGAAATTCTTACGGCGGAGGCAGATATTCAGTCATGGCTCCTGACTTTGCCCATCTGCATGTTCATACGGAGTACTCCCTACTTGATGGCCTCAGCCGCATCAACGCCCTGGTCAAGCGTACAAAAGAGCTAGGCATGAAGCATCTGGCCATTACCGATCACGGCGTCATGTACGGGGCCATCGAGTTCTATAAAGCCTGCAAAAATGAAGGTATTCATCCTGTTATCGGTGTCGAAGCCTATCTGACTGAAGATCTTCATGATCGCACCAAACGCTATAAAGAGGACTATAATCATTTATTGCTTTTAGCGAAGAACTATACAGGCTATCGCAATTTAATGAAGCTGACGACCATTGCCAACACCGAGGGGGTGCACCTTAACAAGCCGCGCATCGACCGCCGCTGTCTGGAGCAGTATGGCGAGGGGCTGATTGCCACCTCCTCCTGTCTGGGGGGCGAGATTCCGCAGCTCTTGATCCATGACAAGATCGATGAGGCGCGCAAGATCATTCGCTGGTACCAAGATGTCTTTGGCCCGGAGAACTTTTATTTCGAGATCCAGGAGCATAGTGGCTATCCCGAGCAGGAGATCGTCAATAAGCGCCTCTACGAGCTGCATCGGGAGCTGGGTGTGCCCCTGATCGCCACCAACGACCTGCACTATGTCACTGCGGAAGATGCTCATACCCACGAGGTACTCCTTTGTGTCCAGACTCAGAGCCAGCTCAGCGATCCGCGGCGCTTCAAATTCGAAAGCCATGAATTCTACTTACGCAGTCCCGAGGAGATGCTGCGGCTCTTCCCTGACCTGCCGGAAGCATTGCTGAATACGGTGCGCCTCGCCGAATCCTGCGAAGTTGATCCGCTGGCCTATAAAGCCTCGCTGCCCGCCTATACCATTCCCCCTGAGTTTCCCTCTCAGGAAGCCTACCTCTATCATCTCTGCCTGGAGGGGGTCAAGGAACGCTTAGGCGAGCAATACGATCGCCCAGCTCCTGCTGCCCCATGACGCGCGCT
>JBHOQN010000157.1:0-20388 GCA_042408965.1 Ktedonobacteraceae bacterium
GGACTGGATCAGGACGGGGCACCTGTCAATTGCCCCTGATGCATCGGACAAAGAAGCCAAAGCTGTACGCCTGCAAAGGTATGCAGAGTTGCGGTGGAGTCTAGATGCAAGCCTCCGGCTTCTAGCCGGAGGTGATTGACACGCTCTCCCAGAGAGAGATTGCGCACGGGCTTCTGGAGCAGTGGCTCCAGATCCAGGAGCTCGGTCAGCTCGTCGAGCATCTGGCGATACTCGGACGACGGAATGCGGTAAATAGCGCGGTTCAATTCAAAGGAGTCGATCGTCGGAATATCCCAGATCAACTGATTGCGCTGACCCATGACAAGGGCGATCTGGCGCAGAAAGGCACGCTCGCGGCGCCAGGGAGCGTAGCCCAGCACCTGCAGAGTGCCAGCGCTGGGATAGAGCAGCCCGGCCAGCATCTTGAGCGTCGTGGTCTTGCCAGCTCCATTGGGTCCCAGGAACCCGACGATCTCTCCTGGCTCGATCTCAAAGGTCAGGTCATCCACACCTGCCACCTCCCGAACCTCTCGCCGGACCAGACCGCGCAAGGCTGCGCTCAGACCAGCCTTGCGCTCATAGACTCGGTAGACCTTGCGCAGATGCGCAACAGTGATCACTGGTGATGATGGCATCCTTCAAGTTCTCCTCATGTGGCTTGCACCAGGAGCAACAGGTGGCCTTGACCTGCGCTCGCTACTCTCTCTATCTCACTGGATGGCCCGCACTCGGTCGCGAGTGAGTAGCGTCTCGCTCTCACGCCCATCTGAGTGGGATGGAGCCACACTGCGCAGAGCAGGCTGGCGATGCCAAGCTGAGCGGAGAGCGATGGTGTCTATCGTTCGCTTCGCACGAGTTCACAATACCGCTATTCTGTGATATAGTAGTTGTTGCCTGTGCAATGGCGCGCATCGATCCGGGCACGGCTGCCATCGTGCCCCGCCGCATGCAAAGCGCCAGCGCCGGGTTGACAGACGTTGCTGCTCATGCGAGAGGAGAGAAGGCCGGCATCCGTGGCAGAGTTGATCTGGCAGAACAAGCACAACCCCTATCTCACCGCGTCCTGGGGGCGCCCGGCGCCACTGGAGACATGCGCCCGCTTTCCAGGGGATTCCCAGCCTTCGCCTGCCGGCGAGGAGCAAGAGGCCTGGCAGAACCGCCTCATCGAGGGTGACAGGCGTCTGGTCCTGGCGGCGCTGCTAGAGGAGTTTACCGGCCGCGTCGATCTGATCTATATCGATCCTCCCTTCATGAGCGAGCGTGTTTACAGCAGTGGCGCGCGTCGAGCCTACAGTGATCGCTGGCATGGCGATCTCGACGCCTACCTGCAGTGGCTCTACGAGACGCTGCTCTTGCTCTACCGCCTGCTGGCCGAGGACGGGAGCCTCTATCTCCATCTGGACTGGCGCGCCAGCCACCACGCGCGCCTGCTGCTCGACGAAGTCTTCCAGGAGGCCGCCAGAGTCGGCGGTGGCTTTCGTAGTGAGGTCATCTGGCACTACCGCTCTGGCGGACGACCGCGCCAGGGACGCGGCTTCGCGCATAAGCATGATACGCTGCTCCTCTACACGAGCTCGAAGAGCTACTGCTTTCATGGCGAGCGCATCGCCGAGCGACGTGGCAGCACACGGCGCAATCATATGCGCCGGCTGATCGGCGACGACAGGCGCGTCTGCTGGACGATTCGTTCGGGGGGACGGCTCTACCACTATTATGAAGACGATGTGATGACGCCCTCCGACGTCTGGTGTGATATCAGCCATCTCCATCAGCGCGATCCCGAGCGCAACGGCTACGCGACGCAGAAGCCTGCGGCTCTGCTGGAACGCATCTTGCTCGCCTCCAGTGAGGAGAATGATCTGGTGCTGGACTGCTTCTGCGGTAGTGGCGTGACGCCAGCGGTTGCTGAGCGATTGGGACGGCGCTGGATCGCTTGCGATCAGAGTCCGCTGGCGATCGAACTGACCTGCGAGCGCCTGCGCCAGATCGCGGGGCGACGCGCGTTTCTCTTGCAAAAGGTGGCTGGGTGCCAGAACGGGGAGCAGGATGAGGCGCCGGGGGACTAGCCAGCAATACTGGCAGCGACCAGGCACCCTGAGACTTGTTTGACTTCGAGAGCTGTGCTATTATAAAGGGCACTGCTGCATAGAGTCAGGGAACAGAATTCAAAGGGTACTGACTCTATCATGATGCTCGATGGTTATGGGTAGCATTGGCAGTATATTGGAGGTTATGTGGAAAGAGGTGTTTGCGGTTGAAAAGAGTCTATGAGATCACGACGGTACAGCGAGAGCACAGCATGGCGGGGCGTCCCCTGCGTCTGCCGACGCATAACTATGGCTGGACGGGGACGTACCTGGTGACGATTCTGGCTGAGGCCTACGCCCCCAGCTTTGAGGACCCTGCGTTGCGCCGTATCCTGGAGGAAACCTGGCAGGCCCTGCCGCGGCCCTTTCCGGGCCTGATTCTCGATACCTTTGTCATCGGAGTCCAGCAGGTGCAGTTTATTCTTTCTTTTGAGGGCAACACCAACCGTACCATGACGCTGGGGCGCGTAGTCGAGGCCTTCAAGTCACTGGTCGCGGTGGCCTGGCTCTCGCACCTGGAGCAGGTTCGCTCGCCAACGCCGACGCCGCCGATGCGTATCTGGCAGCGCTCTTACACGGAGCGTTGCCTGCACGATGCGCACGAGGTGGAGCAGGCACGGGCGGAACTGCTCAGCGGAGTGCTGTCGCTCGAACAGGGCGGGTGATCATCTTGTCTCCCTGCTGTATGACGGCGCGCCGGGGGGAGCAGAGCCAACGGGCTGCTGGTCTTCAACATGCGGCTTATATTCAGTGCTCACGTCCTATGAGTGAGACCCTGGGCGTGAGAGCGATCATGGTAGGAGAGGCTCAGCATTCATGGCTACTCATCACTGTTCAGCCTGCGGCGCGCCTCTTGTTCGTGAGAGCCTGCGCTGCGCTGCCTGCGGTGCACCACAGCGGCCGGCTGCGCCGCGCATCACACGTCCGCTGAGCACGGACGGCTCCAGAGAGATCTACCAGGCCGAGGGTCAGCCCTGGCGGGGCGACCCTCACTTGCTCCAGGCACAGGCACAGGTGCCGCGGCAGAGCGGAAGGGTGAGCCAGCATCAAACCAGCCGTGGAGGCAGGGATGGCACCGCGCCAGGCCATTGGAAGGCCACGTTGAGCCTCGTCCTCATAGGGTTCGCCAGCGCGCTGATGATCGCTGTGCCCTTTCTACTCAGTGAGCCGCAGATGGCCCTCGTCAGGTTGCTGATCCTGCCCGCTATCCTGGGGCTCTGGTGTATCAGCCGCCACCTGGCGCGTCACGCAGATAAAGAGGCGCTCGCTGAGATTACCAGGCAGCAGGCAGAGATCAGCCTGATTATTGGGAACGCCGTGATCTCGCTGATGCTGCCACTGGTGATCTGTGTGCTCTGCTCTCTCTAGCAGGAGACAGGCATCGCGCGGGTGCATTGGGCGATCGAGACGTCGGGCAAGGGTCATCAGTACATGCCACCGACAGCAGTGCGCCGGAGCAGAGCGCCAGGGGCAAGATCCCACCCGTCTCAGGAGCCGCAGGGAGCGCCGGGCCGCTGGCAGAAGGGCCGAACGCCTGGCAGGTACTGGCGATGGGCAGCCACCCAGCGGTAGAGGCGCTCCTCGAAGCCCGCCAGGCCGGGCAGGCGATAGAGCCAGCGGAAGAGCGGCAGCACGCTGATGGCATCAAGGGCTGCACTGACTGCTTCAGCCCCGCGAGCACGCCGCCCGTCGGGCCAGATGACCCAGAGGCTCTCCTCGCACTCCTTGAGCGTCAGGCCGTAGCGCTCCGGCAGACCAGGCATCTGAAACGGCAGGCACTGCAGCCGCTGACGCCAGTCCAGGCGCTGCAGCAGTTCGGCGGTCGCCGTGCAGAAGTCGCAGCTGCCGTCGAAGATGACCACCAGTCGCCCGCCGGCCTTCTGGGAGGTGGCCCCCGCGCTCTGCTCCCCAGTCATTGAGGTGTTGGCAGCGCGTTGTTCCTCCATGATGGACAGTATATCACGCCTGGTATCTCCCTGCAGAGCCAGGCCCGATCACGCTTTTTCCTCCACACAGAAGAGCACATAGCCATAGCCATGCACCCGGCCGATGGTCAATCCGTGAGGCGCCAAGCGGCAGCGTATTTTCTCCACATGCTTTGTCAACAGGCGCAAGGCGCTGAGATCCAGCTTCGGCAGATTGAGCGCCTGACAGCACATCTCATCGGTGACAATCTGTTTTGTCAACAGCAAGCGCATGATCTTCCACTGGCGGGGAGAAAGGCGTATCACCGAATTGTTCATTATAACAATACGTTTTTGATCGTCATACCGCAGATCAACGCCCTCAACCAGATGACAGATTTTCACACCCTGCAGTCCTGCCTTCCTATGAGAGATAGTGTGAGCAAACGCTGCTATGTATGGTAATATCCAGACACATGATTGTCAACATTTACATATATCATCGCAGCAGACAGCTAGAAATCTATAACTTCTATATAGTCGCTCACTATATGAAAGATGCTGATCTTGTCCATTACAAGGTGGCATGTTCCAGAAGATGGCTACAATAGGGAAGAGTGACAGGAGTAAGAGGGGGGAAATTACCCCTCTTTTGGAGCTGAGAGCGATGTATCTTTGAAAGAGTGTGAGAGGAAGTCTGATATGAAACGTCGATCGCATCACCTGTTCACTCGTGAAAAGGAGCAAGCAGACCGTGAAGAACCCTTTCCCAAGCCTCGTTGTGTTACTGCTGTATTCGCCCTTTTTAGGGTTCTCAGCCACGTCGGCCCAGGCAGCCCATACACATCTGAACCACTGCGTGGAGCAGTTGGCGCCGCTGCAGGCAGGCGAGACTACCTCTAAGATCCTCGCGTTCCACTGCTACGCGACCTTCTCGCAGGCCATCGCCGCCGCTACTGGCGGACGAGTGCAGCTCCCTGCCCATGCCACCCCGGCCGATCTGGGGCCTGCCGATCTTGCACCACACGGCCAGGCTTCTCCCAACACTACCTATGTTCTCAGCATCGAGTACTGGGACTGGCACTACCTGGGCACAAGCTGGACGCTCACCGGCAGCCTCCCCTGCAACCAGGTCGGCGGATACGGCCTCAGCTATGTTGGCAACACCTGGAACGATCAGATCTCCTCCGCCCGGGGCTTCAGCAACTGCAACCACGTGCTGCACTGGGAAAACGCCAACTTCGGGGGAACTGTCCTCGACTGCCATCCCGACTGCTATGAGATGGGTGCGATGAACGATCAAACCTCATCCATCCAATGGCACTCATAGGCCGCGCCCACGATCTGCCATCCTTACTCACCGGCCACCACCTCTCGTCATAGGAAGCGCTTCATCCCCCCTGAAGCGCTTCCCCTCGCAGTAACCCTTCTAGCCGACCCGGGAACCTTTCCCCCTCCTCCGGTTCTCTACAAGATGAGAAAGACAGCCGGCAACAACCCTTCCAGAGGCACACGGCCTACGGGTCTCCACAGCAAGGACCGACAAGGCCGGTCCGGAACGTTGGCTGCAGCTCTTTCTCGGACCCTTCGGGCAACCCTGGAGAGAAAAGGACCCGCAATGGACGACTCTGCCAGCACGCTCAGACTCCTGCTGATCAGAGACCTGCACCAGGGCTTCTGGCAGCTCGTTGAGCGCTATCAACAGCCACTCTATCGCTTCGCCCTGCGTCTGGCGGGCAACGCCCACGAGGCCGAAGACCTGGTGCAGGAAGCGCTTATGGGCGCCTATGTCACGCTCTCATGCTACCCGCCAGAGCGTATTCAGACGCTCCTGCTGCGCCCCTGGCTCTACAAAATCCTGTTGAACGCCTTTCGCAATACCAGGCGCAGCCAGCATATGCTCGTCATCTCTCTCGAACGACAGGAGGCATATCTACAGCAGGAGATGACTGAGAGCGACCTGGAAGAGCGCTACGAGATCCGCGAAGAGCTGGAGCAACTGCAACGTTTTCTGGCGGATCTACCGGAGGCGTACCGCCTGGTCGTGATCTGCTTCTTCTTCGAGGAATTCTCCTACCAGGAGATCGCTCATCTCCTGGAGATACCGATCGGCACCGTTAAGTCGCGACTCCATCGCGGTCTACAGCTCTTACGCAGCAGGAGACGCACGCTGCAGGAGCAGAGGAGGCATAAGTATGGAGCCTGTTGATTCTCACGCAGCGGACACGCTGCAGACGAGGCTGGCCAGGCGCCTGGCCGAGTATGAGGAGGTCCGCACCGCTCAGCAGGGAGAGGAGCAGATCCAGGTCGCGCTAACCAGCCCGCGCTGGGAGCTGCGCTGTGCAGCGCTGCAGGCCCTGGCAGGTCGGGCTGGCGCTCAGCCACCGGCCGAGCTGCTCGTGGCGGTGCGAGACGAACATGCCTGCGTTCGCGCCATCGCACTCAACCTGCTGTCGGCCTGGCCGGATTACCTCATCCTGCCACACCTGCGCACGGCGCTCCGTGATCCCTCCTGGCTGGTGCGGGAGCAGGCGCTCCTGAGCCTGGGAAGCGTGACGCTCCTCCCCGCAGAGATCCTAGAGGCCGTCAGCGTCCTTGCTCTCAACGATCCAGACAGCGCGGTGCGTGCCGCTGCCGACCGCCTGCTCTCTGGCGCGCACAGCACGGCGCATCCCACCCCTGACTCCAACCACGTTCCCTTATCCCATGACAGGAGGTCACCGACCATGCTGCTGAATCAGGAACCTGTGGTGAGTGAGCACAGAACGCTCGCCAGCCCACCAGTGCAAAAAAGGCGCTTCCCACGTCCCCTGCTGGCAGTGGCTACGCTGCTCTTCGCCATTTTCGTGCTCAGCGGGGCAACCTTCGCCATGACCTGGTGGAATCCGCTCTTTGGCAATCCCGACCTCTACCAGAGCTTCGCGCTTCAGCAGAGCAGCCAGCACATCACGATCCAGCTCAATAAAGCCTACGCGGACGAAGGACGCACCATCATTGTCTACACGATCAGCGCGCCCAACCCGGACCAGAGCGCAACGATCACGCGCTTCGATCTCCACGGCTCGTCACCGCAGCAGGCAGTCGCGATGACCAGCACCGAGTGCCACCCGGCCGGCGCTGGTGAGAACCACTGTTTTGACATAGAGCCGGCGTTTCTGGTGCCGTCCGGAGTCAACAGCGTACAGGTGACATGGAACATTAAGCAGGTGCAGCTCACGCCCTCGGGCGGCGAAGGCAAGCCCGTGGCCGTCATGGGGACCTGGCATTTCGCCTTCACCCTGACCTTCCACCACGAAACTCGCCACGACCTGCCCAATCCACTGCAGAACGGCGCGGTGCTCCCTTAGGGGCGCAGCGCGGAGCTGTCAGCGCAGGGGCCTTCCGAAGAGAGCCTTGTGCGTCGCGGTGGTCCCTGGAGGATGTCCTCTGAGGTCCAGCGCGACGCACAAGGGAGGCCAGCAAAGAGGTGGAGTGGAACCCTACCGAAGAGCTAGGACAGCTCTTCGGTGGTTTGATAGATATCTTCCAGCGTCTGTCCGCGTGCGCGCCGGATGCGTTCGAGGCGCTTCATAAACTGCGAGGTCGCGTAGCTCAGGTACTCCTGCATGTCCAGCTCGAAAGGTGGGTTCTCGCTGGCGGCCCGGGCCTCGAACAGCTCGTTGATCACACCCAGTGCATAGGTCAGCAAGTCTTGCATGTAGGACTCAATGACCTCCCACAGGGTCTGGTCCTGCGCCACCAGACGGGAAAGCAGGAAAACGCCGTAGGCCAGGTGCCGCGACTCGTCGCGCTTGAGGTAGCTCACGCCCTCACGCAGACCGGGCATGATATCGAGGCGCTCCAGCATATTGAAATAGGCGTGATAGCCTGTCTCGGCAAGGACCCCTTCCACAATCATGTTGTAGACGGCACTGGCGCGCGCCTGCGCCGCCGGCGAAGGATCGCTCAACAGGGCGTTCATGCGCTGCGGCAGCTCCTCATAGAAGATCTTGCGATAGCTGGGAGTATGATAGCGATGCAGGTCGCTGTGCTCGTGAGCCACCTCATCGAGAAAACGGCGGAAGAACTCGGTATGCTTGGCCTCCTCCCAGAGGAAGGTGGTCAGGTACATCTCTTCTTCGAGGCGCCTCTCCCGCGCAATGGTCAGCATGAGCGGCAGGAGATCAAGGGTGACGCTCTCCTCGCCGGCCTGAAAGAGGGCGCTCAGATAGAGCAGCGTCTCGCGCTCGCCATCGTTGAGCTGCTGCCAGTCCGCTTGATCGCGCGTGAAGTCAATGGCGCGGGGATCCCAGACGCCGAGCTTCTTGGCCTTATGATACAGGCGCATGGGTAGGATATCGTGGCGCAGCCCGCGCTCGCTGGTGGTAACGAATGCCTCATGAGTGGTCTGTGTCATGCGTGCCTGCTTTCTCTGCTGTGTCACCGGAGCCGCCACTGACTGACTGTTAGTCAGTGGTCTTTTTCAAGCATACCTGGCGTGCTCGTCGCCTGTCAAGGGGAGACCTTCCCTTCTGAGCCTCACTGATTGGCGATCACGATCTGGATCTCTGCGGGCTGGTCGGGGAGATGATCGGAGCCAAAGGGCAGATGGATCTGTACGGAGGCCACCCCTGGCTGCGAGCGGAGATAGGTGAGAGCGACCTCGCTGCCGGTGCCCCGCAGATCCTGCTGCCAGCGCGCGATGGTCTGGCGGCTGATCTGATAGATCCAGGTGCCACGCACAGGGACGCTCAGATAGGTGAGGCCCGCCTGGCCCTGCTGGGTGACCTGTGGGGTATCGGCAACCAGGCTACCAGCGCGCAGATGATAGGCGCTTCCCAGGGCATGCTGCGCCTGGCGGCTGAGAATCTGGGTGGCCAGGTGACGGGCCACCTCGGGGGAATAGGCGGTGACGGTGCCGGTCACGCTGACCTGGACGCGCACCTGATCGGCCTGCGTCCCCACGGGCTGATCGGAGCTGACATGCACGGCATAGCTCGGCGTGCCGGCCAGGGTCTCGCCGCTCCGCAACTGGGCCTGGAGGCGTGTCATAACCTGCTGTTGCAGGGTGGGCTGCAGCATGCCTCTGACGCGATCCAGATCATCCTGCGAGACGACATGGACGACGTTGCCGTCAGAGCCACCGCTGAAGGCGGAAGGGTTGCTGACCTGCACACCATGTCCACAGCAGGCCTGGTTAATATCGCCGGCGGGGATGTTGCCTGCGGCCCCCGGTGTGAGGGCCTGGGCAGGCGCGCTGATGGTCCCGTCCTGATCGTTCTGATGCGGCGGCACAAGGACGGCGGCGGTCAGGCGCACGGGAACGCCGGAGCGACCGGTGAAGACGGTATTGGCGGGAACGAAGACGCCGACAAGGCCATGATTGTCAAAGAGCAGCAGCCCCTGGGCTGTCGTTCCCTTGCCGGATCTGGTGCCCGTGGTCTGGGTGGTCTGGGCCGCACTGCGGGTGGCCCTGAGTGTCCGGGCGGGGATCATGCGTGTATCGATATCGGCCTGCTGAATCTGTGGCGAGGCGGTCAGCAGGTAGGTATCCTGCAATGTTCGGCTCTGAGCGGTGACGGTGACGAGGGCATCGGGATTGGCACCCAGCAGAGGAAAGCCGGGGGGTAGCATGCCGATGTCGAAGGCCCGGGCCAGCAGCAAGAGCAGCAGGATCACCGCCACGACGACGAGGACGATGCCAACGAAGAGCGAGGCCGGGCGCTGGCGCATCCGTCTGCGCGGCACGGGCGCGGGGCGCTCAGGGAGGGCGCGCGGCGTCGTGCGGCGGGCGTAGGGCACGGCGGCAGGCTGACGCGGACGCCGCGGGATGGTCAGCGGCTCTGGCATGGGCAACGCCACGGTGCGCGGCTCCAGCGGCGGCTCCGGCTCCGGGGTGAGATCGGGCAGCGTGGCCTCGGCGGCGGGATCGCCTGGCGGCAGCTCCTCAATCTCGGGCTCCTCTGGAGGCGGCGGCACGTCTCGCTCGTCTGTGACGTGCCGCTCAAGGGGAAGGATCTCCTCGGCGGCGGGAAGGCGTCCGCGCTCCAGGGCGAGCAGGACGGCCTCGCGCAGGGCGGCGATATTCTGAAAGCGCTCGTCGTCGCGCTTGGCCATCGCCTTGCGCACCACGGCGTCGAACGAGGGCGGAACCTGTGGATTGCTGCGCGACGGGCGCGGAATGGGGGCCCGGAGCTGCATCTGGATGACTTTGATCTCGTCGGGATCGTCGTAGGGCAGCTCGCCGGTGAGCATCTGGTAGAGCAGGACTCCGAGGGCGTAGATGTCAGTCAGGGTGGTCACGATGCCGCGCGTCTGCTCGGGGGCCATGTACTGGGGCGTGCCGGGCACCTGATCGAGCGGTATGGGCTTCCCGACCTGTGAATCGGCGTGCCGCGCCTGCCTGACGAGGCCGAAATCGGCCAGATAGACGTGGGGGGCGGCGCTGCGGCGCATCTCCAGCAGGACGTTGGATGACTTGATATCGCGATGGACCAGCCCCTCCTCATGAGCATACTCCACGGCGTCGAGGAGCTGGAGATACATGTCGATCATCTCGTGCAGGTCGAAAGGCAGGGCGTCGCGTCCGCTCTCGGAGCGCTCGTAGATGCGGCGCAGGTAGCTGGTTAATGTACCGCCATCGATGAAGGGCATGACGAGATAGAGCAGGCCCTGCTCGTCGCCGAACTCGATGAGCTGCAGAATGTGGGGATGGTGCAGGCGGGCGATGGTACGCGCCTCGCGGGCGAAGCGGCGGCGCATGTCGGGATCGGCGGCGTAGTTGCCCAGGATGACCTTGATGGCGACGCGCCTGCCAAAGGCGGTACGCTGACGACCTTCGTAGACCGCCCCCATGCCTCCTACACGGATGCGCCGAATCACATCGTAGTTACCGAGCTGCCTGCCTTCCAGAGCCAGCATGCCTGCGTCTTTATCCTTTCCTGTCTGGCGCCTCTGCGCCTGCTGACGCCGATCGGGGTCGGGCCAGCTCCATCAAGTTCTGCAATATCTGTCTTATTGTACCACCACTGCAACCGGCTTTTCTGCCCAGTGCAAGCAGCGGCGCGCGGAAGATTACTCTGGTACTACAGGGCCTGCACCGCATCTGCGAGCAGCCCTCTGATAGCCTCAAGGCGGTCAGGACCGCCTCACGGAGGGTGCGACGAGTGTGAGCGTGATCTGCCCCGGGTTGGAGGGCAGCAGAGCGCCGCCACTGCGCACAAGCTGGATCTCGGCTGCACTGACCCCGGTCTGGGCGAGCAGCAGACGCCGCGCCTCAGCTTCGCTCCTGCCGGCGATGAGCCGCACCAGGGACTGCCTGCGCGCATCGGTAAATTGATAGATCCAGATCCCATGGACAGCGACGGTGATCGCCAGCCGCCCGGTCCTGGCGTCGCTGATCGCCGAGCCGCTGATGGTGGTCACGATCTGGCCCACCAGGGCATAGCCAGCGCCGGGGTTCTTTGCGGCCTCCTGGCTCAAGAGTGAGTCGCCCAGGCGCAGGGCAGCCTGCTCGTCGTAGGCCTCGCCGGTGCAGGTGGCCGTTACGGTGAGGGTCACGCTGCTGGCGTGGTCGCCAACCTGATGATCGCTTCTGACGCCGGTGCTGCAGTCGGGACCGATGAGCCGCTCGCCGCTATGGACCTGTCCCAGAAAGCGCTGCCGGGCCTGCTGCAGGAGACCGGCTTTGAGCGGATTGGCCACGTCGTCGATGTCGCTGCGTTGCACGTAGATGTAGTTCTGTGGGTCCTGCCCACCGGTGAAGGGACCACTGACGGCATACATCGTAGAGGTATACCACTCCTTAATGATGCCGGCTGGAAGATTGCCAACAGATCCAGGCTGAAGAACTGTTGCACCCACCGTCCGGGAAACAGGATGCTGAGGATCAGCAGGAGGCAGTGTCACCGTGGAATCCACAGAAACACTCAGGGTGCCTCGCACATTGAAAAAGGTTGACCCTGCTACCACTGTCTCCCAGTTTCCAGAGGCATGGCTGAAGGTAATTGTTCCATGGGCCTGGGTTCCCGCCGTCTGAGCGTGGCCGGTGGCCGCTACCGTCTTTGACGGAGACTGCGCCGTCGCGCTGAGGAGGCGGGCCGGCACCTCGCGCCGGGCGGGGTCGGCGACACCGGTCACCCCTGTGATGAGGTACTGGTTCTGTAGATCGGCGCTGGCCGGCGTGATCCTCACCAGCGCCAGCGGCGCGCCAAAGGGCAGCGCGCTCGCCAGCGGGCCCAGGACTGCGGGGTCAGCGTAGGCCGCCATGATCAGGCCTCCCACGAGCAGGAGCAGCAGCACCAGCGGCGGCAGCCAGCGCATGAGCCGTTGACGGCGGCGACTCAGACGTCCCCGCCCTCCCTGTTGCGTTCCGAGCAACAAAGACGGCGCTGCACCTCCTCGCCCGGCGGGCGAGCGCGGCGGCTCATCCGTGGCGCGCGGCACAGGCGCCGCCAGCGGCCGTCTGGCGCTGACCCTGCGCCCGCGGGAGAACTGAATGATGGGCGGATCGGGGGAGCCGACCACCTCCTCGGCCGCAGAGCGACGGCTCTCCAGAGGGCGCGTCGGCGGCGTCGCCACCTCCTCGACGGCGTCGACAGGCGCGGCGGCCCCCACTCCCGCGTGGAGGGCTGCCACGAAGCTCTGCACATCGGGATAGCGCGCCCCACGCTCCTTCGCCAGCCCGCGCAGAATGGCCGCCTCGACTCCCGGCGGCAGATGGAGATTGTAGCACCGCGGCGGCTCTGGCTCCTCCTGCGTGTGCTTGTACATCAGCACCAGCGGATCGCGCTCCTCGAAGACGCGCCGCCCCGTGCACAGCTCGTACGCCACACACGCCAGCGCATACTGGTCGCTCTGGCGCGAGATCTGGCCGCGAAACTGCTCCGGCGCCATGTAGGCCGGCGTCCCACTGGCGGTGGCCTGCTCCACGCTCTGCGAGCCAAGCAGGAGGGCGATGCCGAAGTCGGAGAGCAGGGCCTCCCCGTGCTCGGTAAAGAGGATGTTCTCGGGCTTGAGGTCACGATGGATCACGCCCCGTTCGTGGGCATACTGCAGGGCTTCGCCGATCTGGGCGATGATGGCCAGCACCTCCTCCAGGGGCAGCGGCCCTCCGTCGGCACGGTGCAGGCGCTCGCGCAGGGAGCCGCCTCCAGCGCGGGCCGTGACCAGATAGGGGCAGCCCTCTTCATCGACGCCGGCATCGATGAGCGGCAGAATATGCTCATGGTGGAGCTGCTCCAGCAGACGCGCCTCCTCGAGAAACTGCGCATAGGCCTCCTGCGACTCCAGGGGTGTCAGGAGCCGCTTGAGAGCCACCGGTGGCCGATTGCTCAAGATGCGATGGCGTGCCAGATAGACCCTGCTGAAGCCGCCACGCCCCAGCAGGCCAAGCAGTTCATAATTGCCAATAGAGCGGCGCAGCTGGCGTGCCCGCTGTCCTCGACGTAGAGATCGCCCGTCCTCGCCTAGTCCCCTGCTGTGCACCATAGACGAAAACCCTCCCCGGTTCGCCCAGTGACACTTACAACATATCCGTACGGACGTTACGCTAACAACAGCTTTTCGACTGAATGATCGAAGCAGTTTCTCTTCTAGAGTAGATACGCATCCGTTCGAGCGCCGCTCACAGAACGCGCCCGAGCCGCTAGCCCTTGCCCACAGTGGCCGTGGCGCCGGGCACGGTTGTGGTCGGCCCGGGGGGCGCGGCGGACGAGGTCGGGCTGGGAGCGGGCTGCAGACCTGGCACGCTGACCACAGTGATCGTGATCTGGCCGGGGTCTGTGGGCAGGAGATCCCCGCTGCTGTGCATGAGCTGGATATCGGCGCTCTTGACGCCGGTCTGGGCCTGCAGGAGTCGCAGCGCTTCGCTCTTGCTTTTGCCGGCGATGAGCCGCGCCAGGGACTGTTTGCTGGCAGCGCTGAACTGGTAGGCCCAGATTCCTTCGGCGTTGACGGTGATCGAGAGGCGCCCGGATCTGGCATCGATGACGGCGGCGCCGCTGATGGTGGTCACGATCTGGCCGGCGAGGGCGTAGCCGGTGCCGGGGCTCTTCGCGGCCTCCTGGCTCAGCAGGGTGGCCCCCATCTGCAGGGCCCCGCGGGCGTCGTAGGCCTCGCCGGTGCAGGTGGCGGTGACGGTGACGGTGACGCTGCTGGCGTGGTCGCCGGCCTGGTGGTCGCTCTTGACGCTGGCGTTGCACTTCGGCTGGCTGATGAGCTGCTCACCGCTGCGAATCTGGCTGTGGAACTGCTGCTGGGCCTGCTGCGCCAGGCTGGCCTTGAGCGGATTGGCCACGCCGTCGATGTCGCTCTGCTGTACGAAGACGAAGGTCTGCGGGTCCTGCCCGCCTGTAAAGGCGCTGCTGGTGGCAAAGATTGATCCGTCAGTTGAACAGCACGATTGATTAACTGCACGAGGCGGAAGATTACCAACGCTGCCTGCCTGAACCACATGGGCTGAGCCAGTCCTGGACACAGGATGGAATGCATCAGTTGGTGGCAGGCTGACCGCTTCATCAGTAATGACCTGCAACCCACCCTGCACAGGGAAGACAGTACCTTTGAGAACCGTTTGCCAGCTATTAACACTGTGTGTAAACGTAATCGTGCCCCGGGCCTGGACGCCGGCCGTCTGGCCGTGGCCAGTGGCCTGAGCCGTTTTCGTCTGGGACTGCGGCGTCGCGTTCAGGAGACGGGCCTGCACCTCGCGCTGAGCGGGATCAGGGGTACCGGTCACTCCCGTGATGAGGTACTGGTTTTTGAGGTCGGCACTGATCGGCGTGATCGTCACCGTCGCCATTGGCGTGCCGAAAGGCACAAGGTTCCCCACAGGGCCCAGCATGCTCGGATTCACATAGGTCACCACACTGCAGGCCACCAGCAGAGAGAGCAAGAGGAGGACCAGCAAGGCCAGCCAGAGCGGCCAGCCAGCACCACGGCGCCGGCGCCCGCCCGGGCCCGCCGGCGTCATCGGCGGTGGCGGCATCACCGGCGCAGCGCGTCCGCTTCCCGGCGCAGCAGCCCCGGCGCCGGCCACCATGCCAGCGCCCGCCACGGCGCCTGCAGCACCGGCACCCGCGCCCGCTGCAACGGCCGTCATCTTCCCCGTCGTACCGCGGCGCGGCGGCGGCGCCACCTCGGGCGCATAGGCGCTCGTCGCAGCCGGGAGCTTGGCCGTGACACGTCGCTGGGGAAACTGGATGATCCCCGGCCCGGCGTCGCTGGCGGTGGGACGTGGCGGCCCCGCCGTGGTGTGCATGGACTCCTGGATCACCTCCTCAGAGGGTCCCGCGCCCGACGAGGGCAGCGGCGTGGAGGCTGGCGGCAGGTCTCCTTCATCCTCATCCTCCGCGAGGTCAGCGGCGGCCAGACCTGACTCGCTCTCGGCATGCGTCTCCTCGCGCTCATGCTGCATCGCGGCCCAGCCCAGGCCCGTGGCCGCACCGGCCAGCGCGCCGGCCGCCGCAGCCGTGCCAGGCGAGAGTGGGCGCGCCGGCTCCTCCTCATAGGGCGTCACTGGAGGCTCAACAGGCGGAGCGCCTCCCGGAGGCGTCGCCAGGTCCATCGCTGCCGGCGTCCCCATGGCGGGCGAGGCCTGCAGCGCCGGCTCCTGCCTCTGGAGATCCCCGACAGCGGCACCGGGCGCGGCCGCCGGGTGTCCCGGCTCTCCGCCCCCTCTTCCTCCACGGTGCAGCAGGCGGCGCATGTCCGGCAGGCGTCCACGCTGCAGGCGGCGCCCCCCCTCTTGACTCAGCGTATCATGCAAGGAGCGAATATAATTATCAAGCGAAGAGTAGACTGGAAAACGCCGCTGGCGCGCATAATCGGCCGGGTCTGAGCCAGGCGGCGCCACAAAGACGATCTGCGCCCGGGCGCTGCGACGCATCTTGAGGCCATCAAAATCGACGGGACGCTGGAAGGCTCTGTTCTGCTCTGGCAGTACTACCGCTATCTGCCTGCGACCTAGCTTTTCCTGCGTCAGAATAGCAGTCAGCACATCTTTTCGATCATCGTGAGGCGCTACATAAATAACCCCGATCTCGCCTGCGCGTGGGTCGCTCGCGCCGAGCAGTTCCGAGCCATCAGCCTGTCTCATAAAACCTTACCCTCGTGTGTCCCAAGAAATGGCGTTATCGCATTAACGGGATACATTGTACACTACCACCGAATGACGTGCAATCGCTGACGCCCCGATTTTGCAAAACAGATGTCCGATTTTACGCTGCATCGTTGACGGCGGCCACAGGGGCAGAATCGCTGCGAGCAGAGCGAGCTGCGCAACGAGGAGCAGCGCTCTCGCAGATACCCTGACCCCGGCGAGACAGCCATCGACAGCGCGGGACGCCGCGGAACTCTGGGGTCTTCTCGCAAAGCAATGCGCGCCCTTACCATCTTGCTGGACCATCTCTCCATTGCTATATATCCCTGTATATACTCTATCTTCTCCCCCATCAGCAACTGCATGGCGTAATACTGCCCCATCTGTCGGATGCGAGACCCCCGGACGGGCTGGCTGCATGACCCGCTGGCACACGGCGGCAGGTGTGGCCGAGGTCCACAGGGATCGCCAGCCTGGCGACTGGCCAGCGATCGAGGCGTTCGCCTGTCAGGGAGCAGCGGCCAGAAGAGCGGTTCTGGCCGCTGTGTCAGGTCGTGCCGTCTGGCTCGGCATCGGGCGCGGGGAGCGGCGCCAGCAGCTCCTGGCCCCTGGCCCCCCTCTCCGGCTGCACCGCCTAGGGTCCCTCCAGCACCGCCAGCAGGTCCAGACGCCAGGGCCGCCACGCCAGCCAGGTCCCTGGCACCAGCTCCCGCGCGCTCTCCCGCGCCTCGGCCTCCAGAGCACGCGGGCTGAGCACCACCCGCCCGATGGCTGTCTCCAGCAAGACATAGCGCTCCTCAGCGCGACGCCAGTCAACATCAACGACGCGCCCCTGCACAATATGATGCTGCAGGACAATGCGCTCCCCCGATACGCCGCTGGCATCCCTGGCAACCTGACGGTGAGCCGCGGCGACGACCGTGGCCAGACCCCCGGCCGGCTCGGCCTCCAGCCATCTCAGGCGATGCGGCCGCACCTGTAAGAGCAGATGATAGCGCCTGCCTACCTGCATCTGCCCGCCTGCAGAGTGCGCCCTGCCCTCACGCGGGGCCGTGCTATACACAGGAATGATCACGCTGCCATCCAGCAGAAAGGTCAGATGATAGATGGCCTCATACTCGCACTGCTTCTCAATGAGGATACCGCTGACAAATAGCTTGCCTTGTTGCGCTCTCTCGATCACTGCTGCTCTCTCCTCTAACTGCTCTGGCCACACCTCTGCTATCCCCGCGCCGATCCGATAGCAAGCCGCGCGCCGTCGGCATGGACAGCCTCGCCCGCCCCGGCCGAGGACGACGCGCCTCCCATCCATCTCCCTCAGCACCGGGTCGCGCTGCCGTGCAGCCATAGCGCGCCTTCCACCCGCCCCGTCTACCACACCGCACCGCACCGCCCTCGCGCGATCCTCACCGTAGAGGATCACGCCCCGTCAATGCAATCGCCACTCTGGCCCCGGTCGCCATCGACGCTCCTGCTCCAGACCTCGTCTTCGCCTCTGGCCGCATCGCCCTCTGGCCGCGCGCCCGCTCCTTGAGCAGTGATCTCCTCGAAGGTCACACTCGCCATCTGCTACCCGGACCTGTCTGGCGCCGGTCATGCTCAGCGGCAGAGCCGCTGCGGCTCCCCGCCAGGCCAGGCCAGGACAGGCCAGTCGTGCCCCTCATCCCGCTTTCGCCGCAGGCACCTCTCCTCTGATAGCGCACGATCTCCCCCTACCACAGGCTCTCAGCGCTCTCAGCGGGATAGGTACCGTGGTTTATATAACGTTATATATACTGTATGCTCTATGTCAATGGCAATGCTGCAGGGAACTCTCAGATTTCTGGCGCGTCCATATCAGCGGTGTGCGACCAGCTCCAGGGGCAGCGCGGCCAGAGCACGTGCAGATTGACACCAGTCAGCCGCAACGGCAGAGCAGGAGGCACCTGTCTGACGGACAGAGAGCAGCACCGCCGCTCCGGCCGGAGAGAAACGCTCCTCTCGCTCAACCGGAACGACGGCGCTGCTGCAGGCAGGCAATACAGGTAGAGGGGAATCAATCAATCCTGGGCAATGCTACGCTCGATGAGATAGTTGCCTTCCACGATGCTCCCATCTAGACGTACATGGATCATGCCACGATAGCGCCCATACGGCACCCCAAATCCATGCGGGAGCTGACGCAACATGAGCATGGTGGCCCCATCTCCTGCGCGGCTGAGCCTGGCGTAGGTGACTAGCTCGACTTCCTCCTGGCAGGCTGCGTAGAAGAGATAGAGGATATCGGCGTCTTCCTCACGGCTACGATAGGCCAGGAGCCAGAGGGTCTTTTCAATGGCTCTATCGTCTCCTTGCAGGCGCGGCGCCTCCAGGGGCACAGGAGCACCCCCGAATGGCTGCTCATGAGCCTGCTCCTCCTTGCCAGGCTCGCTCGAACCGGGCCTGGGAAAGTGCAGGACCTCTGCGCTCGCCTGCCTCTTACAATCTACCCTGGCGTGCTGCCGCTCGACTTCGCGCGCGGCCTCCAGGGTCTCACAGACGATCCGCATGGCCTCTTCTTTACCAACGAGACGCTCTAACTCCAGACGGCAGTCGTCCATGTTGGAGAGACGTCTGGAAATAAATTGATGCTTGGCCCAGCCGCTCGCCAGCCCGTAGAGCGCCCGCCTCCCCGCGGTGTACTCGTCCTCCAGCCGTCGACGCAGCCGCGCAATCTCACTACCACTCATGAAAGGGTTCCTCCTGAAGCCATCATTATAATGCTAGTAGCAAAATAGCATTAACTATATGATAAGATTACGATCCTAATTTTGTCAATCTGGCTAGACTGGTAGAATAGCGGGAGTACCACCTGAAGGGCACCAGTACAATGATACGGTTAAGAGTACGAGAGATCGCAGAGCAAAAGGGTTTCAACATGTCCTCCCTCTCACGTGCCGCTGATGTCAACTTCCGCACGATCAAGAATATTTACCGCAACCCCTATAAGGATGTGACAACGACGACGCTGGCGAAAATTGCCAAAGCTCTGGGCGTCCCATCGACTGATCTCATCGAGGATGTGCCTGATGAGGGGATAGTCCCGCCATCGCCGGACAACGAGGATGAGCTGGAGGAGCACGATGAGTAGGGGCGCGATCCTCATCGCGCCCGCCCGTACGGGTGGGTGGTACTCATCGCGCCCCTACGGGTGGGGGTCCGTCGCGATGGGTCGAGTGCGATGGGTACGTGGGGCGCGATGAGGATCGCGCCCGTACGGTGATCTCATCGAGGATGTGCCCGACCAGTTAACTGGGCATTCCGAAGTACACAATGAAGTCGCGCTCCTAGGTGTCGCTGATCCCAGACCCAGCGTATACCAATCCACTTGGTCTCATATCAGGTGAGATCCAGGCAGATTCTGGCCTCCGTTCACCCTGTGCAGGGTAGATACTAGAATAGGTATAGGTATCAGAGTGCAGAGAGTAAAATATCACCATATATATCCTGATACATTTCTGGGAGTTTTCCAAGGATGGAAGTCCTGGTACAATCCAAAAAACCTGGATTGAAAGGACTTCTATGATACGGCTGCGTGTCAAAGAACTGGCGAAAGAGCGTAACTTGAGCATGAGCAGGTTATCCCGCCTTGCTGACGTTTCCTACAAGACGATCAAGCGCATGTTCGATCACCCTGACGAGAGCTTCAACACCATGACTCTCGGCAAAGTGGCAAAAGCGCTCAATCTTCCACTCACCGATTTATTTGAACAAGCCTCCGATAATCACAGCTAAAGCATAGAAGCCATTTTCAGAAGAAAGAGAAGCTGTTTAGTGCTACGGTTACGTGTAAGGAAATTGCCGAATCGAAGGGCTTCAACATATCCTCTTTATCACGTGCTGCAGACATAAACGTACGGACAATCCGTAAACAATCCGTAATATCTACCGCCATCCCTACAAGGAAGTTACCACCACTACGCTGAGTAAAATCGCCAAAGCTCTGGGCGTTCCAACGACTGATCTCATCGAGGATGTGCCTGATGAGGAGATAGTCCCGCCACCGCCGGACAACGAGGATGAGCCGTGCGGGCACGATGGGTACGTGGGGCGCGATGAGGATCGCGCCCCTACGGCTGGGGTCTTCTCATCGCGCCCGCACGGGGGCGGTATCACCGCGCCCGCACGGGGGCGGTATCATCGCACCCGCCCCGATGCGGTATCATCGCGCCCCTACGGCTGGGGTCTTCTCATCGCGCCCGCACGGGGGCGGTATCATCGCGCCCGCACGGGGGCGGTATCATCGCGCCCGCACGGGGGCGGTATCATCGCGCCCGCACGGGGGCGGTATCATCGCGCC
>JBHOQN010000159.1:0-3035 GCA_042408965.1 Ktedonobacteraceae bacterium
GTCTGATCGAGGGGCGCGGGGGAGCTGTCGCCTGGGGAACCGAGCAGATGAAGCAGATGGTCGGCTATCTTGCAGAGGCTCCCTTCCTCTATGAGACGCTCTCCGGCCTCGAAATGCTGGAGTTCGTGGGGGCGTTACAGCGCCTGCCCAGGCCACTCTCTCGCCAGCGGGCAGAACCGTTTCGCCGCGGTGGATGGTCTCTGCATATCGTGGGGTCGCTCCCTGATCCCGTGGTCACGCCCACCACCTCGAAGGTGATGGGCGTCGATCTGGGGCTGACCTATCGGGCGGCCACCAGCACCCGGTGCTTTCTGGGAGAGAGCAAGCGCTACGCACGTTAGGGAGGCAGCTATGAAGCAGCCGGCCAAGGACTATTCTCTCATCATCCAGTGGAGCGAGCAAGATCGAGCCTACCTGGCCACCGTGGCCACCGTGCCTGAGCTTCCAGGATGTCAGACCCACGGCGAGACCTATGAGGAAGCTCTGAAGCATGGTCTGGAAGCGATTGATCTCTGGACTGAGGATGCCCAGGTCCACAGCGACCCCATCCCGTCGCCTCTTGTAGCCATTTCCAGCTCATGATGCTGCTCGTTGAGCCGCTGGTCTTCCAGCGGATCTTGATGCAGGTCCCTCATGGGAGAGCGATATGCCGCACCTGCTGCAGCGCCACAGCGCATCGCTCCCCGCGCAGAGATTCTGTCACGATGCCAGGCGTGCAAAGAGCAGGACCGTCAGAGCCGCGTAATCGTCGGCCGGCTCAACGCTGGGCCAGGCAACAACGTTGTCAACATAGCGCACGCCCTTGCCAGAGAACTGCCGGAAGGGATCACCTCCAGCGGGAGGGCAAGGTCGCATGCCAGGGAGCGTACCCAACCCCTGGAAGTTAGCGCTGGCGGACGGACCATCGACAGTAGCCCCCAGCACGATCGGCGGAGTGCCATCCAGCGAGCCCGCCAGGTTGGCCACCTGATGCTGCATACAGTGGGGAAAGAGGCTGCCCGCGCCCACGATAAAGGAAGACCCCCAGGCATTCTCGCCCAGCACCCAGTTCAGCTCTTGTTGAGCAAACGTACGGTAGGTGCCGTCAGCAGTCAATTCATCATAGAAAGCGGCCTCCAGAGCATAGCCTAGAGCATGGGGAGTAGCATCTACCGCGCCGTACTCGACGCCCAGACCAAACGGGTCGTGCGACGCCCGCCTGATCCCGGCATCCAATTGCCGCTTCAAATCGGCCAGGAGAGCCTCCCCGGTCACAGCCAGGCCAGCGGGTTTGCCCGCCTGGGTCAGCGCCCGGTAGAGTTCGTAGTGAGCAAGGCCGCTGACGTCATAGAGGTTGAGGGAGTCGGCCCCATCGTTGGGGCCGCTTATATAGGCCTGGGCCCAGGAGGCAGCGGCGCGCAGGTAGTAGAGAGGATCACGGTGTTTAAGATCCGGCGGCAAGACGCCCAGAGCGGTGGCAAAATAGAGCTCTGTGGCCCCCAGTTCCATATCGTCGCGCCATTCCACCTCAGGATAGTAGTCGTAGGGAGCGGCCGTCAGGAGCTGGCCGACATGCTCTGTTTTCGCCAGATCAAAGATCATCTCTGCGCTGGAAAGACAGCGAGAGGCATACGGCGGATCGCTCCGGTAGTAGAGCTGGTAACAGAGTGCCAGGGCCGCCGCCAGACGTCCCGCCAGATTGGGGCTGAGCGATGTACCAGGAGGTCCCGCGCGGAAGACCGGGCGGTATTCGACATAGTAGTTTGCATCGCCAGGCTTAGCGTTGAGCCTGTCATCTGCCTGGGGCAAGCGCCAGAAGTCGTGGTCGCCGAGGATGGTATCGCCATTGCCATCTCCAATGCCGACCTGATAGTAGAGGGTTGCACTGGAAGCATCCCACATTTTCTGCAGCCAGTCCAGTCCATACCTCCCTTCAGCATTGAAATCCGCCCTTGTCATGTCGCCCGACAGGAGAGCCGGATACTGCCGTACCGCCAGCAGCATCATGACATCAGTATAGCTGGCTGTCTCCACGAGCTTAATATAGTCGCCAGCGTCGAACCAGCCTCCAGAGGCATCCACAGGCCCAGCGACGCGCTGCAAACCGCCCTGAAGGACATCGTCCTGATAGATAGGAGTCGCATACACAAAGGCCTGTCGATCCTTCAGGTGCGAGGGGCGCCGATCCATCACGGCAGGATTCACGTTGGCTCCATCATGCTGAGCCTGGTAGAAGAACAGCGCGTTGGAGAGCAGCGGCGCATAGAGATGAGACCCGTGATCGACACGGAAGACCGGCGAGCGCGCGCTGATGGGTCCACTTACCTCGATCAGGTAGACGCCGGGGTTGCGCAGGAGCGTAAAGTCAAGGCGATAGGTCGCAGAGAACAGACTATTCCAGCCTCCCTGGCTCGGGCCTACGGGAGCGCTATAAACACGCTGGCCCGTTGCCTGTTCAATCACCGAGAAAACCGCGCCATCCTCGGGGCCGCTCGCCATCAGAAGGGCTTGTTTTGGCTCTTGCGTCAGGTAGCCAACCTGGTTGACACGTACATAGGCCTCAGGAGCTGCCTGTCTGAGAGCAGCGGAGGGGTTGGTGTGTGGGCAGATCAAAAGCAGAAGTGCGGTCAGCGCAGTCAGCGCCGTCCGCTCGACAAGCAGGCGGCCTGCAGACATGTGTGTATTGCTCCTTTCTGCGAACTGAGTGATGAGAGGTAGATCAGACCTGGTCGCTCTGCAGCGCTTCCTCTCCCGTACCAGGCGCTCAGCTGGACACTGTAGCGAAGAGCGAGGGCGGCGGAACGCTGGAGATCAGTCGCCCCAGGAGGGCGTCATCGAGCGTCACCCCCGCCAACTCCAGGGCGCGAAAGAGCACGGCCACCGCCGGCTCCAAGGAGGCGCGCAGCGGACGCACTGCCGGGGAGGTCTGACGCACTCGCTCGACGATGGCGTCAGCCAGCAGCGAATCCGGATGACGGAAGAGCCCCCCGGCCAGGACGAGCGAGAAAGCGCACTGCTCAATGCCGACACAGCGCGCGGCCGCCAGCGCGTAGTCC
>JBHOQN010000161.1:0-14978 GCA_042408965.1 Ktedonobacteraceae bacterium
ATCTCCTTGAGAGTAATCGTCTTCTGATGCTTGCGCGCCTCGCTTTCCTTCTTGGCCTGCTCGTACTTGTACCGTCCATAGTCCATCAACTTGCAGACCGGTGGTACAGCATTGGGCTGCACTTCGACTAAATCCAGATCCTTCTCACGGGCCGTCTCCAGAGCGCGTGCAGTTGGCATCACGCCGATCATCTCACCGTTCTCGTCGATGAGGCGGACCTCACGCGCTCGAATGCGCTCATTTACCCGTGTTTCGCGCGTCCGGTCATTCCCCCGAGGATCTCTGTTAATAGGCCGAACCTCCCTTTTTCCTTTCCTGTCTGGTTGAGATACTCACCTTTTTGGATGAATGTGTCTATCCCCTCGATAGACGTGTTAAGTGTAGCATACGGGATCAGAGAAGTCAATTGATGGTCGTTCTCCTGCCTGGCTCGCGGAGGCGCCTGAGTCGACTGACAGCGGGCGCGAGCCGCACCTATCCCCCCCATTTTTGTGTTATACTTATTGAGGCAATGTTGGGATCTGCATGATTCTCCGCGTCTCCCCCACCTACAGGAGATAGGAGACCTCTTCACACAGTGCGCATGATACACATGCATCGGGCTATGTGTGTTGGTACCCGCGTTGGGTACTGGAGAAACCGCAAAGGAGGACCGCTATGAGCGGCACTGTCGCTGCTGTCTGCTGCCTCTCCCCCCTGTCTATCGCGCGCTCCCGCGCGGGAGGTCGGGCCTGTCAGGGTGGGCCGCGACGTTAAGTGAAGGGTTCCTGCTCCAGCGCACGTCTGTTGCTATGCAGGCCGTTTTTCTGCGTCTGTTCGCTCTGCTGTCGCCGCTGACAGCGTTTCTATCCAGGTTCCCACCTGGCAGAAGAGGCATATCGATGCGGACGCTCTACACAGGTCATGTGACCATCGGCAAGCATTATGTCTACGCCTTCATCTACGCTGAAACCATGTATGAGGCAGAGGAGCATCTTGCAGAGGTCCTGGAGCGCTATATCCGGGAGCGGCATCAGCTAGCTGCCTCGCTGATTCTGCCCCGCATCAAAATCGTCTCGCGTCCGACCGGCTGGAATCCACCCGACGGCTTCTATCTACCTGGCACGAGTCGGCAGTATGCCCTGCGTTATCCTTCCCACGTGCGTTCGGGGGCATTACGAGAGACAGCGGTGTATGAGAGCGAGTGCCCGACCACGCCACACCTCTAGGTGAGCACGGCGGACTGCTCAGCTCTCTGTTGTGAGCGCCAGGCCGTGAGCGCCAGGCCAGATGAGGGCAGGGCTCAGGCGCCAGCGGGAATCTCGCGCAGCATGCGTGCCAGCCGGCCAACGATATCGTAGCGCCGATAGGAAGGCATCAGGTAGACCCCCTGGACCAGGCTACGGGCCTCGACGAGCATCTCCTGGGCCAGACGCAGACCCTCCTCGGTCCCCTGGTCGCCGGCGGCACGCATACGCTCGCGCACGCGCTCGGGGATCGTGATGCCAGCCACCTCATTGTGCAGAAACTCCGCGTGGCGCGAACTGTGCAGGGGGATGCAACCGAGGATGATCGGGATCGGCGGAGGTCCGACCCGCTCCAGAAAGCGTGCCAGCGGGGCGACCTCATAGATCGGCTGCGTCATGATAAAATGCGCGCCCGCCTCCAGCTTGCGGTGATATTTCTCGATCTCGCGCTCGGTCTCCTCCTCAGTCATATTGAGGTTGAGAGCCGCCCCGATATGGAACGAGGCCTTTGCCCCGATCGAGCCGCCAGCGGCATCATGTCCCTCATTCATGCCGCGGATGACACGGATCAGCCCCACCGAATCGACGTCCCAGACGCCGGTGGTATTTGGATAATCGCCCATGCGCAGCGGATCACCAGTGAGCGCCAGGATATTGCGCAGGCCCAGCGCGTGGGCCCCCAGCAGTTCGGACTGCAACGCCATCAGATTGCGATCGCGTGTTGTGAAGTGGATGATCGTTTCCAGGCCCAGGTGGTCCTGGATGAGGCGGGCCAGAGCGATACAGCTCATACGTACACGCGCCAGGGGGCTGTCAGCGATGTTGATGCAATCGACCCCGTCCTGCTGCAACTGGGCTGCTCCCGCCAGGATCTTCGAGGGATTGAGGCCCATCGGCGGGTCCAGCTCGACGCTGATCACGAAATCGCCGGCTGCCAGCTTTTCCTGCAGACGAGTTTTCGTGCCCTCCTGAGGCAGAATGACCTCCTCTTCAGGCAGGCTGGTGATCTGGGGACGCCGGTCCCGCTCTGAGTGGAGCCGCGCGATGGCTGTTGCCGTGGGTGAAGCCTGCTCGCTGGAGGAACCGGAAGTGCGGCTACTGTGGCCGTAATGGGTATCGAGGGCCTTGCGCATCGCCTCGATGTGGCGCGGCGTTGTGCCACAGCATCCGCCGATCAGCCGCACGCCAGCCTGGGCGAAGCGCAGAGCATAGTCCGCGAAGTAATCGGGAGTTGAGACATAGAAAAAGCGATTGCCGATCCGTGTTGGCAGGCCAGCGTTAGGCTGTGCGGCGAAGAGCGGCTGCCGAGTGGCTTCCTGCGGGGCATTCTGAAGCGTAGCGATCATCTCCTGCAGGGCATCCAGCGTCATGGCCGGGCCAACGCTACAGTTGGCTCCCATCACGTCAACACCCAGCACCGCCAGCTCCTGCGCAACGCTGGCCGCAGACTGACCAGAGAGCGTGTGTCCATCTTCGTAGAAGCTGACCTGCGCCACGATGGGCAGGCCACCGACTTCCTGCGCGGCGAGGATGGCCTGGCGCAGCTCCGCCAGACTGGTGAACGTCTCCAGGATCAGCAGCTCTGCTCCGCCTTCCTGCAGGGCCTCGATCTGCTCGCGAAAGGCAGCTCGTACCTCGCTGAGTCGTTGCCTGTCGGGAGCCTGCAGAGGCTGTCCACTGGGGCCAACAGCGCCGGCGATGAAGACGCTCTGGCCGGCGATCTCCCGCGCTTCGATGGCCCGCCGCACGCCCTGAAAATTGATCTCGCGGACACGCTGTTCCAGGTCATAGGCAGCAAGCCGCAGGCGGTTTGCCCCAAAGGTGTTGGTCTCAATGATCTGTGCGCCCGCACTGATGTACTCCCGATGAATGCTCTGAATCAATTCAGGCCGCGTCAGATTGAGCAGATCGAAGCACTGCTCGTAGGGGATGCCACGCGCGTACAGCAGGGTACCCATGGCTCCGTCGCAGAGCAGCGGTCCCTGTCGCAGCCGCTCAAGTAACACGTGTTCCATAACAAAAAACCACTCCCACCGGCAAATATAGATATCCGGTCTTCTCTATTGCCCCTCTATTGTACTCTCTTTGTGGCGCTTCTTCCAGATACCGTGCCCGATGCTCCCTTCACCACGGGAGCGCCACGGTGGCCGGACAGGACCGGGACCCTGCGCTGCAGGACGAGTGCCCGGCTGACCCGCGAGGCGTCTCCTGAACAATTGTGTGCTGAGCAGGCTAGATGTGCTATACTTATTAACCAGCGAACCTTTCTGGGCGGTGCCCCTGGAGGTGATCGATATGGTGCTGTTTTTTCAGAGAACGCAGATGACAGGCAGCATCCCTGCCGGACGCTAGCTCATGGAGAGACTGACAACGGCTCACAGGCCTCTGATCGTCGCGGTATGTGGGGATAGTGGCTCAGGAAAGAGTACCCTGACCGACGGGATGGTGCAGCTCTTCGGCCAGAACTCCGTGACCCATATTTGCCTGGATGATTATCACACCCTTGATCGGGCTGCGCGCATGCGTGCTGGCATCACCGCTCTGCATCCACGCGCGAATAATTTCCCCCTGATGACCGAGCACCTGCGGCGTCTGGCGCAGGGAGAGACGATCGTTAAACCAGTCTACGACCATCGTACCGGAACGTTCGGCGCCTCTGAGGAGGTGAAACCGGCGGAGATTATCTTCGTCCATGGACTGCACGCCCTCTTTACCCCAGAGCTGCGCCGGCTCTCCCATGTGCGGATCTATCTTGATCCTGAGATCGCTCTGTTGCAGCAGTGGAAGATCATGCGCGATAGCACCTCTCGGGGCTATACAGTCGAGCAGGTACGTGAACAGATCGCCCTGCGCCGGCGCGATAGCCGGCTCTACATTCAGCCCCAGAAGCGCTTTGCCGATATTATTGTGCGCTTCTATCGTGGCGGTCTCTATTACCGCACGCGCGATCTCGCTCATCTGGATGTGCGTCTCATCGAGGCCAAGCACGCTCCCAAGATCGACCTCTCCGATGTGCTGGATGCCTCGCAGAATGGCCGCAAGCCAGCCCTGCGCCTGGTTGAGGAGATCTACGATGGCGTGCTACGCGACGTGCTCGAAATCGATGGAGATATCAGTCATCAGAAGGCCTGTGAACTGGAAAACTGTATCTGGGCACACATGCAGGAGGCCAATCATCTGCGCCCGGAACGCTTGAGTCTGCTGGGACGCTTCTACGTCGGCAATGTGCTGCGCCAGAGCGATCCTCTGGCGCTCACGCAGTTGATCATTCTATACCACATCATCAGCGCTCGTAATCGGATTCTACATGCGGAATCCCCACCGCAAGAGGGTTGTACGGAGCTGCGCAAAAAATCATAGGGGCGAGCAGCGCTCGCCCCTGCATCCTCTCTCTGTGGTGGTCTCACCTGCGACCTGCCGATTAGCGCGTGTTTACCTTAACGGTGCGCGTCCTGGCATGCTCAGCCTTGGGCAGCTTGAGGGTCAGAATACCGTCGTGGTAGCTGGCCTCAGCGCGATCGGGGTTGATCGCCGCCGGCAGTGTGAAGGACTGCTGGTACTGACCACTGCCCAGGTTGCTCCAGTGAACGGTCGCGTTCTCTGGGGCCGCGACATGCATCTCCCACTTCAGCGAGACGGTATCCTGCTGAGCCGTGATCTCCACATCCTCTGGCTTGACACCGGGCATGGGGATCTGCAGGACGAACTCGTCCTTGGTCTCGTAGAGGTTAGAGGCCACACCGCGGGAGAGCAGGTTGCGCGGCGAGATGAAGCTATCCTCAAAGAGGCGATCCATCGCCTCGCGCAGTGAGATCATCTCCTGAAACGGATTGTAACGTGTCAGATTTGCCATAGGAAGAACACCTCCTCTGTTGTACTCAAGTATTCCACAAGGTCCACAGCTGACTACCAGTTGCTTCACTTCTCTTCACTTCTCTTCGGCGTTCTGTGTCTTCGCCTTCTCGCCCTTAAGTATAGTCCCTCGTCCGTTAGAGCAACGTATGCGATCTATAAGAAGTTTGTTAGAAAACTTGACAATAATACTATCAAACTCAGCCTCTCGACGCCCCCGCTGCTTTCTGCTACAATGCTGGCAATACGCGATCCCACACCATCGAATCAGGAAGGGTGCAGAACACGTGACGGTGAAACCGCAATCGAAACAGGCAGATATAGAGCAGCTGCTGAAGCGCGGTGTGGTGCTGATCGAGAAAGAGGAAGACCTCAGGCGACTACTCCTGGAGGGAAACAGGGGCGAGCCGCTGCGCGTCAAGCTGGGCGTGGATCCCAGCCACCATGAGCTGACCATCGGGCACGCAGTGGTCTTTCGCAAGCTGCGCCAGTTTCAGCGGCTCGGCCATAAGGCCGTGGTGGTCATTGGCGACTGGACCGCGCGCCTGGGTGATCCCAGCGGACGGGAGAACGCGCGCAAGCCCCTGAGTGCTGAGCAGGTCCGGGCGAACGCAGCGACCTATCTCGACCAGTTTTACCGCATTGTCGATTGTCAGCAGACCGAGGTGCACTGGCAGAGCGAGTGGTTCGATCAGTTCTCACTGACGGATGTCATGCGTCTACTCAGCTACAAGACGGTGGCCCAGATGCTGGCGCGCGACGATTTCTCAAAACGCTATAAAAGCGGCATCGAGATCTATCTTTCAGAGTTTATGTACCCCTTGCTGCAGGGCTATGACTCGGTGGCTCTGCGCGCCGATGTCGAGATCGGCGGAACGGATCAGACCTTCAATCTGCTCGTCGGTCGCGAGCTGCAACCGATCTTTGGTCAGGAGCCGCAACAGATCATGACGGTGCAACTGATTGTCGGCCTCGACGGATTCCAGAAGATGGGGAAGTCGTTACGCAATTATATCGCCCTGACGGCGCCGCCTGAGGATATGTATGGAAAGTTGATGTCGCTGCCCGATCATGCGATGATGAGCTACTTTGAGACCCTGACCGATGTGCCACAGGAGGAGCTGGATGAAATGAGCCACAAGATGGCGGAGGGATCGCTCAATCCGCTCCTGGTGAAGCGGCGCATGGCCCGCGAGATTGTCAGTGAGTTTCATGGACCTGACCTGGCGCAGCAGGCCGAGGAGGCCTTCATCCGCCAATTTTCGGAGCGCCGGTTGCCGGAACAGATCCCTGAGCATGTGCTCCACCAGCCACAGGAGATTGTCACCTTGATGGTGGAGGCGCGGCTGGCCCCCAGCAAAAGTGAGGCACGACGCCTCATTCAGCAGGGCGGCGTCAGTTTCTTCCCCCAGGGAGAGGCCGGCCCGGCTCAGAGCGTGACGGCTCCCGATTTCGTTGTGCCCGTCAGCGACGGCGCCGTGCTCAAGGTGGGCAAGTTGCGCTATCTGCGCATCAGGACCGAGGCCTAGCGCTCGCGGCGCTGGGGCAGGTCTGGTGCGCTGTGGATCTCTTGCCTTGAGGCAATCTGTCAAAGCGTCCAGAGAGGAGAGCGAGCAACTACTATGTCAGAAGCAACCATCGGCGTGATCGGGGGAAGTGGTCTCTATCGCATGGAGGGGATGACAGAGACCCGCGAGGTAGCTGTTGAGACACCTTTTGGGTCTCCCAGTGATGTGATTACGATCGGCAAGGTCGAGGGGGTCTCGCTGGCCTTCCTCCCGCGCCACGGACGTGGTCATCGTCTCAGCCCCAGTGAGATTCCCGTCCGAGCCAACATCTGGGCCCTCAAGAGTCTGGGTGTCGAGTGGGTGATCTCGGTCAGCGCAGTGGGTAGCCTGCGTGAACAGATTGCGCCTCGTGAACTGGTGATTCCCGACCAGCTCTTCGATCGCACCAGGAGCCGCGTGAACTCCTTTTTTGAGGGTGGAGTCGTTGTCCACTGCACCTTCGCCGATCCCTTCTGTCCCACGCTCAGCAAGCTGCTGCTAGAGGCGGCGCGTGAGCTAGGCGATGTGCGCGTACATGAGGGGGGTACCTATGTCTGTATTGAGGGACCGCTCTTCTCAACGAAGGCTGAGTCACACGCCTATCGTAGCTGGGGAATGGATATCATCGGTATGACAGCCCTGCCGGAGGCCAGGCTGGCGCGCGAGGCCGAGCTGTGCTATGCTACCCTGGCCTGTGTGACCGACTATGATTGCTGGCACGAGAGTGAGGAGTCGGTCTCGGTGGAGCTGGTGGTCCAGAATCTGGCGGCCAACGTGGCCAATGCTCAACGGATTCTGCGCCGCCTGGCCGGCAAGATCCCCGCGGATCGCAGCGCCCTCTCCTGTGACTGCGCTCACGCCCTGGCAACAGCGATGATCACTGATCGCGCGGCCATCCCGGCGGAGGTCAAGGAGAGATACGAGCTGCTGATCGGCAAGTATCTGTAGCCCTCTCCCGGCCGCGCCGGTCCCGCAGAGGAGGCAGCCGGTGCGGCACGATGCGCAGCGAGGTAAGGGTTTCCTGGGTCTGAGCGCGCCGCTGGTCGATGATGACCTGATAGCGAGCGCGCGCGCCCTCAGGTCCTCTCTCCAGGCAGAGGAGGCTGGCCCCTCATATCTGGCGTTCTGCGCAGACCCTGCGCAGGGCGCTACAGGGGGCGCGTAGAGGTGGGACGATGGGGAAAGTCACAGCTTGACAATGCCCTGGGACAGGTGTACAATAGTCGTGTTCCGCGAAGGCAGATCTCGGAGGACGTGCGGAACAGGCCGGTTTTCTCCCCGTCCTGTCGCTCGGCGCAATCGGGTCCTGCGCGGCAGATGTCTGTGAACCCCGCCAGGTCCGTGAGGAAGCAACGGTAAACGGACCTCTCTGGGTGACGCAGGGTTGCCTGATTGCGCTGAGCGGCAGGACCGGGCGAAAGCCGGTTTTCTGTTTGGCTTCTGATCCTCCGATCTGGACTTCATCGGCCCGTCTTGCTGTACGCTCCGTGACGCTCTATTGGGCGGGCCTGCGCTCTGGCTGTGGACCGCTTCGCTGTTCATCTGGCGAGCGTTGGATTGTGATCCCCGCAGGGGTTGCCTCGAGGTGGCGCAGAAGGCTCCTGGACAGTTCAGTTGCATGGGGACCGATCCGCTTCAGACGACTGAAAGCAGGTTACTGGCAGGATACTGAAAGAAAGATGAGCTCACAGGCGCTCTATCGCAAGTGGCGTTCTCAGACCTTTGATGAACTCGTAGGCCAGGAGGCCGTCGTTGAGACGCTGAAAAACGCCCTCAGCAGCGGCAAACTGGCGCATGCCTATCTCTTCACTGGCCCACGCGGCACCGGTAAAACGACCACCGCCCGCCTTCTCGCTAAGACCATCAACTGTCAGCAGCCACGCAACGGTGAGCCCTGCAATCAGTGTCAGCAGTGTCGCGAGATCACTGCAGGCACCTCGTTCGACGTAATCGAGATTGATGCCGCCTCCAACCGCGGTATCGATAACATCCGCGAGTTGCGCGAGAAGGTGCTGGTCCGCCCTACGTCCGCTCGCTACAGGGTCTATGTGCTCGACGAAGCGCATATGCTTACCACAGAGGCCTTCAACGCCTTGCTCAAGACACTGGAGGAGCCACCGGAGTATGCGGTCTTTGTGCTGGCGACCACCGATATGCATAAGATGCCGCCGACCGTGATTTCGCGCTGCCAGTGCTTCTACTTCAAACGCTTCACAACCCGCCAGATCATCGACCATCTGCAGCATATTGCCACGCAGGAGGGGATCACTCTGGAGCAGGGTGCCGCCGAGCTGATTGCCAGGGCGGCCGCTGGAGGAATGCGCGATGCCCTCAGTCTGCTAGACCAGGCCATCGCCTATGCGGGGGAGCATGTCTCGGTCGCCCAGGTGCAGGCCATGCTGGGGGTGGCTGACCCGCGTGCCATTCAGAAGTTCATTCTGCATGTTGCTGAGGGCGATAGCGCTGCGGGGCTGCATCTCGTTCATGAGCTGGCAGAAGCAGGGGCCGATCTGCGGCAGGTGAATGCCCAGGTGGTGGAGTTCTGGAGAGCGCTGATGCTGGCGCGCGCCGGGGCCGCCGTGGCTGAAATTCTCGATCGCAGCGATGAGGAGATCCGTGAGATTCAGGCGCTGGCGACGCACTTTACGCTCGAGGAGCTCACGGAGTTCGCGCGCATCTGTGCGCAGAATGAATTGCTGCAGAAGGGCCTGGGGACACCGCAGCTAGCGCTTGAACTGGCACTGCTGGACTGCCTGGAGGTGCGTCGCCGCCTGCAGAGGGGAGAGTCACCACGCTCTGCGACCTCGGCGATGCCTCCGGCGCCTTCTGTGCAGGCGCGCCTGGCGGAGCCGCCCCGCGTGGATAGCGTTGCGTCTGCCCCCGCAATGCCTGCTCCTGTCACTGGCAGCGGGCGCCCACGTCCCATGAGCGTCGCACCGCTGCCACGAGCGGTCAGCATCCCGGGACCGCTGCCGAGTGAGACGCCATCTCCGGCCAGCCATCTGCCAGCGGCGCAAGCGACCGCCGCCCCCGCCAGTCTGACGCTCGACCAGGTTGAGCAGGCCTGGACGACCATCAAACGCCGTGTGAAACAGAAGGATCATAAGACCGCCTCGTGTCTGGAGGATTTTCAGGTGGTCGCCCTCGAGGAGAGCGCTGGCCATCCGGTGGTGGTGATCCAGGCTGAACATCAGCCGCACTATGACTTCCTCAACCAGAAGAATCGCCACAAGCCGGTGGAGCAGGCTCTAGAGTTGCAGTTCGGGCTGAAATGCCAGGTGCGCCTGCTGGCGCCGGGTCAGCCGGCGCTGGGGCGCACGCTCCTGCGTCGCAATCAGCAGACCGGCGAGCTACCAGTGGAGAACGGGCTCTCCTTCCAGCCGCCGACTGTCGAGCGGCCCCTCACTGCTTCTCCATCACCACAGGTCGAGCCGCCGACCGGCTCACCGCTCGACGACGACGTGCCGCCTCCGCCCCTGACCCCTCTTGTCAGAAGTAAGATTGTGGCGCACAATGATAGCGAGAGCGCCCGCGTTGCTGACAAACCCTCTGCACGGCAGGGCGAGGGTTCTGCGGCTTCGACGCCTCCCCAGGCTGCCAGGGGAGGTGGCCGAAACGTGGCTGGCCCGCCCTCGCTGGGGGCCGGTGCCCTGAGAGAGAGGGCGAGCGCTGATCCGCGAGTGCAGGAGGTTGTCAAGACCTTTGGCGCGGAGATCGTTGACATTGACATTGATAGAGACTGAGGAGTGTCTTTTATGAATATGAGAGAAATTCAAAAGATGCAGCAGCGCCTTCAGAAGATGCAGGAGGAGCTCGAAAACAGTCAGTTTACCGGAACCGCCGGTGGCGGAGCGGTTGCGGTCACCATGAAGGGGAGCTATGAGATCGTGGGGGTCAAGATCGACCCTGAAGCGGTCAATCCTGATGATGTCGCTGAGCTGGAGGTGATGGTGCTGGCAGCGGCCAGGGATGCCTTCACCAGGGTGCAGGATGCGCAGCAGAAGATGATGAGTGGTCTGACCGGTGACATCAAGATTCCTGGGTTGTTTTAGGTTATGAGCGAGATTGCCCCTCCTGTTGCGGCACTGATTGAGGAGTTTTCAAAGCTGCCGGGCATTGGTGTCAAAACGGCTCAACGTCTGACCTTTTTTGTACTGCGCAGTCCCGCTGATCAGGCGCGTCGCCTGGCCGAGGCTATTCTGCGTGTCAAAGAGAGCATCATCTATTGCTCGCGCTGCTTCAATATCACTGAGAGCGATCCATGCAGTATCTGCCGTGATGCTGGTCGTGAGCAGACACTGATCTGCGTCGTTGAGGAGCCGCTGGATGTCCTGGCTCTGGAGCGCACAGGAGTGTATAAGGGCCTCTATCATGTGCTGCACGGGGCGCTCTCTCCTCTCGAGGGTGTGGGACCGGACAATCTGCGCATTAAAGAGCTACTGGAGCGCATACGGAGGGAGGAGGTGCGCGAAGTCCTGCTGGCGACCAACCCGAATTTCGAGGGCGAATACACGGCCAACTATATTGTTGCGAGAATCAAAGAACTCAGAGACGAACTGGCTCCGCGCCAGATCAGGGTCACCAGCCTGGCCCGTGGGCTGCCTGTTGGCGGTGATCTGGAGTACGCGGATGAGGGCACCCTGCGGCGCTCGATTGAGGGTCGACACGATCTCGGCACCTGAACGGATCGCTGTCTGTTGACCTGATGCGACAGATGTTCTATACTGTTCCTGACCGCTGCCTCTTCTTCAAAGAGCGGCATCGCTTCCGTTTTTTCCCTCCAGCGGGGGAAGGGGATCTGTGAGAGCGGGAACAGCAGCAGGTCAGGCAATGCTGCCAGCGACTACCTCTCACGTGGCAGGGGTATCGGTCCGCTTGAGGATACTGCATGAAAGGTGGAACTATGGTGAACAGGAAAGATAAGATAACCGTCGCATCCAGTACCAGTAGCAGTGCCCCGGCCAGTGAGCGGGAGCGTGCCCTTGAACTGGCGGTGCAGCAGATTGAGCGGCGTTTTGGGAAAGGCGCGATTATGCGTCTGGGAGAGGCGGCGCATGCCCAGGTGGAGGCTATTCCTACGGGGTCGATCGCCCTGGACCTGGCGATCGGCGTCGGCGGTGTGCCGCGTGGCCGCATCACGGAGATTTACGGCCCGGAGTCTTCCGGTAAGACGACGCTCTGTTTGCATATCATCGCCAACGCTCAGCGTGCCGGAGGCTTTGCGGCTTTCATCGATGCTGAGCATTCGCTCGATCCGGTCTATGCCGCGCGCTGCGGCGTTGATACGACCAATCTGCTGATCTCGCAGCCGGACACCGGGGAGCAGGCGCTGGAGATCCTGGATGCGCTGGTGCGCAGCGGAGCCGTTGATGTGGTGGTGGTCGACTCTGTGGCGGCTCTGACTCCGCGCGCGGAGATCGAGGGCGAGATGGGCGATTCGCATGTGGGCTTGCAGGCCCGTCTGATGAGCCAGGCGATGCGTAAGCTGACCTCGGCGATCAATAACTCAAACGCAGCCATTGTCTTCACAAACCAGTTACGCGAGAAGGTGGGCGTGATGTTCGGCAATCCGGAGACGACCTCCGGGGGACGTGCCCTGAAGTTCTATGCCTCGCTGCGCCTGGATATCCGCTCGACCGATACGATCAAGCTGGGTCAGGAGGTGGTTGGCCGCCGTACGCGCGTGCGCGTTGTCAAGAACAAGGTGGCGCCTCCATTCAAGGTGGCGGAGTTTGATATCATGTATAGCGAGGGGATCTCTCGTGAGGGCGGCCTGCTGGATCTGGGTCTGGAGATGGGGCTGGTCAAGAAGAGTGGTGCCTGGTTTACGGTGGGCGATATCCGCCTGGGCCAGGGTCGCGAGAACGCCAAGGAGTTTCTACGCCAGAACACTGATGTGGCTCAGGCTCTGGAGGAGCAGATTCGCGGGAATATGCTGGCCTTCCGTGGCGGTGAGGCTGAGATTCTCGACGAGGATCATGGTGAGGATGAGCCAGTGGCCTCCCTGGAGGAGCTGTAGCTCTCTCCACTTCCTCTGCACCCCCGACGCGGCAGCCACGGCTGGCCTCTCAGGCCGCTCTTCTGGAGGGGCGTGCAACCACTCGTGGCTCGCGCCCTGTACCTCTGGTGCTTTGAGAACATGCTTATGGCCTGGGATTCATGGCTGGCTGGTCGTCCAGGTGATGGAGTGATCCCCGGTCGGCCGGGCCTGCCCGGGGGTCACTGTATTTTATCCTTGTGCAGGAGGCACTATGGGACGTGTCAGCTTCGATTTTAGCGGTGAGGTGGTCTTGATTACTGGTGGGTCGCGTGGCCTTGGTCTGGAGATGGCTCAAGCCTTTGGCCAGGCCGGTGCTCAGGTAATTATCACAGCACGGCGCGAGCAGTGGCTCTCGCAGGCTGAACGCGAATTAAGGGAGCAGGGGATCGCGGTCCATGCGCATCTCTGTGATGTCGCCGATGCGGCGGCCGTTGCGGTGCTGGTCCCTCAGTGCCTCGAGGCCTGTGGCAAGATCGATGTGCTGGTTAACAACGCCGGTCTGACCTGGGGTGCTCCCGCTGAAGAGATGCCGCTGGAGCGCTGGCGCCAGGTGATCGAGGCCAATATCACTGGTACGTTCCTGATGTCGCAGGCCGTTGGCCGGCACATGCTGGAGCGCCAGCAGGGCGTGATCATCAATGTCGCCTCCATCGCCGGCCTGAGCGGCGAGCAGTTGCGCACCGTCGGCTACAACGCCAGCAAGGCGGCCGTCATCAATCTGACCCGCTCACTGGCTGTTGAGTGGGGCGGACGAGGTGTGCGAGTGAATGCGGTTGCGCCAGGCATGTTCCGTACGCGCATGACCGAGGCTGTGCTTGAGCGAGCTGAGGGCATCATCGCCGGCACGACGCCGCTGGGGCGCATCGGCCAGCCGGGGGAGCTGGCTCCGGCCGTGCTCTTCCTCGCCTCGGAGGCGGCCAGCTATATCACTGGCCAGGTGCTGGCGATCGATGGAGGGCGGACCGCTCAGTGAGTGTGCTCTTTCTGCCAACGTTGCGCTGGGTGCCTGAACGTGCGTGCTGGAAGCCGTACCGCGCCCTCCAGCCCTGTGAGTGGCCTGTCGAGGTGGATCTCTCCCGTCTGCCGCGACCTGCCTATGGCGTTGGAGTGCGTATCTATTTCCACCACAGCGGCCCGCGTCCATGGGAAGGGCTGATCCAGTTGATCGAGATCCCCGGCGGCTCCTATCAGCCGTGGGAAGAGGTCTCTGCCCTGCTTGAGGCTCGCTACTATCGCCCGGAGGTCATCGTCTATCTCGTGCAGGCTCGCGGCCATATGCGCCTGGTGCGTGCCTCCAGGGTGATTGGCATCTCAACCGGAACGGATCTGCGCCCTCTGCTGGAGCATGGCTACGAGGATCTCTAGCGAGAGTGGCGCTTGTTCGTGCGCTCTCGCCGCTGCCTTGTTCCGGAACTCGTGCCGCTGGCGAAATCTGGCAGGGCCTGAGCCTCAGCCAGTGGCAGCTTGATAGTAAAGGTACTCCCTTTGCCCGGGGTGCTCTCAACCTGGATCTGTCCGCCATGTGCGTTGACGATGCTGCGCGCAATCGCCAGGCCCAGGCCGCTCCCGCCGTGATCACGGTTGCGTGCGTGATCCGCGCGGTAAAAGCGCTCGAAGATGTAGGGCAGATCGGCAGGCGCGATGCCTATGCCGGTGTCGCTTACTCGGAGCCGGGCCTCTCCTCCTGTGGTCGTCAGCGCGAGCGTGACCAGCCCTTCAAATGGCGTATATTTGAGCGCGTTGTCAACCAGGGCGCTCATCGCCTGCTTGAGGGCATCTTCGTCGCCGTAGACCCGCGCCGGTACAATGTGCTGTAGGATGAGGCGCGGACCCCGGTGGTGGCCTCCGGTCCCCCTGCCATCTCCAGCAGATGCTCTCGCCGGTACTGGCGGAACACCGTCAGCAGCAGGCTGTCCAGGTCGACTGCCCGCTCCCGCTGAGGGATCGGAGGGTGAGACCGAAGCTCGGGCTGGCACTCGTCCTGGTCGCTCCTCTCGGCTGGCTGCTCCAGGCTGCTGATCGCCTGCTGCTCATCGCTCCAGGCGCATAGCGGCCGTTGGCTCCTCCGATGATCCAGCAGGCTACCGCGTCGATTGCCAGCATCACGCGATCGCCGCTCGCCAGCGTCAGCGTGCGCTCACTTCCGCGGTGAAAGCGACGCTGGAAGAGGGTCGGTAGCGAGGGAAGGCAGATCGGGGGCCGATCGAACTCGTCGACGCTGCCCAGGGGGAAGCTCTCAATCTCGCCCGTGGCCGCTCGCTGGATCAGCGCGCAGCTATCGCCGAAGGCCTGCAGCACCGCCTCCAGAGCGGT
>JBHOQN010000162.1:0-3538 GCA_042408965.1 Ktedonobacteraceae bacterium
GGTCCTGGTCGTCCTCGGGGTCGTGGCCAACCCGCACGTAGGGCATGCCCGCCTCGCGCAGCATGCGGCGCTGCGGTCCTGCCGGTCGCTGCTGATGAGCACGACGCCGTCGAAGTGGCGCCCGCGCAGCAGGCTGAAAAAGGTGGCCTCGTCCATGTCTTGCCGCCCGATGAAGAGCATCGGGGTGTAGCCCTGCTGGCGCAGACCTGGCTCACGCCGCGCGCGATCTCGGCGAAGATGGGGTTGCCAAAGAGATGGTGGGCGTTGTCCGGCAGGATCAGGCCGATCAGGCGCGTCTTCCTGGTGACAAGCTGGCGCGCTGGTCTTCAGTGGCTCACTCGCTCGCCATGAGATCTTCCGTGTCCTGGCTGGAGGCCTCCTCGCTATCAGACCCGGCCTCCCTGCGGAGGGCGTAGGATGCCAGACGGGTCTGCCAGCCCAGAACCTCGGCCCGCTCGAAGTAGAGATGGCGGTTGAGCGTCAGGGCGTGCAGGCGCCGCGGCTGGGCGCGGCTGTACTCATAGACCTTGGGCCGGTGGACACCCAGCAGGTGCGTCACCTGCCTCAGGCTTAGTAACTCGGCCGCCGGCAAGAAGCGCAGACGGACCTGGTTGACCATCTCGTAGACGGCATCCACCAGGGGATGCTGATCTTCGTTGAGCGCCAGACGGTCCAGCACCGTCCAGACCTGCTCGATTTTATGGCGTAGCCGGTCCTCGCTGGCTGGCTCGCGATCGGCGGCGACCTCGGCTAGATGCAGGAGCATCTGTGCCAGTGGCCCGCCGAGAAGATCGTCGTCGCTGTAGGCGCGTCTCGTGGCTCGACCGCCGGCCAGCAGGCTCTCCATCTCGCAGTGCTGACGGGCTATGACCCGTAACAACATCAGGATCAGTAGCTGGTACTGCCCGACCTGGTTTGGATGACGCATAGAACTCCCTTTCCTGGAGACAGCAAATGTACGCCGTCTCTGTATTACATTTTTATATGAAATCTGCGATCTCACTATATTTCTATTATATATTACAACATTGGATTAGATAAATAGGAAGATTTTGCCACGGTCACTTATTGAAAATAACGCGGCTTTTTCTTTATTCTCTACTCAGACGGTCGGCGAGGGATCTGACGGAGCCGTCGCTGCCAGCCGGTGTGTAGGGCAGCCGGGCGCTGGCCCTGTGCTTGGCCTGAGCAAGGGCTTACTGTCCGTTGCCCGGACAACCTGTCGTACATATATCTGGAGGCTGGAGAGAAGATCGCTCTGCCGTTGCCGTTCGGCATGCCTTTTGGGATCCCGATGCACTGATCATGAAGAGAGAAAAGGAGGTCAAATGATGCTTGCACTCAAGATGGAGAGGCGCTCCCTGGCGGGATTGCTGCTGCTGGCGACCAGTCTGCTCTTACTGGCCGCATTGAGCCATCTCTCGCACGGCGGGGCCCAGGTCTATGCCTTCCTCTGCTATGTGCACGCCTGCAACTGGGGCTTTGCCATTACGATCGTCGATACCGTGGCCTACGGTGGGGCCTGGCTGGCTGCTCTGGAGTTCCCCATCATCAGCCCGATCGTGGCTACGATTACCGTCTGGCTTCTGGATGGCTACTGGTATGCGGTGAGCGCTTAGCCCGACCCCTGGACAGGGATACGGTGGTGTATACTGTTGTCGGCTGAAGCGCGAAGCGTTCTGTATGTCGCACGGGGGAAAAGCGCCTGCGCGCTTTTCCCCTCCTGAGAAGGTTGCCTGATGCTTGCCCTGATCCGCTACAAGTATCTGAGCGGGCGGCGCAACAACGCCGGTCCATTCTTTGTCTGGAGCGCTGTGGTTGTCTGTGCGCTGTTCTTTTGCCTGCTCGCTTTTGCCGCAGCCTTTGGTCTGAGCCAGGGCCGTCATCTGACGCCGGCCGCTCTCGAGATCTGGCTGCTGACGGTGGGAGTGCTGCTCATCGATATCAACATCGGACGCCAGGCCCCGCTCAACCTCACTCTGGCGCGCGAGTGGGAGTTTCTGACAACCCTGCCGCTCTCGCCGGTCAGCATTGCCGTTGTGGAGCTGTTTGAGTGGTTGTTGACCAGCGCCCTCTCTGTTGTCGCCTTCCTGATTGCTCCTCTGACGGCCTGTATGCTCACGGCCAGCGCTCCCTTTCCGCTGACGCTGCAGGCGCAGGCTGCCTTGCTGCTCTATTGCCTCTTGATCATGCTGGCTGGTGCGGCCCTGCATCTGCTCTCTCTGCGGAGAGAAGCCTATGTGACCGTTCCCGTTCGCCTGGCGAGCCTCATCTGCATCATCATGGTGATTGCCCTCTCGCCCCTGCAGCAGTTTGGGATTCAGTCGCAGCTCCTCGCTGCTCTGCGTGAGCATGTGGCGCAACTGGTCTCGCTCTGGCTCTGGCCGAGCACCTGGGCTGTCGAGAGCATGCGGGGAGCGCTCATCTTCTGGCTGCCGCTGGTGGGTGCGACCGCCCTGCTTGCCTGGGTCAGCGTGCCGGGCTTGCTGCGCTACTGGCAACAGGAGGAGCGCGCGCCTCGTCGTTCCTCTGGCTATCCTCTGCGCTGGCGTCCCGACTCCGGGTGGGCTCTGGCCTGCTGGCTTGCTCTCGATATGGTCTTCTCTCCCACGTTGCGTGTGATTCCGCTGATATTGAGCCGTATCATAAATATCATTCCAATCTGGTATTTGATGCATCTGAGCAATCAGGAACTCTGGCTCGCCTCTATCTTCCTGGCCACGGCTCAGCTCGGCTGGCCGCTCTATCGCTATCTGCAGGACGCCTATCGCACTCTGGAGGACGAGGGTCTGCCGCTCGCGCCGGCCGATGGTCTGCGTGCCTTCATGGTCGCCTGTGCGCTGATCTATCTCCCTTCGATGGTGGTCGCCCTGATCATCTGCCTGCTGGCTGCTCCCACGCCTGGCCTCCTGCCCGGCCTCTTGCTCGGCCTGGTGGGCGTCTTTGCTCTGGCGTACTGTGCCTGGCGCGGTCTGCCCCGTCTGGGAGGCTTCCTGGTGTTGGCGCTCATCGAGCTGCTGGCGGCTTTCTGTATATGAGGTGAGGACTGGGAAACTGCTCTGACCGTGTGTATGTCCGTCAGCCTCGAGGGCTGTCGAGGGGAGCAATCGGCAAGACAAGACAAAATAAGGCAAGATAAGACAGGACAAGGTAAGGCAGGGTAAGGCCAGGAAAGGAAAGGAAAGGAGATCCGCATGCCGGTGCGCAGCCTGGTGCTCGTGGTGCTGACCACCTGGGGGCTCTTCCTGCTGGGATGCTGGAGCGGGTATGTCTCATTTGACCTGGCTCCAGTGCATCTGCAGCCGTTGCAGCTCGCCGGGGGGCAAGCCTTCTGGGAGATCATCGCCACCAATACGCCAACGGCACTGATCATTGCTCTGGCCAGTCTTTTCACCTTTGGTCTGGCGGGGGCCATCATGATCTTCATCATCGGGGCAACCACTGGTAGTCTGGTGCATGCCGCCCTGTTCGCGCACTGGGCGCCGGGCCTGGTGTTCCTGGCGCTGCTGCCCCACGGTCTGCTGGAGATCAGCAGCTT
>JBHOQN010000001.1:0-5876 GCA_042408965.1 Ktedonobacteraceae bacterium
TGGACCGTGACCACAATGCCGCGATCAACATCCAACGAGCAGGATTGCTCCTGCTTGCAAAAGAGTTCCAGGCTCGGACGGAGCCTTCAGAGGACGCGCCTCTGAGAAGCCCCCGGCTTTAGCCGTGGGGAGTCGTCACAAGCTCTCGCGGTTGATGGGTCATAGCAGTGTTGAGGTCACTGAGGAATATCTCAAGGATTTTCGGCTGCGCGCGGCTCGTCGAGAGTATGATAAGTTCTCTCCGGTGGCTGCTATTGGGTTACTTGGTAAGCGGCGGAAGTCGAGGGGATGAGGGGGAGATTTTGTGCTGTAGATTGTTGCTGCTAGAGCACAAGACTTGTTAAAAAGCCCTGGGTAGATGTGGTTTTGCCATTATGCTAACCAGGGCTTCTGGTGTCTTGCCAGGCGGGTTGATATTCGCTTTTCTCATTCGGGTGTCCCCGACAGGAATCGAACCTGCGCACCCGGTTCCGGAGACCGGTGCTCTATCCACTGAGCTACGGGGACTCACTTCACACTAGATTATACCATACACGTCAACAGTATCGACCACTGCCGACAAACATATGCGTCGCCCACCTGAAAAGGGCAGCTCCGGCACGAATCCCACGGCAATCTGTTGGCCTGGCCACTCCTCGTGGCGCTTATGGCCGCTGTGTCCCTGTACGACAGTGGGAGCTGCAGGGACCCGAAAGCCTTTCCTCTGCCCTCTCTCCCACCAACGATCAGTACCTTACCTCTGCCAGCAGCGATGTCTCCCACCGGCTGCTCATCACGCCAGCCCCTCCATGCTTCCGAGAGATGCGTCCATCTCTTCCCCGTGGAAATCTCCCCCTATCCCATGCTGAGCTTCATCGCAGTCTGCTTCTCTTGCATCTCTATAGAAGATGTTATCGTAAAGTTATCTTTGATGGATTGACCTATTGACAGGTCTATAATTGCCATGCTACCATTGCGCCCGTATACTGAGGAATATGTAGAAAGGGTCGGTTATAGAGCAGTGGTATCACCATCACATCACCGTGGGGCTGACGTTCCTCATGAAGAGCAGCCTTCTAGCGAAGGGCATCTCCACACCCTGGAAGAGGATGTCTCCCGTGCCGTTACCCTCAAGCTAGCTCTGGCTCTGCCCGGACAGGTCTCGACAAAGCGCCGCTATCTGCGCGTGCTCGTCAGTGGTCTCCTCATCTTGCTTCTGGGCGGCCTCTACTATCTCTGGCAGGACAGCACTCCTGTCAGCTCACCTGTCTCGTCCATGCAGGCGCTGGATCTCTCCACGCCTGTCGGGCAGCGAGCTGTGCTTTCCACCGCCGGTGTCACCCCTGTGACAGGCCTGATTCAGGTCTATATCGTGGGGGCCGTCAGGCGTCCCGGCGTCTACACACTGGCTGCGGGATCACGTGTTTACCAGTTGCTGAAGGCCGCCGGCGGTCCCCTGCCCGGCGCCGACCTCGTAGCCCTCAATCTGGCCGCCTTGCTCAGCGATGGCGAGGAGATCTATGTCGCGCGGGTCGGCGAACGCCCGCCTGTCTCCGCGAGCAATAGAGGCCCGTCACCGTCAACTGCAGCGACCTCCGTCGCTCCACCGGCCACAGGGCTGGTGAACATCAATACAGCCGATGTCTCTGAATTGCGTCAGCGGCTGCATGTCAGTGCCAGAACTGCTCAGAACATCGTCAGCTATCGCCAGACCCATGGCCCCTATACGGCTATTGATCAGCTCCTGGAGGTGGTCAGTCGCTCGATCTACGAGAAGATCAGAGGCCAGGTGACGGTATGAAGGCTGTACGAAGTCTCCCCCTGCTACCCATGAGCGCCGGCTGGCTCCTGGGAATCGTGCTCGCCGTCTGGTTGCGACTCTCTCCCACGCCTCCGCTGCTGGGAGCAGTCCTGGTCCTGGTGGCTGCCCTCCTCTTCCGCAGCGAGCAGCAAGCCAGGTTCGTCCTGCTCCTGCTGGGAGTTCTGCTCCTGGGGGCCTGGCGCTCCGCCCTCGCCGACTTCCGCAACGATCCCCAGGCAGTGGCGGCCTTCGTCGGAGCTGGCAACCTCGAGCTGCGCGGCTCGGTGACCACAGCCCCCACCCTGCAGGGGCGTGGTCTGCGTTTTCTGGTTGCCCTCGAGAGCCTCAGCCGCGATGGTGGCAGAGACTGGTGGCCGGTGCATGGGACGATTGCTGTGCTCACCCCCGGAACGCTACCCGACGATCCCTATGGAGCGGCCTACGGCGATCGTATCGAGCTGCGCGGCCGGCTCCAGCCGCCAGGTCCGCATGATCCACCCGATCTGCAGGCTACGATGGCCTTCCCGCGCGTCTTCATCCAGGCAGAGGACGGTAATCCTCTGCTGGTTGCTCTCTATCATCTGCGTCTCAAACTGGCCGCCGGCCTTGCCCTGTCTCTGCCGCAGCCGGAGGCCGCCCTGCTGGTCGCTCTCTTCCTTGGCCTGCATACACCGGCCTTACGCCCCCTGGCGCCGCTCTTCAGCGTCACGGGAACGGCCCATCTCATCGTCCCCAGCGGTTTCAAAGTCAGTGTGCTGGCCGCTCTGGTTGCTACCCTGTTGCGCCCGCTGGCATGTGAGGACCCCGCTCTCTGGCGGCTTCTGCCTGCCGAGCGGCGACGCGCCACGAGGCGCCTCTGGCTGCTGGGCCTGGTGCAATGTGCGGTGATCGCCGTCTATACCGTGCTGAGCGGGGCCGGCCCGGCGGCTCTACGCGCTGGCCTGATGGCGATCCTGGTGATTCTAGCGCCGCGCCTGGGGCGCAGCTATCATGTGTATACGGCGCTCGCGGCGAGCGCGGTCCTGCTAAGCCTGCTCGATCCCTCAGTGCTCTGGGAGAGCGGCTTTCAGCTCTCGTTTCTTGGAACGCTGGGCATTCTGCTTCTGACCCCGCTCCTCCGACGACCTCTGCAGTCTCTGGAGCGCCTCCCCGCGGGTCATCAGATCGCCGAGGCCCTGGCTGTCACCCTGGCTGCGCAGGTGGCAACCCTGCCGATTTTTGCCCTGACCTTCGAGCAGCTCTCTCTGGTGGCGCCGCTGGCCAATATGCTGACGGTGCCCCTGCTGGAGGCCTTGATGCTTCTTGCTCTCCTCCTCTCTGCTGCAGGGCTGCTCTCGATCCCTCTGGGGGTGATTTGTGGCTGGGCCGCCTGGTTCCCGTTACGCTACGTGATCGCCGTGGTGACGCTGTGCGCTCACCTGCCAGCGGCCTGGGTCAGTACGGCGGGCTGGCCGCTGAGCGCGCCGCTGGCCTGGGGCTATTATGCGCTGCTTGCCCCTCCTCTGGCCTGGCTGCTGGCGCGCTATCCACCGGTGAATGGTCGGAGGCATGGCGCTGCCTGGTCTCCCCGCGCTCTTTCTCGACGTACGTTGCACCAACTGCAAATGGCGCTGGCGCTGCTACTGATCCTGACCACGGGTCTGCTGAGCTTGCTCGCTCGTGGCGATGGCACGCTGAGCGTCACCTTTCTATCGCTCGCGCCTGCTCCGACCCTCAGCGGCGGCGCTGTCCTCGTGCGAACGGCCATGGGTAAGACCTTTCTCATCGATGGCGGACCCGATGCAACGCTACTCTCGACTGCTCTGGACGGCCGCCTGCCTTTCTGGCAGCGCAGACTGGATCTGCTTCTTCTGACCTCGCCCCTGCGTATCCACCTGGGAGGCCTGCAAGACGCCACGCTGCGCTTTCTCGTGGGCCGGGCCCTGGATGCTGGTATGCTCCACCCCAGCTCTGCCTATGCTCTCTGGAGAAGGAATCTGGTTCAGCGAGGGATTTCCTATAGGACAATACGCCAGGGGATGGTGGTGGCGCCTGAGGCTGATCTGCGTCTGGATGCGCTCTGGCCGCCATCTCCTCTGCACCGCAGCGGCGACGAGTCACGCGATAATGCGCTCGTGCTGCGACTGGTGACGCCAGGTGTACGCCTGCTGCTGCTGGGGGAGGCGGCACAAAGCCCCTATGCTCTGCAGGGACTGTTGGCAGCCAGTCCTGGCTCTGAGCGCCTGCAGGCTGACATTGTGGAGATCGCTCTCAGTGCTGATAGAAAGGCTCCCTCTGCTCTGGGTAATCTCCTGAGGGCTCTGCACCCCGCTCTGCTGATCGTCCTGATCGAGCAGGGTGGCCCCTCCGCGCGCACGGGGACGGAGAGGGTCATTACCTCGACGTCAGGGCCGGACCCAGACAGCCTGCAGGCAGGTGCGTCTCAGGTCTGTCGTCTCACCTCCTCGGAGGCCGTGGAGATCCGCTCTGACCGGGAGGGCTGGAGTCTCTGGCCCGCTTCTGCCATCTGAGTTGCCTGACCCCTGGCCTCTCAGCGAACGGGTGATGCTCACCGATGCGCTGCGACTGCCGCCAGAGAGACAGGAGGTCTCTTGCTGCGTGCCATAGGTATGGTCAAGTCCTGCTTCCCTGGGGCGCGTGATCGGCCAGATGACGAACCTCTATGAGTCTCTGGCGCCTGGCTCTCTGCCATCTCTCTATCTGCTGTGCTGGCCTGGCCGCTGGACTGACCTGCTAGCGCTCGCTCTTGCTCTCGCTCCTGGTACGGAAACGACTGCCAGAGCGCCGGTGATAGCTCCACTCCAGGCTGTGTCCGACGATCACTGCCAGTACAAAAACGAGATAGGGAACGCCGTAGCCGAGGTCCAGCACGCTCGTGATGCGTAGCAGCATGAGTAGCGCTGCGAGCAAGAAGCCCGGACCTGTAATCATGAGCCTGCGTTCGTCTGACACGGCCGGGGAGAGACCGCGCCGGAGGACGAACACCGCAGCCGTCCCATGCGCGCGTCCTGCTGAAGCCCTCTCAAGCGCGCAGCCCGTGCAGTATTGCCTCAGCCGTCCGTGCCCAGTTGACAGCGAGCGGATCAAGGTGCCAGAGAGCCATCACCCCATGTAAGGTAGCCAGCAAGAGCTGGGCCTCGTCCTCGACGTCAAGATCGCAGCGTAGCTCACCTGCAGCGATGCCAGCTCGCAGGAGGCCGCCCAGCAAGGAGCGCGCCTCCTCCTGCCTGCGAAGCAGGTCCTGACGGAGGGCCGGCAGGCTCTGGCTGAGCTGCCAGCTTTCCATGAGCACGCGGCAGGCATCAGCCTCAGCCTGGACATGCTCGCCGACGAGCAGGATCAGGCGCCGTAGCCTGGCAGTGGGCGAGCGATCGGCCTCGAGCACCTGTCGCAAACGTCGCTCAAGTCCACAGTTCCAGCGATCTGCGAGCGCCAGATACAGCGCCTCTTTGCCAGGATAGTAGAGATAGAGGGCACCGCGTGAGAGACCGCTCTCCTCGACGATCTCCTCAATCGTGGTCGCGTGGTAGCCCCGGCGAGCAAAGCAGCGCAGAGCTGCTGTCAGAATCTGCTCACGCCGCGCATCTCTGGCAGCATCACTGATCTTTGGCATACTCATCCGCCTTTCCTGCGGTCCCGGCTTCACCTGGTGAGTCTGCGCGCGCGTCGCATGCGAGGCACACACATCCTTGACAGCCAGGCTCCACCAGGATCACAATAAAGACTGACCAGTCGTTTTTATTAAGAGCGCGGAGAGAGCCGCAGCCTCTTCATTGCCGAAAGGAGCGGTATGGCATGTTCGGAACCCGTCGCATTGCGCTACTCCACACACCCTGGTTCGTCGTTAGTTCGTTTGCCCTGATTTTTCTACTGAATGCTCTGCTCGACCGATCAGCCGCCACAGAGGTTCTGGGGGACACCCTGGGGTGTCTCTATTTCGCTCTGTACGGCCTCTATTGTACCCAGAATTACCTTGGCTGTCGAGAATACCACTGCATGATTACAGGTCCGGGCTTCTTGCTCGCAGCGCTACTCATGCTGCTACGCATCACGAGCGTGCTGGACCTCGGCTACGGCGTTCCCTATCTCGTTTTTG
>JBHOQN010000005.1:0-112297 GCA_042408965.1 Ktedonobacteraceae bacterium
GCGCCCTCTCCTTTCTGTGCTTGACAATATCCCGATATATATATGATATACTTTTTGTATGGATAGAACGATCGTCGTACAACTCAACCCGACACCAGAGCAAGCCCGTAGCCTCAAAACCACGCTTGAGCAGTATACCGCCTGCTTCAATGCCGTCTGTCGCGAGGGATTTACGACAGGATGCAGCAATGGAGTGGAGTTGCACAAACGGACGTATTACTCTCTTCGGGCTGAATCTCCTGACCTTCCTGCTCAACTGGTTTGTTCGGCCCGTGTCAAAGCGACGGAAGCGGTCAAATCGGCCTTGACCTGGAAGATCAAGAAGGAACAGACCTATTCCAAACGGGTTGAAACAGCCAGGAAGCAAGGCAAGCCCCTTCCTGTATTCAAGCCTGTTCGCTGTCCTCACAGTGAGATGGTCTGTATCCGCTATGACCAACGTTCCTATTGGGTCAAATGGGAGACGTTCACCTGTAGCGTTGCTACCGTCAACGGGCGCGTGGCATTGCCTTTCACGGTTCCCGCTCACCTGAGGCAGTACGTTGGGTATCAGGTCTGTAGTGCTGATTTGTGCTCCCGTCAAGGACGTTTCACCCTTCACATCGTTGTATCCCTTCCTGAACCCGTTGTAGTCCCCTCTCAAGAAGTGATCGGGGTTGACCTGGGTCTCAATCGTCCTGCTGTGACTTCCAACCGTCAATTCCTGGGTGAGAAGCGATGGAAAGAGCAGGAACGGCGTCTCTTTCGCCTCAAGAGAAAGCTGCAAGCTAAAGGCACTCGCTCGGCAAAGCGCCACCTCAAGAAGCTGAGCAAGAAACAGTTTCGGCAACGCAGAGACCATGACCATGTGTTGAGTAAACGTATGGTAGAGAACGCAACCCCCGGCAGCACCATTGTACTTGAGAACTTGACGAACATTCGAGAGACCTCGAAAATTGAGCAGAAAGAGACGAAACGCCGCTTGCATAGTTGGTCGTTTGCACAACTGTATTCGTTTGTTGAGTACAAAGCACAGGCACGAGGGATTGCTGTCGTCAAGATCGACCCCCGGCATACCTCGCAAACTTGTTCGCGTTGTGGCTATCAGCATCGTGCGAATCGTCGTTCTCAACGTCTCTTCCTCTGTCGTTCCTGTGGCTATCAACTCCATGCCGACCTGAATGCTGCTTATAACATTCGAGAGAAGTACCTGGCTTCTCTTGCTCAGGATGGTACATCTGTCCTGAGTGGGCCGACCTGTCAGGCGGCCTCTCGTGTCGGCTCTTCGGAGCCAGATGCAAGCCCCCGCCTTTAGGCGTGGGGTTCACCTGACCCGCGAGTATAACCGCCGCACCGGAGCCACGGTCCTCCTCACCAGCCATTACATGGCCGATGTAGAAGCCCTCTGCCGGCGGGTGATTCTGATCCATCATGGCAGGATGCTCTTCGATGGCGCCCTTGAGCGTCTGGTCGAGCGCTTCTCGCCCTACAAGACGATCGTGGTTCGTCTGGAGGAGCCAGTCGCTCCAGAGGGCTACGGCGAGATCGTTGCCTGCGACGAAGATCGAATCACGCTGCGAGCGCCAAAGGCTGACGTGCCCCATCTCACCGGGCGCCTGCTGGCCGAGCTGCCAGTCGTCGACCTGAGCGTGGAGGACGCACCGATCGAGGCTGTTATTGAGCAGATCTTCACCCAGGAGGTTGTTTGACGCTATGGGCTACTGGCTCACAGTCTATCGGCAGCGACTGAAAACAGCACTGGCCGAACAGCTCCAGTACCGCGCGGCGCTCGTCATCTGGCTGACCGAGGTAGCTCTGGGGCCGGCGGTCTCGATCAGCGTCTGGTCGACGGTGGCCAGCGGCGAGGGTGGTGCGGTCAACGGCTACACAGCCCCCGGTTTTGCGGCCTACTTTATCGCGACCATGCTGGTCAACTACGTCACTCAGACGTGGGTCTTCTGGGACTTTGGCAGGCGCGTGCGCCAGGGTGAGTTTTCTCCGCTACTCCTGCGCCCGATCCACCCGGTGCATGCTGATATAGCCGATCACATCGCTTATAAGATCCTGATGTTCCCCATCATTGTCCTCGTAGGAAGTGTGCTCACCTATGCCTTCCACGCCATGTTCGCCATCTCGTGGGCGTCACTTGGAGCATTTCTGGCTGCTCTGCTGCTGGCCTTCGCCCTCCGCTTTACCCTGGAGTGGACGCTGGCCCTGCTGGCATTCTGGCTCACGCAGGTCACCGTGATCAACCAGCTCTATGTCGTCGTGGTGCTCTTTCTCTCAGGGCAGCTTGTGCCGCTGACCTTCCTGCCCACCGCGCTGCAGACGCTGACGAACTGGCTGCCCTTCCAGTGGATGATCGCTTTCCCGGCGGAGGTTCTTCTGAAGCGTCTGTCACCCACACAGCTGCTCGTTGGCTTCACGGCGCAGCTCGTCTGGCTGCTGGCCGCTCAGGTGCTGCTGCGTATCACCTGGAGCAGAGGGATCAGACGCTACACGGCTGTAGGAGGTTAGGAGACAGTGATGAGTTATGTTCGTCTGGTCTGGACCTTTGTTCGCGTCAGCATGCTGAGAGAGCTGGCCTACCGGGCCAGTTTCTGGCTCCAGGTGGTGCAGTCGCTGCTCGATCTGGGGACCGCGCTGCTCATGGTGAGCGTCGTCTTCAGCTATACTCAGCGCCTCAATGGCTGGCGGGCCGATGAGCTGCTCACGCTCATCGGTATCTACTTCCTTGCTGGTGGGGCCATCAATATGCTCGTGGTGCCTGGCATAGCCCGCCTGATCGAGCAGGTACGCGAGGGCACCCTCGACTATGTGCTGACCAGGCCCGAAGAGGCGCAGTTGCTGGTCAGCGTGCAGCAGATCGACGTCTGGAAGCTACTGGACGTCCTCCTGGGGCTGGGGCTAGTGCTGGCCTCGGCCGTCTGGCGTGGCGTTCTGCCCGACTTCCTGCAGATGCTGGCCTTCGCCCTGACTCTGCTGGCCGGGATCATGGTCATGTACAGCTTTGTGCTCTTCCTGGCCACGCTCTCCTTCTGGTATGTGCGCATGGAGAATATCCTGGTTATCTTTGAAAGCATGTACGAGGCGGGACGCTGGCCAGTGGATGTCTACCCAGGCTGGCTGCGAGCCACCCTGACCTTTCTTGTCCCGGTGGCCTTTGCCGTCACAGTGCCAGCAGAGGCGCTGACGCAGCGCCTGGCCTGGTACGTGCTGCTGACCAGCCTCGGACTGGCGGTTCTAGCCGCCCTGGGATCGCGCCTCTTCTGGAAGAGGGCGATCCGCTACTATAGTGGTGCCTCCTCCTGATCGCAGCCACTGGCTGCGGCAGCGACCTCTTCGCTGCCGCTTGACTTCCGGCACAAGATGTGGTATTGTACGGCTCGTACAATACCACATCTTGTGCTCATTCGCAATCCTGTAGAGAGGCCCGCAGGGCGATGCTGTCGTGGCATCGCTGAGATACGGGGGAAGTCCGGTGAGAATCCGGCGCTGTCGCGCAGCGGTGAGCTGCCCGTCTCGGTGACTCTAGAGAGACGGAGCAGTCAAGCCCGAATGCCCGCCTGTGTGGTATGGCTCAATCCCTTCGCGTGAAAGGGTAGACCAGAGCGTGTGCTCTCCCCACGCTGGTGGCCCGACCGGCCCCGGCATGGAGCACGTCCGATCGCTGTCAGACCTGTTCTCGTCGAGGGAACAGGTTTTTTTTGCCAGGCGAATGAGTGGACGACATTCTATCGGAAACCAGTGGGCCGCCTGTACCGCCGGTCGGCAGCATGGTTCCGACTCTCCAGAGGAGGTTATGATGACAATGTTCTCAGGACGTCCGACGCAGGTTGCACCTGCTGCCACGCCCGATCCGGCGCGTGTGCTTGCTGAAGTCTGCGCGGGCTTTGAAGATCATCTTGATCTGCCGCAGTTGTGCGCTGAAGTTGAGGCCACACTCTGCGCAGGACTCAGCGAGCAGGAGATATGGCAGGCGCTGCTGCTGACTGCCCGGGCGCATATCGAACGTGAGCCTGTCTTTACCTATATCAGCGCACGTATCCTCTTGCTCTCTCTCTATCGCGAGGCCCTGGACCCACTGAGCGACTTCGCTACGAGCTTGCAAGACGCCGCGGCCATCTACCGATCCTATCTGCCAGCGTATCTCCAGCGCGGCGTCGCTACAGGTCTGCTCGACGAGCGGCTGCTGACCTTCGACCTCGACCGCCTGGCCCAAGCCATCCAGCCCGAGCGCGATCTGCTCTTCACCTATCCTGGCCTGCAGACGCTCTACGATCGCTACCTGCTGCAGTCCGAGGGGCAGCGCTTTGAACTGCCTCAGTTCCTCTGGCTGCGCGTTGCCATGGGCCTGGCCCTGAACGAGCAGCAGAGAGAGGAGCGTGCCATCGAGTTCTATGAGATCCTCTCGCAGTTCTACTTCACGCCCGCCACGCCCACCCTCTTCAATGCCGGCACCTCCCATCCACAGCTCTCATCCTGCTATCTGACGACCATCAATGACGATCTCCGGCACATCTTTAAATGTATTCAAGACAACGCTCTGCTCTCCAAGTGGGCCGGCGGTCTGGGCAACGACTGGACGCGCGTCCGCGCCCTGGGGGCTCATATTCGCGGCACCAACGGCAGCAGCCAGGGGGTGATTCCCTTCCTCAAAGTTGTCAACGATACCGCCGTCGCCGTGAACCAGGGCGGCAAGCGCAAGGGCGCCGTCTGCGCCTATCTGGAGAACTGGCACCTGGATATCGAAGACTTCCTCGATCTGCGGCGCAATACCGGCGATGAGCGCCGTCGCACACATGACCTGCATACGGCCTGCTGGATCTCCGATGAGTTCATGCGGCGTGTCGCCACTGGCGAGCACTGGACACTCTTCAGCCCCGATGAGGTGCCGGATCTGCATGAACTCTACGGCCAGGCCTTTGCTCGCCGCTATCGTGAGTACGAGCAGATGGCCGATGAAGGCAGAATCAGGCTCTTCAAGCGCCTCCCCGCAGTTGACCTCTGGCGTAAAATGCTCACGCGCCTCTTCGAGACCGGCCATCCCTGGCTCACCTGGAAAGATCCGGCCAACCTGCGCTCACCCCAGGATCACGCCGGCGTGATCCATAGCAGCAACCTCTGCACCGAGATTCTGCTGAACACCTCCGAAGAGGAGACAGCCGTCTGCAACCTGGGGTCGCTCAACCTGGTCGCCCATCTGCGCGGCGGCCAGCTCGATCATCAGCAGTTACAGTCGACCATTCGTACAGCCATGCGGATGCTCGATAATGTGGTTGACCTGAATTATTACCCTACGCCTGAGGCACGCACGGCCAACCTGCGTCATCGCCCCGTGGGCCTGGGGATCATGGGCTTTCAGGATGCGCTCTTCACGCTCGGCCTCAGCTACGCCTCTGAGGAGGCCGTAGAGTTCGCCGATCGCAGTATGGAGGCCATCGCTTACTATGCGATCCTGGCCTCCAGCGAGCTTGCCGCCGAACGCGGTTGTTACCCCAGCTACCCTGGCTCCAAATGGCAGCGCGGCCTGCTCCCCATGGACACCCTCGACCTGCTGGAGCGCGAGCGTGGTCTTCCCCTTGAGGTGGATCGCAGCCAGACCCTCGACTGGGAGCGGGTGCGCGCCCATATTCGCGCACATGGCATGCGCAACAGCAACGTCATGGCCATCGCGCCGACCGCCACCATCTCGCTGATTGTGGGAGTCAGCCCCTCGATCGAGCCGATCTATAAACATCTCTACGTCAAGAGCACCCTCTCCGGAGAATTCACCACCGTCAACACCTTCCTGGTAAACGATCTCAAGGCCGCAGGTCTCTGGCAGGCCGAGATGCTGGAGGCGCTCAAGTACTACGATGGCTCGCTGCAGGAGCTCCCCCAGATTCCTGCAGCCTTGAAACAACGCTACCTGACCGCCTTCGAGATCGAGCCGCGCTGGCTCATCGAGTGCGCCAGCCGTCGCCAGAAGTGGATCGACATGGGTCAGTCGCTCAACCTCTATCTGGCCACCCCCAGCGGAAAACACCTGCATGAGATCTACATGCTCGCCTGGAAGAAAGGTCTCAAGACGACCTATTACCTGCGCACCCTGGCTGCCACTCAGGTAGAGAAATCCACGGTGGATATCAATCGCTGGGGCATTCAGCCACGCTGGATGAAGCATAGCAGCCCCTCCAGCGCCATCCAGGTCAGTCGTGAGGGGCTACGGAACGAGAACGGCGCCCCGCCGTCTGCGGCCTGCTCGCTCGACGAAGACTGCGAAGCGTGCCAGTAGGTGGTGTCTATCTCAGAGCGCCTTTGACAGAGCACGAGAGAGGAACACAGAAGTCATGAGTACCACACATAACGAGCAGGGTCTGCTCGCAGAGAAGCGCTTGATCAATGGACCGGCAGTCAGCGTCAATCAACTGATGCCGCTCAAATATCGCTGGGCCTGGGAGCACTACCTCAATGGCTGCGCCAATCACTGGATGCCCAACGAGGTGCCGATGGCCGGCGATATCGAGATCTGGCGCGGCCAGCGCCTCTCAGAGGCCGAGCGGCTCGTGATCATGCGCAACCTGGGCTTCTTCGCCACAGCCGAAAGCCTGGTCGGCAATAATCTGGTGCTGGCCATCTTCAAACACATTACCAACGCTGAATGTCGCCAGTATCTGCTGCGCCAGGCCTTTGAGGAAGCAGTGCATACCCATGCTTTTCTCTACATCGTCGAGAGCCTGGGCCTCGATGAGCGCGAGATCTTCACCATGTATCATCGAATCCCGGCCATCCAGCGCAAGGATGCCTTTGAGATGCAACTGACCTCGGCTCTCCTTGATCCCACCTTCTCGACAGCAGACCCCCCACGCGCGCAGCAGTTTCTTGAGAATCTCGTTGGATACTATGTCATCATGGAGGGCATCTTCTTCTACAGTGGCTTTGCCATGATTCTCTCGTTTCATCGTCGCAACCTGATGACGGGCATTGGCCAACAGTTCCAGTACATCCTGCGCGATGAGACCATCCACCTGAACTTTGGCATCGATCTGATCAACGGGATCAGAGCCGAGAATCCAGACCTCTGGACACCGACCTTTGAGCAGCATATCATGGAGCTGATAGAGGAGGCCGTTGAGCTGGAGATCGCCTATGCTCGCGATTGCCTGCCAGAGGGGATCACCGGACTGCACGCGCCGGCCTTTGCGCGCTATGTGCGCCATATCGCCGATCGCAGGCTGGAGCGAATTGGCCTACCGGCCATCTACCATGATCCGCATCCGTTCCCCTGGCTGAGCGAGATCATCGATCTCAGTAAAGAGAAGAACTTCTTTGAAACGCGCGTGACCGAGTACCGCTCGGCTGCCACTCTGGAGTGGGACTGAGCACCCTCTGATTCTGAAAGGAACGATATATGGTACAGGCGACAAATCTCGGTTATCCACGCATCGGCGCCAGGCGTGAGCTGAAACAGGCCCTCGAGCGCTACTGGGCGGGTCAGCTCAGCGAAAGCGAGCTGCTGGAGCAGGCGGCCGCCCTGCGTCGAGAGCACTGGCTGCTCCAGCAGCAGCTCGGCCTGCAGCAGATCCCCTCGAACGACTTTTCGCTCTACGACCATGTGCTCGACACGATCATGCTGGTTGGCGCCGTCCCAGAGCGCTATCGGCGCGCTGGCTCCGGTCAGGGTCTTGAGACCTACTTTGCCATGGCACGCGGAATCGAGGCCGATGCCGCCGGCGGCGAGGCGCTCTCTCCCATGGAGATGACCAAGTGGTTTGACACCAACTATCACTACATTGTCCCAGAGTTTGAGGCCAGCCAGCGCTTTTATCTGGCCTCGACGAAGCCGCTGGCTGAATTCAATGAGGCCCGTGCGCTGGGAGTGCAGACGCGCCCCGTGCTGCTGGGGCCAGTCTCCTTCCTGCTGCTTGGCAAGACCCATCGTGAGGATCTCTCACCGCTGACCCTGCTGGATGAACTACTGCCTGTCTACGAAACCCTGCTCCAGCAACTGGCGGCCGCCGGCGCCGAGTGGGTACAGATCGATGAGCCGTGCCTGGCGCTCGACCTGGAGATCGATGTGGCGCGCGTCTTTGGCGAGGCCTACACCCGGTTGAGCGCCGCCGCCCCGGCGCTGCGCCTGCTGCTGGCCACCTACTTTGGTGATTCTGGCGCGCAGCTCGCGACGATCCTGCACCTGCCGGTTGCGGCCGTGCATCTCGACCTGGTGCGGGCACCACAGCAGCTCGAAACGGCTCTGCGCGAGGCGCCGCCCACGCTGACGCTCTCGCTCGGTGTTGTTGACGGCCGCAATGTCTGGCGCTGCGATCTCGAACAGGCCCTGACGCTCGTCGAGCGCGCGCTGCAGCACCTCGGTCCCGACCGCGTCCTCCTCGCCCCCTCCTGCTCGCTACTGCATGTCCCTGTCGATCTAAACCTGGAGACGGAGCTGGACGCTGAACTCAGGCAGTGGCTGGCCTTTGCACGTCAGAAGCTTGAGGAGGTTGTCCTGCTTACCCGAGCGGCCAACGAGGGGCGAGCGGCCGTCGCGGAGGAGCTGGCCGAGAGCCGTGAAGCAGCAGCGCGGCGGCTAGCCTCTCCCCGCATTCATAATGCAGAGGTTAGCCAGCGCGTCCAGGCGGCCCGCGCCCGGCGCGCACAGCGGCGTAGTCCCTATGCGCAGCGTCGTGAACGCCAGCGTGGCAGGTTGCACCTTCCGCTGCTTCCCACAACGACGATTGGCTCCTTCCCTCAGACCGCCGAGGTGCGTGCAGCGCGGGCGGCCTTCAAAAATGGACGGCTGGCTTCTGCTGCCTATGAGGACTTTCTGCGCAGCGAGATCGAGCGCGCCATTCGCTTTCAGGAGGAGATCGGCCTGGATGTCCTGGTGCATGGCGAGTGCGAGCGCAGCGACATGGTGGAGTACTTCGCCGAGCAGCTCGACGGCTTCCTCTTCACGCGCCACGGCTGGGTCCAGAGCTATGGCTCGCGCTGCGTGCGCCCGCCGATCATCTATGGCGATGTGCGTCGTCGTGGAGCGATGACCGTGCGCTGGGCCTCTTTTGCTCAGTCCCTGACCGCGCGGCCTGTAAAGGGGATGCTCACGGGACCGGTCACCATGATGCAGTGGTCCTTTGTACGCGATGATCAGCCGCGGGAGGAGACCTGCTATCAGTTGGCACTGGCCCTCCATGATGAAGTACAGGATCTCGAGGCCGCCGGCATCCAGGTGATTCAAATCGATGAGCCGGCCCTGCGCGAGGGGCTGCCCCTGCGGCGCTCGGAATGGGCTGCCTACCTGGACTGGGCTGTCGATTGCTTCCGTCAGGTCGCGGCCTCGGTGAGCGATGAGACGCAGATTCATACCCATATGTGCTACGCCGAGTTCGCCGATATCATCGAGGCTATCGCAGCCATGGATGCCGATGTCCTCTCGATCGAAGCCTCGCGCTCACAGCTAGAACTGCTCAACGTCTTCGTGCACTATCGCTATCCCCAGGAGATCGGTCCAGGGGTCTACGATGTCCACTCCCCCCATGTGCCCACTGTGGCCGAGTACGAGCAGCGTCTGCTGCGTGTGCTGGATGTCTTGCCGGTCGCGCAGGTATGGGTCAATCCCGATTGTGGACTGAAGACGCGCCGCTGGGAGGAGGTTCGGCCTGCTCTGATCAACATGGTCCAGGCCACGCGCGCGGTTCGCGCCCGTCTGGAGAGCGAGCGCGGCCTGCGGGTCTGAACGGAACAGAACGGAACGAGTGGCTTATGGGCAGGAGTCCCTCCTGCCCTATGGCAGGCTTGCTCCGCCGGAGGTATCTCACCGGGTGAGTAGCTGATCTGCAGTGGACCCACCCTCTCTGCGCCGGCTGCGCTCCAGTCGCTCTCATCAGCCTGCCTGCGATACTGTGAAACATTCCACAAAGCGAAAGTGACCGAGATCGTTTCTCTTCCTGCCGTCAACGATTACGCTTCTCCTGTAGAAGACACCTTGCAGGACGCTCAGTCTCCATCAATCACTGTACTGTCTCACATGGCAAGGAAGCCAGTGCACCTTTCTGGCATGCAAGCTGGCTGTATGTCTTTCCTCTCCCGGAAGAGGTCTCGTGCTCGTCGGTCGGCCCGGTACCCGGCAGTCGCCTGCCACGAGATCGACGTTTGCACGTGCAAACGTCCTTGCCGGTTGAGGCGTTCTTCTCATCGAGGTGCATCTATGGATACGCCCGAAGCGGAGACACGGACGGGTGATTACCACTTGAAGCGTCTCCTCGGTCGAGGCAGCTTCTCCGAGGTCTATCTGGGAGAGCAGCTCTCTACGGGGAAGGCGATCGTCTTCAAGCGTCTGCACATGTCCTTCTCTCCAGATGATCTGGTCTTATTCGTCTCGGTGATGCGTGTATACGCTGCTCTCCTCCATCCCCACCTGGTTCGTATCCTGGAGATTGGACAGAGCAGCAGTGAACCTTTTATCGTCATGGAGTATGCCTCTGCTGGATCGCTGCGCCAGCGGCACCTGCCTGGCGCACAGGTGCAGCCAGAGGTCGTGATGACCTATGTCAGGCAGATCGAAGGAGCCCTGCAGCATCTGCATCGCCAGGGGCGCCCCCACCTGAATCTCAAGCCCGAGAATGTGCTCCTCAAGGAAGACGGCGCCCTCGTCCTGAGCGATGCCGGCCTGCTGAGTGTTCCGGTGCTGCACCGACAGCGGATGGAGCAGCGTTCCGGGAGCGCCGCTTACCTTGCCCCGGAGCAGATCCTGGGAGAGCCACTGCTCACCAGTGATCAGTACGCGCTGGGATGCATGCTCTACGAGTGGCTCACTGGTGAACCTCCCTTCAGAGGCTCGTTTGATGAACTATGCGCTCAGCATCTCTATGCTCCGCCTCTGGCCCTCTCCAGGCGCCTGGCGGCGCTTTCGCCACGCCTGGCCGCCACTGGCCTGGTCATTGAGAGGGCACTGGCCAAAGATCCGCTGCAGCGCTTCCCCTCCATCGAGGTCTTTGCACAGGAGCTCGATCGGGCCTGGCAGGAGGGCAGCGCCACACCGGCGGAGGTGATCACTGCAGGAGCTCAGGTGCGCGCTGAGCCATCCTCCGCGGCCGCGGCGCTCCCGCCTCCCGCCAGCTCCATGCAGACGGCTGGCGTCCCGCCACGGCTCTGTCGTCTCTGCCGCCAGCCGTTGCCAGCGGAGATGCGTGGGTCATGTCCCGCCTGTGGCTATCCCGCCGATCCCCTTCAGGAACAGCATTTGCTCGAAACAGTCTTGCCCGTGTTACATCCGCTGGCGCGGGCGGGTATGGCCATGGTGCCTGTGGGCGGGCTGGCGCAGCTCACACTGCCCGCGCTGCTGCTGCTCAGGCGCGAGGCACAGTATGGGAGAGCACGCCTGAGCCTCGCCCAGCTGATCGATGCATACGCGCGGCGCCTGGGGGAGGTCCGGCAGCTCACTGCAGCCCGGCAGCAGCGGGTGGCGAGCGCGCCGCCAGCGCGAGCCGCCGCTCCCGCTGGCATGAGAAGCCCGCTGATGGGAGTCCCCTCTCACGCGACTGCCTTCGGAGCACCCCCGCGAACAGCGGTCTCGTCAGGCGGCGCACGCTCCGGCCAGCCGGCAGCTCTCGTGCGGACCTCTGGCGCTCCTACCGGATCATCCGCTGCGTCTGCGCCACCGGTGTGCCTCCCTCCGCGACGCAGTCCCGTGGCCATCCTGCGTCCTTTGATCGAGTCGCCGACTGCGCTGATGGTGGCGCTGGGAACCTTTCTCCTTGTGATTGCCATTCTTGTGCTGCCCTTTGCCTTTCGTGGGTCACCCCTGCCGCTGCCAGTGACGGCCGGCGCGCAGGCCTTCTTCGCCCTGATGGTAGTCGTCACCAGTCGCTCAACGCGCTTTCGTGAATTTACAGGCATCTATGCCACCTTCTTCGCCATCACAGTGCCTCTGCTGGCCCTCGATCTCTTTCAGGGCGCCTTGATCACCAATTTCTGGTGGTTGGTGACGCTGGCCGCGCTCTACGCAGCCGCGACCTATGGTGCCCTGGCCGTTTACCAGCGCTTCAGCCCATTTGCAATCCTCGCCGCTGTTGCTCTTATCATTGCTTGTATCACGCTGGTTATTGCGGTAACGGCTGATCCACACTGGGTAACAGGTGTGTTGCTCGTACTGGCGCTGGTCCAGCTTGAGGCCCTGCCACACGTTGGGGCAGGCAGACCCTCGCCGTTGGAGCGCCTCTTTGCCACCTCGTGGGAGGTGCTGCGACCAGCGATGGCCTTCTCGTCACAGTTGCTGGCGTTTGGCATCATCGGAATCTACGGGCTGCTCACACTGTTCCTGCTCCTTGCGGGCCTCTGGTCCCCTGTTGGCAGCGGTGCCATCCTCCTCCTGTCCCTGCTGAGCCTGCTGACACCTGGAACCGCCCTGGTCGCGCTTCTCCTGGCGCTGGTCTGGCTCATACGCTACACCGGACGCAGGCAGTGGCGCGAGGGTCATCACGCTATCGCGCTGCACCTGGTGCCGTGCGCCCTCCTTCCGAGCTATGCATACGGCGCAGGTCTGCCTCTGGTCGGTCAGCCAGGGCTGCAGCTGCTCACCGGTTTGGCGCTGCTGGCGCTCGCTCTCTTCTACGAGGCCAGCGCTCGCCTGGCCCCTGAGTGGTTCTGGCTCTACCTGCGGCCCGATCGTGCGCTGCGGTTCCTCAGGCTTGCCTTGCTGGTGCTCCTGCCGCTCTGGCTGGTGCCGGGAATCTGGCTAGATCTACTGAAGACGGCGACCCTGGGGAACCTGCCCATCCTGGCTCCCTCGCCGCTGCTCGTGACAGATGGTGGAGTGCTCGTCGTTGGAGCCGCTCTGGCCGGGATGATGCTCCTCGCTCCGGCGCCAGAAGTAAACGCAGCCGGCAGACACGAGACGGTCCAGCTGAGTCCCTGGTGGCTCTTACTGGTGGGTCTCCTTGTCATCTGGGGCTATGCCGCCATAGGGATGGGGCTGAACTGGCTGGGGACCTTGTCGCTGTGGTGGTTGCTCTTACTGGCGAGCCTGCTGATCACATTCAACTGGGGAGTGCGCAGGCGTTTTGGGGTGCGCTGGTCCGCCCCCGGCGATCTGCTGACCCTGGCCGTGGTGGCTCTGGTCGTTGCCATGGCGGTGATGCTGGCCAGTTATCCGGGCGCGTCGGATGCCGGTGCTGGCGAGCTGGCCTTGCTGGTGGTGAGCCTGGGCCTCTACGGGGTCCTCCTGGCGCAGCGCCGTTCGCTCTGGCTCTTTCTTCCCTGGCTGTCCGCGCTGCTCTGGGCGGAGCATGTCTCATCCGCGCGCGCCTTGCTCGTGGCCGGGCTGCTCCTTCCCATCGTGGCTGCCGTTGTGAGACGAATGATGCCCGCGCCGCAGGTGCACCAGCAGCCTGCAGTCCATTCTCGCGAGCTGCTGAACACCCCCTGGCAGTGGGACTGGCCACTCTCCACGCTGGCGCTGATGTCTGGTCTTGTCCTGGTTCTCAGCCCTATCCTGAGCCAGGCAGCTCTCAGCATCTCTCCCACTCTCTTCTGGCCGCCTGCCGTGAGCGAAGCTCTGGTGCTGGCCATCTGCTGGTACTTGGCGGCGCTGCTCGGCAGAGACCGTAGCTGGGTCTGGCCTGCGGCGCTCTTCGCGCTGATCGCCCTCCTGCAGGCCAATCAGGCCTTCTGGGTGTTGAGCGTGGTAGCGGCGGGGACAGGGTTGGTGGGCAGTCTGGTCAGCCGCCTGCCAGGGAGACGCTGGGCCGTGCCCTGGTACGTCGTCGCAGCGATCAGCATGTCGCTGGTTCTGCGCGATGCCCTGAAGCCGCCCTGGTGGTTCTACGGTCCGTTCGTGTTAAGTGCACTGGCCGGCGTAGCCATGCTGGTCGCTCTGATCGAAGCGCTGCCCGAGATCCTCTGGCTGGTTCCTGTGTTCGCCGCTGTGGCCAGCTATACAGCACTATGGGTCTATCCCGCTGGACTCAATCCGGCGTACATTGTGCTGCTTCCCGCAGGTGCGCTGCTCTGCGCTGCGCTGGCTCCTGTGCTTGGCATCCAGATGCTGCGCGTCGCTCCCGCAACTGAGGGAACGCGGCGACGTCGAGGCCTGCGCGAGCGCAGCGTAGCCCCGCTCTATACAGCGGCGCTGGTCTTTGCGGGCGCGACTGGTCTGGCGTTCTGGGAGCCGCAGAGCGCTGCGTTTCAGCTCCCGATCGCGCTCCTCATGTTGCTCTATGCGCTGGTTGCGTTCGTTGTCGTGGTACGCGAGCATTTCCCGCTGGGAGCGTCAGTAGTGATCGGCCTGAGTCTGTGGGGAGCGGCGCTGCTGCTCTCCCGGTCGGCTGATGGACTGGCGCTGGTGGCTCTGGGGTCCCTGCTCACGGCACTGCTCGCTGATCGCCTGATCAAGGTGGCAGACGATCGCTGGCCGGTCCATCTGAGGAGCATCGTGCGGCCCTCCTGGGGACTGATCTGGGTGCCGCTCCTCCTCCTGGCCTGGGTGGGAGTTGGCTTTGTGCGGCCCTCGTTGGTAGCATACCTGCCGCAGGCCCTGCAGGGCTGGTGGCTCGCTCTGGTAGCTCTGCTGATCTACCTCTCGGCCCTGCTCTTGCGGCAGGCTGTGGTCGGCTGGATAGCTGTGCCTCTGCTGGCTGTGGCCCTGCTGGCCCCGCTGCTCCGCAGCGATGTCAGTGGTCTGAGCCTCTGCTGTGGGGTCTGTATCCTCGGCTCTGTGCTTCTGAGGCTCTCCTCTCGCCATCTGGCCTCCCCAGATGAGCACTGGCTGCGGCTGGCCTATGAGGCTCCTCTCGCTCTTGGCAGTGGTCTGGCGGTAGTGGCGACAGGCGTTGCTGGCAATCTGAGTCCGCACACGCTGCTAGCCACCCAGGCCGGCCTCCTCCTGCTGGCCGGTACGCTGGCGCTCTGGCTCTACGCGCGCCAGTCTGACCAGCCACTGCTCACGCTGCCCGGGGCGCCGCTGGGCATCTGGGGGCTGTTGCTCGTGCAGAGCGGGCCAGCCTACCGCTGGCAGAGCTCGCAGATCAGCTCCCATCTTATGATTACCCTTATCGCGGTTCTAGCCTGGCTGCTGGCCCTGCTGATGCCAGCGACAGGATCGCGGAGGCAGAGCGCTGGGCACAGCAGCGTCTCCTCAAGCACTGGGAGGCAGACCGATGATTGAACAAATACCATCCTGGAACCGACTCCGCTGGAACTGGCTCTGGTACCTTGTGATGCTGACCGGAGCCGTGCTGGTTGGCCTGAGTACACCGCTGCCGCTGCGTCTCTACGAGCTGGGCCTCTTCGTCCTGCTGACCTGTCTGGCGATGCTCAGGGAGCGCCTGCCCGAAGCAGTGGTGCTACCCACGGCGCTGGCAGTCTGGATTCTGACCCTGCTCGACTGGCCGCTCCGGCAGATTCTGCTGGCCGGCAGTCTGCTCTGCACGCTGGTCTTCCTTTCGCAGCTCATCTGGCGAGTGATCGAGCCAGTCCATGGCGAGATCCCCGCCGCCGCACCGGCAACGGTACTGGCCCTGGGAGGCCAGATCGTCATCGTCTCGCTCTCGCTGGTGGTCTATGGGGGACCCGGCGCCTCTGTGGGCGATCTGCAGGCCGGAGCGGCGGCCCTGGCCATCTTGAGTCTGCTTCTGCTGGCGGTGGCTGGGCTGCAGGAAGGACACACTCTGCGCAGGTGGTTAAGATACACTGCCGGCCTGTTGCTGGCGCTGGCACTCTCCTGGGAGCTACGTGTCCTGCCCGTCCTGACCGTTGACCTGTTCTGCCTGCCTGTCGCCAGCTACCTGGTGGTGCTGACACCTTTCCTGCTGCGTCATCGCGAGGCTGCTGGCAGCCAGAGCGTTGGCCGTGTGGTGGCTGTGCTCGGTGCTTGTTTGTTACTGGGGCCCTCCTTGCTGCTGAGCAACATTGATCATGGCAGTGCCGGAACGCTTCCAGCACGCTTAATCTCCATGTTGCTCTTGTTGGGGGAGTCGCTGGGACTCTTTCTCATCGGCAGCCTGGCGCGCGTGCGCTTTTTTGTCTTTGGCGGTGCGGCGCTCGTCATTGTGGGAGCTATTGAAGCGCTCATCTACGCCGCGGCCGGTGGAGAGCAGCCAGGCCGCCAGCTCATCTGGTGGGCGCTGGCCCTGTCCGGCCTCACCCTGGTCGGGGGAGCGCTCCTCCTGACACTGCGGCGCTCGCGCCATGGGTAGTGACGAGTGAGGGCACGTGCAGCCAGCTCATCCAGGGGCCGGACCGGTTCAGACAAAGCCTCTGAGCCGGTCCGCCTCTTTGTAGGCCTGCTGGGCCTCCTCAAGCCGGCCCAGCCTTTTCAACGCATTGCCAGCGCGTTCATGGAGATCAGGATTCTCCGGCTCACTCCCTAAGAGAAGCTGATAGACGCGCAGCGCCTCCTCGTAGCGTGCGAGCACAAAGAGGGCGTCGCCGCCGCGGAGCGAGCAGTACTCTGCCTGACTGCTGTGCTGCAGCGCCAGAGCGTAGGCAGCATGAGCCTCCGCGTGGCGGCGCAGTTTCAGGAGTGTGTCAGCCAGGCCGTAGCGGGCATCAAGGCAATGTGGGTCAGAGCGCAGCGCCTCCTCGTAGGCCAGAAGGGCGGCGCGGTAGGCGCGTTTCTGGTAGAGTATCTCGCCTCTGGCGCAGTGTGCGCGGGCAAAGTTCGGCTGCAGGCGCAGCGCCTCTTCAAAGGCAGCCAGGGCCTGGTGGTAGTGCTCGCAGGTGATCAGAATCAGCCCTCGTTCATAGTGCAGGAGAGCGTTGTGCGGTTCCAGGCGCAGCGCCTCCTCGCAGGTGGCCAGCGCCTCCGCATGGCGTCCCAGGAGCTGCAGTGTTCGGGCACAACCGTGCAAGGCGCGGCTGTCGTCCGGGCGCTGCAGCAGCGCCATCTGGTAAGCCGTCAGGGCTGCATGGTAGTCTCCCAGTCCCTGGTGAGCCTCTCCCACGCGGTACCAGTCGGGAACCAGGTGGGGAGCGAGCTGTCTGGCGTGAGTGTAAGCCTGCAGCGCCTCAGTGTATTGTCCCCGGTCCAGGTAGCGATCGCCCTGAGCTTGCAGGGCCAGAGCTGCCTCGTGGGAGGGAGTCGCTGGTGCCAGGGCTGCCGCTTCCTTAACGGGTGCGTTCAAGAGAGAAGGGACAGGTGCTGGTGCGCGTTGCGAGCGGCGTTCGATCTGGTCCCGCTCCAGGCGGGGCAGTGGGTCTGCGGGATCGACGAGGACCACCACGTTGTAGCGTTCCAGGGCCAGAGAGAGCTCCTGCTGAGTGGCCGCCTCACGTGCCCGTTCCAGCCAGACCGCCTTCAGTTCCTGATATGTCCTGGGATCATGAGGGGCGGTGCGCAGGGCCAGCAGGAACTCCTCGACAGAGGCATGTCGCTGGGAGGGCGTTTTCATCAGGGCTTTGAGGATGGCAAGTTCGATGTGGACTGGCAGGGCTGGACGTTGGCGCGAGAGGGAGGCAGGGAGCATCGCAGTGTGCTGATAGATCCAGGCCGCCCAGCTGTGGCTCTGGACCGTGAAGGGCCGCCGACCAGTGAGCAGTTCGTAGGCCAGGCAGCCCAGAGCGTACTGGTCGCTGGCCGGAGAGACCCGTCCCTCAAACTGTTCAGGCGCCATGTAGGGGAGCGTACCTGCAATCGAGCGCTGCTGCACAGCCGTTGTGTCCAGGACGACCGCAATCCCGAAGTCCGCGAGCAGGGCATGGCCCTGGCCGTCGAAGAGAATGTTCTCCGGCTTGAGGTCGCGATGGATCACCGGTTCAGGCTGCGTATGGGCATGCTGGAGCGCGTGCCCGATCTGCTCCAGGATCGTCAGGGCCTCTTCAAGGGAGAGGCCTCCCTGCCGGCTGTGTAGACGCTCGCGAAGCGAGCCACCGGGCGCGTAGGCCGCAATGAGGTAGGGAGGAAAGTCCTCCAGGTCAAGGCCGGCGTCGTAGAGGGGGAGAATGTGGGGATGTTTCAACGTTTCCAGCAGGCGGGCCTCCTGGAGGAAGGCTCGCCGTTTCTCGTCCGAGGTGCCCAGTTCAGCGTGCAGCAGTTTCACAGCGACCCTGCGCGGCAGCAGCAGGTGCTCAGCCAGATATACCTCGCCGAAGCTGCCGCTGGCCAGTCTGCGCGTGATACGGTAGTTGCCGAGCTGCCTTCCGCTGTAGTCGCTGGTATCCTTCTCTATCATGGCGCTCACCCGCGCGTGCGCAGACACTCCCGACTCTACAGACAACGCTACAGGATAGGAATAGCATAGCATATTCTCCTGGCAATGCAAGCCTGCTCCCGCAGGCGAGATTCGTCCCGGCCCGTTCGAGAGGCTGGCAGAGGACAAGCTGTCTACGCTCTGGCTGGGGTGGAGGAGCGAGAGATGGCCAGGGCCAGGAGAAAACTCAGCGCTGCGGTTGGTCCCTCAACCACAGCGCCGAGTCAGTTCGCGGACTCAGAGGCTCACCGGAAAAGTGAGTGGTCGTCTGCGCTAGAACGGCGGGTAGGCATTTTGAACCAGCGTGTCAAAGCCGGCCTGGAACCAGGCGCCAGAGACCGGAGCGTTGGGCATCGCTCCTGTCGGCTGGTTATTGTTCATCGCATTACCGCCGTAGGTAGGATCGCACATTCGGTCGAAGCCCTTGCCCGTGGGGTTCGACGGCCCGGTGGGGATCAGGCTGCTGGAGCCGTCCGATTCACCGGGTGGCTTGATCCAGACAAAGGCATCGAAGCCGGAGGCCGGGTTGGCCTGTGGACGGACGCCGATGCCGCCGGGCTGGTTGCACCAGTTGCCGCGGCTGTAGCGGCGATCGATGCGCGTCTGATTGACGAAAGTGTTGAGATCGGTCGACGTGCTCGGGCCGGTGGGTCTGTTGGGACCGCCCCAGCCGTTGCGCGAGGTGTCGATCAGCATGCCAATCGTGCTCGGGAAGCCGGCAGCGATAAAGGCATTGCGCATATCGATGTCGTAGGGCATCTCATCGATGTAGTTGTTCCACTGGTAGAAGTTCGCCGAGCGTACGGGCTGGCCGTTGATGGTCTCATTGGCCGTCATGTATGGCTCGGTGGTCGGCGTGTAGTTCGCCGTGTTGCTGATGAAGCCATCAACGCTGTTGACCCCTGCGGTGGTGCCCTTGACCGTGTTGGTGATCAGGTTCACTGCTGGCTGGAAATTGCTGCTCCAGCCGAGCCAGCCGCTGTGGGCGATGTCGATGAAGTTATAGACATTGGGGATCGCGTGCAGCTTGTTGAGGGCGTACTGGATGCCCTGGACATAGGCCCCACTGGAGTTGGCCTCAGCGCACTTGGCAATGCTGAGGTTGGTCACCAGGTTGGGCAGAGAGTCCGGCTCGATGATGGCGACGATGCGCAGGTTGCTGTACTTCGCCTGGCTGAAGGTGGCAGCGATCGGGTCGATGAACTGCGACTTGTAGATAGCCAGACCGTTGTTCGAAACGCTCAGCTCACCGTTAGAGGCCAGGGCTGCGCAGTCACGGTCAGGAAGATCGTAGACCACGAAGGTGATCACGATGGGCTGGCTGCTGCTGGCAGCTTGCTGCTCGGCCGCATCGAGATAGCCAGAGAGATTGGTTGGGTAGCCGGTGCCACCAGTTACCGCGCCGATGCTGTCCAGCCAGACCGCCGTCGGGTAGTTGGCCACCGAGGCCTCTTTCTGTCCGAGCGTGCCACCAACACTGGCTGCGCCGGCTTTCACCTCCGCCGCCCAGTAGGGATTAATGAAGCCCCGTGCCCCTGCGTAGGGATTCTGGACATGCACCCCTGGGATCGGCGTCGGGGTGGGAGTGGGTGTGGTGCCCGGTGTTGGCGTTACGGTCGGCCTGGGCGTTGGCGTTGGAGTGGGTGTGGTTCCTGGCGTTGGCGTCGGCGTCGGACTCGTGCCGCCATTACAGGCGTTGCCATTGACGGCAAAGTTGGTCGGCGTCGGGTTGCTGCTCGTCCAGGAGCCGTTGAAGCCGAGACTGACGGAGCTGTTTGCTGCGACGTTCCCGTTCCAGCTCGCGTTCGTGACGGTGACGTTCTGACCGGACTGGCTGAAGTTGCCGTTCCAGCCCTGCGTCACCGTCTGACCGCTCGCCGGAAAGGTGAAGGTCAGCGTCCAGCTCGTCCAGGCTGAGGAGCCGGTGTTCTGAAGAACCATGTTCACGCTGAAGCCCCCTGGCCACTGGCTGGCTACGGTGTAGTTGACCTGGCAGTAGGAGGCGGCGTGAACAGCGACCTGGCTCCCCAAAAGGGTCGCCAGCAGAAGCGCCGGCAGGGCGAATAAGGCGTAGAGATGTCCCCGTCTCCAGAAGCCTTTGCGCCTGGTTACACGTGTTGACATAGCTCTCCTTGCTTTCCTTTCCTTGCGCTGGTTCGCTTGCTCTACACCTCGCCCGAAGTACCGTCCCTGATGCTCCGGACTGATGCAGGGAGCTGGAGCGTCCGCGCACTCTTGTCCTGCCTTGCAAGCGGTACCGTAAACGATTACGTAAACGGTTACGGATACAATATACCTGTGCTGGAGGCCATTTGTCAAGGGCAGGGGGACGCCTCTAGTAGAAAAGGGTTCGTCCCCCTGGGAAGGTGTGGTTGGTTAGCGCTTCATCTGGGAGACGAGCTTAGCCGTCGTTTCGGTGAGTGTTGGTGATTTCTCCTGGTAGCGTGTCGTGCGCAGGGTAGAGGGAATGCGGTAGACGTTGTGGGCGAGGCCCAGGCGTTCCAGCGTCCAGATCAGGTAGCCCGACAGATCGAACTGCCACCAGTGCAGGCCATGAAATGCGGAGCGTGGAAAGGCATGGTGGTTGTTATGCCAGCCCTCGCCAAAGGCCAGCAGGCCCACCAGCCATTCATTGCGGCTGTGGTCAGGGGTCTCAAACTCACGTCGGCCGAAGGTATGGCAGATCGAATTGACGCTCCAGGTTACATGGTGCGTCAGGAAGATGCGCACCAGCCCGCCCCAGAGCAGACCCGACCAGCCACCGATAGCAAAAGGAATCAGCAGAGCCAGCAGGGACCAGAGCAGAAAGGTGCGGCTGATAAAGACGACCAGCGGGTCCTTCAGCAGGTGGCGGCAATAAACCTGCGGATCAGCCATGCGATTTTGAAACATCCAGCCAAGGTGGGCATGGAAGAAGCCCTCGACAGGGCTGTGGGGATCGCCCTCACGATCGGCCTGGGCGTGGTGTTTCACATGGGTCGCAGTCCATTCCAGAGCCGGCCCTTCAAAGGCCATCGAGCCGAGAATCAGCAGAATACACTTGACGACGGGGTGGGGTTGAAAGCTGCGATGGGTCAGCATGCGGTGGAAACCGACCGTTACTCCCAGACCAACCAGGCTATACATAGCGAAGAGCAAGATCAGATCGGGCCAGTGAACGGCGCGCTGCCAGAGGAGGGTGATCGCGAAGACCGTTGCCAGCAGGGGGATCACTACGACGGCCAGCACAACAGCCTTGTACAGGTTAGAATTGGGTTGCATCAACGCTCCATTTCTTTTCTCTCTATGCGCTGTGATGATTGAGCACGCATATACTAGTAAGAGCGAGTGCGGGGCAAATTTGTTTCAGCGCAGAGCTGGCCGTGACAATGATCCCCAAGAGCTTAGAGATCCTGCATATCGCCGTGTCTTCCGTGCCCCTGGGCGAAGCGTTCTGCTCCCCGGGCGGCCTCGCCGGAGGTCAGTGTTTCCATGCCATGGCGCGCCTCGTTCTGCAGAGCTTCCCACAGGGAGAGGGACCACTGCTCGTAGGCCGAGAGGCGATCGGATTGCAGGCACTGTTGAGGAAAGCGGGCCAGTTCTGCCGCGAGGGCCAGCGCCGTGGGGAGCGCTTTGCCATGGGAAGTCAGTCGATTGACGAGACCCATACGCCAGGCCTCCTCTCCTGAGACGCTGCGCCCGGTCAGGATCAGGTCGAGCGCGTGGCTCTGCCCGATCAGGCGTGGCAGGCGTACCGTGCCTCCGTCCATGAGGGGAACGCCCCAGCGTCGATTGGCGACGCCGAAAGCGGCATCCTCTGCAGCCACGCGCAGATCACACCAGAGGGCCAGCTCGAAACCTCCAGCGAGAGCGTAGCCCTCGACCGCGGCGATCACCGGTTTCTGGAGCAACATGCGCGTCACGCCCAGCGGGCCGTTGCCAGCGATCGTCAGCTCCGGGCTTCTTCCTGCGGCCAGGTCTTTCAGGTCGAAGCCAGCGCAGAACGTTCCACCGGCCCCGGTCAGCACGGCGACCCTCAGGTCAGCATCTGCCTCGAAGTCATGGAATACGTTGATCAGAGCTGCCGCCAGATCGACGTTGATGGCGTTGCGGGCATGGGGACGGTTCAGTGTGACAATGAGCGTCGTCTCCTGCCGTGCCACCAGGAGCAGGCTCGCGGGAGACGTTGTGTCGCCAGTGCTGGCGTGATCAGACATCGTGGGAACTCCTTCCTGTTCGATGCAGGCTATCCGCTAGGACGAAAAGCGATGCCTTTAGTATACCCCAGAGATCCCGCCAGGTAGCAGTTGTGCTGTGGCCAGGAGGCCATGGGAGTAGTCCCGATCTGCACGCCAGGTGTCTCTGCTAATAGCGGCTGCCGCCTGGACTGGGGGTTGCCAGCACAGAGAGCGTCGGTGTGGCCACGAACCATTTGCCGCCGATGCCCTCCCCATTGGTCTGGCCCGGTCCGCTATCGCCTGAGTAGGTGTAGAGCAGATGCCCGTTATAGGCGACCTGCGCTCCGTTGGCATCGCTGACCACGCTCAAGGTGCCTGGCAGCGATGAGGCGCTCTGTGGCGATCCGTTGCCGCTGAAGAGCAAGGGCGGCCAGGTGCTGGCGCAGCCTCCACTGCAGGCGCTGCTTGTGGGGGTATCGGATGTAAAGTAGTACAGGGTTTTCCCGCTGGCATCGGTCAGGATCGCTGCCGATTTGCCATTCACTGTGGCTGTGGCCGTCTTTACGACGATGCTGCCGCTTGAGCCTGGGGTCGTGGCTGTGGAGGTCGTACTACCTGATGATCCTGTGCTTGTGGTACTACTTTCACAGGCGGCCAGTGTGACGGTGATGATCAGGAGTGTGGTCAGCGAGCCAATCCTCTGAAACGAACGCATGCTTGATCCTCCCTGAAGGTACGGCAGAGGGTGTTCTGCCCATGTGGTTTTCGCTTAACTGGTACGCTATCGGGTTACAGTGGGGCAAGGAGCGTGGCTGCTTCTGGGTGAGATGGCGAGCTGGCGGCGGCCAATGAAACGCTCCTGAGGTCTGCTGGAGGGTTCTCCTGAGGGTCAGTGTGTTTCTTGTAGTCTAGGGTGGGAGGAAGAACAAAGGCAGGCTCCGGCGATGACGGCACAGATTCAGTCGCCCAGAGACATAGCGGAGCCAGGGACCCGCTCCAGCTCTCCGCTCGCTGACTGAGTGGCGAGCTCCGTCTGGCCACGGCCTGAGGTGCAGGAGTGTGCCACTCAGGCCGTAGCTCTCTAGCTGGCTCAGTTCCCGTAAGAGATCACCAGGGGAGCTGGCTTCATTGCGAGCACCTGCGCAGGAGTCATCAGATCGCGGGCCTCCAGGTGATAGAAGAGCTTGAAGCCTCCATAGAGGAAATTATGGTATTTTTGCATGTCGTCGTGAACCCAGTGCTGGTACTGCTCGATCTTATCATGCTGACCGCCGACATAGCCTCCCACGCTATCGACATGGATCACCACATCGACGCGCCGATCGAAGAGCAGATCGTGCTTGTCAGCAAATTCGGCGACGCCGGGGCTATCGGGATTACGCAGTCCATCTCCGTCGCCGCGGTACTGGTGGATCACCAGCACCTTGCGCGGAACATGATAGCGCTCAGGAAGCTCGGCCAGGGCCCGGATAATCGGGTTGAGATCGGAGGCGCGGACATTGCTCAGATTCACGCCAGGAATGCCATTATGGCGTGGAAACATCCATTCGGGGTCAACCGCCAGCTCCACGAAGCTATAGCGTTCCAGGTACGGTAAGAAGAAGTTCAACTCATGCTCGACAGAGGCCTGCCCGAAGCTGAGATCGAGAAAGAGCAGCAGATGGTTCTGCTGGCAAAAGCGAATATAGCTCTCAATCGTCGTTGGGTCGAGATGGTGGCTATAGGTGCCCGCCGGTCCTGGAGCGCGGTCAGGCACGCTGGCCACCAGATCGATGGCCAGTTGCACCGGATGCGTTGGATCGAGCCGCTGATAAACAGCGCCCTGGGCCTTGAGATGGGCCAGCATCTGGGCGTTGAGCTGGTAGGCCGGTCCGGTTGCAGCGGCACCGGGGATTCCGTAGAAAGCAATAATGCGGTGAGAAGGTAGCACTGCCCCGATGTCAGGATTAAAGCGCTGTTCAATACCGACCTGCTCTGCGCCAGGGAAGCGGAGCTTCGGTGCCGGTGATGTGGAGACCGGACGCCAGACCAGGGCCAGGCCGGCAATGATGCCCAGGGCCAGCAGAAGACAACTCAGCCCTGCCACGACGGCTTTGCTGTGAGAGCGCTTCCTCACCAGCAGCGTGGGCGGCTCGGCCATCTGCCGGCGATCATGGAGGGGATCGATCTTCCTACTCATGAATGTCGCTGTTTCTCCTGCGCTGGCGCGGACTCTCCGCGCAGAGGTTCAATCTCTTCAACGCTGAGTATACCCTTTTTTTGAAACGAAGGATACGTATAGAGAGGGGAAGAGGGCCAGAAGCGGAGGAAAGAGCTGCTCAGCGGCCCTGTTTCCACACCAGGGCAGGCCCCCCGGGGGCCAATTGCGCCACACTGCTCCCACTACGAATCATCGAGCAGGCCTCTCGTGGAAGAGTCCCCACATGTGCTATCATAGACACTGGCTTGAGGTTGTCGTCAGAGCACGCACGCGGTGCTTGCCAGGAGAGGAGCGCGCCGATGATTGTCAAAGATGTGATGACTACCAGGTTGATCACCGTGACGCCGGAGGATACCCTGGGTCATGCCGCAACCTTATTGCGTCAGTTCCAGTTCCATCACCTGCCAGTGGTCCAGGGACCTCCAGCCTTTTTCGGCTTCTCCAACGTACGGCAGCCACTCTACCTGGAAGGTTTGCTCACCTCTCAGGATATTGATCTGGCCGCCGCCACGACAAGTCAGCAGCGCCCCTGGCAAGAGAGGCACGTCCTTGAGATTATGGATCGGCGGCCGCTCTGTGTTACGCCCACCACCGGCGTGGCGGCGGCGGCCCAGTTGCTGGTTGAGCGTGGTCTCAACTGTCTGCCAGTTGTAGCATACGAACAGAAAGACCAGGAATCCCGCACGCTGCTCGTGGGTCTGCTCACGCGCAGCGATCTACTCATCGCCTTTGCGCGTGCGCTGGGAGCCTTTGAGCCAGGGATGCAATTGATTCTGCCGCTCCCCTCTGGGGAGGTCACCCCGCTTGCGCGTCTGTTGCTACTGGCTGCAGATCTGCGTGTACAGGTGCGCAGCGTGATCGTGGCTCCACTCAGAGAGGGGCCGCCTCGCAGCGCCACTGTTCGCCTGGGCACCATCAATCCCGCGCCTCTGCTGGTACGCCTGCAGGAGGAGGGCATCGCCTACGCTTTCCCCGACCTGGCACTGGAGGAATCTGCACATGGAACAGCCTGAACACACTGCAGACAGCCGCGTCTGTCTGGCCTTTGATCCTCTGGAGTTGCAGTATAGTTTTGGGGTCGATCATCCTCTGCAGGCCAGCCGTATGGATGCCCTGCTGGACCTGCTGGAAGTGGCGAATCTCTGGCACCGCACTGATCCCGACCGGCATCTGGCCATCCGCCCGGCAACGCTGGAGGAGCTGGGTCTGGTGCATACGTCTGATTACATCGAAGCCGTGCGACGTCTGAGCAGCGCTCCCGATACCCAGGCGTCTCCAGAGGAGCGCGCTGAGCTGCAGCGGCTGGCTTTCAACTACGGCTTTGGCGATGGGGACACCCCTCCCGTGCCTGGCATGCACGAGGTGGCAAGCATGATTGCGGGAGGAACACTGGTCGCTCTGAGCGCCGTGCTGGGCCTGCCCGAAGGCGGTCGCCTGGTCGCGTCCGAGGCGCGGCCGCTGCATGTCTTCCACCCTGGCGGAGGGCTGCACCACGCCTGGGCCAACCGCGCCTCAGGCTTCTGCATCTATAACGATGCCGCAGTGGCGATCGCGCACGTACTGCGCGCCAGCGAGGCCAAGGTGCTCTATATCGATTTCGACGCTCATCACGGCGATGGGGTGCAGCGCGCGTTCTACGATGAACCGCGAGTGATGACGATCTCCCTGCATGAGACCGGCCGCTACCTTTTCCCCGGCACAGGCGATGTCCTCGAACTGGGGAATGGTCTGGGCCGCGGCTACTCTGTCAATGTCCCTCTGGAGCCATTTACACAGGACAACTCCTATATCGAGGTCATTGAGGCCCTGTTACCGCCGCTCGTGCTCTCCTTCGCACCAGACGTCATTCTCAGCAATCATGGTTGTGACACCCATGCCTGGGACCCCCTGACCCATCTGGCTCTGACTATGCGAGGCATACAAGCCCAGGTCAGGTTGGCTCACGAGCTGGCGCATCGCTACTGCCAGGGACGCTGGGTTGCCGTCGGAGGAGGCGGCTACGATCCCTACCGGGTCGTGCCCCGCGCCTGGGCCCTGGTCTGGGCTGAGATGTCCGCTCAGCCCTTGCCAGAGGCCTTGCCGCAGTCCTGGATCGAGCGCTGGCGCCCTTCCTGGGAGGCCATGCAGGCGCGCGAGATGGAGGCACAGGAGGTCATGGGAAAGGCGCTCCAGGAGAGCGCTTTCCCCAGCACCTTTCATGATCAGCCCGAGCATTTCTCGCCGATGCCCCGTGAGCGTGAGATCACCGCTGCCAATCGCCATACCGCCTCGCTGGTACGTCATCTGGCTGTACCGCCAGCGCTGCGTCCAGCCTTCCCGCCAGTGCGTCCACCTTCTCCTCTGGCCGGTCTCTTCGATCTTCTGCACCTGCGCGGGAGCGAGGCCCCGTCACGGAGCAAAACCCTCGACACCGTGCGTGGACCCATTCTGCTGCGCGATTTCTGCCCTCCCTCGCTGGTCGAACGCTTCCGACCGGCCCCAGGACTCTGCTCCTTTGCACGCCTGCCTGAGCGTGAACATCGCCTGCTGCTGGAGATCTCCCGCCGCGCCGACTGCGCGCTGGCGCTGGCCCATACGCCTGCTGGCGAGATCGTCGCTGAGGTGACGCTGGCGCCAGGGGACGCCTGGTGGGAAGGCCTCGAAAACGTCTACGAGGTGGCGATCGAAGTCAGTAAAGACTGGCGGAAGATGGGGATTGCGCGCCAGCTCCTGGCCTTCGCCCTCGACCTGGAGGCGCGCGAGGATCTCATTTTCTTTGCCGTGGGCCTCTCCTGGCACTGGGACACCGAGGGAACTGGACTCTCCATCTATCGCTATCGCGAGATGCTCATCAAGCTCTTCGGCTCCCAGGGCTTTCGTGAGTATCCCACCAACGAGCCAAATATTGCCATGGAGCCAGCCAACGTCTTTCTCGTGCGCGTGGGCAGTCGGGTGGATCAGCGAATCGTCAGTCAGTTCTTCAGCCGGGTGCTCAGCTCACCCAATCTCTCCCGCTTCTGACTCATCCAGATAGAGGCGAGGAGGGAAGATTTCCCTGGAAGAGCAGCGCCTGCGGGTTGTAGTGAACCGTGTGAAGGTTGAAGGTGTGCCTGAACACAGGCAGCTAGACAGATAGCATGCTATGCTTGAGTGGAGGCCTCTTGTATGGATCTGGGACTGAACGGAAAGGTTGCCATTGTGACCGGCGCAAGCCGTGGAGTCGGTAAGGCGATTGCACATGCACTGGGTGCAGAGGGATGCCGTCTGGCTATCATTGCGCGGGGCCGTAAGGCGCTGGAAGAGACCGCTGAGGAGCTGCGGAGCGCCGAGATTGAGGTACTGACCATTCCCGCCGACCTGCAGCTTGCACAAGATATCGAGCGCGTCGTGCAACTGGTCATGGAGCACTATGGCCGCATTGATGTCCTGGTCCACAACGCCGGTGGAGCGCGTGGGCAGACCATTTTCGACACCAGCGATGAGGACTGGCACGATGCACTCTCACTGAACGTGCTGGCCTTGAGTCACTTTGCCCGTCTGGTGGCCCCGATCATGAGCCGCCAGGGTGGCGGTCGGATCATCACCATCTCCTCCATCTTTGGGCGCGAGTCCGGCGGCCGCCCGGCATATAATGCCCTCAAAGCCGCAGCGATCAGCCTCACAAAGTCCCTGGCTCGCCAGTTCGCGCCCAACAATATCCTGGTCAACAGTGTGGCTCCAGGCTCGCTACTCTTTCCAGGCAGCTCATGGGACCGTCGGCGTCAGGCCGACCCGGAGAGCATCGAAGCCTTCGTCAAGGGCGAGCTGCCGCTGGGGCGCTTCGGCCGGCCTGAGGAGGTGGCCGCCGTCGTAGTCTTTCTGGCCTCGGCCGCCGCCTCGCTGGTCAGTGGGGCCTGTATCCCCGTGGATGGCGCACAGTCGCGCTCTAATATTTGAGGTCCAGGAGCTGTCTTGCTTAAAAAACCATAAGAATGCTGGCCTGTTGTTTAGTTTCTGCTTAGAGGCTGCTACAGTAGAGCTTATCTGTGCCAGGATGCCTTGTAATCCGTCACCAAAGGCAGTACTCTTCTGTTTAGCAAGAGAAAATGGACTGAGAGGAACGAGGTAACTGGACTATGGCAAAACAGGAACGCTCTGCAATCAATATAGATGGAATTCTCGCTCAGAAAAGTCTGGCTGGCGACGAGCGCGCCTTTGAAATGCTGCTGAAACGCTATCAGGTCGCCCTGTTCAGCTTCATTTACCATTTTCTAGGAGACTACGATCAGGCCTGTGATATCCTGCAGCAGGTTTTCCTGCAGCTCTACATCTCTCTCCCTACTTTACGCACTGGCGAGCCGCTCAAAGCCTGGCTCTTTCAGGTCGCGCGCAATCGTTGTCTGGATGAGCTGCGGCGCAAGCGGGCGATCCACTTCTCTGAACTGGAGGGCGGCTCCGATGAGGATGAGCTTTCGCCGCTCGATGCGGTGCCTGATAGCTCACCACTGCCAGAGGAGCTAGCCGAGCGCCACGATCTGCAGCAGGTCCTTGGTCAGGCCATTCAGTCGCTCCCCCCGCGCTTTCGGGCAGTGGTCTTGCTGCGTTATACCGCCCAGTTGAGTTTCGCCGAGATCGGTCAGTCGCTCCAGATGCCCGAGGCCACCGCGAAGACCTACTTCCAGCGCGCCAAGCCGCTGCTGCGTGCAGCCTTACAGGGCCATATGGAAAGAGCCTCCTCTGTCGCCGTTTCCTGAACGGAGCGCCGTGCTGAGCCGCTCAGCCTCCGCCCAGGAGCGGCCTGGCCAGCCAGCCCTCAGCCTGTACCCGTGACCTGCTCACCCCAATCTGATCGCTGGGAAACTTCTCCCTGTGCTTGTTCGTTGTACATAGCAGAGCATAGCTAGCGAGCATGAACAATGTCCGGGAGAACAGGCCCATGCGGGAGCAGCGCACGTCATCGTCTCAGCGTCAGGAACAGCGAGAGCAGGCAGAGGAGCCAGAGGAGCTGGATGAACTGGATTGGCTCTTTCTCGAACACCTGCCGCGGATCGACCCTCCACCTCACATCGTTGAGCGCATTCTGACCATCGCGCGCCAGCCACACCCTCCGCGCCAACCCGAGTCAGATCAGCCGACTCCGCTGCAGGATGGTAAGAGTGGAGAGGCCTGTCAGGGTCATTGAGGCCAGGATGGCGGAGCACACAGCAAGGGGCACCCCCTGCCTCTGAGCAGGTGATGCCCCTTGCTGTAAGGTCCATGGCACAGAAGAAGTTCTCAGGCGTACTGTGAGCGGCTTTCTACGTCAAGCAATCTGGTCACTGAGCTTCCCGGTCGTAACAAGCCAGCGGACGAACTCCAGGCGGCGGTGCTCGGCAAGGGCCTGAAGCCGCTCTCTCTCATCGTGCTCCTGGCGGAGCCTGGCCAGGCGGCGCATCTCCAGTTCATCGAAACCACCGCGGCGCAGTATCTCACGATCATCTTTGCGGTCCATATGGTCCTCCTTCTTCACTGGCACCCAGGTTACCCGGTGCTGATGCTAACATGCGCTCAATCCGCTTCAGAAGAGCATGCATAGGATAGGGCTTGGGCAAGTGATCCAGCGTTGATCGTGTTTCTCCAGAGGAGCGCAGGTGGGCTCTCACGGTAGGTTCCGAGCTGGTCAGGAGCACAGGAATCAGAGCCTGTTCTCTCAGACCCTGCAGCACCTTCCAGCCGCTCACCTGTCCTTGTAACTGGACATCGAGCACCACCAGATCGGGCAGTGATTGCGCAAGAGCAGCGACGGCCAGCTCGCCACTCTGGGCAATGGTCACTCTGTAGCCGTGTGCTGTAAGAACCTCCGCTTCCAGGCTGGCGAGAGAGAGGTCATCTTCTACGAGGAGAATGCGCTGAAGCTGAACCGACATTGCCTGCTCTGCCGTTCGGTGGGCGCCTCCCGGTCCCGGTCTGGCCTGCTGAGAAGGATGGTGTGTGGCCTCCACAGGGCCATTCGTCACTGGTGAGGTCGCGCTCTCCTGTGCCTGCATGCCACTCCTGTTCTCGCTAGCACTCAAGGTCAATGTCTCTGGTAAGCAGTATACTTCAGCCTGAGTGATAATCATGTGAACATGAGGGCGAGATCTGTGAAAATCGTGTGAAGGTTAACCCCTGGAGGCCCTCGAGCCTGAAATGATGACAACTGCTCAAGGTACACTACTCAGTGAGGGGGCGTCTGGCGGAGGCACAAAGTAGCCAACGCCAGGCTCGTTGCGCAGGAAGCGCGGATGGGCCGGATCAGGCTCGAGTTTGCGCCGCAGGTGGCGAATGAAGGTACGCAGATAGGTATGCTCCCCAGTATAGTCGGCTCCCCAGACGCGCTGCAGCAATTCACGGTGGGTCAGGACCTTCCCAGCGTTGCGCGTCAGTTCATAGAGCAGATCGTACTCGGTTGGGGTCAGGTGGATCTCCCGACCGCCGGAGCGGACCTGTCGACGGGCGAAGTCGACCACCAGACCGTTTTCGCCGCCACAGCGGTAGATCGCCAGGCCCGGGCCTTTGCCCACGCTGCTGAGCAGTCGCTCGGTCTCAGCGATGCGCCGCAAAGCCACCCGAACACGCGCCAGCAGCTCGTTGATACTGAACGGCTTCGTGAGATAGTCGTCGGCGCCCTGATCCAGGGCCTTGATTTTCACTGGCTCCTCGTCATGGGCTGAAAGGACAATCACCGGAGCGTTGCTCCACTCGCGCAGCCGGCGCAGGAACGCCAGGCCATCCAGCGTGGGGAGGGAGAGATCAAGCAGCACAAGCTGAGGCTGGAAGAGCGCGGCCAGCTCAACGCCCTGTGCGCCATCGCGAGCGGTATGAACCTGAAAGCCGCGCGCCTTTAATTGCGCATACAGGAAGGCGCTCATCTGGGGATCATCCTCGACGCAAAGAATGCGGACCTTGCGCTCAGAAACTGCTGTCATATGCTCCCTCCCTGGAGCCGGTGCTGTTGCCCGAGAGCAACGGCTCTGCGCCAGCAGGCTCACCGGCGCTGCTGAGCCGGAAGGCAAAGGTCGTGCCCTGGCCGGGGCTGCTTCTCAAGGTGAGGGTGCTCTGGTGAGCCTCGATGATTCCCCGGCTGATGTAGAGCCCGAGACCTGTGCCGGGACTCCAGCGTGTGCTCTCGCGCCTTCGTTCTCGGACGGGCTGTCCTGGCCGATCGGCCGCCGGTCGGCGGCTGGCGGCAAAGGTACTGAAGCGCGTGAAGAGTTCCTCCTGTTGCTCGCGCGTCATGCCAGGGCCATGGTCGGTCACGCGGATCTCAACCTCGCGGCTGGCGACCTGCTCAGCCTCCAGGATCACGGTGTCACCCTCGGGGGCGTAGTGGAAGGCGTTGCTCAGGAGGTTGGTGAGAACGCGGATGATCATCTCGTAGTCAGCCAGTACAGTTGGCAGTTGGGCCGGCGCACGGATCTCCAGGCGGCGGTTCGAGGTGGCGATCAGGGCCTCGAGGCGCTCCTGCAGGTCCTCGAATAGCTCTGTCAGAAGCACCGCTTCCAGTTCGAGACGCAGCGCTCCCGCCTCCACGCGCGCGGCGTCAAGAAACTGGTTGATCATGCCGACCAGTCGTTCAACCTGCTCATCGGCGGTGCGCAGAAAGTCCAGTTGCTCCTCCAGAGACCAGCGAAAATCCTCCGCCTGGAGCGCACTGAGATGGGCACGAATATTGGCAAGTGGTGTTTTCAGCTCGTGGGCCATGGTTGTGAAAAAATCTTCGCGCTCACGTTCGAGGATCTTCATGCGCGTGATGTCATGCCAGACAAGAATGGCACCCGCGAGCGAGCCGTCGGCGGCGCGCAAGGGGGCAGCGCTGGCCAGCAGGTAGAGCGTGGCACCATCGCGCTGGGTCAGGTGGAGCTCGCTCTCACTGGCCTCACCCCTGGAGAGGGCCCGCGCCAGCGGGCGCTCCTCCGCCGGGATGAGTTCGCCGCTGGGCCCATAAATGTTGATGCGGTCGAAGACCTCGGCGCTCGATTTACCGATGATGCGGCGCATGATCTCTTCGGGATCATCGCTCTGAGCGTCAGGCAGACCCATGCGGCGCAGCAGCCTGGCCGCCTGGCGGTTGATGATGCTGATACGCTCGCACTCGCGCGAGATCAGCAGCACACCCGATGGCAAACGCTCCAGCAGCGTTTGCATGCGGGCACCCTCCTCCTCCAGGGCGGCCTTGGCCTCCTGCAGAGCCTGGTTACGTTGGGCTAGCTCCAGCGTGCGTGAGACCACTTCGGCCTCGATGCGTTCGCGTGCTGCGGCCTGCTCAGTGACGTCATGGTAGATGACGATGAAGGCAAAGATGTCGCCAAGGGCATCGTGGATAGGAGCGTACGAACGACGGATGACGTAGGGATGGCCATCAGCCCCTATAATCTTGAGTTCGTCGACGCTATGCTCCAGGGCCCGGCGTTCGAGCTCAGGGATGGCCTCCGGTCCACCGGGCAGACTCTCCTCGAAGATGGCGCTGCTCCGAGCGAGCGCCTCCCAGATAGGTAGACCCAGCACCTCATCACTCCACCCCAGGAGCTTGCGGACTGCGTGGTTGATGTCAGCCACCCGCCAGCGGGCATCGTAGATAACAACACCATCGGGGATGGCCTGCATGATATTCTCACGCTGGCGCACGTTCCGGCTGGCGGTGCGGGCCAGACTGTTGATGCTGAAGAAGAGACGGGCATTGTGGATTGCCAGCCCGGCCTGGCGCGCGAACTGTTCGAGCAGCTCGACCTCTTCCGCCGGGAAGCCGCGCCGGCGACGATGATAGACCTCGATCGTGCCGAGCACAGTCTGGCCGCGTCCTGTAGCCCTCACCTGCTCAGGATGGGGATCGAAGATGGGCACGCAGAGCACTGAGCCGGGCCGCCGCGGCTGGCCATGATCGTCGAGCAGCGGCAGATCGAGATCGGTCCGGCTACTGGTGTCTTCGATGATCAGGGCGCGCTGCTCCCGCATGGCCTGGCTGAGCAGCAGGCGCTCGCTCAAGGCGGGCCGCCATTGCTGTGAAAGGGAATGCAGACCCTTCTGAGCTGCAAGGCTGACGAGTGCAAGCGCCTCCGCCTCCACCGGCTCCTGGCGCGCCAGCGAGCGCGGCCGCTCGCTATCGAGGAAGAGGGCCTCGACCTCAGTGAGTGGCTCCAGCAAGAGGATCGCGCAGCGTGTTGAGCCGACCAGCTCCTGCACGGCCTGCAGAATGCGATCCAGTACCTCCGGGAGGGCGAACGGCCCGGCGATTGCCGCTGAGATGTGCTGGATTGCCTGCAAGAGCAGCCGCGAGCGGACCTGGGTAGTGATGTCCTCAATGATGAGTAGCAGCGCCTCATGGACTCGAGGTGCTGCGGCCCAGGTAGCAGGAATCAGCGAGATGCGCCAGTAGGTACGCCCTCGGGTCGTGAGAAAACCTTCGTAGGGGATCTCCTGATACGAGACGCTCTCGCGGGTGGTACAGGCCCGTTGTAGATGGGCGATAGCGGCCTCCGCAATCTCCGGGGGAAGAATCTCCTGCAGGCGTCTGCCGCTGACTCCCTGCGAGCACCATGGCTCTGGAAGACGAGCGAGCAAGTACTGATTGATATATAGGATGCGCAAGTCGAGACCATCCAGGACCGCGGCACCAACCGCGATGTGTCCCAGGATTTGTTCAAGTTGCACAGATGGCTCTGGCTCCATAGATTCGGGTTTCTAGCCGCGCCGGGTGTTTCTGTGAGCATGCCCCACGCTCACCGCCATAGGCCGACGGTGCTACTGCTGTTACCTACTCATATTATATCGCCTTTTCGCGGTGGATGTGAGGGAGCGCATGGATGCGCCCGTCTGCCGGAGGTGGAGCGGAGCGGGACCAGCGGCAGATCGCCTGGAGCCTGCAAAACGCGGCTCCTGGCTGTTTGCTGGCCGATACGGCATGCTCTGCCCTGACACTGACGTGACTGCTGAGCGCTGTTGTTCGGGGAGGATGCAGCGATCACCGGCAGTGAACCAACAGTCCTATTCTCGTGGAAGAGGTTACGTGGGCGATGTGTCAAAGAAGAAGGTTTGTGGTATGATGATGTCAACTCCTGACAGAGTACCGAAGCCCTGATGCGTGCCACCTGTAGATACTTTTGTGCCGCAAGGGATAAGAGGCAATCTCTGGTCATCGTACGCACACATTACAATCGCTTGCATAGAAGAGCTGGTATGAGCGTCAGATAGTCCTATCGATGTCGCAGCCGGTTCGTTCTGCGAGGAGGGATTCATGGAGCTTTCGCTGCGGCTGGATACCCTTGGGCTGGTCGAAATGCATTACCTGCGAGGCCGGGAGCGCTACCGGGACTGGCCTGCGTTTCAATTAGAGGCAGCCTCTCGCCAGGCGCGCATCCTGGCCTATATGACCCGTGAGGTAGTAGAACAGCTGCATCAGCAGATTCTGGCGGTAGAATCCGCTGTTGGACTGGATATCGAATTTGAAGATGATATGCACGATCAGGCGGAGGAGGAAAATAACGAAGAGAGTGAAGGGGTATCATCTGAGCATACCACTGAGCGCGATAGCAGCACAAGCGCCTTTTCTCCCTCCCTCGCACAGGCGCTGTATCGCCTGAACGAGCTGGCTCGCCAGCGCCTGCCTGAGGCTGGCCCTGCCACGAGTGCCGTTGAGCGCAGTGAACTCCTCGCGGACAGCAATGAGCTGACACCCGAAGAGGAGGGAGCTCTTGAGCAACTGCAGGACGCCTTCGTTCAGATGATGGATGTGGTGCGCGATCTGGCTGAGGAGCTGGCAACCGATGCGCTGAAGCTGACCGGTCGTTTTCGTTGTGCGCGGACGAATATTGTGTTCACGCAGGCTGATTCTGATGATGAAGAGGAGGAGGATGAGGGCGGGAGTGAGAGCGAGGATGAGGAGGATGAGGGTCAGGAGATGCCGTTGCACTCCGAGGAGCTGGGTGATGAGGAGGTAGTGGAACTGGAGGTGGAGCTGGTCATGGTTCTGCAACTGTTTGAGGAGGGGCGCGCACGCTCTGACGATTCTCCGGCTGTGGAGCTGCAGCTGGACGTGGATGACTTTGAACGCCTGCATGAGACCCTGGATCTGGCTCTGCAGCGCGAGGAGCGCAGCAGGCGCCGGCCGTCGCATATACCTTCGGAGCGCAGCCGCCGCAATCGTCGTCGCCGGTAGCGGCTTGCGCGGACGTTTCTCCTCGGGGATGCGCAGCAGGCTGATGCTCATTCCTCTCTGGGCTGTGTTACCAGGTCTCCAGGAGGTGCTGTTGTGGAGGCACATGTGGCAGGGGAGCGCTCCTTCTGTTCCTCTCCCTTCCGTCTTGCATGGCTGTCTGACACCTGCCTGTAAGAGGTCGTCGTTTTTCTGGACGGGCAATGCGAACTTTTGAGATTGTTCGCCATCTCTCTAAGAATCCCATGTTTCTTATGGCAAGAGAGGCAGTGTACTGGTTACAATTAACACAGGTGCTTCTCCTTGCTGAGGAGTAGAACAGGTAGATCGTTAAGACGACGGCCATGGCTGCGTCTGGCCGGGTGGTATCGGTCGAGGAGAAGGAGTACTGAGTGTGGTTGAGACGGTGTTGTGATTGTCTGAAGGGGTTCTGAAGATGTCTGAGAGAACGGTTCGCAAGCGCAAGCCCTGGGACAGGACAACCTATGTGATTGATGCCGAGGATGCGGCTGAACTGGTGCGTGCGATGCGCCTGGAGCGTCTGGTGGCTGAGCACATGGGGGAGCTGTTTCCTGAGCGCGAGACTGATCTGGTGGGCGAGGTGCGCACCATTCTGGATGTTGCCTGCGGTCCGGGAGGCTGGGTGCTCTCGGTGGCCTATCGCTATCCTAAGGTGAAGGTGATTGGTATCGATATCAACCCGACCATTGTTGAGTATGCGCGGGCCCAGGCCTGGTCTCAGGGATTGGAGAACGCAGAATTCAGAGTGATGGATGCATTGAAGCCCCTGGATTTCCCCGATGATGCCTTTGATCTGGTGAATGCTCGCTTCCTCAGTACGATGATGCCGGTGACTGCATGGCCGCCGTTGCTGCGTGAGTGCCGGCGAGTGACGCGCTCCGGGGGGGTGTTGCGTCTGACGGAGGCGGAGCTGAGTATGACGAGTAGCCCGGCCCTGGAGGAACTCTCGTCTTTGCTGGGGCGCGCTTTGCTCAGGAAGGGCTATTCTTTCTCTCCGACGGGCCGCACGCTGGGCATCGCGCACATGCTGGGTCCGTTGCTGCGTGGCGCTGGCTGGCAGGATATCGGCTATCGGCCCTTCGTGATCGATTTCTCGGCGGGCACGCCCGCGCAGGGGGAGTGCTACCAGCAGGTGATGGTGACCTACAGACTGCTGCAGGACTTTATCTGCGAGTATGCTCCTCTTGCTCCTGAAGATTTTGAGCGTCTCTATCAGCAGGCGCTGGGGGAGCTCCTGCTCGATGATTTCGGTGGTCTCTGGTTCTATCTGCTGGCCTGGGGAACTAATCCCTAGCTGGCTCTTCACCCTGGCTTCAGTGGGAGGGCTGTGCTGCCTGCCATCTGATCGCTGATCGGGGTGATCGGAGGGCGATACCTGGTCTCTGGGCAACCAACAACGGGCGGGGATCTCGCCTCGCTCCGCTTGCGACAACGTTCGCGCTCTGGATCGCTCCGTCTCGCCTGAATTCTCTCCTGAGGGGCGTTGTGGGCTTGTTCCTGGCTGCTGCCAGCCGCTATAATATGCCAGTCCGCCGCGTGTCGGCAGCGAGTTTCTGGGGCATCCTCCCGGCACTATGAAAGGGAAGTTGGACCATGCCAGTAACGATGAGTCTTGAGGATCTCTACCGATTGCAACTGGTGAGCAGTCCCTGCATCTCCCCGGAGGGAGAACGTGTGGCCTTTGTGGTCACTACAGTTGATGAGCGTGAGTATGAGTATCGCAGCTCGATTTATGTGGCGTCTATCGGTGGCGAAGTGCGGCGCTTTACTGGTGGACGAGCCAACGCCTACAGTCCGGCCTGGTCTCCTGATGGGCGCTGGCTGGCCTTTGTCTCGAATCGCGAGAGTGAGCGCCAGGACAGCCGTGATGGGGGCAGTGGGAAGCGCTCCGCTCACGGAGAGGCGCAGATCTGGCTGATGCCCGCTGACGGTGGAGAGGCTCATCAGTTGACGTATCTGCCCCATGGGGCAGATACTCCCGTCTGGTCTCCCGATGGCCGCTCTCTGCTCTTCTGCGCCGCCGTTGGGCCGGTCGATGAGGAGACACCGGGGGGCAAGCGCCTTCCTAAGGCCCGTGTGATCGACAGGCTCTGGTATCGTCTCGATGGGGTTGGCTTTATCTACGAGCGTCGACGCCACCTATTTCTTATAGACATTGAAGGAGGGGAGCCGCGGCAGCTCACGGACGGTGATTGGGATGATGCTGATCCTGTCTGGTCCCCTGATGGGAGGACGATTGCCTTTGTCTCCAGCCGGGCTGAGGATCGCTGGCGGATGCCCTGTCCCGATGTCTACACGCTGCGCCTTGAGAATGGCCACGCGGGGGAGCTGCGCTGCTTGACCGCCGGGACGCTGGCCTGTAGCTCGCCGTCCTGGTCTCCTGATGGCCAGACCATCGCCTTTCTTGGCACGCGCAAGTATCGCTCGGCCAATCATACGGATCTCTACACGCTCCCTGTCCAGGCGGTGCAGCAGGAACCGTTCTGCCTGACCAGCGAGTTCGAGGGCTCCTGCGTGGACTGGACCAATAGCGATCTCGGTGATGAGCATCTGATGCCAGCCCCGGCCTGGTCGTCCGATGGACAGACGCTCTACGTTCTTGCTGCGCGCCGAGGAGCGACCCGCCTCTACGCTGTGCCTCTCTCCGGCGCAGGGCAGGAGCCCGCCACCCTGACGCCTGGCGACGTACATGTGCGCGATTTCACCTGCTCGCGGGCAACCGACAGACTGGCACTGCTGCTGGCTGATGCCACGCATCCGCCAGAGGTCTACGTCTGCTCGCTGCCGGATCAGCAGGAGCTGGTGCAGATCTCGCGCTGTAATGCGGCCCTCCTGAGTGAGCGGACGCTGGTGACCCCTGAGTATCTGCCGTATACGGGCTGCGATGGTTGGCCGATAGACGGCTGGGTTCTCAAGCCCCCTGACTTTGATCCGACAAAAAAGTACCCCTTGATTCTGGAGATCCACGGTGGCCCCAATACTCAGTACGGTTATGGCTTCTTCCACGAGATGCAGGTGCTGGCTGCCGCTGGCTATGTGGTGCTCTATACGAATCCCCGCGGTAGCTGTGGCTATGGCCGTGAGTTCGCCCTGGCCGTGCGTGGAGCCTGGGGAGAGAAGGACTCGCTGGATATCCTCGCCGGCGTGGATGCGCTCCTGCAGCGCGGCTACATCGATGAGCAGCGCATCGGCGTGACCGGCGGGAGCTACGGCGGTTTCATGACGAACTGGCTGATTGGCCATAGCGACCGCTTCAAGGCGGCCGTCACTGATCGCTCCGTCACGAATCTCATCTCGGACTTCGGGAGCAGTGATTTTGGTTGGGCCTTTGCCGATGATGAACTCGACACCACTCCCTGGCAGGATCTGGAGCGCTACTGGAGGATGTCTCCTCTGGCCTATGTCGAGCAGATGCACACCCCGCTGTTGATTCTGCACAGCGAGCAGGATCTGCGCTGTCACATTGAGCAGGCCGACCAGCTCTTCGCGGCTCTGAAGTATCTGGGACGCGAGGTCCTCTATGTGCGCTTCGAGGGGCAGAGCCACGGTCTCTCGCGAGCGGGCCATCCACGGCTGCGCCTGGAGCGTCTACGTCTGATCCTGGGCTGGTTTGAACGCCACCTGCGATAGCCCCTCCCCTTCTGTCCTTACGCGGACGTTCTTCGGTGATACCTCTCAGTGCCGGTGATACGGCTCTGAGAGGTATGATACCTTCCCTCACGGCCATTGGCAGTCCGGTTCTGTAGTATCCGCTCTGCTTTCCATAGGCAATACGATAGGCACTATACTCAAGATCTTGATCAGATCAATTTGGTGCGTGCTTCTATAGTAAAACCGTAACAGATTACGGGTGTTGCAATTAACGTTGGTCTGCAATGACAAGGTATACAACAACAGACAGGCAGATCTGTATCTGACTGTTGTTAGTTGCAAAATGTGAAGGGAAGAAAAATTGCGAGTACACCAACGAATCTGGAAATACCTGTATCGACGCCATCGACCGGGAAGCCACGCACACAGACGCGCGGTGGCCGTGTTAGCCTTGTTCCTTTCGAGCACGGCGGCGAGTACCGTGGCGGCCCCTGCGGGGGCACAGGCGGATTGCGTGCATATCCGGCACATTGTTCAGAGTGTGCGGGCTGGCACCTGCCGGCCGCCTGTCACTCATGCCCTGGTTGGATCAGCCAGGCCCCGATCTCCGCATCTTCCCTCGGGGCAGTCACTATCCACTCGGCGACGTGGCCCTGGCCGCGTTGAAGCCGTGCCCCGTTCCAGGCCTGCTCGACGCAGCAATACCTTGCAGCGTGGCGCTCTCCAGCGTCGTAACCTGCAGGCTGGCTCTGTGCGTTTCTCTGCGAATGTCTTTCCTTATGGTCAGTGTACCTGGTGGGCGAATCAACGTTATTTTCAATTGCATGGCGCTTATGTGCCCTGGAGGACCGGTGCTGATGCCTGGCAGTGGGCGGCACGGGCACATGAGTACCACTGGCACGTCTCGCTCAATCCTGTTCCCGGCGCTATTATCGTTCTGCAGCCGGGGATCGAGGGTGCCTACGGTTTAGGACATGTGGCGGTGGTGGAGAAGGTACTGGACAAGGGGCGCGTGCTCGCCAGTACGATGAACTGGGGGGCGGCCCCCTGGACGGTCCAGTACGTTGTGTACAGCGCCGGTCCAGGCGTGACCTTCATTTACGAATAGGCGTACTGCTTCTGGAGCCGCTGGCGGTGGTGATTCGACCGCCAGACCCGACCGGAAGTCTGCAGACCACATCCACCCGTAAGGCCGTACTGGTCGGATGTCTGTGCCAGAGACATCCGACCTTGCTCTTCTCCAGGGGGGCCTTATACCGAGAGCTCCCCCGGCCTCGGTGCTAGGCTGGCCTGAGCATGCCCAGGGCGTTGCTCCCGGCCTCGGTAAACCAGAGAGTGCGCTCCCCCTGCGCGGCGATGCCGAAGGGAAAACTGGCAGGCGTGGGCAGTGGGTAGTAGAGAAAACGTCCAGCGGTCGTGTCAAGGCGTGCGATGGCGTTAGCGGCGGCGACAGTCACCCAGATAGCGCCGCTGGCGGTCGTCGCCAGGCCGTAGAGACCGTTGGTGGCGCCGCTGCTCGTGGGAGCATAGTAGGAGCTGAAGCGCTGCGTCCGGGGATCGAAGCACAGCAGGAGGTTGCGTGCGAAGGTGGTGATCCAGATCTGCCCTTGCGGAGCGATGGCGATCTCCATCGGCTCTGCCTGGAGATCGGGCAGCGCGAAGGTGGTGATCTGGCCTGTGTAGGGATTCAGGCGACCGATGCGATTCTGGCTGGATTCGCTGAACCAGACGTTGTTCTGCTGGTCGATGGCGATGCCATAGGGATTGAGTTGCTGCACGCTCTGGTGTGCTGCGAGCGGAAACTGCTGTAGGTCTCCGCTGGAGGGATTGAGCCGACCGAGAGCATCGGCATTCATTTCCGTAAACCAGACCATCCCCTGACGGTCGATGGCCAGATCGTTGGGGGCCACTGGCAGAGTCTCCCTGCCGCCAGCGGCGGTCGCTGTGGGCAGCGTGACCCGGGGCAGTGAATAGATACGGAACTGCCCGCTCTGGGGCAGATAGTGACCGATGTAATTGGCGTACTGCTCAGCGAACCAGATGCTGCCATCGGAGGCAGCGAGCAGACCCATCATGCCGCCCCGGCCATGGGGGGGAACGATGCGTTGGAACGTGCTGCTGCCTGGATCGAAGCGTGCAATGTAGTCGCTCCCCATGACGCCAAACCAGATGGCTCCCTGGCGATCAATGGCAGGTCGCATGAGCATTTCACCCCTGACGCCCCGGGCCAGCGGATATTCGCGGATCTTCCCACGCTGAATGATGGCAGGAGTCATTCCGTGATGGTTGATCAGCGTCGTCTCCGTGTTCTGATTGCCAGGAGACGACCCTGGCGAGAGGTCTGTGCAGGCGGTCAGAAGGAGGACGAGCAGCAGACTGATCAGGATGCCTGGTGATAGTGCTCGCTTCTGCCGGAGAGACTGCTTAGCTGAGGGCCTTTGCCGCATGTGATCGCTCACTTGAGGCTCCTGCAGATCCGCGCTGCTCCATGACCCTGACGCATGTGCCTCGCAAGCCGTCGTCACTCAAGGTCTCCAGGCGAACGGACACGAAGGTGTTCTGCCACGTACCAGTGGCGGCCTCGGGCAGATCCGTGACTTCCACCCGCAGGTAATTATCGGTCAGGCCTTCCCAGAGGCCCTGCTTCATCTGCTCCAGCAATACCGTCATGGTCTGACCGAGAAAGCGACGGCGGAAGGTGCGCGACATCTCCTCGGCGAGGGCCAGCAGCAGCTCGCTGCGAGCCTTTTTGACCTCCTCTTTGATCTGGTCAGGCATGCGTGCGGCCGGTGTTCCCTGGCGTGGCGAGAAGCGGAAGACATGGCAGCGAGCGAACTGTAGCTCCTGGGCCAGACGGCAGGTCTCTGCGAAATCGGCCTCGCTTTCGCCGGGAAAGCCGGTGATCAGATCAGTGGTGATGGCGATGTCGGGAATGAGCCGGCGCGCAGTGGTCACGATGGTGCGGTAGCGCTCGCTGGTGTAGCGCCGAGCCATGCGACGCAAAATGAGGTCGGAGCCGCTCTGCAGGGGGAGATGCAGATGACGGCAGAGGCGAGGATTCTCCCACAGCTCCAGCCATTCCAGACGGAAGTCCTCTGGCTCCAGCGAGGAGACGCGAATACGGGCAATCTCCGTCTCGCGCAACAGGGCGGCGATGAGATCCCCCAGATCGCGCTCTGGCTCGTCGTGGGGATGGTAGTCGCCCAGGTGAACGCCGGTCAGAACGACCTCCTGGAAGCCCGCGCGTACCTTGCGTTGAACATGCTCAACGATAGAGGCAATGCTGCGACTGCGCGATCCACCACGTACGTAGGGAACGATGCAGTAGGTGCAGCGGTTATCGCAGCCGTCCTGGACCTTCATCTGCACGCGCGTGCGCGAATGGGGAGAACGCCCAGGACTCTGCGCGCTGAGGAGGGATGCCGGTGGTCCTGGATTGTCAGGCTCTGGCTCCTCCGTGAGCGCCTGGTCACTACCGATGTGCAGGCGAGCGTGCGCATCGAGTGGGAGCATGGGCAGGGTCTGCCCCCGCCCTCGCCCCTGGGAGGGATATCCTGGAACCAGGGGCGCTGCTGGCGTCTCGCCGCGCTGCTCTCGAATGGCCTGCCAGCGCTCCCTGATAGCCGCGACCAGCGACGTTTTCCCGCTGTTACCGACCACCAGATCGACGCCGGGGATGGCAGCAATGGCCTGAGGGTTGGCCTCGGCGTAGCAACCGGTGACGACCAGCAGGGCATCGGGGCGCCGTCGCTGGGCCTGGTGAATGAGGGCCCGCGAGCTGCGATCGCCCAGATGCGTAACGGTACAGGTGTTCACAATATAGATGTCGGCCGCTTCATTGAAGTCCTGCTGGACATAGCCGGCGGCCTGCATCTGCTCACTGATGGCCTCGCTGTCGGCTTGATTCACCTTGCAGCCCAGGGTGGCGATGGCGAAGGTTGTTGGTACGTACTCTGAATGACTCATACGATCCCCAGCTCTCTCCAGTGCTTCTCCCAGATTGAATGGATGCCGCAGGGTAGAAAGGCCCTGCGCTGAGGGCTTGCGCTCGGCAAGATGATTATAGCGCATTGCTCTGCTGAGGGCAAACGCCGGGGTCGACGTCGCTGATGGGCTGTCCTGGGACGGCCGCTCTGGCGCCATGCTCTACGTTGGGGGGTCCTGGTGCAGGCTCGCCTGGGTTGCCAGGGTCTCTGGGGAGACAGCAGGTGACTGGAGCGGCTGTGAGGCGGCAGCGGACGCGGCTGGCGCCTGGAGCACCGTAGGGATAGAGGGCGCAGCAGCGGTGGGCCTGGCCGCTCGATCGTCTGGGCAGCCGTAGATGGCAGCGCTCCGGTAGATCGATGGCTCAAGGACAAGGTTGCGCTGAATCAGGGGCAGAACGAAGAGAACGTTCCCCAGACCGAAGAGCGTGCCCGTGATGATGCGCAGCTCGGGCGTGCTCTCGCGCAGGCCGAACATCTGGGTGAAGCCATCAACCGCGATGGGCAGAGCTGTCAGCAGCCAGAGCCACCAGGGGATGCCGCGCAGGCGCCGGTGGCTCTGGACGAAGACCAGTGAACCGAGGAACATCGATGTATAGATCGAGAAGTTGCGCTCGCAGAGTCCCAGAGGATGGCCGAAGATATAAAAGGAATGCGAAGGGATTTGTGCACAGATGAGATGCAAAGAGAAGTAGATCGGACGTGCAATCTGATCGAGGCCCAGGTAGAACAGGAAGGGCACACTGAGCGCGAGGAAGACCACGGTGCCCAGCAGGGCCGTCAGCCCGTGGGCCCAGTAGAGCAAGAGCGCGTCGCCCAGACGAACGGCAAAGCGGCTCAAAAAAGCGCTGAAGCCTGCTCTGTGGTCCTGGGAGCCGTACAGACGAGTTGTTCCCTGATGAAGTGCCATCGTCCTGATCCTCTCAATGTTCAGGGCAGGTTAAAGGCCCTGGCCAGCTCGCGAAACTCGATGCGGCCTTCGAGCTGCGTCCGCTGATCAATAATAATCACCGGTATACGGTAACGATACGTTTCAAAGATCTCAGGGTTACTACGAATGTCAATCTCAGTCAGTTCAAAATTGACCTCGGCAGCGATGTCTTCCAGCATATCGCGTGCCTCGTCGCAGAGGTGACAGCCAAACTTGGTGTAGAACGTCACCCGCGGCACTGGTGCTTTCTTCTCCCGGCTCACACCTGTTGCTCCGCTCTAACCTCTGGTCTCGATCTCTGACTAATGATAGCATGTGGCCTGCTCAGTGGCAAGAATCTCTCCCTGGGGAGCGACACTGGATGGCTGATGGAAAGCGCGGAACAGGTCTGGCCAGGTTGCATTGGGCGCGCAGAGACTCTGTGCGAGATGCCGCTGATACACAAGAAACCCGTTGATCTTCTCTGGCCGTCCACCCTGAACGTGTGATAGAATGGGCAGAGAGCGGAGGGGTGTCTGTTGGAAGTGCAGGATACTGAACTGACAGGTGGGGGAGTGTTGTGCTGTACAGGAGTGCGGCGGCGCAGGTGCCTTGCCCTTACCAGCCCTGGGTCGTACCGCTCGCTGATTGGGAGGTCATCAGGCATGACGGCTGAGACATTTGAGAGAGGGGGCTGGAAGTTTTCGGAGGCTGCCCAGGCCGAAGCAGCCGAGATCGCGGGACGTCTTGGGGCGCTGGTCGCGGAGCGGCCGCTGGTGAGAGGTCTGACGATCGATGGGCCTGCGTCGTTAGATCTGGACGATGCCCTCTGGTTGGAGAGCCTGCCCGCGGGAGGTTATCGGCTGGATATCAGTATCGCCGACGTGGCCTCATGCGTCATGCCACAGCTCACGCCGAATCTCGATCGCGAGGTGCTGGAGCGCGCCTTCACACGCTATCATCCTGGCCGTACCACTCCCATGCTTCCGGCCGTCCTCGGCGAAGATCAACTCAGTCTTCGCGAGGGCCAGGTCCGGCCAGCCGTCACCATCTCTCTGCCGTTTGATACCAACCATGTGCCGGGCGAGCCGACGATTCGTCGGACGCGCCTGATCAGCGCCAGTCGTCTCACCTATGCCCAGGCCGACGAGATGATCGCCGCGGGGAACCATCCCCTGGCCTCCATGTTGCAGAGCATCTATCAGCTGGCCCAGCATCTCTTCCAGCTGCGTCGCGCCAGGGGCGCGCTGGCTGTCTATGATCCTCGTCAGGGGTGGGCCACCAATGAGGAAGGTCTGCTGATCAGACTGACCCGTGAGCAGTGCCATCACTCGTATCTGCTGGTTCAGGAGTGTATGATCCTGGCCAATCAGGTCTGTGCCCACTATCTGGCCCGGCTTGGTATTCCGGCGCTCTACCGCAACCATGGAGCCAGGGCCATTGCGCCTTCCAGTGAGGTGTTGAGGCAGAGCCTGGAGACGGCTCTACTGCGTCCTGATCACGTCAATCCGGAGCGGATCAGCGCCACCATTCATCTGGCCCTCGAACGGGCGGTCTATGCGCCTACCCTGAGCGGTCATTTCGGCCTGCAGCTTCCCGCCTATCTGCACATAACCTCACCGTTGCGGCGTTATGCCGATCTGGTCAATCAGCGTATCCTGCTAGCGGTGCTCGCTGGAGAGCCTGCCGTGCACGGGCGCGAGGATCTCGAGAGCATTGCCGCGCATGTGAACGCGGTAGAACGCAACCTGAAGGAGGAGCGACCAGCCTATTTTCTGGCGACTTATGAGCGGCAGCTCCGTCAGCAGGTTGAGGAGGCTCTGCGTGTGGGAGCCGATTCGCCGCGGCCGTTGGGCCATCTGGATGCCCGCCATTTTCACAGCCTGCTGCGTATGAGCGCTCAGTCTCAGACGCTGCATCCCGCCGTGGAGGCGGAGATTCTTGCGCGGCTGGGGGAAGCTGCGCTCCAGCCGCATGATCTTTTCACGCTGCTCTTTCGTTTCGCGACGCAGGGCCCGAACTGGGAGCGCGTGAAGCGCGCCGCGCTGCGCTATCTGCAGCGCGAGCCACAGCATGCTATGAGCGTGCTGGCGATGGGCCAGCAGACGCTGGGCTGGGAGGCACCGACCTGTCACACCATACTCCAGGTAGTCTCACAGAACCGGCGCTTTGAGGCCCAGGCCTCCGTGAAAGTCGACGGGCGCCTCTACACCTCAGGTCTCCACTGCGCGGCGCGCAAAGAGCGTGCGCGTCAGCAGGCCTGCGCCGAGCTGCTCGTTCTGATCAGTGGCCTTGACCTGGAGGTCGACCCCGCTGAGAAAGTAGAGTCTCGCCCGGCCGCCCTGCCTCGGTCGGCAGAGCCGGACGACGCTGATCAAGAGGACTCAATCGGGCAGTCCCTGCGTTCGTCGTCGCTGGCCCTGACCAGTGTGGATAACTACAAAGGCGCTCTCCAGGAGCTGGCTCAGGCCCATCACTGGGCCTTACCCCGCTACACGGAGTGCCGGCGCAACGGACCGCCCCACGCTCCTCTCTTTACCGTCGAGTGTCAACTGGTGGCTGAGGGTGTGAGTTACACAGCGCACGGCGAGGGAGGGACACGCGGCCGTGCCGAACAGGAGGCAGCCCGAAACATGCTCCATCTACTTCCTTTCTCCGTGCAGCAGCAGTTGCGTGCCGCAGCAGAGCATGAGGCCCTGCGCATCCTGAACGAGATGGTCCAGCGCGGGGAATTGCGCGATGTGGTATATACGCACGAAGCTGCTGGCCCTGCGCATGCGCCGCTCTTTAGCTGTGTGTGTACAGTGACGCTCCCTTCGGGACATATGGTCAGGAGGAGCGCTCAAGGAACCACGCGCAAAGGAGCCACGCGGGCGGCAGCCATCGAGGTGCTCAGAAGCCTGCTCACCCCGGTGGATGAGCAAGGCTCTGAGCTGCGTTGAGCGTGTCCACGGAAGAGAGAACAGGTTGGGAGCTCACTCTGAGAGCAGTGTGGCCTGGAGCGGAATCGCCTTCTCGATCGTCTGACCGACCGGTGAGGTGCTCAACACATGGCGGTGGATCTCCTCCAGTGCCTCTTGAGGAGCGTCGGCTTTCAGGTGCACCTTCACGTTGATGCCTGAGTAGCCGGCGTGTCCTTCATGTAATCCCAGGAAGACCGGAAGATCGATCTCTCCCTCCAGCTCGACGCGCAGCTCCTTTATCTCAATGCCACGCAACGAGGCGTTCGCCGTGTAGCCGATCGCCAGGCAGCTTCCCAGGGCACCCAGTAGCTGCTCGACCGGGTTGGGGGCCGTATTAGTGCCACCCAGGGCCAGTGGCTCATCGGCGTAGCTGACAGGGAGATCGCGGATGTGGATCGCGTTGAGGAAGCCGCCCTGCCAGACCACCTGTGCTCTCCAGTGGGTAGCGCCCTCCGCCGGATTACTCAGCAGCTTCTCACGCAGGGCAGCAATGGCTGTGGTATCGACTCCGTTGACCGTGATTGACGACGTACTCACCAGGGCCTCCTAAATTGACTTAGTTGATCAACAAAATATATTTATAGAGAGTATAAGCGGAGCAGTGACGGCTGTCAAGTCCTGACGAGGCGGTCAGAAAGGGGCTAAGCCCCGCTTGATCAGCGGGGCTTAGCTGCGGAGCGAAAAGCGGGGCCGGTCCTGAGAAGAAATCTAGCTGGTTGTGTACGGGACCTGGATATAGGGCGCCGAGCAGGAGGAGCCGCAGCTACTGGGATACGAGAACTGGTAGATGCGACCGTTATTAATCAGCTGATTCGAGGCGTCGTAGACGCGGATCTGGTAGTTGCTGCCGCCCGGAACCGTCGGCAGGATCACGTAGTCGTCGCCCATATCGGCGTCCATGGTGGCCCGCACCCAGGTGCCGTTGTGGTAGTAGTCAACGCCGTGAATCCCGTTAGCCAGATGGGTGATGGAGATTGCCGACCAGTAGGGGTTGGCACCCTGCAGGAAACCGATCTGGATGTCCCCCGTGTAGTTGGGGGCCGGGATGAATTGCCAACTGATCTGGCGGTTATTCCAGGCGTTGGGATACATGTTGCCTACCGGCTGGCCATTGAGCTGGAACTGGTTGAGTGCGCTCTGCACAATATCCAGGTGATAGGGATCATCGCGGCACCAGGCGTTGCCATCCTGGCAGCTATCGGCCACGATCAGGTTGAGGGTTGCTCCCGTGTACCGGTCGTTGACCCAGCTACCGTTGCGACAGAATGGCTCATTGGGTGCGCCGTCATTGATGCCGGTGCAGTAGGCACCGATGGTCACCTGGACCCAGCGTCCGCAGTTGAGGCCATTGTCGAACATGCCAATCTTACTGGCGTTCTGCGCTGAGATAGGTCGCGGCAGGTAGGTACTGTAGTCACCGGGGGTATTTTGCACATTGAGGGCGACGAAGTACTGGGTGTCGAGGTTGGCCTGTGGAACGCCGCATCCGCCGTAGGGGCCGCCCAGGCCAGAGAACCAAGTAGCATTTCCCGTGTGCGTCCCGGTAAGTGGCAGGGGCGTTGTAGGAATCCCTGGCACACCGGGGGTCGGCGTAGCGGTAGTGCCAGCCGTTGGTGTAGGTGTTGGCGTGGTGCCAGGAGTCGCCGTTGGGCTTGGGGTCGTCCCTGGCGTGGGAGTGATGCTATTGGCGCCGTTGCAGGTGTTGCCGTTGACTGCAAAGCTGGTTGGCACGGGATTGCTGGTTGTCCAACTGCCGTTAAAGCCCGGCGCAACGGTGCTGTTAACCGCAACGCTTCCATTGTAGCTGGCGTTGGTCACTGTCACCTTCTGGCCGGACTGACTGAATACACCGTTCCAGCCCTGAGTCACAGCCTGGCCGCTGGCCGGGAAGGTGAAGGTCAGTGTCCAGCTGGTCCAGGCGGAGGGACTGGTGTTCTGGATAACGATAGTGGCTCCAAAACCTCCAGGCCACTGACTGGTCACCGAGTAGGTCACCTGGCAATAGGAAGCGGCGTAGGTGGTCTGCGAACGTAGCAGCAGACTGTTCGCCTGAAAGCCTATCACCAGGATGGTCAGGCCGATCAGGAAGAGACGCAAGCGTCCTATACCTTTCATCTGCTTCTCCTTGCACAATGAGGCCCAGCGTCGGGCAAGAGCCTCCCCTTCCAGGTGAGGAAAGCCTTGCTCCTGTCTTCAGCCCCAGTATAGAGGGAGAAAGGAGTCACGACCAGAGCAGGTAGGAGTCACTTAGCAGTCAGTGCCAGACGCAGGCGGAGAGCATGGTGCGACATCTAGCTTCAGCCTCGGCAGGCGGCGGGTCCTTCCTCGAGGGGTGTCATGTGATACGATGCCTCTGGTGGGAGGCTGTAATGGAGGTGGAGATGGCGAACTGCTGACGGAGGCGGGAGATGGAGGGCAGAGATAGCGGCTCCCTCTCATCCATAGAGGTTCCCCGTGAAGATGATGATGTTGAGCGAAGGAACGAAGGAAGGAAGAGTGATGACTCAGACGACGATTGTACGCGCGACACTGGAGAGCGGCATGTGTTTTGAGGTCGAGACTGGCTCTGGCCATCGCCTCCATCTCGATGCCGCTGCTGAGAGTGGCGGACCGGGCAAAGGACCGCGGCCGATGGAGATGCTGCCGCTGGCCCTGGCGACCTGTATGGGCATGACGGTGCTTTCGATCCTGAGGAAGCAGCGTCTCCAGATTACGGCCTATGAGATTGCCGTCCGGGCTGAGCGAGCCGAGCAGCATCCCCGTATCTTCACCGCTTTTGAGCTGGACCATCGGATCAGTGGGCATCACATTCAGCCCCAGGCGCTGCAGCGGGCGATCGATCTGGCGGAGACGCGCTACTGTGGGGTCAGTGCCATGCTGCGACCGCTGGCCAGGATCAGCCATCGTTTGAGTCTCTCGGAGGCCTCTACGTCGCCCTCAGGGGAGGGATCACCCTAGGAATCTGCCTCTCGACTGGAAAGAGGCTGGAGATAGGCTAGAAAGAGGCTTGTCACAGGCCTTCGGAAGGGGTATGATAGACGCATCTCGATGCCATCGCTGCAGACCCAGAATGCCGTCGCGCCTGTTCTGGAGGAAGGCAGTTTGCTGCTTATGCAGGCTCTCTTCGTGAGGAGAGGAAGAGCGGAACCCGGCAGGTCTCTTCCGGCTTTCCTCTGTGTGCAGACGTCCCCGGCGCTGTCTGCAAAGGAGAGGATGCTTATGGATAGACATCTGGATGTGGAAGAACTCTTAACGATCAGTGAGGTTGCTCAGCTCTTACGAGTCGATGCAACAACGGTCAGACGGTGGGTCAAGGAAGGCTTGCTTGAGGGGGTGCGTCTGCCTCGAGCCAGCCAGCGACAGAGCTATCGCATTAAGCGATCAACGCTGGAGCGCCTGCTGGGTGAGCAGAAGAAGTAGCGATCGCTCTTGCTGCTTCTCTGACTGAGGCCGCACAAGCCTCTGACTCCCTGGAGCGTACAGGGGACTCCTCTATTTCACAGTGGTCAAGGCGATCTAATCCTGAATGGGCGTGTTTCCTTCTAAGCTGTCATGTGCTCTGTGGGATCTACCACACCAAGGGGTCGTTAGCCAGAGAGGGAGGCCATATCGACCTGCCCGGGAGCACGCCCATTCCTTTCCACTCCTCTGATCTCTCCGCGCATGTCTCCCATGCCTCCTATACTTGGTCTGCAGGGACCTGGGCCATATGACTTCTCTCACCAGCTGCCACCTGGTGGGCAGAACGGAACAGAATCTCAGCGGTCGGTAAGGGCTGGCTGCGCTGATTGCTCCCTCTGGTGAGCAAACGAGATTGGTGCTCTCTCTTCTCTCCTGGCTGACGGACGTCCAGGTGCTCGCATGACCATCCTCGCGGTCAGAAACACAGAGGTCTTCTGCGGATCGGGCGCAGTATGTGCTACAATGCTGTCGAGAAGCAGTGATCTCTATAGATGTAAAGGACAAAAAAGCATGCAGCAGACAGCGGGAGAGATGTTCTATGCTCTCCTGAGCAGCGCTCTTGAAGCGCGGGATCTGGCCGCTCTGCAAGCTCTCTATCATCCCGACGCCACCCTGGTCTCTCTCAGGAGGCCAGATCATTCAGGGGCGAGCTGCCGTTATGGCCACAGTCACGCAGACGCTTTCAACAGTCGGTCCTATCAAACCGGTCTCGGTTGGGCGCTTCGTTGAGTTCTCAAATGTGATCGGGGTTGAGGCCACCCAGTCGACGCGCTTGACTCAGAACCGCCAGGTCTATGACATCTATGTGTTGCAGGCGGGTACCATACGCAATCACTTCAGCGGCCTGATTGCGCCGCGCGAGACTGCACCCCCATTTCAGCTCGCTCCTCTGACAACGTCTGAGCGGCGATTGTACCATCGCTACTGGAGTGCTGTGCAGGCACGGGATCTCGGCCAATTGTGCACCCTCTATCACCCCGACGCTGTCAGTATCGCCATCGGTACTGGCTCTGTCGTTCAGGGATACGCGGCCATAGAGGATAACTTTCAATAGCAGACGAGCCTGCTGGGTCCTTCGCGGCTGAAGGCGCTTACTCACTTCATCGACGCTCCCGATCTGATCTGCACTGAAGGGACTGTTACCATCGACATCGACCCTGGTATGTCGCTGCGCAAAGTGCCGCTGGATCTGCAGATCTACTCCATCTTTCTCCTGCGGGCTGGAGCCATTCACCTGACCTGTAGCGGTTTCATTGCTCCACGTCCTGCCGCCCTCAAAGAGATAGTTGACCGTATTGCCAGCCGTCGCGAAACAGGGATGCAGATGGTGTGGGACACCTTTCGCTGACCGGAGCCGTCTGTGTCTGCGTTCAACGTCTCAGAGGAGGAGCTGCTCACAAAGCCAGAGTATGATCAGGCCTCCAAATAGCAGCCAGATCAGCAGCACGACAATAGCAGCTCGCCAGCTCACCGGTTGTCGCTGGTTAAGCAGTTCCTCGGCTCGCAGGCGGTTTTCCTCGATTACGCTGGTGGGGATCATCCGCATGGCCAGGAGCACACCGAGTGGCAGCAGAATGAGGTCATCGAGGTAGCCCAGCACGGGGATGAAGTCCGGGATAAGGTCGAGCGGACTGAAGGCGTAGGCGAGCAGGCCGGTCAGGAAGAGGCGGGCGTACCACGGAACGCGCGGGTCCCGGCAGGCCAGTCCCAGGGTGTAGAGTTCGCGTTTCAGGTGCCGGGCTCGGGTGTTCCATCGCTTCCAGAGCGCTGGTTGTCCTCTCATTATTCAGTCTCCTCTTTGATCCAATATCCAGTGTATACCGGGTCTTGAAATGTGCTTGCACTGTGGAGGTAGGAGCAGGACCTCTGGGGGCTGGGGGTTGAGACCCGGAGGTCTTCCATTGATAATATCGCCCTCGAGAGGGGGTTCAGTAATCCGATCTGGTCTGGACTGCGTATCCTGTCAATGTCTGAAGCATTGACTGACGTGGCCGCGCTCAGTTCCTGATATGATCTGCCTTGCCTTCCTCCGTCCTACTCTGCTCCGGCCGGCCGCTAGCGCCGGCTCTGTGGCGGTGGGTACGGCGCGCAGGTGAGATTGATTTCTGGCAAGAAAGAGGGAAATCATGTCTGATTATCTGATGACTCCTCAGCGGGCACAGCAGCGAGATGAGGCGCGTTCACGCACCAGGCCCCTTGACGAAGCGCCTTCGCGCCGTGCTTTTCTGCAGCGTTCGCTGGCCGGGGCGGCGCTGGCTGTGCCAGTGGGTGGCTTGCTGGCGGCCTGCGGTGCCACGACAACGACTGGCTCCGCCTCCTCGCCGACGATGAGTACCACTCCTGCTATGAAGACGAGAACTCTGGCGCTGGCCTCGCTGGCTGATAGCAGCGCTGCCTTTAACGAGATCATGCAGGATGAGAACGAGCATGTGACCTTCCTGCAGCAAGCTCTCACGAAGGCCGGCGCGAAGCCGCGCCCGAAACCGACGTTTAAAGGCCTGGAGCAGGCTGATCTTCAGTCCTTTGCTACGCTCTCGCAGGCCTTTGAAAATGTGGGAGTCGGCGCTTACCTGATGGCTGCTCCTGCTATCTCGACCAGGGCCTATCTGGCCGCGGCTGGCTCCATTCTGACGATTGAGGCACGTCATGCAGGCTTCCTGGATGCCTTGCTCAGTAAGCCGTTGAGCGCTAATGGGGCCTTTGATAAGCCGCTGACGCAGGCTGAGATCGTTAAGGCTGTCTCGCCGTTCATCGCCAGTTTGAATGGCGGTCCAGACCCCTCGGCGATGCTCAAAAATGACGCCGATATCCTCAACTTTGCCCTGTTGCTGGAGTTCCTGGAGGCTGAGTTCTATAATATGAATGTCCCCAAGTTCTTCAGATGATCTTGTTCCCTGCTCTGCCTTTCTTCGCAGCTCTCTCTGTGTAGGGGAGAGTGATATGTAGCCTCGTGAACCCTTTTGCGCATCTGGCGGCGCAGAAACCGCTGATTGATGTCGCTGAAGGGTTCTTTTATTGTATTGCTATTGTGAAATCTGCTGCCGAGTCTCTCTTACTGATTGATTGCTGGGGAGGGGATTCTCTCTTGCAGCCAGCTTGCTCAGAGATAATGATTTCTTATAGCCATAGGATATGCGACAGAACAGGCGGCGAAAAACAAAGGGAGATCCGGACGCGAGACAGAGGAGGGTAGAGATGATTGTGTATATTGCACAATACCACCCTGTGCAACTTCGGCTATTCTGCTACTTCACACGGCAAATCACAGGTGGTAATGTATATCTACGACAGGCATTTGTGTAGATCATCCAAAGTCGCTGTCCTGCCGGCTCCCGAGACGCTGCAGCCGGACCCATGCCAGCGCCAGGCCTCCCGACGCACCGCTGCTCTGAACCACCATCTGCCTATGCTTGCAAGGCCGCCGCAGCTGAGAGAACGTTCTGGCTCATTGTGGCTCCTATAAACACAGACAGGCGTAGTGGATACGCTCACGGGAGATGGATGTGAAGAGGCAAGAGATCCCGGCCCTTGAAGAAGCAGGGACCATAACCACGCACTGCCCCTACTGCGCTCTGCAGTGTGGCATGCTCCTAAGCGGATCGCCCACCGCCCGCACTGTAACCGTGTCCGGCAATGCCACTTTTCCTGTGAACAGAGGTGGGCTCTGCGTGAAAGGGTGGACAGCACCGACCACACTGTTCCACCGAGAGCGTTTGCTTACTCCTCTGGCACGCCGTCGCGACGGCAGCTTTGCACCACTCTCCTGGGACGAAGCGCTCGATCGCATCACGGAAGGCATCCAGGCCACCTGGGAGCGCTATGGACGAAACGCGGTGGGCGTCTTCGGAAGCGGTGCGCTGACCAACGAGGAGGCCTACCTCCTCGGCAAATTCGCCCGGATTGCTCTGGGAACAGCCAGCATCGATTACAACGGGCGCTTCTGTATGTCCTCTGCCGCAGAGGCCTCGTTACGCGCCTTTGGCATCGACCGCGGCCTGCCCTTTCCTCTGGAGGACCTTTCCGAGGCCGAGGTTATCATGCTGATCGGCAGCAACATGGCGGAGACGATGCCGCCCATTATGCAGTACCTCGATGCACAGCGCCAGCGCGGCGGGCGGCTGATCACCGTTGATCCCCGCCTGACATTGACAGCTCAATCCTCCACGCTCCATCTGCAACTGATTCCTGGCAGCGACGCAGCCCTGGCAAACGGAGTGCTGCACATCCTCATACGCGATGGCCTGGTTGATATGCCCTACGTCAGAGGACGTACAACGGGCTTCGAGGAGGTCAAGGCAATGGCGGCTGCCTACTGGCCAGAGCGGGTGGAGCGCATCACAGGGGTCTGCGAGAAGGACCTCTGCCAGGCAGCGCATATGCTGGCAGCGGCACGCTCCGCAATGATTCTAACGGCCCGCGGGATGGAACAACAGCATCAGGGGGTAAACAACGCACTGGCCTGGATCAATGTCGCACTGGCACTGGGTCTGGTGGGACGCCCCGCCAGTGGCTACGGCACAGTGACAGGTCAGGGCAACGGCCAGGGAGCGCGGGAACACGGCCAGAAGTCGAATCAGCTGCCGGGATACCGGCGCATCGACGATCCCGCCGCGAGAAAGCACATCGCCAGCATCTGGGGCATCGACGAAGAAGAACTTCCCGGCCCAGGACCCTCGGCCTACGAAATGCTCTCCTCGCTGGGTCAGCAGGGAGGGGTACGAACGCTCCTGGTGATCGGCTCGAACATCGCAGTCTCCGCACCAAACGCAGAGCAGATCGAGGAGCGGCTGCGGGCACTGGACCTGCTGGTCGTGGCAGACTTCTTCCTTTCAGAGACGGCTCGTCTGGCCGACATTGTACTGCCGGTGACCCAGTGGGCCGAGGAGGAGGGGACCATGACCAATCTGGAAGGACGTGTGATCCGCCGCCGCCGAGCCTTCGCGCCACCACCGGGCGTGCGCGACGAGATCGCGGTTCTCTGCGATCTCGCCAGACGCCTGGGAAAAGGCCAGTACTTTGCCTTCGAGAGCGCCCGGCAGGTCTTCGATGAACTACGTCGCGCCAGCGCCGGTGGCCTGGCCGACTACGCCGGCATAAGCTACGAGAAGATCGAGCAGCAACAGGGCATGTTCTGGCCCTGTCCCACCCCTGATCACCCCGGTACCCCACGTCTCTTCAGCACAGGCTTTCCCACCGCGGACGGCCGTGCACACTTTCATGTGACCCATCACCAGGCACCCGCGGAAGAGCCTGACCGGACCTATCCGCTCTATCTTACAACCGGTCGTCTACTCGCACACTATCAGTCTGGCAGCCAGACCAGGCGCGTGGAACGACTCATGGCGGCCTGTCCAGAACCCCTGCTCGAGATACACCCCACGACAGCCAGACGCTACGGACTGAGCAGCGGCGACACAGCCTTGCTCACGACACGGCGGGGCAGCATGACCTGCACCGTCAAGGTCAACGCCGCTATCCGCGAGGATACACTCTTCATGCCCTTCCACTGGGGTGGAGCACAGGCGGTCAACCGTTTGACCAATCCAGCGCTCGACCCAGCAAGTCACATGCCAGAGTTCAAAGTGTGTGCTGTCAGAGTTGAGCGCATCAGGCAAGAAGGGAGGACCCACATATGAGACAGAGACCACGGCTCGTGGTCATTGGCAACGGCATGGCCGGAGCCAGACTGGTCGAGGAAGTCGTGGCCCGCCAGGGCAATGAAATCTTCGAGATCGTCGTCTTCGGCGCTGAGCCTTATGGCAACTACAACCGTATTTTGCTCTCAGGGGTGCTGGCCGGCACCTACTCACCTGACGACATCTTTCTCAACCCGCCGCGCTGGTACAGCGAACACGGGGTCACCTTCTACGCCGGCCGGGCAGTCACCGGCATTGACTGCCAGCAGCGTCAGGTCGTTACAGCCGACGGCGGCGTGGAATCCTACGACAGACTCGTCATCGCCACCGGGAGCAGGCCACACATCCCCTCACTGGATCACCTGTACCACGAGGACGGAGGCCTGATCAAGGGGGCCTTCACCTTCCGTACCCTCGACGACTGCCAGGCCATTCTTGAGCACAGCGCCCATGCTCGCAGCGTAGCCGTCATTGGCGGCGGTCTGCTCGGCCTGGAGGCCGCCTGCGGGTTGCTCAATCGCGGCCTGGAAATCCACCTGATCCACAGGCCAGCCCACCTCCTGAACATTCACCTCGACCGCCAGGGCAGTGCCATTCTCAAGCGCCTCGTCGAGGAACGCGGCGTTCACCTCTACCTTGGCAGGGAGACGATCGCTGTGATAGGCGAGGAGCGCCTGCGGGGACTCCGCTTCAAGGACGGCTCATCACTGGCGTGCGACGCCTGCATCATCGCTACAGGAATCCGCCCCGAAACGCGCCTGGCAGAAGAGGCCGGCCTGCAGGTAGAACGAGGCATCGTCGTGCAGGACGACCTCTCCTGCAGCGCGCCCGACGTCTACGCCCTCGGCGAGTGTGCTCAACACCGTGGACGCACCTATGGGGTCGTTGCCCCGCTCTGGGAACAGGCCCGCATCCTGGCTGAGCGCCTGACCGACGAGGGCTGCCAGCGTCTCTACGAAGGTTCGACCATTTCCACACGCCTCAAAGTCATGGATATGGAACTGACCGTCATGGGGGAGAACGAGGCGTCTGGCAACGAGGACGAGGTGATTACCTACGCAGAGCCAGCCCGGGGCCTCTACAAAAAGCTGGTCGTGCGCTCTGGACGACTGGCCGGCGCCATCCTCCTCGGCGACACTCCCACCACCCCGCGCCTGTTGCAGCTCTACCATCGCGGCGAGCAACTGCCAGAGAACCGCAGCGAACTGCTCTTCCCCTGCAGCGGTGGCGGCAAGCAACCACTGGCAGTTGCAGATCTGGCAGATGATACGCAGATCTGCAACTGCAATGGCGTCTCCAAGGGAGAGATCGTCGCAGCAGTCAAAGGCGGACGGCGCAGCCTCAAGAGCCTCTGCGAGGCGACACGCGCCGCCACCGGGTGCGGCTCCTGCAAAGCACAGGTGCAGGCCCTGCTCGAGCTGGCCTGCGAGGGCACAGTCGTCGATGATCCCTCACAACACTACTATGTGCCAGGCATTCCCCTGACCAAGCCGGAACTCGTCAGGGTCATCAAGGAGCGACAGCTACGTAGCGTCTCCGCCGTCTTTGAGGCGTTGACCAAGGGCCAGGAGGATGCCGCCAGCAAAGCTGGTCTGGCCTCGCTGTTGCGAACGATCTGGGGGAGGGCCTATGACGATGAGCGCGACGCCCGCTTCATCAACGACCGGGTCCATGCCAACATCCAGAAGGATGGCAGCTTCAGCGTCGTCCCACGCATCTACGGGGGAGTGACCTCGCCCCAGCAACTGCGCCGCATCGCCGACGTCGCCGAGAAATACCGTGTTCCTCTCGTCAAAATCACGGGAGGCCAGCGCATCGACCTGGTGGGCATCCCCAGGGAGCAACTGCCGGCCGTCTGGCGCGATCTGGGCATGCCCTCAGGCCATGCCTATACAAAGGCCTTCCGTACCTGCAAAACCTGCCTCGGCAGTGACTTCTGCCGCTATGGCCTCGGCGACAGCACGGCGCTGGGTATCAGCATCGAACGTCGCTTCCAGGGAATCGAGACACCCCATAAGGTCAAGCTCGCTACGGCCGGCTGTCCACGTAACTGCTCCGAGGCAACCACTAAGGACCTGGGTGCCGTGGCCATCGAGGGAGGCAGATGGGAGATCTACATTGGCGGCGCGGCTGGCTCGCGGGTGCGGAAAGGCGACATCCTCTGCGTGGTTGATACACATGAGGAGGTGCTACTCTACATGGGGCGCTTCATGCAGTACTATCGCGAGCACGCCCGCTACCAGGAGCGCACCTACGACTTTGTCGAGCGTGTGGGGATTGAACATCTGCGCCGCGTCTTGGTAGAGGATGCAGAGGGCATCTGCGAGCGCCTTGATCACGAGATCCAGGCAGCCGTTGATGCCTACTTCGATCCCTGGAGCACGGAAGCCGAGAACCCGGTCACTCCTGGCCAGTTCTCCAGCGTCCTCGAACCAGTCTCCGTCAGCTAGCAGAACGCGACCATGGAAGCCTACGCAGCAAGCAAGAAGGAGGTACCAGAGCATGGCAGAATCGCTGCTACAACTGCGCACCACCCGCTATAACCTGGGACATATCAGCCGCATCCCACGAGGGGAGGGACGCACCTACCGCGTAGGAGAGAAGCTGATCGCCGTCTTTCGCACGCGCACTGAGCGGATCTTCGCCACTCAGGCCCTCTGCCCCCATCGCGGTGGACCGCTCGCTGATGGCATCACCGGAGACACCAGGGTCATCTGCCCGCTGCATGCCTACAAGTTCGACCTGGCAACGGGGGAAGCGCTGGGGAACCCCTGCAGCGCGCTGCACACCTATGACGTCTCCCTCGACGCAGACGGTAATATCCTGTTGACGCTCGAGGAATAAGCCACATGGTCAGGCCCTTCGAGGAAGCTACCATCGTGCTACTGGAGGCACGCATGAGCAGTGAGCTGAGCGCACTGATCGAACGCCATGGAGGGCGGGCGCGCTGCGTCCCGGCGGTGCGTGAGGTGCCCGCTGCCGAGAGCAAGCGGCAGGCCAGGACACTGCTCACACAGCTCGCAACGGGAAAGATTCAGGTGGTGATCTTCTACACAGGCGTAGGGGTGAACGCCCTGCTCCGCGAGAGCGAACGCCTGGGCCAGCTCACGACGCTGCTGGAGCACCTGCGGAAGGTCAGACTGATCTGCCGAGGTCCCAAGCCGGCCGCCGTGCTCAAGAAGTACGACCTGCCCGTGTATAGAAGCGCGCGCGAACCGTACACGACCGACGAGCTGCTCAGTGCCATCACCGGCCTGGATCTGCACGATCGCGGCGTGGCAGTGGTGCACTATGGCGAACGCAACCCGCTGCTGGTAGCTCACCTGCAGGAGAGGGGTGCCCTAGTCACAGAACTCTGCCTCTATGAGTGGCATCTGCCAGAGGACACAACGGCCCTACGGCAGGTCATTAACGACCTGATCAGCGGCCAGGTGGATGCTCTCCTCCTGACCAGCCAGGTCCAGGTACACCACCTCTTCCAGGTCGCCGACGAGATGGAGCGGAGGCAGGCCCTGATTCGTGCCCTGCGACGCGAGATCGTTGTAGCCTCCATCGGACCGACCTGCACGGAAGCCCTGCACAGTTATGGCATTCTTCCCCAGGTCGTGCCCCATCACCCGAAGATGGGCCACCTGGTCAAAGCCCTGGCCAGCTACATGAACGGCCGCACCTGAGTCCCCAGAGAGGGCGAAGAGCAACCAGACAGAGCACGAACGCGCCCACTGCTGGCGCTGCGTTGACTGATAGATCAACCGTACGTCCGGCTGATCATCTCTCTCAGAGGCGTCTAGCCGTTGGCGACTACAGCCACGAGAACACGACAGGCACCAGCAAATGAAATAAAGGAGTACCTGCAACAATGGATGTCATTCTCTTACAAGAGAGTTTTGAGATGGTCGCTCCCCAGAAAGACCGTTTTGCACGCCGCTTCTACGAGCGCCTCTTCGCCGCCTACCCTGAAACGCAGGCTCTTTTCGCGAAGAGCGATATGCGCCGCCAGGAGAGTGCTCTGATGGCGACACTGGCAGCCGTTGTCGCCGGGGTAGAGCGTGGGGAAAACCTGGGGCCCACACTGCAGCGGTTGGGCGCGAGACACGCCACGTATGGAGTGGAACCAGGACACTATCCCCTGGTTGGCGAGACCCTCCTGGCAACCTTCGACGAGTTCCTGGGACCAACGTTCACTCCTGCCATGCGAGAAACCTGGGCCCAGGCCTTTGAGGTGATCAGCAGCCAGATGATCGCCGCTGGAAAGCCAGCATGACAGACCGACCGCCGGAACAGATGCTCAGGCAGGCTATCACACCAGACACAGAGAAGGAAGAGCGTTGCCAGCCTGAGCAAGCTCGCTCAGCCCGCTCATCGAGAGCCGGCTGGAGGAGGTAAGATATCGCCATGCGTATTGTGCGCAGAGGTCCGCTCTCCACATTGCTCGCTGCGTTCCTTCATTTCGATACCTGCTTCACCCTCTGGGTACTGCTGGGGGCGCTGAGCATTCCTGTTACCCAGAGCCTGGGCCTCAATGCCGCCCAGCAAGGGATCATGGTAGCAGTGCCCACACTGGGAGGGTCCCTGGCTCGCTTTCCACTGGGAATCCTGGGAGACCGTTACGGCTACAGGCGTGTCGGCACCCTCATGCTCGTCTTTCTCTTCTTCCCCCTGCTGGCAGGCTGGCTGCTACCGTTGAACTTTCCGGCAGTGCTTCTCCTGGGCCTGCTCCTGGGAGTTGCCGGAGGCTCATTTGCTATAGCACTACCGCTGGCGAGCCGCAGCTATCCCCCTGAAAGGCAGGGCCTGGTGATGGGAATCACGGCGGCCGGTAATATGGGGACTGTGATCGCGAACCTTGCGGCACCAGCACTGGCCCGAAGCTACGGCTGGCACGCAGTCATGGGGCTGGCAATGCTTCCCCTGGGCCTGGTCCTGCTGATCTTCGTGACACTGGCCGGAGGAGAACAGAAAGGACCAGCCACGCAGAAAGCCACCGCAGGTTACAGCGCCGTCCTGAGAAGCGCAGACGCCTGGTGGTTCTGCCTGTTCTATAGCGTCACCTTCGGAGGATTCGTCGGATTGAGCACCTTTCTCCCCCTCTTCCTGCACAACCAGTATCATCTCAACGCCGTGAGCGCCGGCATGTTGACAGCCGCAGCCAGCTTCATCGGGAGCCTGGCACGTCCCCTGGGCGGCTACCTGGCCGACCGGGTAGGCGGGACCCAGATGCTCAACGCCGTCTTCACAGCGGTGGCCATCCTCTATGCACTACTCGCCCTCACACCATCCTTCGGGATAGGCGTGGCACTCATCCTGCTGCTGCTGGCCTGCCTGGGCATGGGCAACGGCTCCGTGTTCCAACTGGTCCCGCTGCGCTTCCCCGCCGAGATCGGCCTGGCCACCGGCCTGATCGGCGCCTGCGGTGGGCTGGGAGGCTTCATCCTGCCCTCGCTGCTCGGAAGCATCAAGCAAGTAAGCGGATCATACGTCGCGGGCCTGGTCACGCTGGCCCTGCTGGCAACGCTAGCCCTCCTGGTGCTGCGCCTGCTGGTGACCTTCCGGCGCGAATGGCACGCGGTGCGTGAGGCCAGAACACAGGCGCAGATGCCCCTTCACCCGTGAAGTGCAACACATACACGGCCTGCCTCACCCATTACGAGCCTGGCGCGCTCAGCTCTCCCGGCCGCAGAGCAGTGGTCGGGCTGCCAGACCCTGGTAGTGGTCCGCCATTGGTGTTATACTGTGGCTACTATCTCAGGCGGGCAGACCGACCCGCAGAAGACACTGTGCAGGACGCAATTACAACAAGAGGAAGAGAGGGAGAGTGGAGATATGCAGGAACAGAGAGAGGCAGAGCCTACAATGGGCGACATGCGCTACTACAACTCCATCCTGGAGGCCATAGGCAATACTCCGCTGATACGCCTGCAGAAGGTCGCTGCTGATGTGCCACCTCTGGTGCTGGCCAAAGTCGAACTGTTCAACCCCGGCGGCAGCGTCAAAGACCGCATCGGGCCGGCGATGATCGAGTACTGTGAACAGCACGGGCTGCTGAGGCCCGGAGGGACCATCGTCGAGCCGACCAGCGGCAACACAGGGCACGGGCTGGCGATCGCCGCAGCACTGAAAGGCTACCACTGTATCTTTGTAATGACAGACAAGGTGAGCGAGGAGAAGCGCAGCCTGCTGCGCGCCTACGGAGCCGAGGTCGTTATCTGTCCCAGTACCGTTCCCCCCGACTCTCCCGAGCATTACAAGAACGTGGCCCACCGCCTGGCCGAAGAGATTCCCGGCGCCTGCTGTCCCGATCAGTATGCCAACCCGGCCAACCCTGCGGCCCACTACGCAACCACCGGACCAGAGATCTGGCGGGACACCGCCGGGCGGATCACCGCCTTCGTCGCAGGCATCGGTACTGGCGGTACCATCACAGGAACAGCGCGCTTCCTGAAGGAGAAGAACCCTGCCATCAAGATCATCGGCGCCGATCCTCCAGGCTCCGTCTATTCGGGAGATACCCTCCGACCCTATAAAGTGGAAGGAATCGGGATGGAGCTCTTCCCCAAGAACTACGATCCCTCACTCGTCGATGAAGTCATCCGCGTCGAGGATCGCATCTCCTTCTACTGGGCGCGACGTCTGGCCCGCGAGGAGGGCATCCTGGTCGGTGGCTCAGCCGGGACGGCGCTGGGAGCAGCGCTGATCTACGCCCGCCGTCTCTCACCCGACGACGTCGTCGTGGTGCTCTTCCCTGACACAGGACGCGGTTACCTGAGCAAGCAGTTCAACGACACCTGGATGCGCGAAAACGACCTCCTGATGCAGGCCGAGAGCGAGCAGCCCACGCTGCGCGACGTCCTGACCTACCGCCGCACACACGAGGGCAGCATGCCCCTGGTCGTCAGTGTTTCACCACACGACTCGATCGCCGACGCCGTCGAGCTGCTACGTCGCTACGGAATCAGCCAGACACCAGTGATCGAGTGCGGTCGCATGGTTGGTAGTCTGACAGAAGATCTGCTGCTCCAACATCTGGCAAGCGGTGAGTCACTCTCAGCCACCACCGTCGGAGCACTGCAGGGACCACCGTTCCCCGAGCTCGGGGCCGACACGCCCCTCAACGAGGCCTACGCTCTCTTCCGAAGCGGACAATCCGCTGTCGCCGTGATCAGCGGCACACAGCTCGAAGGCATCGTGACCAGAAGCGACCTGCTGGAGTTCTGGGCCCACGCGCGCTAACCCCAGACAGGCCGTACACAGGATTCCGGGGCGGCCATGCCACAACGTGAGCCACCGCCCCGGCCCTCCTCAGCCATCTTGACAGATCGCAAACAGCAGCGTATGATAGGACGAGAGCGCGTCTTGTCTGATCGCCACGAGAGAAAGGAGGCCAGCCATGAGTGCAGTGCACTATCCAGTCACCGCCATCGTGGCTGCTCCAGCGCCCTGCCCGAACACAGCCATCAGGACGAATGGCGCAGGCGGTAAACACACGAGGATGGGAAGGCGGGCATAGTGATGGAGCAGCCGCCCTACGAGGTGTTTGAACACACGGCCGACATCGGCCTTCTCGCCTACGGGGAGAGCCTGGCCCAGTTGTTCGCCCATGCGGCCGAGGGGATGGAGAGCCTGATGGTGCCCCTGGAGCAGGTACGACCGCAGGTCAGCCGTGAGATAGAGGTCGAAGGAGCCGACCTGCTCTCACTGCTGATTGCCTGGCTGAGCCATCTGATCTTTCTGTTCGATACCGAGTTTCTGCTTTTTGGCCACGTTGACATCGAGGAGATCTCAGAGACGCACCTGAAGGCACGTGCGCTCGGCGAGCCATACGATGAACAACGCCACGAGTTGAGCAGCGCCATCAAAGCGGTCACCTGGCATCAGGCAGAGATCGTTCGCACGGCGGAAGGATACCAGGCACGCATCATCTTCGACATCTAGCCATCTCCCCGCCATTTCCTCCCCGTCCCTGCAGACAGGCAGAAGGAAACTGCCGAGTGTGGCCCCACCCTCGTCGCATGAGCAGCAACACAAGTCTATCTTTGAACAAACGAGGAGGATTCCCCATGAGCAAAAACGGGAACAGTATCCCCCTGGAACGCATTGACACCTACCGCTGGCGCATCCCTACGCGCTATCACCCCGAGATGCGCGTGCCTGGCATCGTTTACGCCGACGACGCCTTAATCGAGCAGATTCTGCAAGACAACGCCCTGCAGCAAGTAGCCAACGTGGCAACCCTGCCCGGCATTGTCGGACACTCACTGGCCATGCCCGACATCCACTGGGGATACGGCTTTCCCGTCGGGGGAGTCGCAGCCACCCACCAGGATTACGGAGTGATCTCCCCAGGAGGAATCGGCTTCGACATCAACTGTGGCGTACGCCTGCTTGCAACAGAGCTGACCCACGCCGAGATACGCAGCAAGCTGGAGAGGCTAGCGGACGAGCTGTTCACCACCCTGCCCTCAGGGGTCGGTGGCAAAGGAATGCATGTGCTCAGTCGGAGCGAAATGCGCGAGGTGATGGTGCGTGGCTCCCAGTGGGCCATCGAGCAGGGCTATGGCCTGGCAGAGGATCTGGAGACCACCGAGGAGCATGGCTGTCTGGCCGGTGCCAACCCGGACGCCGTCTCAAACGCAGCGATCGAGCGTGGCACCAGGCAGCTTGGCAGCCTGGGGGCAGGCAATCACTTCTGCGAGGTGCAGGTCGTCGACCACATCTACGATCAGGAGGCCGCCCGCACCCTGGGAATCGGCCAGCCGGGCCAGGTTGTAACGACCATTCACTGCGGATCACGCGGATTCGGGCATCAGGTGGCACAGGAGTACATCGGGATTGCAGAGCGGAAGCAGCCAGACTTCGGCTTCAAGCTGGTGGACCGTCAGCTGGCCTGCCTGCCGCTGCAGTCGGAGCTGGGCAAAGCCTACCTGGGAGCCATGGCCTGCAGCGCCAACTTTGCATGGGCCAATCGCCAGCTCCTGATGCACGGCGTCCGACAGGCCTTCACGCGCGTCTTCGGCCGGCAGGTACGGCCAGCAAGCATGCCCCTCGTCTATGATGTCTGTCACAACATCGCCAAGATGGAGGAGTATGCCATCGAGGGAGAGCTACAGCGTGTCTGCGTCCATCGCAAGGGGGCCACACGCGCCTTCCCGGCCGGGCACCCGGCGATCCCCGAAAAATACCGCGCTGTGGGACAGCCCGTTCTCATCCCTGGCGATATGGGGCGCTACTCATTTGTGCTGGTGGGCGCTCCCGGCTCCATGGAAGAGAGCTTCGGCACAACCTGCCACGGCGCCGGACGCCAACGCAGCCGCACGGCCGCCCGCAAAGCGATCAGCAGCCAGGAGCTCCTGGCCCAGCTCGAAGCCAGAGGCATCACGGTGCGCGTGCACAGCCGCGGCCTGCTGGCCGAGGAGGCCCCCCTGGCCTACAAGGATGCCGAGCAGGTCGTCAGCGTCGTCCACAACGCCGGGTTAGCAAAACTGGTGGTCCGGTTGCGACCGATCATCGTGGTGAAGGGCTAGTCCCAGACCCATCGTTCGAAACAAGAGGAGGAGAGGGCCAGCCAGTGAGCGCTGCGCCCTCTTGCCCCCCATCCAGGACCCCACCACGGCGCGAGACGCGAGCGCAGATCCAGAGGCCGTCCCGCTCCATCTTGACATCGGGACAAATATGTATATATATTGATATATGAATAGACGGTCACGAGACAGACCGTCGCGAGAACAGCGGCGTTGACCGCAGCAGATCAACGCTGCTTCCACCACTAGCCTTCGCTCTTCGTCCGTCCTGCTCTCCATCGGTCAGTGATAAAACCAGGCGCCGTACCATACATGATGCCACGGACGCCACGAGAGAGGTTCATCCACCAGAGCTTCTACAGGGAGGCGAATGCTATGGAGCAACAACAGGCGATCAGGCCAACACGAGAAGGGCAGCCGTCGCCGCGCAGCGGTGGAGGCCTGTCCAGCCAGAGCGATCGGCGGGAACAAGGGTCCCCACAGAGAGAGCAGCCGCAGAATCGCCTGAGTTTCTGGCTGCGGCTCTTCCTCATGATGGTCCTCATCAATCTGGTCTTCTACGGACCTTTCTTTATCAGCCTCACTGGCGTCGGACAATCGACCACCGTAGAACTGCCCTACAGCGCTTTTATTCAGCAAGTGCAACACGGCAACGTCGTCAGTGTGACCATTAGAAACGACGAAAGCGTGACCGGAACCCTCAAGACGCCCATACACGAGTCACAGCCCGGAGGAGGGAGCATCTCCGCCAGTCACTTCACCACCTACGTACCGGCGACGGGCGATCCCAATCTGCTCCCGTTACTTGAGCAGAAGGGGGTCGAGGTCGACGCTGCTCCAGTCCAGCCGGCCTGGTGGCAGACCGCGCTCTCCTGGTTGATCAACCTCCTTCCCGTGTTGCTCTTGCTTTACTTTGCCTTCATGAGCTGGAGAGGAATGCGCCAGATGCAGGATCTACAGGGGAGTGGTCTCTTCGGCATCGGCCGCAGCAGGGCGAAGCTCTACACAGAGGAGCGGCCCACGACCACCTTCGCCGACGTCGCAGGGGTTGAAGAGGCCAAGGCCGAGCTACGCGAAGTCATCGACTTCCTCCGCGATCCCCAGCGCTTCCTCAAGATCGGGGCACACATTCCCAGGGGCGTCCTGCTCGTCGGCCCGCCAGGGACCGGCAAGACACTGCTGGCCCGGGCTGTGGCCGGCGAGGCCAGCGTGCCCTTTTTCAGCAGCAGCGCCACCGACTTCGTCGAATTGTTCGTCGGAGTAGGCGCCAGCCGCGTGCGTGATCTCTTCAGTCAGGCCCGGAAACAGGCCCCCTGCATCATCTTCATCGATGAGATTGATGCGATCGGGCGCGCTCGCAGCGGCGCCGGCGCGCTGGCCAGCAACGACGAACGCGAGCACACCCTGGAGCAGCTCCTCGTGGAGATGGACGGCTTCGAGCCGCACGAAGCCATTATCGTGCTGGCGGCCACCAACCGCCCCGATGTCCTTGATCCCGCGCTGCTGCGCCCGGGCCGCTTCGATCGACAGGTGGTGGTCGACCGCCCGGAGCGCCGCGGCCGGGAGGCCATCCTGCGCATTCATACGCGCCAGGTGCCACTGGCCCCCGACGTTGACCTGCAGGAGCTGGCACGCGGCACCCCGGGCTTCTCAGGAGCTGATCTGGCGAACCTGGTGAACGAGGCCGCTCTGGCCGCTGCCCGCAAGGGGAAGGCACTGGTGGATCGCCAGGACTTCCAGGAGGCCCTGGACAAGCTCCTGCTCGGCGGCAAGCGCGAGGCCCTCATAGACGAACAGGAGCGGCGCCTCGTCGCCTACCATGAGGCTGGCCACGCTCTGGTAGCCGCTGTCCTGCCTGATGTGGACCCGCTCTACAAGGTGACCATTGTGCCACGCGGCCGCTCGCTGGGGGTGACTCAGTTCCTGCCCGAGGACGACCGACACAACTACAGTCGCTCCTACCTGCTACAGCGGCTCGCCGTCGCTCTGGGTGGACGCACAGCCGAAGAGGTCGCCCTGGGAGAGATCACCTCGGGCGCTGAGAACGATCTCAAAGAGGCGACACGCCTGGCCCGGCGTATGGTCACCGAGTGGGGCATGGGCGAGACGACCGGCCCGGTGGCCTACGACCTGGAGGAGGGCGAGAGCTTCCTGGGCACGCTCTCTCCTGGCGACCGCCAGCGACTCTACGCCGAGAGCACGGCCCAGCGTCTCGACGCCGAGGTAGAACGCATCATGGAGCAGGCCCATCAGCAGGCGCGCACCGTGTTGACCGAGCACCGCGACGCACTCGATCGGCTGGCCGAGGCGCTGTTGCACGAGGAGGTGCTGGAGCGCGAGCAGGTTCTGGCCATTGTCAGGGGAGCGGCCATCCCCGCCGTGAGCTGAGCCTCCTGAGGGGACCCGGCTGGCACTGGCTGGGTCCCCTCAGCGCACCCCATCCCACCAGGCCTGCACCAGGCCACCTACCTACCTCACGCGACTCTCCACGGGTTCAGGCGGAGGCGAGAGCCTCGCGGCGGCGTATCCCCCCCAGGTCGAAGAGGTAGGCGACTGTCAGCAGGAGGAAGAGCGCATTGCGTAGCCCGACGATCTCAATGAAGCCCATAACCTGACTGACATGCGTGGCATCCGCTACGCGCGTGTAGAGGACGGGATAGATGAGCGACGTCAGCGCGGCAATGACACCAAAGACCAGCAGCCAGAAGCGTCGGGTGGCTGTCAGATAGGCGAGCAGAGGCAGCAGCCAGATAAGATACTGGGGGCTGAAGACCTTTCCCGCGGCGATGAAGACCAGCAGGGCTGCCAGGGCCGCCTGGGCCAAGTCCATCCGGCCACGCCAGCTCTGCCAGAGCACCACCAGATAGCCGAGCACAAGCGCCGCACTGGAAGCAGACGAGACCAGAGGCGTCAGCGGACTGAGCACATTGATTGAACCAAAGGTATAGACCACGCGCACCGGGAGCCCCAGCAAGCGGCCAGGCCAGATGAAGAGGCTTCCCGTGGACTCGATCTGCACCGGACGCTGCATAAAATAGGCCAGTTGACTGGCCACCGCGCCCTGAAAATCCACCAGCGCAAACACGCCAGTGATCCCCAGCAGCAGCCCGCAACAGAGCAGCAGGTTACCCCAACGCCAGCCGAGCAGAGCAGCAAGAAGCTCCCTCAGCCGCCTCAGGAAAGCGACCCCGTTGCCAGGCAGATAGCGCTCCAGACGCCCCAGATCCCGCTGTTCATTGATGAAGAGCAAGGGGAGCAGAAGCAACGGATAGATTTTGATCAGGACAGCGAAAGCCAGCGCCACATAGGCCAGCGTCCAGCGTCTGCGTTCGGCGGCGATGATACAGACCAGAGTCAGCAGCGCAGGCACCAGATCGAAGCGCAGCAGGGCCAGCCCCCACTCACCCAGCAGCAGGTAGAGGGCGAAGGCCAGCGCCGATCCCCCTGGAGCAAAGCGCAGGAGCAGCCAGTAGATCAGCAAGGCGGTGAGGGCCATGAGCAGAGCGAACAGCAGCGGATAGAAAGCTGGTGGACCCAGCACCGGCAACGTAAAGATCACCAGCGTCAGCGGTGGATACTCAATCGGGAGCAGGTGAAAGGGTGGAAACGACGACTGGGGCAGAAAAGAGCAGTCGATGCGCGGTGCCAGCGTCCTTCCACCGCTGCCGAACCAGAAGCTCAGGGCATAGCATTGATAGCGCGAGACATCCGATGTGGTCCAGACCATCTGCCAGGAAGAGCCAGCCAGCATCAGGACCAGGACAACAATCAGCGGCAGATAGGCTCTGAGGCTCGCCACGGCTTGCGCTGCCTCAGAGCCCTGCCGAGGGCTCCACAGGTGTCGAGGACCAGTCCACATCTGCAGGGCAGCAGTTGCTCTGCTCAGCCTATTTGACATAGCATCCCCAGAGGTTCTACAATCGGAAGGCGCAGGGTCTCCCCACGAGCCCGCCCTGACGCGGCCGCCATGAGCCTGTCCCCAGCCATGACGTGCGTAGCAGCGCAGGGCAGACTCCTGGACGGCAAGAACAGACTCCGGGGAGAGTGGCCCGTGCACCTCGCGACACCACGCGCGACAGCGGCGCTCCTGCACCCATCAAACAGCCCGGAGTATAGTGCATCTCCTGGTGGCTGTCAAGAAGAGCGAGAAGAGGTCCTTCTCACCACCACGCCACCAGCGGACCTACCTCGGGCAGCATACCAGGATCTGGGAGGAATCTGCAAATGAGTGAGACCAGCCGTTCAACGACCAGGACTCTGAAAGTGGGCGACGCCGCCCCGGACTTTACCCTCAAAAGCCACGTCCGCGAGGACTGGCATCTAGGCGACCTGCGTGGCAAGAAGAACGTCGTGCTGGCATTCGTGCCCTTTGCTTTCAGCCGCGTCTGCTCAGCACAGCTTCCCTCGTACGAGCGCGATCTGGAACGCTTCAGAAGCGCCGACACCGAGGTCGTTGGAATCAGTATGGACAGCGTCTATACCCTCGACGCCTGGTCCCAGGCTATGCGCACCTCGTTCCCCCTGCTCTCGGACTTCTATCCGCAGGGCGCCGTCGTTGACCTGTACGGCGTACGCCATCCCGCAGGCATGTCAGAGCGCGCCGTCATCGTCATCGACAAAGAGGGCATCATCCGCCATATCGAGGTAACAGCCAGTCCCTCAGACCTGCCAGACAATGAGCAGCTCTTCGAGGTCCTGCGCGCACTCTGATGGCCAAGGCCCTCAGCCCGGAGAGATGAGCAAGGTGGGCCGAAAGGGAAGAGGCATTGACTTGCAGGGAAGAAATGGAGTATGATCTCATATAGCAATGAGCAATATTCGGCGAGCTTATAGCAATCAGCTATGAGCACGGTTGACCCTGCGAGCCGTGAGGCCAGCCAGCGAGGCACGGCCTCTCAGCTGTGCGATGGGCAGGCGAGCGGTTCTGCAGGGTCGGGTCATATGCCCCCAGCCCCGGGCGGCACCTGAGAGGAAGACCGAGCCTCCTCATGCGAAAAAGGACAGACCGATGTTTACGCGCCACCTTGCACGGGTATTGATCAGGCAGCGCACCCCGGTGACGGGTGCTCTGGTCCTGACCATGCTCCTCACCTGGGGGACCATCCTGATGGTCCACCCCGCTGAGGCTGCTTCACCCCATGTGGATGTCACCACACTCAACAGTGAGATTAATCCCAGCTCGGCGCGTTTTCTGCAGCAGGCCATCGTCACCGCGAGCCGCGATGGAGCTGAGGCGCTCGTCATCCAGATTGACACACCTGGCGGTGATCTGGGCTCCATGAAGCAGATCACCCAGGCCGAGCTGGCCAGCAACGTTCCTCTCATCTCCTACGTCTCGCCGACTGGCGGGCGCGCCGCCTCTGCCGGCGCGTTTGTGGCCCTCTCTGCCCCCATTGCTGCTATGGCGCCTACCACGCGCATTGGCGCCTCCAGTCCCGTCACCAGCAGTGGTGGCAACCTCAATTCCACACTGCTCCAGAAAGTCGAGAATGACCTGGTCGCTCAGATCACCGGTGTGCAGAATCGCTATGGACGCAACGCCACCCTGGCCGCCAGAATGGTGACCCAGGCGGCCTCATACGACGATCAGACCGCTCTGCAGCAACACATTGTCGATATCGGAGCCCGTACCCTGAACGAATTACTGACCACCATCGACGGGCGCAGTGTCACGCTGTATTCCGGCCAGAGCGTGGTCCTGCACACCGCTGGCGCTGCCATTGTCACGCTCACCCCAGGTCCCTTTGATGCCCTCTACGGTTTCCTGCTCGATCCCAACGTTGACTTTCTCCTCTTCATTGTTGCCCTGATCGGTATCTACCTGGAGATCTCCCATCCGGGAGCCATTGTGCCTGGTGTGGTCGGCGGCATTGCTCTGATTCTCTTTCTGCTGGGAGCAGGCTCCCTGGCCCCCAACTGGAGTGGCTTGCTCCTGATGGGATTGGCTCTGGTCCTGCTGGTCCTCGACGTGCGCCTCCCATCGCACGGCGTCCTGACCGTAGGGGCCCTGACATCACTGGTGATCGGTACGCTGCTCTTCTTCAACAGTGGTGGACCAGAAGGTGGGCCACAGGTGAACCCTCTGGTCGTCTTTGTGATGACGGGCGTCGTTGCTCTGATCAGCTTCACCCTGGTGGGGGCCATTATCCGCTCCCAGCGCCATCGCCAGCGCTCGGGGGTGGCAACGATGATCGGCGCCAGAGCCATCACGCTGACCCCGCTGACCCCTGCAGGGAGGGTGAACTACTGTGGCGAGAACTGGGCCGCTATCCTGATCGAACCATATGCATCGCTGGATGAGGCCTGCCCCGTCATTATTGTCGCTGTTGAGGGGCTGCGCCTCCTCGTACGACCGGCCCTGAACACGTTCCCACCGTTTGCCGATGAGTAACTGGTGGCTCTCATACCTGTAGAAGGAGGAATCCTCATGGACCCCATTGTCGTAACGTTCATCGTAGCCATAGCAATTGTTGTACTGCTCTTCATCCTCTCAGGGCTGCGTGTGGTACAGCAGTATGAGCGCGGCGTCATCTTCATCCTGGGAAGCCTGCAAGGCGCCAAGGGACCCGGCATCTTCTGGGTTCCTCCGATCATCACCCGCATGATCAAGGTCGATCTGCGTATTGTCACCCTGACTGTCCCTCCTCAAGAGGTCATCACCCGTGACAACGTCACCATCAAGGTAACGGCGGTCATCTACTTCTACGTGGTCAACCCCGAGGCTGCGGTGGTGAATGTCATGAACTTCCTGCAGGCGACAACCCAGATCGGCCAGACCACGCTGCGCAACGTGCTGGGTCAGTCCGAGCTTGATGAGTTGCTGGCACAGCGCAACAAGATCAATCGTGAGCTGCAGGCCATCATCGATGAGTACACAGAACGCTGGGGGGTGAAGGTCACTGCCGTGGAGATCAAAGACGTCGAGCTTCCTGCGACCATGCAGCGTGCCATGGCCAAACAGGCTGAGGCCGAGCGCGAGAAGCGTGCCAAGATCATCCATGCTGAGGGTGAATTGCAGGCCTCGACACAGCTTGCTCAGGCCGCTAACATCATCGCCTCAGAAGCCGGGGCGCTCCAGTTGCGCTACCTGCAGACCCTGACCGAGATTGCGGTCGAAAAGAACTCGACGATCATCTTCCCGCTGCCATTGGATCTGATCGAGCCACTCTTGACGTCTCTGCACCAAACGCGCGAGACCCAGCGTGCCCCGATCCCGCAAGATGGTCCCCGTCCAACACCGACCCCTTCCTATCCTCAAGGATAAAGCAGGGGGAACGACACGCGAGCGGACACCCAACCCACCGCTGAACTGGATGACAGAGGGCAGAGAGCAGCGCAGAGGCCTCAGATCAGATCGGCCTCGTGCCGCTCCCTTCCCTGTTCCCTCTCTCGAAGGTGCTCCGCCCCTCCACTCCTGTGCTCCGCTCCCTACGCTACGGCTGGCGCATCTCTCCCTGCTTGCTCTGGAGATACTCCGCGCAGATACGATAGGTCTCCTCCGAAATCAGCCCCCTGGACATATAGTGGTTGAGCATCACATCGAGCTTGAGAATGCTGATCAGGTTGTAGCCATGATGGCGCAGCCGCTCAGTGGCACCGTGCTCGCGGTCGATGAGCACAATGACATCTTTCACCTTCAGTCCATGCTCTTCCAGCAGGGCCGCCGTTTCCAGGACGCTTCCTCCACGGGTGATCAGATCATCGATGATGAGCGCTGTATCACCAGGCGTGAAGCGCCCTTCAATGCCGCGCTGGCCGGTGCCTTCTGGCCGAATACGTGCGTAGATCAGCGGGATGTTGGTCTCCAGTGAGTAGGCGGTCGCCAGCAGCAACCCTCCGACCGGAACTCCGGCCACCACATTGAAGGGGTGCACGCGCGGACGACGCAGCGATTGGGCCAGGTTGATCTCCTGTTGCATCAGCTTGCTGGCCACGCGCAACGCCAGAGGATTGCTGATCAACACCTTGGGATTGACAAATACCGGCGAACTGACAGCCGACTCGCTGACCGTAAAGTTCCCGAATTTGACCCCATCAAGATCGAATAGTGCCTGTGCCAGCCAGAGGTTGTCAAGAGACTGCTCTTTGACCACGTGACATCCTTCCTTGAGAAGAGTAAAAGAGATCTTGCCCACAGTATATCATAGCAACTAAGCATTTAGACAGAGAGAGGGAGAAGCCGCGGCCTTCCCGCAAGCAGCGTTCGCTTTAGCAAACCGCTGGCAGGAAGCATGAAAATACTGTCATACAATGAGCAGCACCTTCTCGGTGTCGCTGACCAGGAGTGTGAACATCTATTCATGCAGATGGCCATGGGGTTCATGCGATCTTCACCTGACGGCTGTATACTCTAGAATGTGGTGAGTTGCTCGTGCATGATACAAGCAAATGCATGTTTGAATACAGCGGGTGGGGGATCAGTAGAGGTGGCGTTGGGAGGACATCAGCAAGGGTGGAGGAGGATCGCAGGGTATGCTCACAGTGAGGTGAGATCGTGACCACTCGTGAGGCCAGGTGGTAAGTGGATAGGGCGCTGTATCTGGACGCTCGATCTCACATCACGCAGGCGGCACGTGCCGCGGGCGACTACCATCCCTGAGCGCTGGCCCTTCTGCTGAGACCCGGCTCCGACCGGTATCCGCTGGAAGGGCCAGCTTGTTCTGTCCCCCACGTCCCTGCGTGGGGACTTGCAGCCCTCCTGCGTTTGTGATACCCTGAGATGGCTCGGATGAGCAGAGAAGACGGGGTACTCCTCTACGGACCGGGCTACAGCGGTCCTGCAGGCCTCAGGACACGTCCTGTCGCCCTGCCCCTCACATCAGCAGAATCCGAGCCTGCAGCGCTGCAACACGAGATCCAACCCCGGCTGGCGGCAGAGAGAGCCGCACCGTCCGCACAGGCTAGCGGCGCGATGCGCGCTCAAGCCTGCGTCTATCTATCGCCGAGCTGGAATACACTGGAATACACTGGTGGAATGCCAGCCTGATCCGCTCTCGAACGATGTAAACCATGTCACTGATCACTGTACATCACGTAGGGAAATCATTCGGTGCAGAGCGTCTGTTTAGAGACGTCACCTTTCAGGTGAACGAACATGATCGTATTGGTCTGGTGGGACCCAATGGCGCTGGGAAATCAACGCTGCTCAAGCTGCTCGCTGGCCGCGAGGAGCCAGATGAGGGAACCATCAGCGTCGCGCGGGGAACCCGCATCGGCTACCTCTCCCAGACGCTGGATCTGCAGCCTCACCATACCCTGCGCGAGGAGCTGCTGACCGTCTTCGCTACGGTCCACTCCTGGGAAGCTCAGCTCCACGCCCTGGCGACGGAGATTGCTGCTGCCACCACCTCCGGCGACGCCCTCCTCCGTGAGCAGCTTCTGCAGCGCCATGCCGAGCTGCAACTGCTCCTCGAACACGCCGGCGGCTATACGTATGAGTATCGCATCCAGCAGGTTCTGGATGGCCTGGGGTTCGGCCGCGAGGAACAGGAGACCTCGGTCGGCCACCTGAGCGGCGGCCAGCAGACCCGCCTGGCCCTGGCGAAGCTCCTGCTTCAGGAGCCTGATCTGCTTCTGCTCGATGAGCCGACGAATCATCTTGACCTGGCTGCTCTGGAGTGGCTGGAGAACTACCTGCAAGAGTGGAAGGGCGCTCTGGTGATTGTCGAGCACGATCGCTACTTCCTCGACAAGGTGGTCACCCAGATCATCGAGCTGGCGTTCGGCAGCGTCGAGGAATATCCCGGCAACTATACCAGGTATCTGCGCCTGCGTGAGGAGCGCCTGGAGCGTCGCCAGCGTGAGTACGAGGAGCAGCAGGAATATATCCAGCGAACGGAAGAATTTATCCGACGCTACAAAGCGGGCCAGCGCAGTCGCCAGGCCCGCGGACGTGAAAAGTTGCTCAGTCGTCTGGAGCGGCTCAGCCGGCCGCGCGACATTCAGGAGATGCGCTTCGAGTTGAAGCCGGTTGTCGAGAGCGGGCAGCTCGTGCTCGGCACAAAAGGGCTGGTGGTGGGCTATCCCCCTGCTGGCCCTGGCACGGCGGCGCGCCCCCTGGTGCGTCTCCCGGACCTCGAGGTGCTGCGTGGCGAACGCATTGGCCTGGTGGGGCCCAATGGCGCTGGCAAGACGACGCTGCTGCGCACCATCATCGGCCGCCTGCAGCCGCTCCAGGGCAGCATCACCCTCGGGCACAACGTGCGTATCGGCTACTACTCACAGAGCCACGAGGGCCTCCATCCTGAGCGCACCATCCTCGATGAGGTGCGCCAGTTGAGCGCCCTGAGCGAGGACGGCGCGCGCGATTTTCTGGCGCGCTTCCTCTTTGAAGGAGACGATGTCTTTAAAACGATTGCGACGCTGAGTGGTGGCGAGCGCAGCCGCGTCATTCTGGCCAGGCTGACTCTGCAGGGTGCCAACTGCCTGGTCCTCGATGAGCCAACCAATCACCTGGATCTGCAGTCGCGTCAGTTCCTCGAGGAGGTGCTCGACGCCTTCAGCGGCACCTTGCTCTTTGTCTCTCATGACCGCTACTTCATTGATCGCCTGGCCAGCAAGGTGTGGATCATTGAGGACGGGCAGCTCACGCCTTACGATGGAAACTACACCGACTACCGCCTGCGACGCCGAGCGGGTGAACAGTCAGGACGGCGTTCCCCTGCCACGCTGGAGGACGGCCGACAGGGGGGAAAGGAGCGCCGCACGCGGCGCGGCGGCACGCCGTCGAAAGGACGCAGCGTGTCTGATGTAGAGCAGGAGATTGAGGCGTGTGAGGTGCGCAGCAAGAGCCTGGAAGCAGCCCTCAACGCTGCAGCGTTTGAGGGGAACGCAGCGGAGTTGAGCCGCCTGGCCCAGGAATACGAGCAGGTCAGGGTGACGCTCGATGAACTGCTCTCCGAGTGGGAGCGCCTGGCCAGCACCTCCACCACCGGCCAGACCTGATCCCTCTGGCCGGTCCAGGCACCGGCCTCAGCGGCGACGTACGCCACGGAGCGCGCCGACAACCAGACTGCCCAGCCCCAGGATCAGGGGAATGGCTGCGGCCAGCCCGAGCCAGAGACCGAAGAAATGAATGGCTGCAAAGGCCTGTGGATTATCTTTGACCAGGAGGACGAGGCGCTGTCGGCCACCGCTCGTCAACAACACATACGCCAGCGGTCCAGCCGTCAACACGCTGCTGACCACGGTGGGCAAGAGCCGCCAGAAACCGTAGAGATAGGCTCCGCGCGCGGCGTTGACACACAGCACCGCCAGGCCCAGTCCCAGCAGCGTCATCGCTACTCCCGTCGGGAGGGTCGGATGCTTGATCGCGAGGAAAGCTCCCAGCAGTCCCAGCAGCAAGCCCAGTGCCTGCAACGCCAGTCCGATCAGGAGCAGCCAGCCGCCCTGGGTCCGCACCGCTGATCCCCCCGACTCCTTCGCCTGCTGACCCGCGGTGGCCTCGGTCTGGGCCACCGCCATGTTGACCAGAATGGTAGATTTAATGGTCTGGGTCTCACTGTTGTGGGGGTCGAGCGCCAGCGAGCGCTCGACCGATTGGAGCGCCTCGTCATAGCGGCCCATATTCGCCAGCAGAGCTGCGCGCATACTCCAGCCGAGGGGATTGGCTGGCTCCTGCTGCAGCAACTGCTCTACGGCGAGCATCGCCTCAGCAAAACGACCGGCCGTGCCCAGCAACTGTCCCTTGAGCACCAGGGCAGCGCTGCTGGTGGGTGCGAGCTGGAGGACCTGATCAAGCAGGATCAGGGCCTCGGCTGGTCGCTGCATTTGCAGGAGATACTGGGCCTGTTGCAGCAACGCGGCAGCCTGCTGCTGGCGCTGCTGCTCCACGGTGGGATTCCCCATGGAAGGCTGCTGAGGCGAGAGCTGGGCGATTCTTGCTGCAAGCTGCACTGCCTGAGGAGCACCCTGGCCTCCGGCCCCCAGCGGTGCGCCCATCTGACGAGCCACTCCCTGCGAGGCCTGAGTTGTGGAAGAGGGCTGCTCCTCGCCGACCAGGACCAGCGGGCCCAGACCCTGGCCAAAGAGCTGGGGGCGCTGCTGCTCGCCGAGGTGGCTGGTGAGATAGGTATAGAGGCGCTGCAGGGTAATCTGCTCACCGCCGGGACTGGCAGCACCACCACAGAATCCCAGCAGGAGGCGATGAGCCAGCACCCCAATACTCTGCTCACTCTGCTCCGGGGCAAACTCGTTTCCGCGACAGGAACAGACCAGAAAGCGGTTGGGCAGTTGCTGAAGGGCGGCCAGCAGCGTGGGGCCGAGCAGCGGGCGCGAGTCATAGGGCGTGGTACGCTGCATACCCCACATCCGCCCGCTCTGAAAATAGTCGAAGACGCAGATCATCGCTCCGGCGCGGCTACGCCCCAGTGCCTGCAGCATCGTGGCGGCTACAGGGAGTCCGCTGGCCGGCTGCTGATAGACAGTATCGACCAGCGCGAGATGGCCCTCAGCACGGCCTTCATCCAGAAAGCCGTGACCTGCGAAGTAGACAAAGAGTGTGTCTTCCGGTCCGGCGATCTGCAGGCAGAGCTGGGCCAGCCATGTCTCTACCATCTGACGAGTCGCCTGAGCGCCAAGCAGCAGGTGCACGTCCGAGGGATTCCAGCGCCCCCCTCTGGCGTTGACCAGCCACTGGGCAATGGCTTTGGCGTCTATCTCGGCGTAGCTCAGTGGTCGAAAAGAGGGGTCCTGGTACTGATTAATGCCGATAATAAGCCCAAGGCGTCTGCCCATGCGCTCTCCTTATCCTACATACTAGAGGTTGCCGAGTTATTGTACGATAAAATTCGGCAGCCTGGAAAGGAATGGAGTACATCGGTACTTTTGGCGGGTTGGGGGATGGTCCCTGAACTGTGGATGTGTGGATGGCTGGTTCTACCTGAAAAGAAGGAGAGGAGCACATACAGACGATGCCCCGTATCATTGGCCTGACTGGCAATATCGCCTGCGGCAAAACCACCATTGGAACCATACTACTCGATCTGGGGGCCGAGAAATACATCGACGCCGACGCCCTGGTCCACAGGCTCTACGAGCCGGGCCAGCCGATCGCCCTCAGCATTGCGGAGACCTTCGGCCCGGCTGTCATGACCCCCGAGGGACGTGTCGACCGCAAGGCGCTTGGCGAGATTGTCTTCCATCAGCCAGAGGCGCTGCGTCGCCTCGAGGCGATTGTCCACCCCGCTGTTGGCCAGGCCCTACTGGCCGAGCTGTCACAGGTCTCTCCCACTGGCATCGTGATCATCGACGCGGTGAAGCTGCTCGAAGGCGGCTCGGGCGCGCTCTGCCAGAGTAAATGGCTCGTTGTCTGCTCGGAGGAGCAGGAGCTGGAACGCCTGATGCAGCGCAATCACCTCAGCAAGGAAGAAGCGCTGGCGCGCCTGCGGGCCCAGCCCTCGGTCGCACAACGTCTGCCCCTCGTCGACGAGGTCATCGATAACAGTGGTCCCCTCTCGCTGACACGCCAACAGGTGAACGAAGCCTTCGAGCGCTTCAACCAGCGCTTTCCGGCTGTATAACTGCGCAGTAGCCGCGCTCGCCATCCTGGTGCACGGCGAGCACTCCTGCTGGTCGCGCCGATGGCGACGCGCGGCTACTGCTAGAGATCCTTATGCTGGTTTTCTAGCTTGCGGTGCAGCTCCTCAATGCGCTGGATAACCTCCTGCAGGGTGGTCACCCCCAGCTCTTCCATGTCTTCACGGATGGTCTCCAGAATCTCGAGCATCTCAAGATCGTCGTATTCTTCGGTGTCGTACTCTTCAGCGTCTTCAGCGTCAAAATCAGTCATATCTCTGCTCCCTTCATGCTCTTCTGGCAAGGCTTCCCGGCCGGGAAGCTGCCTGCCTATTATAGCACACGTTTCAGAAGAGAAAAGATGTATTACTGTTCTGGTAGGTCCAGCCGATCTGCGTGATCGCACCGGTGGCCAGCAGGAGAGGGCGGCTCGCCGGGCGGCCCTGCGCATCGAGAGCTACCTCATAAAGGCCATTCCCCTGAGTCAGGGGCTGGCCCTCCCACCAGAGCCGGCTGCGCGTCAGGAAGAGCAAACGTCGACTATCTGCAGCCCAGGGACTGTTGGGCACGGGCTGCAGCAGCGCAGCGGCTGTGGGAACCAGGGGCTGACCTGGGACGGACGTGGGCGGTGTCTGCTGATCGCTGAGCAGTTGTTGCTGCTGGCCACGCTCCACGTCGACCAGCCAGAGCGAGTGACGGCCATCGATCAGCAGGAAGCGGCCATCAGGCGACCAGGAGGGCACGCTCTGAGGATCAGCCTCAATTGTGCGCACCACCTTGCCAGCGAGGTCCACGATCACATAGCGCGTCCCGGTGGTGTAGAGCACATGGGTCCCATCGCTCGACCAGGCGAATTGCTGGCAGGAGCAGGTGGCCAGAGTGGTGGTCTGGCCATCGGCGTGGTGCAGCAACAGCGCTACCTCTACCGTTCCTCGCTGGCTCTCGCCGCTGCCAGCCACCGCCTGAGCGTAGAGAAAGGCTGGCTGAGCATGCTGTGGCTGCCAGAGGACACGCTCCAGCGAGGCTGGTAGAGGTGCTCCTCCCAGAGGACCAGGCACCAGAATCTGCCGCTGACCCCCTGTGAAGTCCACGCTGAAGATTCCGTCGCTGGCCATGCCCAGGGCCAGCGAGGTTCCCAGGGAGGGGATGGCCTGGCTGCTCGGCAGGACCTTTGAGGCGATCCCGCCGGGCTGGTCGCTCTGCGCCAGTTGCCAGCGGAGCAGCGCTGAGGTGCCGGGCAGAGTGATCCGGTAGAGGAGGCGGGTACCAGATGGATTCCACCAGGCGTCGCTGTAGTTCACCGAGGAGGAGGAGAAGACGATGGGGATGGGAGAGCCACCGTCGACCCCGACCGTGTTCAGGCCGCTCGGCAGGTCCCTCACCAGGCCGGTGAGTGCGTCAGGGCTGACGTGGCGTCCGGCAGCACTGGCAGCGAAGCGGTCGTCCAGCATCCGAAAGACCAGCAGATGGTGATCAGGCGACCATCCATAGCCGATGACAGACGGGCCACTACCACTGAGCTCGTAGGCTCCTGTTCCGTCTGCGTAGATTGTCCAGAGTTGCCCGTCGCGCAGAAAGGCAATCGTATTATCGCCGCTATGCCCCGGACTGCAGGCGCTGAGCCAGAGGCAGAGGAGGGCCAGTGCACAGATGAGCCGCCGGTACTTCATGGGCAGAGTATAGCGCCGCTTACCACCTGCGTCAAGCAAAGGGGACAGTGGGGAAGTGCTGGATCTCGCAACGGAGACGCCCGGCAAAATGTATCCCTTTGTGCCAGCTCCCTCGTGTAAGAGGTGGTGAGTGTGATTTGCCCCCTGGGCGGCAGACACGCCAACTATCGGAAAATGTACCAGACGTCTTTATTTTATACCATTTCCCTTGGAACAGGAGGAACGTTTTCTATGGTCACAGCTTCACTTGTACTGGCTGCCACGATGAATCCTGGCGGCATTATCGCCTGGCTCGTCATTGGCCTCATTGCGGGCGCCCTCGCTGGCTTTCTGGTCAAAGGAGGCGGATTCGGGATCGTTGGGGACATCATCGTTGGACTGATCGGCGCGTTCCTGGGCGGCCTGCTCATGGACCTGTTGCTGCCGAACGCCTCCATGGGCTTCTGGGGCAGCCTGGTTGTTGCTCTGATCGGCGCCTGTATTCTCATCTTCGTCCTCCGCCTCTTCACCCGCGGCCGCCGCGGCGCTGCCTAGGCGTTCCGGACGGGCGTTCCGTCTGCATCCATACATCCGCATCTATCAATAGAATTGCAGCGCAGCGAGGGAGCACAGCCAGATGCAACAGTCCGGATCTGTGCTCCCTTTGCCTGGTCTGGAGACTGACCTCTCAGGACTTTCCTTTTCCTGTAAGGGGATGAGCCGTGAAGAACTGCCAGATCAGCGAGGTCGCATCTATGGTATGGGTCGTCCTTCCCAGCAGGGGATCGGCGAAAGCCCCTGGCCAGGTGTGGCCCCCGCCGGCGATGCGATAGTGGACCACCAGGCCGGGCAGTGTACAGGCCGTCCACTCCTCAGCCGTCACATCCGCCTGCTGCCAGAATACCTGAGGGCCGTGCTGACAGCCATCGCGGCTCGCCCACTCCCGCAGCCAGGAGCCGATTGGTGGAAGTGCGATGCGCGGCTCACCGTCGTAAGGCACCACAAAGTCACCGGTGCCGTGAAACTCCAGCAGGGGAACGCTCCGCTGCGGATGGCAGCCGCCGGGGATGGGATAGAAGGCACCCGATACAGGAGCGAAAGCGGCGAATTGCCCGGCCATGCGGCAGGCCAGGAGCGCCGTCATGCCGCCACCGTTGGAGATCCCGGTCGCGAAGATCCGCTGCCTGTCAATGCAGAGCGTCGCCTCGATCTGGCTGAGCAACGTACCCACAAAGGCGACATCATCGACGTGCGGCGCATTAGGACCATGGGTGTTCCAGCCGGCTCCACCATCCGAGCCAGTCAGGCCCTGAGGATAGACGACCACGAAGTCATGCTGATCCGCCAGGGCTGAGAAGCCCGTATAGACCTCCTGCTGTCGGGCATTGCTGTCATGTCCATGAAAGTTGAAGATCAGGGGAACCGGCTGGTTGCCCTGATATCTACTGGGGATATGCAGGCGGTAGCTTCGGGTCACTCCCTCCGCGAGCAGGGTTGCAACGAGCGTCGTGCCACGCTCGGCCGCGGGCACCTGATGGCCACAGCCTTCCGTCCCCTGACGAGCCACGGCTGGTGATACGGTGGGTGCCGGCGTCGTTGCCCCCGACGTCCCGCTGCCTGCGTTGTAGCGGCACACTGTCAGCATCAACAAGATCAGCGTCAGCAGCACTGCCGCCTGCAAGCGTGGATCTCTCATCGCGTGTCACATTGCTCCTTTTCCAGGTCGAGGGTCGATCTGACGGCCAGGACCGCGCTCTCTCCAGGTGGAGTAGCTGGCGGCTGGCCCGGCTCAGCCTCACCTTATCCAAACGCCAGGCCGCCTCAGATTTGCACGGCGGCTGTGCGGCGTATCGCTCTCTTCGGACACGGCGCCCGGTCGGCCGACTCCAAAGGGCAAGCAGAGCGTATATAATGTAGCAGACATGCGATCACTGAAGTTCCCTGGGAGTTGAATGAAGCTCGAGCATGATGGTACACCCGGTTGAACACTTTCCACCGCTGCTGACGGGGCGCCGGCAGAGCTGGACACGCTACCTGCTGGATACCGTGCTGGCGCTGCTCAGCACGGCGCTGGTGACAGCCATCATCTATGGCCTGGCGCTCTACCCGCGTATCCCAAACATCTCGTTCATCTATCTGCTGGCCGTGCTGGCGCTGGCGAGCACGCGCGGACTCTACCCGGCAGTACTGGCCTCCTTTCTGGCCTTTCTGCTCTTCGATTACTTTCTGATCGAGCCGCTCTACAGTCTGACCATCAACCACTTTGAGGAGTGGCTGGCCCTCATCGTCTTTCTGGCGACGGCGATCATCACGGGGCAGATGACCAATGCCCTGCGGCGCCAGGCGGATGAAGCCAGACGTCGCGAGCGCGAGACGCGCATCCTGTACGACCTGGTGCGCGCCACCAATCGCGAGGAAGATGTGCGACGCCAGCTTGAGATCCTCGCTCGGGCCATCATCGAGGTCTTTGCGCCCTGGGGTGTACGCGACTGCGCGCTGCTGCTCCCGAACGAGCAGGGCCGTCTGATGGTTCAGGCTACTGCCAGGGCTCCGCTGGCCGGGGTCAGTCTTACCTCGGATCAACAGGCCACCGCAGCCTGGGTCCTGGCGCGCGGGCAGGCAGCCGAGCTGCACGATGTTCCCCTGGAGGCCCAGGGACCGCTGCATGCCGGCCAGCGGGCAATCGTGCAAAGCTCCCTGCGCGCACGCCGGCGGCGCTACGAACGTCTGCTACCACTGAAAACGGGCGAGCGCGTGCTGGGCGTCCTTCTGCTCTTCATGGAGGACGATGCCCATCGCTTCCTGAGACCGCCGCTTGGTAGAAGCCTCGGAGAGGACCAGGGGACAGAGGCGCTCGAGGATGCCTTTTTCTGGACGTTCCTCGACCAGGCGGCCGCCATCATCGAGCGGGCCCGCCTGCGACGCGAAGGGCTACAGATCGAACTCCTGCGCCAGACCGATGCCCTGCGCGCTGCCTTGCTCTCCTCGGTCTCGCACGACCTGCGCACACCGCTCGCCTCGATCAAGGCTGCCGCCAGCAGCCTGCTCCAGCGCGATGTTTCCTGGGACGAAGAGAACCGCACTGGCTTCGCTCTCACCATCGAGCGCGAGGCCGACCGGCTGAATCGCCTCGTTGAGAATCTGCTCGACATGTCGCGCATCGAGGGTGGGGCGCTCAAGCCGGAGAAAGAGTGGTATCCGGTTGACGAGTTGATTCACGACGTCGTGCTGCAGCTTCAGCCACAACTGCAGCAGCGCGAGGTGCAGACCGCTCTGCCTGCAGACCTCCCGCCCGTGCAGCTTGACTACTTGCAGATGAGTCAGGTGCTGACCAATCTCATCGAGAACGCTCTGCGCTATACGCCAGCGGGGACCCCCATCGAGGTCAGCGCCGAGGCCAGTGCCAATCAGCTTCTGATCAGTGTGGCTGATCACGGCCCCGGTATTCCGCCTGCTGATCTGGAGCGCATCTTTGACAAGTTTTACCGCGTGCGGCGCGAGGCGCGCAGTGGTGGGCGCCCCCAGGGAACTGGACTCGGCCTGGCGGTCTGTCGTGGTCTGGTCGAGGCTCATGGGGGACGTATCTGGGCGGAGAATAGGCCCGGCGGGGGAGCCGTGTTCCGTTTCACGTTACCGCTGACACCGGTCCAGGCGGAGGCCGAGAACCAGCCGGCCTGAGCCTGAGGGTGCAGCAGCGGCCTCCGTCGCCGGACATCTTCTGATGAATCTGAGCAGGGCGCTGAAGCAGAAGGAGCGCTCTGGCGTCATGAGGGGGGAAAGAGATGAGCACTAGTGGTGCGCGCATTCTGGTTGTGGACGACGAGATCGAGATTCTGCGCGCCTTGCAGCGCAGTCTCACTGCCTATGGCTACGAGGTCTATACCGCCAGCAGCGGCGAAGAGGCGCTGGAGGAGGTGAGCCGCGTGCGGCCCGATGTGATGCTACTGGATCTGGGATTGCCCGGCATTAGCGGCCTGGAGGTGTGCAAGCGAGTACGGGCTCAGTCAAACCTGCCCATCATCGTCCTCTCCGTGAAGGACACCGAGCACGATAAGGTGCTCGCTCTTGACCTGGGAGCTGACGACTACGTCGCCAAACCCTTCGGGATGAATGAGGTCCTGGCACGTATCCGCGTCGCTCTGCGCCATGCAGCACCTGTACAGGCGGGCACCGCTCCCGTCTTTACCGCTGGCCCGCTGCGCATCGACTTCGCGCGCCGCCTGGTCCAGCTCAACGGGCAGGAGGTCAAGCTCACGCCGACTGAATACGATCTCCTCAAGGTGCTGGTGCAGAACAGCGGCAAAATCATGACACGCCACATGTTGCTCTCCCGGGTCTGGGGAACGGGCTACAGCAGCGAGGCGCACTACCTGCACGTCTACATCGGACAGCTACGCCGCAAGATCGAGCCGGACCCGGCCCATCCGCGCTTCATTCTCACTATCTCAGGAGTGGGCTATCGCTTCAACGAGCCATCTCAGGAGTCTTCCGCCTGAAGGAGGCCCAGCGCATGGGTGAGCGAAGAGGCAGCCACCTGACCGGCGGCTCTGGTCCTCTCCGCTCCAGATGAGACCCGAAGACACCGCGGCGCTCACCGCAGGCCAGATCGGATCAGATCAGATGTGCACCCACAGGAGTGGCCAGTAGTTCTGCCCGCTTCCCTGGACGTAGAAGCCATCGTCCATCTTTTGCATCACAAAGGAGTAGTAGCCAGCTTCACCATCTACGGTCACCGTTCCACCAGACTCAGGCAGCAGCACCGTACCGATAGGAATATCGTTCAGATAGAACGTGACCGACATGGTGTAGCCATCGCGATACTGATAGGAGTTGAACACCCAGTCGTGGCTGCCAGCGTCCAGGTAATATTCGGGGCTACGGGCGCTAAACTCGAAGCTGTAGCTAAAGCTATAGTGTTGATCGGCAGTACGGTAATACCTGGATCGCACGATGGGAAGATGGGCATTGACCGTATGAGCTGGCCGGCGATGGTGAGCCAGAGCTGCAGCCTGCGCCTCAGGTGACAGGGCCAGCGGAGCCAGTGCGATCATGAGAGCAATACTCAAGGCAAGAAACCAGCGTTTCATCAACAGCACTCCTTTCCAGCATTCCCAACTATTCACCCTATGGTATCTGCCAGAGTAGCCGCTCCTGTCAAACAAAGAGCTACTAGGTTAATTATATCCCTCTCATCAAGAAAAGGAGCGACATAGATCGATCTTCTGTAGGCAATCACCAGACAGCAGAAGACGGTGGAGGGCAGAAGGAGCGAGCGGCCTTCTGTCCTGAGCCATGCCTCTCCCGCCACCGGCTCTGACCTGGTGCGAAAGGCGGACGCGGCAGGCAGCAGACCGCTCTTCCTGACGTCGAGCTGACAGACAGACAGTGCCTGTCATGTCATGGATCAGGGTGCGCCCTGAACGGCGGCAGCGGAGCCTGCCGCCGTGGAGGTCCGCTCTGACTGCGAAGGGACTGCTCGCTCGTGAGGAAGGAGACGGGCGCCACTCAGGACAAGGACCTCACAGGGGGCGTGTTTCAGGACATACTCCACGGAAGGATCGATCTGTTGCAGGCTGCCACGAACGCGAACCGGACAGTTCGCCATAATCACCAGATCCACAGCGCACTGCTCGGCCTCATGGACGATAGCTGGCCCGGCCTGACGGGCCTTGAGAATGTGCACATCCAGCTCCAGAGAGGCCTGGCGCGCCACCGAACGCGCGCGCTCCACCAGCATACGCACCCGGCTCTCATCCTCGCCCAGACTGGCATCGAGCGGCAGCATGAAGGGCACCTCAATCAGCGCGATGGCACGCACGCTCCCGCTGCGATGACGTGCCATCTGCACCGCCAGCGCGACCGCGCGATCCGTCTCTTCGCTGCAGTGCAGCAGGGGGACCAGGATACGTGTCATTTTATTGAGCGAGCGCACCGCGCGAGTCGCAGTGCGGCTCAGCTCATCCTCCCTGGGAAGGCGCAACATCCAGCCCAGCACGCCCACGATGGAGGCCATAAAGAGCAGCGCGATGATGACCCCGATCGGCGTAATGACCAGGGGATTGGTCGTTCCCACTACAGCCAGTGTTTCCATAGCGACTACCTCCCCTGGGGCTGGCGGGCGGCGAGGAGTAGCTGGGGCAGACGCAGACGAACGACGCCCAGTGCCACAAATGCCAGTCCCATGACAAGCAGTGTCCAGGCTTCCCAGCCCACCAGCAGCGCCCGGACGCTGATGAGCAGGCCCAGGGGAATGATCAACAGACTGACGAGCTGCCGATAGCGTTGGCGCCAGGATCTGCCCTGAGAGAGGCCAGATCCCTTGCGCAACTGCACCTGCTGCGTCCTTTTAGTGCTCATGATGCCCTCCTGCCGATTGGTTACTGGCCCCGTTGGTGCTCTGCTCGCCCGGAAACGGAAGCGCGACAACGCGCGTGGCTGGCGGGAGCAGGCTCTCACGTGACTCCTCGCCGTAGAGATGACGCTTGCGGGCCAGATTCTCGCGCAGCTCCTCGACGAGATCGTACTCCTCTGCATCCGCATAGACGCTCAACTGCTCCTGCGGCCAGTCGCGCTCGATGGTGCGTGTGACCGGCAGACCACGCCGTTTGCGATGCCAGACATAGATGATCAGTCCCAGAATCAGCCAGCCTGGCCCGGCCAGACGGCCGATGGCATGGGTCAGAACCACCAGGACCAGAATGCTGCTGATCCCCAGCAGCCCCAGAATGCCAACGATTGGCAGGGAGCGGCTCTCGCCATCTTTGCCGCGCAGCCGGATGTTGAGTGGCACCTTGAAGGGACGCGGCGTCCAGGGATCAGTGAAGCGCAGCACCAGCAGCGAGACAAAGACCAGAATATAGGCCGTTGCCGCGCCGAAGGCATACATATTGCCCAGAACGTCATAGGCATCAGGCGAAAGGCCAGCCAGCCAGAGCTCCAGGAGCGCGAACCCGGAGAAGACGATCAGGGCAACGATCGGCGTGCGGAACTTCGGATGGACGCGCGCCAGTTGACGCGGCAACAGGTCATAGCGCGCCATCGAATACGTGATGCGCGAGGAGCCAAAGACCCCCGCATTCGACGAGATCAATACAAGGGTGGCGCCCAGAATCGCGACGTAGGGGCCGGCGATCACGCCGAGGAAAGGGATGTGACTGGCCAGCCAGGCGATCGGATCGCCGTTGTGCTCGGCAAAGGACTGCCAGGGCAGCATCGATAGCCCCAGGTTCGAGAAGGCCAGCGCGTAGATCAGCACCGTCAGGATCAGCGCGATAGAGGTACGTGGCACCACCTTGCCAGGGCGAATCGTCTCCTGACTGGCCTGACTGATCGATTCCAGACCAACGAAGGAGATAATCGCCAGGGAGGCGCCGTAGGCCAGATGGTAGGGATCGGGCCAGGCAGTCGTCATCTGGTGCACCAGCAGCGCAGGATCGAAGGCGAAGAGAAACCCGAAGAAGAGAATGGTTGACTCGCTGATGACGTCCAGCGCCCCCAGAATCTCGTTGAAACGCGAGGATTCGCGCACACCGATAATATTGAGCACGGTCAGCATGACCACGAAGAACGTCGCTTCCAGAATAAGAATCGGCTGCACCCCGGGGAGCGTCAGGCCAGCGAGATGGAGATCGACGTGCGTGTTCAGCACCGGGAAGAAAAAATTGATGTAGCCGGCCGAGGCCAGCGCGAAGAGCGAGATGTCAATGGTGAAATCTAGCAGCACCGCCCAGCCAGCGACAAATCCCCAGAAATCCCCCAGTCCCCGCAAGACATAGAACTGGCCACCTCCAGCCATCGGATAGGCCGCAGCCAGTTCTGTATAGGCCAGGCCCACCATGATGTATACCAGGCCAGCAAAGAGAAAGGCGACGTTGGTTGCGCCGTGAGCCGCGGCCATCACGATCCCCAGGGCCACATAGACATCGGCTCCTACATCGGCATAGCCCCAGGTGTAGGACCCCCAGACGCCAACAGCGCGCCTCAATCCCGGACTATCATGGGCAGCGGGCGGCTCGCTGGACGCAGCCTGCTCTTTGACGGCATCATCAGGCGCAAGCCGCGCTCCTGATGCTTGTGTGCCGCGCATAGCGATGTCTCCTCCTTTTTCTGCAAGACAGCGAGAGCGCCGGTTCGCCTCGCAATGGCGATTCCCGGATCAGCTGGTATCTCCATTATAGGGTCGGGATTCTCAAAGAATGCTCAAGAAAGCAGAGGGACAGCTCAAAAGGGACTCAAGATATGGCTGACCTTGTCCGGAGAATCACGGTGAGGAACAAGGACCCGGCCACGGGCTCTCCTCCAGGGAGCTGGCGGCAGACAGGCAGGCTCCAGCGCCGCTCTGGAGTGACCCGGAGCCCACCTGCCATGGCCTCAGCCCGATTCCCCTTGCACTTTCTCTCTCCAGAAGATAGAATAGGGTAGGTTCCACACGTTTTCCAGGTGACGTGGGCGTCTGGTCGCCTCCATGCCCTCTCCCGGCGCGGGGCGCGTCTTCGTTGAGCCATCCCTGGCTGCACGCGATCGGGCTGCCGGCCTGGTGCGGATGGATGGATGGATGGATGGATGGCATCAACGCTTTGAGTGAAGAGGAAGGTCAGCTTGTCATTGCCCAACAGAAGACCAGACGGCGCACGAAACCACCCCCGAGAAAGGTAGCTTAGAGCGGAATGACCATCACAACTCGACCGCGCACAATCGGTGAACTGCGTGAAAGTGGCTATAAAGCGCTCTCTGTGAAGGAGGAGATGCGCAAGAACCTCATCGAGAAGATTCGCACCGGCGAGGAGCTCTTCCCAGGGATCATCGGCTACGAGGAAACGGTGATCCCTCAGATCGAGAACGCCATCCTCTCCGGCCAGGACATCATCTTCCTCGGCGAGCGCGGCCAGGCCAAGACGCGCATGGCGCGCAGCCTGGTGCATCTGCTGGACGAGGAGATCCCTGTGATCGCCGGCTGTGAGATTAACGATAACCCCTATGCCCCCATCTGCAGGGCCTGCCGTGACAAGGTTGAGGAGCAGGGCGACACGGTAGAGATTGCCTGGCTGCCGCGCGATCGCCGCTACGGAGAGAAGCTGGCGACGCCAGACATCACGATCTCCGATCTGATCGGCGAGGTCGACCCCGTGCGCGTTGCTGAGGGCCGATACCTCTCGGATGAACTGACGATCCACTATGGCATGATTCCGCGCACCAACCGTGGTATCTTCTGTATCAACGAGCTGCCTGACCTGGCAGAGCGCATCCAGGTCGGCTTGCTCAACATCATGGAGGAGCGCGACGTCCAGATCCGTGGCTACAAGATTCGCCTGCCCCTCGATGTCTATGTGGTGGCCAGCGCCAATCCTGAGGATTATACCAACCGCGGGCGGATCATCACCCCGCTCAAGGATCGCATCGGCTCCGAGATTCGCACGCACTACCCGCTTGACATCGAGCACGAGATCCAGATTATGGAGGCCGAAAGCAGCCACTACAGTACCGAGGGCCTGGAACTCGTGGTGCCGCATTTCATGAAGGAGATTATCGCTGATATTACCCATCTGGCGCGACGCAGCAACGAGATCAGCCAGCGCTCCGGGGTGAGCGTGCGCGTTTCCATCACGAACTATGAGAACGTACTCAGCAACGCCTGTCGCCGTGCTCTCCGCCTGGGCGAGCGGGTGACTGCGCCCCGCGTCAGCGATCTCTCGGCCATCATCGCTTCTACCAGCGGCAAAATTGAGCTGGATACGGTGGGCGACGTCAAAGAGGAGCGCGTGGTCCAGCGACTCATCAACGGGGCCATCTCCGATGTCTTTGGCCAGTACTTCGAGCCGCGCGAGTTCGACCAGTTTCTGGCCGGCTTCGAGCGAGGCTTGAGCGTCCAGGTGGGCGATGACATGTCCTCCATGGAGTATGTCAACCAGCTCTCGCGGGTAGGGGGTCTGAGCAAAGCCATCGATAAGCTTCACGCCCGCGGCAATCCCGCCACCATCGCCTCTGCCATCGAGTTTATCCTCGAAGGCCTGCACCTGAATCGCCGATTGAACAAGGACGAGGTGAGCGGAAAGGTCCGTTATCGACGCTAAGTCAGGCATTCCTTCCCTCCTGCCGCTCCACGGCAGTGTGGGACGGGAATGCAGAGGGACAGTCCACATGTTTAAGCGCTGTTTCAGAAACCGCTACGGCTATTCGCGCTGGGATGGGACCCAGGAGATCGAGGGCCTGGATGCCGATGATATCCTGAACGCCCTCTCCGATGACTATATGGAGAACGGCAGCCTGCAGCAGGCCCTCAGACGCCTGATGCAGGAGGGGATTCGCACGGAGGATGGCCGGCGCAACCTGGGCCTGCGCGAACTGCTGGAGCGGCTGCGCAACCAGCGAAGCCAGCTCCTCAATCGCTATAACATGGCCTCCGGGGTCATGGACGATCTGCGGCAGAAGCTGGAAGAGATCAAGCAGATCGAGCGCCAGGGCATTGAGCGACGGCTCAACGAAGCCCGCACCCTGGCAGAACAGGCACAGCAGGCTGAACGCGGAGCGCAGAATCCCCAGGACGCAGCGACCAGCTCTGGTGAGGAGGCCGCCCACAGCGCGCAGCAGCCCTCCGCTGGAGACTCCGGTGAGGACGGCGCCCAATCCAGCGGCGGCGACGAACTGACTCCGGAGCAGAAACGCCGCATGCTCGAGATGATTGCCCAGCGGAAGCAGGGCTACCTCGATGCCCTGCCGCAGGACATTCCTGGCCAGATCAAGGCGCTCTCCGATTATGACTTCATGGAAGAGGCAGCACGTGAAAAGTTCAACGCGCTGCTGGAGAGCCTGCGTCAACAGATGATGCAGCAGTTCTTCCAGGGGATGCAGCAATCGCTCCAGAGCATGACCCCGGAAGATATCGCTCGCCTGCGCGAGATGATCCGCGAGCTGAACAAGATGCTGCGCGAGCGGCAGCAGGGTCTGGAGCCAGATTTTGACTCGTTCATGGAGAAGTACGGGGAGTACTTCCCTGGCGTCAACTCCCTCGACGATCTGATTGAGCAGATGCAACAGCGCATGGCCGCCATGCAGGCCCTGATGGAGAACCTCTCCCCCGAGCAGCGCCAGGAGCTGGAAAACCTGATGGAGCAGTTGATCGGAGACGACCGCATTCGGGTCGATCTAATGGAGCTGGCGCGCAATCTGGAGACGCTGGCTCCGAGGGATGAGATGCGCATGCGCTTTCCATTCCGCGGCAGCGAGTCCCTGCCCTTCAACGAAGCGGTGCGCATGATGGGGCGCCTCCAGCAGATGGAGGGCCTCGAGGACCAGTTCCAGCAGGCGCGGCGTCTCGACGACCTGGAGGCGATCGACAGCGACAAGGTTCGGGACCTGCTCGGCTCCGAGGAGTATCGCTCGCTTGAGGAACTCAAGGCGCTCATGAAGACCCTTGAGGAGGCTGGCTACATCCAGAAGAAGGGCAATCGCTGGGAGCTGACAGCGCGTGGGATTCGCAAGATCGGCCAGAAGGCGCTGCAGGACATCTTCAACAAGCTCAAGCGCGATGGCTTCGGCAAGCACGTCAGCCCGTTCCGTGGAACCGGAGGCGAGCGTACCGATGAGAGCAAACGCTATCAGTTTGGCGATCCCTTCCTGCTGGATCTCCAGAAGACGGTTATGAATGGCATCTACCGTAACGGCGTGGGCACTCCGATCAAGCTCGACAAGGAGGACTTCGAGGTCTACCGCACTGAGTTTACCACTCAGTCCTCGACGGTGCTGATGCTGGATATGAGCATGAGCATGATCTACAATGGGTGTCAGCCGGCGGCCAAAAAGGTCGCGGTGGCCCTGGAAAGTCTGATCCGCTCGCAGTTCCCGCGTGATCATCTCTACATCGTCGGCTTCTCCTTCGTCGCCCGCGAGTACAAGCCCGACGAGCTGATCGAAGTGGGACGCTACGATCACAGCCAGGGTACCAACATGGCGCATGGCTTGATGCTGGCACGCCAGTTGCTGGCGCGTCATCGTGGTGTGAATAAGCAGATCATCCTGGTCACTGATGGGGGCCCCACCGTCTGGTACGAGGAGGCGCTGGGGGGCTGGCAGTTCGCCTATCCTCCCAATCCCTGGGCGGAGCAGCAGGCCTTGCTGGAGGTGCAGCGCTGTACGCGCGAAGGGATCACGATCAATACCTTCATGCTCGAAGACGATCACTGGATGGTCAGCTTCGTCAACCAGATGGCCGAGATTAATCACGGACGGACCTTCTATACGGATAAACATCGCCTCGGCGAGTATCTGCTGGTTGACTATCTCAACAGCAAACGTAAACGGATCTCCTGATGAGTGGCGCTGAGGATACCCTTCGGGCCTTCGTGGCTGCGCACGTTGCGCGTCTTCCGCATTCCGGCGACGCCAGTACTAGCGACGAGCTGGCGCTGGCGATGACGCGGCTCCTGCGCTATCGTGAGGAGCTGCTGCGCTGGAATGAGCACGTCAATCTGACGGCGATCGTCGAGTCCGAGGAAGTGCTGATCAAGCACTTCCTCGATTCGTTGACGATCCTGGGCGTGACAGCCGCCCCTACCTGTCGCCTGCTCGATATTGGCAGTGGAGCGGGCTTCCCCGGACTCCCCCTCAAAATTGTCTGTCCCTCCTGGTCGGTTGTTCTCCTGGAGGCAACTGCCAGGAAGGTGGCCTTTCTAGAGCACATGCAGCGCGTGCTTGAACTGGATGATCTCCAGGTGATTCATGGTCGCGCGGAGCAGGTGGGCCACCAGCCTGCCTACCGTGGCGCGTTCGATCTGGTGACTGCGCGGGCGGTGGCGGCCCTGCCTGTCGTGCTGGAATACGCTTCGCCTTTCTGCCGACCGGGCGGGCTGGTCGTCCTGCCCAGAAAGGGCGATACCTCCGCGGAGCGTGGTCAGGCTGAACGGGCTGCCACTGCGCTCGGACTGGCCTTCGAGGCCGAACTACCAGTGACCTTGCCAGGCCTCGACGACGGTCGCTACCTGTCGACCTGGCGACAGATTGCTCCCTGCCCGCATCGCTTCCCGCGCCAGGGAGCCGCTCTGTTGAAACGGCCGGCCGGAGACAGGGGCTGAAGCCGTCGAGAACCGGTCAGGACGGCCCTCGACGGCTTCAGTAAGGCACAAGAAAGGTACAAAAGAAAGAAAACGCAAAATAAAACTAGAAAGCTCGTTTGAGCTTCTGAAGGAAGGGTGTCTTGCAGGTCAGAGCATTATTGAGCGCCTGGGCCACCGCGCCCTGAATCAGATAGCCGGTCAACGAATGCGGATCGGCGGGGTTGTTCTGAACCGGCGTTGAGATCACCGCCTGGCCTGGAGGGCCTGGGAAGAGTGGCGCCAGCGAAGAGACCAGGGCCACGATATCATTGGGATCGTAGAAATTCTGCCAGGTAGCGACATTGGGCGGAAACGGGTGTTTCTGAGATGCTGGCAGAGGCGGCAGGAGCTCCTGGTAGATAAACGGACTCAGGCCCAGAGGAGAACCGAGCGTGATGAAGGCCGTGATGGGAATCTCTCGGTGGGTGTTGAGCACATCATAGGCCACCACCGTTCCCAGGCTGTGGGCGACCACAATAAGCGAGCGATCGGCGTACTGGCGCAGAAGCGTCAGCAGACGTCCCATGACCTGGGCGCGCAGAGCAGCGTTATGCAGATAGAGATCAACATCCCCGACGAAGAGCCGCAGCAGATCGCGCGGTGCGCCGAAGATGTGTTCCAGGCCTTCAAGGATGTGAGCGAGCAAGCCATGGAGCCAGACCAGGCCGCCACCCTGGAAAAGGCCCGGCTGGCTCTGCGCGGCGGCAGTGATCAGCCCACGCCGGCTGGCCTCGCGCAGAATGGCACGCGCGACATTGATCTGATAGATCGGATCGGCGGCTGTCGACGGGCGTAGCGCCGGCTGGAGCGGTGATCCCTGGTGCAGGCGCTCTGGCGAGGCGCTGCCCTGGAAGAGGGCCGCGTCAGGGAGGAAAAGGTCACCGTAGAACGCCAGCAGGATCTGGTCCCGCGTGATGGCCACCGGCGCTGGCAATCGCCCCAGGCCCTCAAGAATCCCATCCTGGAAGTCTTCCAGCACGCGATCCTTCAGATTCCACTCCTCGCTTCTTCCATGTACACAGACAATAACACTATCCACCACATGTTCTCCTTTTTCTAATGCTCTAGCAACCAACCGCGCCATGTAAATGTAAATACTCTCTTATTCTATTGTACTGATTCGCAAACATGTACATATGTGCATCATTTCTGGCAGGCCTTTCCGGCTGTCCAGGAGGCTGCGTCTGCCAGACCGCCTGACAGTTGAAGGAGAGCGGCGCAGAGGAGATTGCCAGAGGGAGGCAGGACGCGCGGTGATCGGCCTCGGAGCCCGGCGAAAGGCTTGACAGAAGAGGGCCAATGGCATTACTCTTTTGAGTATTCCTTCGCCCTTGAAGAGAAGGCCTGGCCTGGAGGACAGGACAGCCTGGAACAGGCGATCGGGCCGCTCTGCTTCCTGCGAGGGCTGACTACATTGCGACGAATGGAGGCGGGTGTTCCTCACCGTCCCTGAATGCGAGAGCGGGAGACTGATCTGCGCACCCGAAGCGAGTATGAAACCACCACGCTTTCAGTACAGTGCACCACACTTGCTCGATGATGCACTGGCTTTGCTGGATCGCTATGCTGAAGATGTGAAAGTTCTGGCGGGAGGTCAGAGTCTGATCCCCCTTCTGAATATGCGGCTGGCAGCTCCGGCCTATCTTGTGGATATCAATCATATTTCCGAACTTCACTACACCGAAGCAGAGGAGAGTTATCTGGCAATCGGAGCGGTGACTCGTCAGCGGCAGGTGGAACGCTCCTCACTGGTGCAGCAGCGCCATCCTCTGCTGGTGGAGGTCATCAAACATATCGGCCATTTCCAGATTCGCAATCGGGGAACAGTGGTCGGCAGCATCGCCCATGCCGATCCTGCTGCCGAGCTGCCGGCCCTCCTGACCTGCCTCGAGGGTGAAGTGGTGGCCCAGAGCCTTCAGGGAGAGCGCGTGCTCAGGCCAACGGACTTCTTCAACGGCTATCTTGCGACCGGCCTGCGCCCCGATGAGATGGTGACCGAGGTACGTTTCCCCTGGCTGCCCGCAACGGCCGGCTGGGCCTTTCTGGAATTCGCCCGCCGCGCGGGGGACTACGCGCTGGCCGGCGCGGTGGCCGTCCTGACGCCAGATTCCGCCGGACGCTGCGCCAGGGCCCGGCTTGCCTATCTGGGTATAGCCGGTGTACCGGTGCGGGCCTATGCCGTCGAAGAGGTGCTTGCAGGGGCGACGCTTGATGAGCAGACGCTTGCCGACGCTGCCGAGAGAGCACGTACACTTGTCAGTGAGGATATGCAGGATGTGCACGCCACCGTCGACTATCGCCGTCACCTTGTCGCTGAGTTGACCAGGCGCGTTCTGCTGGCTGCCTGGGCACGCTGCTCAGCGCGGCCATGACCACCCACCATAGCAGATCGTCACGTCGGGTCAGCAGAGGCCGTTCCCATACACCGTGCGTGCACCAGTATACCAGCACAGCCCACGACCGGCCCGGCTGCCAGAGAGAAAGGGGACCCAGCTAGACTATGCATGATTTCGATGATCTCTCTTCAACCCCTACGTTTCGCGAAGACTATCCGCTCACCGTGACCGTCAACGGCTGCCTCTACGAGAGGCGGGTTCCTGTACGCATGCTGCTCTCAGATTTCCTGCGTCACGAGCTTCACCTCACAGGCACGCATGTAGGCTGTGAGCATGGCGTCTGTGGCTGTTGCACCGTCCTCCTCAACGGAGAGGCCGTCCGTTCCTGTCTGATGTTCGCCGTGCAGGCCGACAACATGGCGCTCACAACGATCGAAGGTCTGGCCGGCGGCAACAGTGAACTGCATCCTATCCAGAGAGCTTTTCAGGAAAAACACGCCCTGCAATGTGGATTCTGTACGCCGGGGATCATCATGTCCGTTCATGCGTTGCTGCATGAGCACCCAGATCCCGATGAACACGACATTCGCCGCGGGCTCTCCGGGAATCTCTGCCGCTGTACCGGCTACCAGAACATCATCGAAGCTGTCAAACTCGCGGCTCACTACTTGAATCCTCACCAGAGTCAGAACGAGGTGAAGTAAACATGACCACACGCTGGTTTGGCGCACCCGTTCAGCGCTCAGAAGATCCGCGCCTCCTCCGGGGACGTGCGACCTTTGTTGACGATATCGATCTCCCCCAGATGCTGCAAGCGGCGGTCTTGCGCAGCCCCTACGCGCATGCGCGCATTCAGCGCATTGATCCCTCGGCTGCCAGGGCGCTCCCAGGCGTCCATCTGGTGATCACGGCCCAGGATCTCGGCGATCTGCTGGAGCCCTCGCCTCTGCTGGTCCCCCATCAGGCCCTGACCCAACCGCGGACGCAGCTCCCGCTGGCAAAGGACGAGGTACACTACGTGGGTGCCGCAGTCGCCCTGGTTGTTGCCGATGACCGCTACATAGCCGAAGACGCCCTGGAGCTGATCGAGGTCGAGTACGAGCCGCTTCCAGTGGTCGCCAGCCTGGAAAGCGCTGCCGCGCCGGATGCTCCGCTGGTGCATGCAGATGTCCCTGGCAATCTCGCCGCGCACTTGATCCAGCGCGTTGGCCAGCCTGAGGAGACGATCGCCTCTGCCCCTCACGTGCTGCGTGAAACCTTTGTCATGGAGCGTGGCTCTGCCATGCCGATGGAATGCCGCGGAGTGGTAGCGCGCTGGGACCCCTATGAGGGGATGCTCACCTGCTGGATGTCAACGCAGGGGCCGATCCCTATCCGCAATGGCCTGGCGGCGATCTTTGGTCTGCCTGAGCATAAGGTGCGCGTGATTGCCCCGGATGTCGGTGGCGGGTTCGGCACGAAAATCATGATGTTCTACCCGGAGGAGATTCTCACGCCATTCGCGGCCATCCAGCTTGGGCGTCCCGTCAAGTGGATCGAGGATCGGCGAGAGCACTTCATCTCTGCGAACCAGGAGCGTGGCCAGATTCATGAGGTGGAGTACGCCTTCGATGACCAGGGCATCCTGCTGGCCGTCCGCGATGTCTTCTTGCATGATACCGGCGCCTATACGCCCTACGGTATTATCGTGCCGATCATCACGGCCTGCTCTCTGCCTGGTCCCTATCGCCTGAGGCATTATTACAGCGAGTTCAAGGTGCTCTACACCAACAAGGTGCCGGTCAGCCCCTATCGAGGCGCGGGACGGCCACATGCCGTCTTTGTGATGGAGCGCATCATGGATCGCATCGCGGCCGAGCTGGGGTTGGACCCCCTGGAGGTACGTTCGCGCAACTTCATTCGCCCTGACGAGTTTCCCTGGGATGTTGGCCTGGTCTATCAGGATGGCGGACCGACGCTCTATGATAGCGGCAACTACCAGGCTGGCCTTGAGAAGCTCAAGGAGGCGCTGCACTACGAGGAGTTCCGCCAGGAGCAGGTGCGCGCGCGTCAGGAGGGGCGCTATCTGGGCATCGGCGTGGCCTGTTACGTTGAGGGAACGGGCATCGGACCCTACGAGGGGGCGCAGGTGCGCGTTGAGTCCGACGGTCGAGTCTATGTCTCGACGGGGGTCTCTACGCAGGGCCAGGCCCATCAAACGACCTTTGCCCAGATTGTGGCTGATCAACTGGGGGTGCACCCGCGCGATGTGCTGGTCACCACCGGCGACTCTCAGGCCTTTTACTGGGGGGTAGGTACCTTTGCCAGTCGTGCCGCCACTGTAGCTGGCTCGGCCGTGTACCTCGCGGCCGTGAAGGTGCGGGAGAAGGCGAAGCAGGTCGCCGCAGATCTCTTTGAGGCCTCGCCCGACGACATCGAGCTGGCCGATGGCAAGGTGTTTGTGCGTGATGCTCCCCAGCGGGCGCTCACCCTGGGCCAGGTGGCGATCTCCGCCAATCCGCTGCGCTATGCCTATGGCGAGAATGCGCGCCAGCTGATGAAGATGCAGCTCGCAGGGCCGCGACCCGGCCCGGCTCTGCCGGAGGAGCGGGGCGGCCCCGGTCTCGAGGCCAGCGCCTTTTACAGTCCTCCTCATGGAACCTTCGCCAGCGGAGTCCACGGCGCCATTGTCGAGGTCGATCCACGCACTGGCATGGTCTCCTTCCTCAAATACGTGGCTGTCCACGACTGCGGACGGGTGATCAATCCGCTGGTGGTCGAGGGCCAGGTCCATGGGGGGGTGGCGCAGGGCATCGGGGGGGCCTTCTACGAGCGCCTCGTCTTTGACAAGGAGGGGCAATTGCTCAATGGGAGCTTCATGGACTATCTGCTGCCGACAGTGGAGGAGGTGCCCCACCTGGAGGTCGAGCATGTGGAGACGCCGTCGCCTCTGAATCCCCTGGGGGTGAAGGGCGCTGGCGAGGCTGGTACGATCCCTGTACCGGCGCTCTTTGCTTCCGCCGTCGATGATGCGCTGGCGCCATTCGGCCTGCGTATTCGTGAGATGCCGCTGCATCCCTGCCGCTTACACGAACTGTTGCGCGAGCGGCAAAATGTTTGACCTGCACGTCCATATGAGAGGAACAGTGATTTGTGAAAAATTACCGGTAGACATTCAGGCGGCGATATGCGATACTCAACCTGGTTAGCATGCACGTCTGCCAAGTAAGCCAAGAAGAGTGGAGGGTCCTGTTTCATGTCCTCGATGTATCCCCCCTATGGGAGCGGAGTGGCGGGCCAGGTCTGCCAGCGTTGTGGTATGCCGCTTCCGCCCAATGAAATGTATTGCAGCAATTGTGGCCACTACAATGCTCAGGCTGGCGGTTTTCAGGGAGGCCCCCCGTCCCAGGGTCCGGTCAGCAATCCGTGGGGGGCTGGCACTCCTCCTTACCCAAGCACAGCCTATGGGCAAAACTCCTATCCGGGCGTCTCCTCCCCTCAGTGGGGGCAGCCAGCGAGCGGGCCATCCTCATCGCCCTCCTATGGAGGGATCGCCACACCCCCCCATGGAGCCGGGCCTGGCGATTACTACGGCGCCCAGGCGCCTGCGCCTTACCCTCCGGGAGGACTGCAACCGGGGGGGTATGCCCCACCCTCTCCCTCGGGTGGCTTTGCGCCTCCAACGCCGCCCAGAGGACGCCCGCGTACAGGGCTGCTGGTGCTGATGATTGTGCTGGTCCTCGTTGTTGTGGCCGGTGGAGTCGGCGCCTTGGCTCTGGTGAGGGGAAACAGCAAGAGCACGACGCCGACGGTGGTCCCCAGGACCTCCTCGCAGGCAACGACCTCCCCAGCTACCCCGCCCCTTTTCAGCGATACCTTTGCCAATAATAATCAGGGCTGGGATCTGACCAGCGTTCCCGGACGCTACTCGGTCAAGCTGGGGAATGGTCAGCTCTTGCTTGAAGAGGACAATAATCACATTCTTCCGGAGTTTGTGCCGGGCAAGACCTTCGATAACTTCCGCCTGGACGTGGACGTGGCCATTACGAAGGGGACGCAGGATAACAGTGGCTTCGGCGTCTATATCCGCGGCGCCTCCAACCAGAACACGGAGCTGGCGACCTTCTATCGCTTTGCCATGTACGGCGACTCGACCTATGCGATCTTTAAGGGAATGGTCGATGCCTCTGGCCAGCCGCAAAACGACCAGAAGCTGGTCGGCTACCTTCCGACGTCCGCGTTGAAGCCTATAGGCCAGGTCAACCATGTGGAGATTCTGGCCAGAGGGGCGACGATGACCCTGACAGTGAATGGTCAGACGCTGAACACGGTGACCGACAACAGCTACAAGAGTGGTACAATTGCTCTGTACGTCTCGAACCTGCCCGATACTCCCAAGGGTGTTGTGGTGGCGTTCTCAAATCTGGTGATCTACCCGGTCTCGTAACCCTGAGGCCAACGTCAGGCTGCATCTCCCATCACAGGAAACAGGCCCGCGCTCATCGAGGGAGCCATCGCGAGGCAGTGGCCCCGCCCGCGATGGCTCCCTCTTCTTTCAGATCTGGATCTGGAGAGCCAGGAGCAGGTCTCAGGCCCTTCAGGATGGCGCTGGCTGAAAGACCAGATAGCCCTCGAACAGATACGTGCGGTACCGGGACGCCGAGGACTGCTGGCGCGCCTGGAAGGCCGCTACCTGTGCTCTGCCTGTCGTGGCGTCGAGCAGCCCCGCGGCAATAGGAAAGACGTAGGCGGGCCGCGGCGAGGCGTCGACCACGCTCCGGTAAGGACTGTAGCGGTTGAAGCCTGGTTGGAGCCGGGCATTGAGTACGCTGCAGATGATATCTTCGCGACTCATGAATATGAGCCAGTTGCACGTCCAGTACTCTGAGTATACTCTTGTTGCTCCGATCTGCTCTAGATCATTAATAACCGTCATGCGCCGCTGATAGTCGGCCTTGGCCGCTGGAAGCTCCCCGAACGCCCGCACGGTTCCGCAGAGGAAGGTCAGAGCCACCAGCGCCAGGAGCACGACATTGAGGGCCGCAGCGGCGCGTGTCCTCCAGCCCTGTCCGCGCCAGCCCTGTCCCGGTGCAGCGAGGGGGAGAGACTGGAGCCTGTGCCAGACGGGCCAGAGGAGGATCGGCAGGGCGATGAGCAGACACGTCAGATAGCGAAAGGTTGTCTCCGGCGAAACCGCGGCGACGGGTGCAATGGCGTAGAGACCGAGGGTCAGCGCGACGCTCAGGAGGATACCCAGTTGCAGGCAGAGCCGCACAGCCTGGCTACGACGCTCAGGGTCCAGCTCGGTCAGCGCTATCAGGCGCCACCAGGCGGGTTGGAGCAGCCGGCGCACTCCTTGCAGGCAGAGTACCGTGGCCAGCCCTCCCAGGGCAAGGTAGCCCAGTCCCCAGCCGACCTGGAAGAGTACGCAGGGCAGCGTGGCCGGGGTTGGCAGTCCCCACGGAGGAATAGCGGCGATTGGACAGCGCGGGTTCGCTCCCGTGGCCCAGGGCAGGGCGATGAAGAGCGCTCCGCTGATCTGATTGAGCCAGGTGAGGTGCCGTGCGAGCATGTCGCTGGCGCCGCCGTGATGGATTGAAAGGAGCACGGCCAGCGAATTCTGGCTGAGCGGGGCTGTCAGATTGTAGTAGATCAGGGGAGCCGCGCCGATGAGCAGCCCGCTCAGCAGACTCAGGCCCTGCCATTGCAGCAGCTCCCGCCGACAGAAGAGCAGAAGCAAGAGACCCGCTGCCAGGACAAAGGGGCCGATCAGGAAATCAACCCAGATGGCCAGCCCGATGCTGAGGCCCAGCAGTCCGTAGACCAGGCTACGTCTGCCGATACGCTCATTCCGGCGATCGCCAGTGAGGGCCAGCCAGCCCGCCAGCCAGCAGATGAGTGGAGCAAACATCAACAGCTCTGGATACTCGCCTGAGGCGCGCATCTGCAGAAAGAGAACATCGGCTGAACCCAGGCTCAGCAACGTCACGCTCGCCAGGGCGAAGCGGCGACCGTAGAGAAGTCGGAGCAGGTAATAGGTGCTGATGAGGAAGCCGGTGTTGAAGAAGAGCAGGCCAAGACGCAGGGTGAAGAGCGTGGGACCGAAGAGACGGAAGAGCACGGCTGCGACGTAGCCCTCCAGCGGCCCCATGTAGGGCAGGCCGTAGAAGAAGACCGGGTGGTCGCCCTGGTAAGCCACGTGCAGGGCTACCAGCCCCATATTGGCCTCGTCGCTGTTAGTCTGGGGCCAGTGAAAGGCAATAAGGATCAGGCGCAGCACCTCGGCGAGAGCCACGCAGAGCAGCAGCCAGCCCTCGTGCAGGACTGGTCGCAGGCCTTTGCAGAGGAGCGCCAGTCTGGATGGAAGTATCTGGTCTTGCATCGTCCTCCACGAATCAGTGCAAACGAAATGGTGCTTCCCAAGAGGCGAAGCCGTTGAGAGCATCTCTTCGATGTCTAACGAGTCTGGAGGGCGGGAAGTTACCAGGGTGACCTTCCTCTATCCACCTGGAGATCTGATCGGGCCTCTCCAATCCAACCCGATCCTGTCCTGTTCTGTTCGGTGCGCTCAGCAGGCCTCCTGAGCGAGTGCGTGGGCGTAGACGCCCGGATCGACGTTTCCACCGCTGACGATGCAGCAGACACGCCTGCCCTGGAAACGGGCGGGGTTGACCAGGATGGCTCCCAGGGCCAGTGCTCCCGTTGGCTCGACCTTGAGGTTCGTCAGCAAGAAGTAGCGTCGTAGGGCTTCCAGGGTGATCGCGTCGGGGACCTCGATGATGTCACTCGCGCCCTGGCGGATGATCTCCCAGTTGAGCCTGCCGAGTGCAAGTGTACGGGCGCCATCTGCCACCGTGTCGGGTTCCTGGGCGTTGCTGACAGGTTGACCGCGGCGCAGGGAGAGCGCTGCGTCGTTGCCCGCCAGCGGCTCCGCGCCGATGATTTCTGTGCGCCGGTTGAGGTAGTCACGGGCGATGATCTGGCCAGAGATCAGGCCTCCGCCACCGACGGGGACGAGCAGGGCGTCGATCTCAGCGCCGTTGAAGACCTCCTTGCCCAGAGTGGAGTTGCCCGCGACCACGCGGTAGTCATCATAGGCGGGCGCCACAAAGGCGCCTGGCTGCTTGTGCACAAGCTCCTCGACACGCGCCTGACGGCTCACGCGGCGCACGTCTGTCAGATCAACGGTGCCTCCGTAGGCCTGCACCGCCTCGATTTTGACGCGCGCGGAGGTCGTTGGCATCACGATGGTGGCGCTCTTTCCGAGCAACCTGGCGGCATATGCTACTGCCTGTCCGAAGTTTCCCGATGAGGCTGCGATGATCTGGCGCTCAGGCACACTGCTGAGCAACTGGTAGGCGGCGCGAAACTTGAAACTGCCAGTGTACTGGAAGGTTTCGCTGGCAATCAGAATCTCGCAACCGAGCTGCTGCGAGAGCCGTGGGGCAGGAAGCAGCAGCGTCGGACGGACATGGCGCGGTAACGTCTGCCAGACGTGGCTGATCCAGTCCGGTGTCAGCTCTGGTGCCAGTTCATAGGTACGCATAGGCGCGTAGCTCCTGATCCTCCTGAATCTGACAGAACGCTGGAGAGTGAGAGGGTCTGCTGTCTCTCTACAGAGACAGCAGATCGCTGAGTATACGATCTATGCGCGGAACGAGCGTCAGCGCATCAGCGTCGCGCCAGGACTGGCGGCGGCGCCTCTCGTCATGCTAGCGATGGTCATCCGTCTCCGTGAGGCTGCCCTCGGCGGTGGGGTTGAGTCCCACGGCCGCATCGGCGCTGACAGCCTCCTCGGGCTGAGGGGCGCGCTCGCGCAGAATCTGGTAGAGAATGATCGAGCCGAACGTTGCCACACCGATGGCACTCAGGGAGAAGTTGCCGATGTTCAGCGCCAGGTTGCCGGTGCCGACCGTCAGCGCGAAGGCCACGGTAATCAGATTGCGGCTCTTCGAGAAGTCCACGCGATTCTCCACCCAGATGCGGCCGCCGGTCGCGGCGATCAGGCCGAAGAGGACGATCGCCAGCCCTCCGATGACGCCGGTCGGAATGGTCATGATCAGCGCGCCGAACTTGGGGCAGAAGCCCAAGAGGATGGCAACGATCGCTGCAATGATGAAAATAAATGTAGAGTAGATACGTGTGACTGCCATCACACCGATGTTCTCCGCGTAGGTGGTGACCCCTGTACCACCTCCCAGACCAGCCACGATCGTAGAGAGACCATCGCCGAGGAAGGCGCGCCCCACATAGCGGTCCAGGTTGCGTCCCGTCATGGCAGCGACGGCCTTGACATGCCCGGTGTTCTCGGCGACGAGGATGATGGCAACTGGAGCGATCAGGGCGATGGCATTGCCCGAGAAGCTAGGTGTGGAGAAGTGCGGCAGTCCGATCCAGGCTGCCTTCGCTACGCCGCTGAAGTCAATGGCCTTCCCGAGGCCGAAGCCGTTGGCGAAGAGCAGGTAGACGAGGTAGCCGATGATGCCGCCCAGCAGGATCGGGAGACGACGCAGGGGCCCCGGCAGAAAGACTGCTACAAAGGCGACGGCCAGAACGGTGATCAGTCCCATCCAGGTGTCGAAGGCTGAGCCCGTCACGTCGCCCACGGCCACGGGGGCCAGATTCAACCCGATGACGGCCACGACGGCGCCGGTGACCACGGGCGGCATGAGGACATCAATCCAGCGGTAGCCGGCGAACATTACAATCAGACCGATGATTGCGTAGACAACTCCTGCGGCGATGATCCCGCCCAGGGCTACCCCGATGTTTGGATTGAGACCGGAGCCGTGGAACCCGCTGGCGAAGCCCGTTGCGGCTAGGACGACGGCGATGAAGGAGAAGCTCGAGCCGAGATAGCTGGGCACCCGTCCGCCGACGATGACGAAGAAGAGCAGAGTGCCGATGCCGGAGAAAAAGATCGCTGTGTTGGGATCAAACCCCATCAGAATGGGGGCCAGCACAGTGGAACCGAACATGGCCAGCACATGCTGCAGACCAACCAGAATGCTCTGTCCCCAGGGAAGACGCTCATCGGGAGCGATGATGCCCTCTGTCTTGAGCGTCCAGCCAGGGAAATAGCCGCGCGGCTCCGCAGTTTCGCTTGTCGCCATGCAAAGACCTCCTTGGATAACGGGTAATGAGCGGATGGAACGTGTGGGCAGCCTGACTGACGCTACCCGGAGTGCATGGTGAGCTGCTTGTGAGCGCTGATACCTCCTTCCGCCTGTCAGGCGGCTGGCCTGGCAGGCCCAGGATATGTATACTGTCTATTATACAGTCTGCAGGCTGTGATTCGCTATCCTCCCTAGCGGGAGGGCAGGTGTAGAGCCACTGGAGATCATCTGGTAAGCGTGCCCTTCCCGGCTCTGATACAATAGGGGCAGGGCATCTGGCAGGAAGACGATGCCAGGCCGGGCCGGGCCGGGCTGCCCTGAGCGAGATGTGAGAGCGGCCGCCCGGCCAGAGGTGGCGGGAGTACATGCTGGAAGAGGGCCGGGGAGGGTAACGGGCGGAGGGAGAGGTCACTCAAGAGCCAGGTGCCGCGACTCCTCAAGAAAATGGGAGGCCTGGGAGCACGTGAGCAACAATGACGTCTCCACCCACGTCGAGGGCCGTTCGGTCCGCGAAGCCATCCTGGCGGCTGCTGTGGAGCTCTTCTCGCGTTATGGCTATCATGCTGCGCCGTTGCGCGATATCGCCAGAATCGCCGGCATTCAGGCGGCGAGCATCTACTATCACTACACCAACAAGCAAGCGCTCCTCGTTGAGATCATGGAAACGTATATGCAGCGCCTCAACAGCAATCTCGAGCGTATCCTGCGTGAGTACAGCGACCCCCTGGAGCGCCTGCATGCAGCCATTGCCAATCATATTCGTCTGCACACCACCTTTAAAGCCGAGTTTTTCATCATTGATACAGAGATTCGCGCGCTCGAGGGTTCCAGTCGGGACTATATCATCTCGCTGCGTGATCGCTATGAGGAGCTGGTTCAGGAGATCCTGCGCGATGGGATGGAGCGTGGCTTCTTTCGCCACAGCGATATCAAAGTGACCTCCTACGCCCTGATCGCCATGTGCACGGAGGTGGCCGCCTGGTTTCGCCCCGGCGGCAGACTTACCGTACAGCAGGTCATCGACCTCTACAGTGGACTGATTATGCGGGGGCTGCTTCAGGGAGGAGATCACCAGCAAACGCGGGAGGCAGCAGAGCATATTTCACCCCCTGTTTCCGATGCAGGCGCTGAAGGGCCGTAACGGCCTCTGCGAGCGGCAGGCGTTCCGTAATCAGTGCCTCGACGTTGATCTGCTTGCTGGCGATCAGCTCCAGGGCACGTGCGAAGTAAGCAGGGGTGTGATGAAAGACACCCTTGAGCGTTACCTCGTCGTAGTGGAGGGGGCGCGTTTCCAGAGAGACCCTGGTGCCGGCAGCGCAGCCACCGAAGAGATTGACCAGCCCTCCGCGGCGGACGAGGGTCGTGGCCAGCTCCCACGTTTCGGGCGTACCTACTGCCTCGATGACCACGTCGGCCCCGCGGGCCTCGGGGGTTGCCTCGCGCAGCAGGGTACGTTGTTCTTCCAGCGAGAGGCCGCCAGTTTCAAAGACGCGCGCGGCGCCGAACTGTCGCGCGAGTGTCAGGCGTTCCTCGCCGTGACCGCTGACGAGCACGTGCGCACCCGCCAGGTGGGCGGCGGCTGTCAGGAGCAGCCCCAGGGGACCAGAGCCGATGATGAGGACCGTATCGCCAGGGCGGATCTCGCTGGCTTCCACGCCGTGGAGGGCGCAGGCCAGAGGCTCCGTCAGGGCTGCTGCGACGAAGGAGGTATCCCGTGGCAGGTGGTAAAGGTTGTGGCGCACGATGCGCTCAGGAACAAGCAGGTACTCGGCGTAGGCCCCGTTCAGCAGGAGAAGATCCTCACAGAGGCTGAAGCGGCCGCGCTGGCAGTAGAAGCACTGGCCGCAGGGGGCTGAGTTGGCCGCCACAACGGCGTCGCCCTCTCGCCAGGCGCTCACACCGGCTCCTGTGGCAGCGATGATCCCGGCTGCCTCGTGGCCAAAGCCGGCGGGGGGATTCTTGAAGAGGAGCGGGTGGCCTCGCCGATAGGTCTTGAGATCCGTGCCACAGGTTGTGGCCGCCGCAACCTGTAACAGCACCTCCCCGGAACCCGGCTCCGGAATGGGTCGTTGCTCCATGCGAATATCCATCGGCGCATAGAACATCGCCGCCAGCATGCTTGCTCTCATACGTCTCCTTACCCTGATCAATGCTTGCTGCTGTTATTGTGATCCGTGGAGGCGAGGCTGTCAAGGTTGCGTCAGGCCACCGGGGAATGGAGTCAGCCGATGGTGGTCTCCAAGAGCGTATCGGGATCGCGATCGGAGCTATCGCTGCTGGCGAACAGCCGGTAGCGATATGGCAGGCGATCCACGGCCGTCAACTCCAGTTCCTGCAGTGGTGGATAGACAAAGGGTGCTGTCATATCGAGGCCCAGTTCCTCGCGGACGCGCAGAATCTGGTCCTCGATGGGCGGTGAGAGATACTCCTGGAAGAGCAGGAAGCAGCCAAGGCTGGCACTGATCATCTGTTTGATATGGGCATCCTCGCGCTTGGTATGGAAGTGCGGACTCTGCGACTGGTATTGTTCGAGCAGGATGTGATGGGGCAGAGCGTGCAGCGAGGTTGCTTTGAAGAGCAGATCGAGGAGCTGGAACGTCTCCACGGAGAAACCGGAGGAGAAGCGCAGCGCGCGTGCCGTGCCCATGGTCATGCCCTGTTCTCCAGCGTTGGAGGAGATGATCTGTTCGCTCAGACCGAACCAGTCGTTGAGCAGCGAGGAGAAGATCGGGGAGATGACGCTGGTACAGCGGCCCAGCGGAGTGTGCTCGAGCTGTCCGTTGCGCACAGCGGGTTTGGAGGCCCAGCAGACGCGGACGTTATGGAGGGTCGCCGCCTCGTGGTAGGCGTAGGTGGAATCTGCGGCGAGGAAAAGGCGCCCCAGCGCCAGGGTGTACTCCAGCAGAGCGCAGGGCACAAGGTTATCGGCATCGTAGAAGACGACCCAGCGTGGAAAGCGCAGCAGATCGGCCAGCAAGGTGCCAATGTACATGCCTTCTCCTTTGCCGTCGCGTACCAGGCCATCGGGTCCCAGGATGGAATCGAGGCCATGACTGTGGAAGAAGGCCGCCAGCGCTGCGTCCTTCTGGTGGATGACGTAGATATGCAGGTGGGAAGTCAGGTGGGCTCGCAGGCCCCTGACGAGATCTCCGTACTCCTGTTGTGGGCAGTTGGTCACGACGATGATGGGACTGCTGACAGGGAGGTACCACAGGACTCCTGCAAGGGTGTCCATGCTCTCAGTTTTGTGGGAGATCACAAAAGCGGTGTGGGCCAGAAAATGCGAGATATCGTGGAGGTTCTCTTCTTCGAGCAGGTGGGAGAATCTGACGGTGTTGATGAGCATAGCGCTTGTTTTCCTTTCTAATCGAGAGGAGTTGCGTCTGTCGCGACCGGGCATGTCTATACTAGAAAGAACGTCCCAGGTACGCAGAAAATCCCAACCGTATCTCTGGTTGAGGTTCTCAAGCCATACCGTACAGCTTCTACCAGGCACAGGCTCGTACGTAGGTCATGAGCCTGTAGCAGGTGCGTGGGTACGCTACTGCGCAGGGGGGCCGGACTACGCTGCTGACGTGGGCGCCCGCAGTGACTGTGCCCTGGCATAGTGTAATACGTTTCATCGTGCTCTTTGTTGAGCTACGGCGTGAAAGTACTACCGGCCTGCGCCGGGAACAGCTGCCCGGGCTTGGGGCAGGCTGTTTGTGGCAGGGACCTGACAGGCCTTGAGGCAGGTCGCTATCCTGTGCCCTGCAGCTCCCAGCGCGGATGGTGCAAAGCGGTGAGGCCAGGCTCTCTGGGCGCTGTGCTGGCCTCATGCAAACGGACGGACGAACGGATGGAGCGCCGATGCATGCGCGTCGCTGCTGATCCGCATAGCTCTCCCTGGTCGCTGCTCTGGCAGGCACACGGGAAGGCCTGCGCCCGTGCGACCCGTGCTAGGGTGAGGAGAACTGCTCGATGAAGCGGTAGAGCCTGAGCAGGCGTTCCTCGTGCTCCCCTTGCTGTTGTTCGATGGTGACGTAGAGCTGGGAGAGGAACTCGTAGCGCTGAGCCTGCTCGTTGAGGCGGATCATCAGGGCGCTCAGTTGTTCCTGCTGGCCGGCCAGCACGCCCAGGATCTCCTGCTGAGCTTCCTCGCGCGCCCGCTGCTGTTCGGCCAGCTCGTGCTCAAGGCGTCCCAGTTGTCGGCCATGCTGGGCCAGCCTTTCTTGCTCGTGCTCAGCTCGCTGGCGTTGCTCTGCGAGCTGCGCTGTCAGAAAGGCTACCTGCTGGCTGAGCTGGCCGATGCTATGGGCGACCTGCTCGTCTTTGATACGCTGCTCGGTCAGTTGCGTAGTGAGGTTGAGCACTTCGCGTGTGAGGTGCTCGTGGGCCTCGACCTCCTGCTGCAGGTGGGCAGTGAGCGCCTCGATCTGCTGGCGCTGCAGTTCGATCGCTTGCTGCCACTGCTGTGTGGCGCTCTGAAGACGGGCGGTGATCTCCTCCATCTGCTGCTCGATCTCGCCCTGACGGGTGCTGGTCTGGATCTGCAGGGCGGCAATCTCATCCTCGAAAGAGGTCTGTAACTGCGTCAGCGCTTCGTCGACGGCGATGCGGTGCTGAGCCGCCGCCTCCTGTTGCTGAGTGAAGCGTGCCTCCAGACGGCTGCGCAGGCGCTCCAATGCCTCCTGCTGACGTGTGTATTGCTCACGAATGAGCCTGCGGAGCAGATCTGCATCGTTGCTCGTTGGCTCTTGAATCTCATGGGCTGGTCTGCTGCGTAAGGCTGCGGACTGGCGGTGGCGGAGAATGCTCTCCTGAGCGGTCAACGGTTCGCGCTGCTCCAGCCCTGGCTCGGCGATGGGCGCCAGGATGGCCAGGTCGCTGGCGCGTACCAGACGCACCTGTCCGCTGCTCTCGGCCGTGCGGCGCCGCACGGGGAGCAGTCCGCGGCTGATCCAGTGGCGAATGGTTGTGTCGCTCTGTCCCGTGGCACGTGCAGCCTGGCTGATGGTCAACCAGTGATCTTCTGCGCCGGCGAGCTCCTCGACGAAGCGTTCCTGCTCTTCGGCCTGCATCTCTGCCTGCACCTCTGCTGGCAAGCCTTCTTGCAAGCTCCCCTCAGACATGAATGTGACTCCCTCTAGCTATCCGCTGATCTCAGTATATGTCGCTGAGGAGGCCGCGTCAACGGTGACGCCGGCCTGGCGCTCGCGTATAGTACGAGTGGTTGTCTGTTCGCTCTCTCGCAGGCTTCCCTTTCCACTCTCTGCCAGGGCTACCCGCTGCTTTGCTGGTTCTGCTGACGCCAGAGGTCCACGCGGCGCTCGATTGTTTTGATGAAGGTCCGTGATCACCGTCGGGTCTTTGTTGACGGCGTAGAGAGGCACAAGCTGGCCCACCGTCCCCAATCCCAGCTGGTCGATATAGTGATCATGCACGAAGCGGTACCAGTCTGCAATGCCGGCCTCCCAGGTTGAGTAGCGCCCGCTCCTCTCTCCTGGCCCCCTGCCGTGGCCAGACCCCCGCTCCTGCGGTCACGACGCCCCCTCCCCCCGCGGTCGTCTGCGCCGATCCCGATCCCGACCTGCTGCGCCTCGCCGCCGACGTCGCCTGGCTGGCCGGCTGCCCCTCCGTCTCCACCCGCCTCCTCGACGCCCTGGCCGGCCCGCTCCCCTTCCCCTCCCACCACTTCCACCTCGTCCATCTGCGCCTCCTGCACGGCCTGCTGCCTGAGGCTCCCTGGCCCTCCCTCCTCGCTGAGGCCGTCCGCGTCCTCGCCCCCGGCGGCTGGCTCCTGCTCGAAGTGAGCGACCGGCCCCTCTCCAGCGGCCCGGCCACCCTGCGCCTGCTCGACCAGCTCGCTCCGGCCTCCTCGGCGACCGTCCAGGAGAGGCCTCTCCCTCCCGGCGCCGCCGCCGACTCCCCCTGCTGCAGCTGTGGGGGTGCAAGGCGCCGCGCCACGATCGCGTCCCGGGAGCTGGTATTATCCCCCCGGCCGAGGAGGGGGGCCCATGGACCGCTGGCTGACGATCCGGCGCGAGAGCCTGCAGCGTCCGCGCCGGCACCGGCGCCACCCCGACGAGGGTCCCGACACGTACCGGCTCCCGCGCACGCTCAGCGAGCAGGATCGGCTCGACCTGCAGCATCACGCCCTGCGTCGCCTGCTGGGCAGCCACCTGCTGGCCCCCGTCGAGGCGCCGCGCCAGATCCTCGACGTCGGCACCGGCACCGGCATCTGGACCCACGAGGCCGCCCGCCGCTGGCCCCAGGCCCGCATCGTGGCCCTCGACCGCGACCTGCGCCTCCTGCGGCCCCTGCCTGCCAGCGTCCAGCCCTGCGAGGCCGACCGGCTCAGCGGCCTGCCCTTTCGCCGAGGGACCTTCGATGATGTGCATCAGCGCCTGCTGGGGGCGGCCATCGCCCTCACGGCCTGGCCCGGCGTCCTGCTCGATCTGGTGCGCGTCACCGCCTCGGGCGGCTGGCTCGAACTCGTCGAGGCCAGTGGGGAGGTCCTCGACGCCGGACCGCTGCACACCCGGATGCACGCCTGGGTGCGGGCTGTGGCACGCCGGCGCGGCCTGACCTTCGAGGCGCCCCTGCAGATCCCGACCTGGCTGGCCGGGCCGGGCCTGCACCCCCAGATCCGGCCCTTCGCGGCCCCGCTCAGCGGGCAGGCGCAGGGCGGCGCGCTCTTCGCGCGCGATCTGCTCGCCTCGCTGCTGGCGCTGGCCCCGGCCCTGGCGACCGTCAACGAGGTGCCGCTGGAGCAGGTGCAGGAGGTGCTCATCCAGCTGCCCGAGGCGTGGGCGCGCTGCGGCACGCGCTGTGGCGGGCTGGCCGTCTGGGCGCAGGTGCGGGAGCGCGCCGTCTGAGCAGGCCGGAGGAGCGCCCCGGAGAGGGGCAGGGGCTGGCCCCCC
>JBHOQN010000007.1:0-17122 GCA_042408965.1 Ktedonobacteraceae bacterium
GTCGGGTTGAGTTGTACGACGATCGTCCTATCCATGCACATAGCATATCATATATGTCAGGCGATGGTCAAGCACAGAAAGGAGGGGGCGCATTCCTCCCCACGCCTGAAGGCGGGGGTCTCCTGCGCCTATATGATGAACTGGACCGGGCCGGCCTGCTACCGCTGACCAAAAAAGGCCCCTACTGGTCCCTCCCCGAGGATGCGGTTGTACCCAGGCTACAGCTCTCGCTGAGCTATCCCGAGGCGGTGGGCCTCTACCTCGCCGGCCGCCTCCTTGCCCAGACGTGCGACGAGCGCAACTGGCACCTGACGATGGCGCTGCAAAAACTCATCGCTGCTCTACCCGCCCCGGTGGACGAACAACAGGAGATGATCGCCTCGCTACTGCTCAACGAGGATGAGAGCCAGGCGGATCTCTCGGCGATCTTTCTGGCAGTGGCCTGCGGCTGGGTCAAGCGGCGGCGCCTGCGCCTCGTCTACAAGCCACCTCGCAAGAACCGCTTCGAGACGCTCTTCGATCCATACCTGCTGGAGCCATCGGCGATCGGACGCACCATCTACGTGCTCGGCTACTGCCACGCAGTCAAGGCCCTGCGCACCTTCAAGCTAGAGCGCATCCAGCAGGCACGCCTGACTCATGAGTTCTTCACTCCCGATCCCTCCTTCAAGCCCGAGGAGCTGCTACAACGGGCCTGGGGGGTGATGTACGGCGATGAGCAGCCTGTGAGGGTGCGCCTGCACTTCAGCAGCAACGTCGCAAAGCGTGTGCGTGAGACGCGCTGGCATCCATCGCAGGAGATCTGCCTGACGCGCGACGGCTGCGAGTGGAGCGCCGAGATCGGCGATCTGGTCGAGATTGAGCCGTGGATTCGCGGCTGGGGCGCGGATTGCGTGGTGCTGGAGCCGGCGGAGCTGCGCGAGCGCGTCATCGGCCACGTACGGCGGGCGATGCAGCAGTATGGCCTGGAGGCCCAGACCCCCCACGAGCCGGGCAAGCTGAATCCCGATCTCTTCAGAAAGGAGTGATTGACAACGATGATCCCCACGGGTGGCGGCAAAACGCGCGCCGCGCTCGTGCCCTTCCTGCAGAGCTGCGCTTTCAACGACGGGACGCTGCCGCAGAAGGCGGTCTACGTAACGCCGATGCGCGTGCTCGCCACGCAGTTCAACCAGACCTGCCGGGACCTCCTGGAACGAGACCTGAATCCTGCCCTTGTCGAACCGCTGCGGGCGCGCTACCGCCCACTCGGCCGCGAGGGGCTGGTGAGTATCCAGACGGGCGAGACACCGGACGACCCGCAGTTCGAGTCGCTGATCACCGCCTGCACCATTGATCAGCTCCTGGCCAGCGCGCTGAGCGTCCCCTACAGCGTCGATGGGACCCGCGCGAACATCAACGTGGGTCTGCTGGTCAGCGCCTACCTGATCCTGGATGAGCCGCACCTCTATCCGCTGACTAATGATGGAAAGAGCTGCTACGGCGCCTTTACGACGACCATCGAGCTGCTGCGCCAGCTCAAGGGCCTGACGCGCTTCGTCTTCATGAGCGCCACGCTCTCACGCCCGCTGGTGGAACGGCTGAGCGAGTGGCTCGATGCTGAGATCATCGAAGCCAGCGAGGAGGAGCTGTCCCGGCTGGCTGAGGGACGCGCGCGCGCGTTCTACCGCGCCGCCGCGCCGCTGAGCGCTGAACAGGTGATCGAGCGGCACCGACGCTGCTCACTGGTGGTCTGTAACCGCGTCGAGCGCGCTCAGGAGCTGTATCTGCAGCTCGATGAGCTGATCCGGCAGCGCGCAGAGGCGCCTCGCCTCCTGCTGCTGCACAGCCGCTTTACGGATGAGGACCGGCACCGCCAGGGCGAGGAGCTGCACCGTCTGCTGGGTCCCGCCGCCTGGCAGGAGGGACACTACGAGGGCGAGAACGTGATTGTGGTGGCGACGCAGGTGATCGAGGTGGGCCTGGACATCTCTGTGGAGACGCTGCATACGGAGCTGGCCCCGGCCAACAGCCTGATCCAGCGAGCCGGCCGCTGCGCGCGCTTCCCCCACCAGCAGGGCCAGGTCTTCGTCTATCCTCCGGCAACGGACGAGCAGGGACAGCCGCTGACGCTGCCCTACGAGGCAGATCTCTGCCAGCGCACGTGGGAGGCCCTGGCCGAGTACGATGGCCAGGTGATGCGCTTCCAGGAGGAACACCGCTTGCTGGATCGGGTTCACTGCAGCGCTGATCTGCAACTGCTGCAGCGCTACGAGGAAGGGCGTCTCGATCTGCAGGGGCAGATCACTGCCAGTCTCAAGCAGCCTGATCCGTCGACGCGCTCGTCGCTGATCCGCGACGATCTGCAGGTGGCGCTGCTGGTCCACGATGCGCCGGAGGAGGAGATCAGAACCGCTCCCTGGTGCTGGCAGCTCTTCTCGCTGCGTCCCAGCCTGCTGCAGGGACGACACTGGTCGGCGCTGCAGGAGCGCGCCAGCGCCCTGGGCCTGGAATGGGTCTGCAAAGAGGCTGTGCCGAAAGAGGCTGTGCCGCTGGAAGGCGGTGGCGCGGAGGGTGAGGAGGATAGCCGCCGCGAGCCGCTCTATACCTGGCAGCCGGTGACCAACCCCACGCAGATCACGGGCGCGCTGGTGCTGGCGCTGCCGCAGGCCCTGGTGACCTACGACCACGAGCTGGGGCTGGTCTTCCGCGACGGTCGTCTGCCCTTGCCGCAGTCCTGGCGCGAGCGTCTGGACCGGCAGCCCTACCAGAGCCGGCGGTTGAAGACGCGATGCTCAGGTCCGGCAGCGGGCAAAGGGGTCTCGCGGCAGCGCTATGAGGAGCATATCGGGGGTCTGGCCGACGCCTATCATTATGGCCTCTACCACGAGCTGGCCTACGCCATGCGCCGCCTCGAGGGGCTGATGGGCCTGCAGGCGGGCACCGTTGATCAGGCCATTCAACTGGCCGTGGCGCTGCACGACCTGGGCAAGCTCAGCCAGAGCTGGCAGACCTGGGCACGCGCCTGGGAGCATCTCTATCATGAGAAGAAGCAGTTGTCCTACACGGAGCCGGGGAAAGACTACTACTTCGCGAAAACGACCTACGATATTCGCGCACGCGAAGAGCGACAATGGCAGCAGGAGCTGCAGGTCCGCCGTCCGAACCACGCCTGCGAGAGCGTGGCACTGGGACGCAGCTTTATCCTGGAGAGCCTTGGCGTCACCGCACCGACCAGCCCCAATGCCCCGGTGGTACGCGCAGTCTGCTACGCCATCGCGCGTCACCATACGACGGGGGCCCACGAGCACGGGGCGGCGACGCTGGCGCCGGGGGCGCTGCAGGCCGTGGAGGCGGCGCTGGCTCTGGTGCGGCGCGACGCCTCCTGGCGCTACGACCTGCAGAAGGTGAAGGCGCACTGCGATAGCGGCGATCTCTTCCCGGAGACCGCCGATGCGGGGAAGTTCAGTCGGGTGGCACTGGACAGCGATGAGAGGCGCCGCGAGACCTGGCTGGCGTTTCTGATCACGCGCGCCCTGCGTCTGGCCGACCAGCGCGCCGACCTGTATCGCTAGCTGCGCCAGACACTCAGACTCGCTGCCGCTGCCGAGCAGATGAGAGCGCGAGGGGGTGATAGCCACAGGCCAGCAGAGATGCCCATCCCTCTCCTCTGGCCAGGAACGCTAAAAAAAGTTAAATACATGACATTAAATCGTTACAGAAATAGCAGATACCCTCAAAAAAAAGAGGATTAGAGATGACTACATTGTATATCAACAAAGCCAGCGGGACCTTCGCCGACACGCTGCTGGCCCTGGGGATGGCGGACCTGATGCGCATCTGCCTGGGGCAGCTAGAGCGGCCGACGCACCCCCTGATGATCAGGGATAGCGGCGAGAGCTTCCTGATCGAGCTACCCTCCCCACTGCGGGAGGACGATCTGCGCGGGAGCGGCCGGATCGCCTGGCTTGCCCCCCTGAAAACGGCGAAACAGGATGAGCGCCAGGCCAAAAAAGGACGTTCCTTCGAGGGCATCGAATACTTCGACTACGAACACGAGCAGGAGAAGCAGCGCCAGCTTCAGGAGCAGTTGAAAAAGCTTGACCCCAAGCAGCGCACACCTCGGGCCCGCCTGAATCCGGCGCAGGAGCTACAGCAGATCCTCAGCAACGGTCCCCGGCCCGAGCTGGATCACTACAAGGCCATCAACGTCATGAAGGTCGCCGACACCTTCAATGACCTCACGCGGCGCTGGCTCGACCTGAGCGCCGAGCAGCAATGGTTCGCCATAGGCCTGCTCTTCCGGCTCTTCAGCCAGCCTGAGAACGATGTCGAGGCCGCTCAGACAAGCTGGAAGAAGTGGGCCAGAGAGCAGGGCATCGCCGCCCCCCCCAGGCCACCGCGGTGCAGTTGCTCAATCCGACGACGGGCAAGGGGGCCAACTCCCCCAAGAGCAACCGCCTGGCCGTGGGCGGCCTGGACAGCTTCTGGCTGCTCGAACTGCTCAAGTTTCGCGGCTTCATGATCGGCGCCGCCCCCTACCTGCTCACCGGCAGCAAAGACCGCAAAACGTTTGTCGTGCTGCCAGAGAAGGTCGAGCTGGAGACGCTCAAAGGCATCATACACACCTTCCGCCAGATCTGCTGGTCAAGCACGGCCGTCAAACAGGACATCCTGGCCGCGCTGCGCCTGGCCCAGGTGCTGATCCACCACCGGCGCGTCGAGCTGGAGAGCGGCCGGGACCTGGACCCGGACGAGCTGCCGCCCATCATCAGCATCACGCACGGCCTTGACGTCGCATTTTACAAAGATATGGGCAGCGCTCACGCTGTCATGAACATCTCAACCATCAATCTGCCCTCCTGGCTGCCAGCGCGGCTGCGCAGCGCCGCCGAGGCCGTCCAGCTCGACGAGCTGCTGGAGGAACACGCCAGCATCATCCGGCGTATCGAGGGCACGCAGGGCAAGGAGGGCAACGAGGAGCTGGAGCTCCTGCGCACCTATCGCGACTTTCTCTCCGGCCAGGACCGCCGCCTCTTCTGGCGCTTCGCCGCCAGCTACGGCGGCTACCTCTTCCGCCAGCGCGAGCGCGAGAACAACAGCCAGCGCTGGCAGAAGCAGCTCTCAACTCAGGGCATCGATCTACTTGTAGCAATGGAGGAACAGACCGTGGAGACCAGCAAGAGCACCCAGAATCTCAAACTCACTCCCATCATCAAGAACACAGGCTTTCAACGCATCGCCACGGCCATCCGCGAGGCCACCGTCAACGCCCAGCGTCGCCGGTTCCAGGAGAAGAACTATCCGTACGATGTACGCTACGGCCTGGGCCAGGAGCTGATGCGCAAGATCCACAGCCGCGGCGAGTTCATGCAGGCGCTCAGTGAGTTTCTCCACGAGTACAACGCCGAGACGGCGCGCGAAGAGGAGAAGCTCGCCCAGAAGCTGGGCCGGGCTCTGCTCCCGAATGAGTATCGCGAGCATCATCTGCGCTATCCCGTGACCACGGCCGACGTCGACGAGCTCACGGCCCTGCTCGACGAGTATCCCTGCGAGCTGGTGGCCTCGATGCTGATCTCCTACGGCTACGCCCGCTTCGGTCGCCCCAAGGCCGAAGAAGAGGGACAGGTCCAGGACGAAGATCATGCGGAAACAGACAATTAGATAAATATAACTATTACAATTGCTTTGAGTATCACTTTCTCGAAAGGAGTACTACTGTTATGCCACAACCAGTTGCATCGCTCTCGATTGCCGCGCGTATGACCCTCAACATGCACAGCCTCAACAACGAGGGCGGCGAGGGCAATCAGATCCAGACGCGCATGGTCGACATTGTTGGCGACGACGGCCTGCTGTACACGGTCAACGCCATCTCCGGCGACATGCTCAAGCACGTGCTCATGGAGCACTTCTACCGCCGCGCCCGCGAGGAGCGCCTGAGCCTCTGCAGCGGCTGCCAGCAGTTCGACGCCAACCGCATCAACGCCGACAGCCAGTTTATTCAGGAGGCTCCCAAGACCGCCACAGGACTGATCGACGCCCTGCTGCAGCGCTGCGCCATGGACGACATCGGCGGCATCCTGGTCACCGAGGGCGGGCGCTCCGTGCCACGCAAGTCGGTCTGCGAGTTCGGCTGGGTCGTAGCCCTGCCCGAGCGCGTGCGCAGCGAGAACTACTTCCACGTCAAGTACGTCTCGGAGCGCGGCTCCGGCGCCAAAAGCAAGCAGGAGAGCGACGCCCACGCAGGAGCCAACCTCGGCCAGAGCATCTTCCACCGCCCGGCCTCCAGCGGCATCTACGCCCTCGTCTGCCACCTCGAGCTGAGCCGCGTTGGCTACAACGACATCGCCCAGAGCTACGCCATCAATGCCGCGGAGCGCCAGCGCCGCATTCGCCTCCTGCTGGAAAGCCTGCTCTACAGCGTCCTGGAGCTGAACGGCGCCATGCGCTCGGCCCAACTGCCACACCTGCTGGCCCTCGAAGGCTTCATCAGCACCAGCGACAACACCACGCCCGCACCGCTGGTCAGCCCGCTGCTCGGCGGCACCGAGGCGCCAGAAGCCTATCGAGATCAGGCCATGGCGATCACCCGCGCTCTCAACGGCGACGGCCCCCGGCATGTGCAGCTCCAGACCTTCGACACCCTGGCCGAGTTCGCCCAGCAGATGCGCACCCTGATCGATAGCATCACGCCCGAAGCCCTGGCCTCGGTCTAGCCAGCCAGCAAGACGGAAGGAGAAAGACCATGTGGATTGTCGCGCACTACCTGCCGGTCTCGTTCTTCTCGCTGCGGCCGGCGAGCGCCACGTCCTCCGGCGGCCAGACGCTGCTGGTGCCCACCCCCTTCGCGATCAAAATGGGCCTCCTCAGCACAGCCATTCGCCGCCGCGGTCTGGCGGAAGGGGAACGCCTGTTCCCCTTCCTGCGCGACCTGCCGCTCGCCCTGGAACCGCCAGAACAGGCAGTTGTGATCAAGGGCTTCGGCAAGATCCGCCGCGAGCTGAAGGACAAAACTAACGCCGAGAAGGCCGCCCGCGCTCGTCTGGAGAAGGAGTATCCCTTCCAGCCAACGATCGCCTATCGCGAATATGTGAGCTATCACGGTAGCCTGCGCCTGGCCTGCGAGCTTGCCGAGGAAAGTCCGCTGGCAGCAGCGCTGCCGGAGCTGCTCATCGGCCTCAACTACCTGGGGAAGCGCGGTGGCTTTCTCCAGATTCTGGAGCCGCCAGAGCAGCACGCCGAGCTGCCAGCCGGGACCTTTCTCCAACTGACCGGCACCGGCCAGAAGGCCTTTCCCATCGAGGGGACCCTCCAGATGCTGGACGACTGCGGACCAAAGCTCACCTTCGCCCAGGCCAACATCTATACGGATGAGCGCATCGTGCTGCAACGCGATCGCGTGCTGCGCCACATCGTGCTGCCCTACCAGCGCTGGCGCTCCTCACACGCCTACACCTGGTACAAGCGGCTGGAAGAGCCCGCACCGTGATCACCCGTGATACGGCGCCGCCTCCCTCCAACCACGAGGAACGGCTGCCGCCCGCTGCGCTGCCCGAGCGGCGGCGCGGCGGGCATACACGAGAAGAGATCAGACGAGAAACGAAGGGATTCACCATGCTGACAAGCTACCATCTGCTCTGGACGATGCGCGTCGAAACGCCGCTGGAGCTGGCCTCCTATCCGGGCACGGCCCTGCGCGCACAGATGTTCGAGTCCGTCTGGCGGCGTTTCTGCACGAACAAGGCTGCCCGAACCTGCCTGGAGTGTCCGCTCCTGCCGACCTGCCCGGTCAGCGCCCTGCTGGCGCCCGCGGATAACCTGGCGGCGCCAGCCTTCCTGCGCGAGAGCGGCCGTCCCTGGGGGCGAGACGTACCACGTCCCTACGTCATTCTCCCGCCGCTAGCCGCCGGACGGCGCTACGAGCCTAGCGAGCAGCTGCTGTTCGGGATCACGCTCTTCGGACGATCCATCGGGCTGCTGCCCTACCTGATCCTGAGCCGCGAGGAGCTGGAGCGTCAGGGCCTGGGGCAGCCCCTCGCCGAGAATGGATCGCCCCCCCGACGCGGCCGCGTGCGCGTCGAACGCATCGAGGCCTACCATCCCTTCAGTGGCCAGCGTCAACTGCTCTACCAGACGGGTCAACGCCTGGTGGAGACACCCACGCTGGCCGTCGAGGCTGAAGAGGTGCAACAGCAGGCCGCCTCACTGCCAGGGGAGCGGCTGACGCTGGCCTTCCTGACGCCGCTGCGCCTCGTCGCTCAGGGCGAACTCTGCAAGCAGCCCGACTTTGCGGTGCTCATCCAGCGCTTGCTGGAGCGCCTGGAACAGATCGTGCTGGCCTACGGCGAGGCCGAGCGCATCCAGTGGCTCGCCGAGAGACGCCCACACTGGCTGCAACTGGCGGCCGAGGTCCACTGCGAGGAGGACGCCACGCGCTGGCAAGACGTCGCCAGCCCCTCGCGCCGTCTGCACCGCACCACGCCGATCGGCGGCCTGGTCGGGCGCGCGACCTTCGTCGGCGATCTGGTCCCCCTGCGCGAGCTGCTGCTGTGGGGGAGCCTGATCCATGTGGGGAAGGATACCGTCAAGGGAAACGGCTGGTATCGCGTCGTACAGCCCGGCTCGGTCGAGACGCTGCTGGCCCTCTAGCCGTCTGCTGGTTCAGGGGGGCTTCTGAGCCAGCAGACGGCTAGAGGGCCGCGCTCGCTGCCGCGCTGCCTTCGCAGCGCCATGCCCTGCACGGATGGCTAGCGATCCCAGCGCAGGAGGCGCATGGCCACCAGAGAGCCGCCGACGACCCAGCCCGCCAGCGTGAGGAGGTCGCCCTGCACGGCGCTGAGGCCCGCGCCATTGTTGACGACCTGTCGCAGGGCATCGTTGAGGTAGGTCAGCGGCAGTACACTGACGAGCGGCAGCAGAAAGGAGGGCGCGTCGCTGACGGCGAAGTAGGAGCCACCCAGGAACATCATCGGGAAGCTGACGAGAAAGGTGATCCCCTGGACCGCATCGGAGTTCTTCGCCAGCCCACCGATCCCCAGGCCGATGGCCAGCATGGCCAGGGCCCCCAGCAGAACAACCATGGTCAGCAAGAGCCAGCTTCCCACAACCTGCACATGGAAGAGCCAGATTCCGACGACCAGCAGCACGACCGCCTGCAGCAGCGAGAGCAAGACGCGGGCAATCATCTGAGCAGAGACCAGCGTGCCCGGCGGCAGGGGCGTGGCGGCCAGTCGACGCAGGATGCCGCGCTCGCGCCAGGCGACAAAGATGGCCCCAGCGTTGAGGTTAGTCCACATCAGCATCAGCCCCAGCATGCCAGGCAGGATGAAATCGATGGTGCGCAGGCTGTGGACACTGACCCCCTCCTCCTGAAGGCTCAGCGCAGGCTGCCGACCCGTCAGGCTATCATTGAGGTTGTCGACGATGCTCTGGATGGCCTGGCGCGTCATCGCCAGCGTCGTCGGATTGCTCTGGTTATAATAGACCGTGAGCCTGGCGTGCCCCTGGTGCAGCGAGGCGCCAAAATCGGGGCCGATCACAATCACAGCATCGCGGTGCCCCGCGCTCAGCTCGGAGAGGGCCACGCTCTGGCTCTCGGCCCGCACCTGGAGGGCATCGCTCTTCTGGAGCTGCGCCAGCAACTGGGCGCCCACCGGCGAGGTGTCCTGATTGACAACGGCCAGCGAGAGCTTGAGGCTGCCGCTTCCGCCGAGCAGCCAGCCGAAAACGAGAATCGAGAGCAGGGCGATGCCCAGGCTCGTCACGAGAAAGAGCCGGTTGCGCAGCTGCATCTTCACTGCGGCAAGCACCATCGCGCTAAAGGTTTTCATCTGCTACCTCCTGTTCTCCGGTGACGTCAGTCGCGCAGGCTGCGCCCGGTGAGCTTGAGAAAGAGATCCTCCAGAGTAGGGGCATGGACCTGCAGATGGTCAAGGACGATCCCGCGGGCACTGGCCAGCTGAAAGAGAGCCACTAGCGTGCGCTCCACCTCCTCCGTAGAGACGCGCGTGTGCTCGAGACCCTGGCTGACGGCGCTCACCCCCGGCAGCCTCTCGAGGTCAGCAGGCGTCAGCGACGGTCCGCTGGCATGCTGCCCGGCGGCATACTCGATGGTCGCCCCACTGCCAAGACGTGACAGCAGCCCGGCGGTTGTATCAAGGGCGATGACCTGACCGTGATCGACGATGGCAATGCGATCACAGAGATGCTGCGCCTCATCCATAAAGTGGGTGGTCAGAATGATCGTCTTGCCCCGATCGCGCAGGTGCTCAACCAGCTCCCAGAGCGCACGACGGCTCTGCGGGTCGAGGCCGCTCGTCGGCTCATCGAGAAAGAGCAGGTCGGGATCGTTCACCAGGGCCAGGGCCAGAGCCAGACGCTGACGCTGGCCGCCAGAGAGGTGCTCCGGCAGCGCAGTGGCCTTCTCCTGCAGGGCCACCAGTTGCAGCAGCTCGTCAACCGGTAGCGAGCGCTGATAGAAGGCAGCGAAGAGCGTGAGGATCTCGCGCACCATTAAGAAGGGAAAGAGCGTCGTTGCCTGCAACTGGACGCCGATCCGCTCCTGCACGGCGCGCCGCTGCTCCTGGATATCCAGGCCAAGGACGGATACGCTCCCGCTATCGGCGCGGCGAACGCCCTCGATGATCTCCAGCGTGGTGGTCTTACCAGCGCCGTTGGGGCCCAGCAGCCCGAAGATCTCGCCCCGGCGCACGCTGAAACTGAGACCGTTGACGGCGACATGCTCCCCGTAGCGCTTCACCAGCTCGCGCACCTCGACGACTGTCTCCTCCACCAGCGCGGTCCCTTGTCGCCCGCTCGTGATAGCATTCTGTGGAACCATAGCATCGCTCTCCTGTCATCTGTGCGACTGTGAGTCGGTCGCATATTCTGTCACGTGCTCACTCGAGTCCGCTCTTCAGCGGGCATGTGGTGAGTATACCCAGAGGGAAGCGCCTCTGTCCCGTGTCGCCAGTCATGAAATATGGCACAGGTTCAGCATCAGCGTAGACACCACGACTATGACTCCAGTCATGCCTCCCATGGCCCCGCAGATCGAGCCGCATGACCGTAGACACTGGTCAACCAGCCAGAAGGAGAAGTATAATCAAGGCAGCGGTAGCGTGCACAACCGCAGGTTGCGCGAGGGCAAACACACGATGGAGAATCCAGGAAACCAGGCGGAAGCGCCAGCCACCTTCGTGGAAGGGTCCTCCTTCCGCTGGCTGAATCTGTCTGTCTACCTCTGCGTCACCATAGGCTGTCTGTCTGCGATAATCACGGCCCCCCACCTCCAGGTCAGTGGCACCCTCCTGGTGGTTGGAACCAGCGCCATCTGGGCGCTGATCTACCTGCTGATCGCCAGCGGCCATGTGGTCATGCGCCTTTCGTGGATCGTCGTGCTGACCGCCCTAGCCTGCGCAGCCGTCCTCGCCTCGCTCCTGGGCACAGGCCTCGACTGGCTGTTACCGGTGATTACCCTGGGTCTCATCTGTATCAGCTACCCACTGCCGCGCCTGATCATGCCCGTCACGCTGGGTCTCTGGCTCTACCGTACTGGTCGAGACCGGCGTCAACGGTCGCCCGGATATAGGAATCTGGCTGCAGTTGCTGATGCCCTTTGGCTTCAGCCTTATCTTCGCCTACAGCGCGGGCCGCATCGAGCGATCCAACAAGCAAACCAGGCAACTCCTCGCCACCCTCGCACGCTCCAACGCCGAACTGGAGACGGCCCATCGCCAGCTCCAGGCCTACGCCGCGCAGGTCGAGGAGCTCTCGATCACGCGGGAGCGCAATCGCATCGCGCGCGAGATCCACGATACCCTTGGACACGCCCTGACACTGCTGGCCGTGCAACTGGAAACGGCTACACGCCTGGAGGAACGCGGCGATCCGGGTCTGCGCGACGAGCTGCTGGAGGCCCGGCGCGTCACGAAGGAATGCCTGGCTGAGGTGCGCCTCTCGGTCGCGGCCCTGCGGCCGGACGCCGTTGCCCTGAGCCCCTTCGAGGAGACCCTGCGGCGGCTGGTCGCCGAATTCGAGGCCACCTGCCGCGAGACCACCGTGACGCTCGACGTGGACGACGCCACACAGCCCCTGAACGCGGAGCAGCGCATGGTGCTCTACCGCTGCGCCCAGGAAGCCCTGACCAACGTTCGCAAACACGCCCGCGCGACGAAGGTGCTGCTGCGCCTGAGCACCAGCGAGGAGCGGGCAGAGCTGACCGTACTGGACAATGGCCAGGGGGCCAGCCAGCCCCAGCAGGCGCCGTCGGGCTTTGGCCTGCTGGGGATGCGCGAGCGCGTGGCCCTCCTGGGCGGGACGCTCAAGACAGGGCCTGAGCCCGGGCGTGGCTGGCGGCTGGAGGTCATTATTCCCTTGCCACAGGCCCCAGTAGCCATGGTAGCTAGAGAGAGAAGAGAAGGAGCAAGGAGCCAGACCGGCTGATGGAGAGAGCCATTCGTGTCCTCATTGTCGATGATCAGCGCCTGCTGCGTGAGGGCTTTCGCAAGCTGATCGAGATGGAGCCGGACCTCAGGGTCGTCGGCCTGGCCGGCGACGGTGAGGAAGCGCTCACGCTGGCGGAGCGGCTCTACGCCCAAGAGCATGCCCCCGATGTGGTGCTGATGGACGTGCGTATGCCAGGTATGGATGGCATCGTCGCCACGCAGGTCTTCAAAGAGCGCTGGCCCGCGATCCACGTGGTGATTCTGACGACCTTCGACGATATCGAGCTGATCCACGCCGGCCTGCAGGCCGGCGCAATCGGCTACCTGCTCAAGGATATCACGGCCGAACAGCTCGCGATCACCATCCGTGCCGCCGCCCAGGGTCAGGTGCTCCTCCATCCCGAGGTCGCCAGCAAAGTGCTGGCAACGCTGCCCCAGGAGCGCATCCCACCCGCGCCGATGCCAGCGCCAGCGCAGCCAGGCTCCAGCGGTCTGGAGCAACTGACCGAGCGCGAACGCGAGATCCTGACCCTGCTGGCGCGCGGCGCCACGAATCGCGAGATCAGCGAGGCGCTCTACATCACCGGGGGCACCGTCAAAAATCACCTGAGCAATATTCTGGGCAAGCTCGGCGTGCGCGATCGCACGCAGGCTGCCCTCAAGGCCAGAGAGCTGGGGCTGGTCTGAGTCAGGCACAGCCCCGGCCGGGCCATAGATCACCGGGCGTGCGCGGAGATACCCATGCTATGGGGAGCCGCGCACGGCCATAGAAGGAGCAAGAATGACAACGTATTCAATAGAAGGAAAACGTGTTCTGGTGACAGGCGCCACCAGCGGCATCGGCCTGGTGACCGCGCGCGAACTGGCCCGCCTGGGAGCCGAGGTGCTGGTGGTCAGCCGGAATGAGACACGCTGCGCCAATGCTGTGAGCCAGATCCAGCAGCAAACGGGCGGCGACCGAGTGAGCTTTCTGGTGGCTGATCTTTCCTCGCAGCAGGAGGTTCGCCGGCTGGCTGAGGAGGTCCAACGCCGCTACGATCGCCTGGACGTGCTCATCAACAACGCCGGGCTGATCTTCATGAAGCGGCAGGAGAGCGTCGACGGGATCGAGATGACCTTCGCCCTGAACCACCTGGGTCCGTTCCTGCTGACAAACCTGCTGCTGGACCTGCTGCGCGCCAGTGGAGCGGCGCGCATCATCACCGTGTCCTCCACCGCCCATCAGATGGCCAGAATGAACTTCGCCGACCTCGAGGGCAAGCAGCGCTATCGCGGCTTCAGGGCCTATAGCCAATCCAAGCTGGCCAACATTCTCTTCACCTATGATCTGGCGAAACGCCTGCGTGGGTCGCCGCTCACGGCCAACTGTCTCCACCCCGGCGTCGTCGCCACGAACTTCCTCGCCAACAATGGCGGCTTCTACCGCAGCATCGTGCGTCCGCTCACGAACCTTATATCGATCAGCCCCGAGAAGGGCGCCGAGACCTCGATCTACCTGGCGAGCAGCCCGGAGGTGGAGGGCGTCAGCGGGCAGTACTTCGTGAAGAAGCGCCCCGCCCGCTCGGCCCCCTGGTCCTACAACGAGGCCGACTGGCAGCGCCTCTGGCAGGTGAGCGAGGAGATGACCCACCTGCGCGACACCACGGCCGCGGTCAGTAAGGAGCAGCCGGCCTCCTAGGCGAGATCTGCAGGCGCTGCAGCCGCCGCACGTGCTCCCAGACCTGGTGCCGAGGCCTTCGTCTGCGCAGCAACCCACCCTCCAGGAGCGCGCTCGCCGAGCCACCCGTACGGCCCGGCCCCAGGCGCCGGGAAAGCCCTCCACCTGCACAGGGACGGCCTGTAAGCAGGCACTCAGCGGCTGTAGCGCACGACCCCCGCCAGGATCTCATCGATCTGCTGGAGGAGGTCCTCCGGCAGCAGGATCTCGTTGGCCTGCACATTCTCCTCGATCTGCTCAGGGCGGCTCGCTCCGATGATCGCAGAGCTGACCCCTGGCTGACGCAGCACCCAGGCCAGCGCCATCTGCGAGAGGGTGTATCCACCCTGACGGGCCAGGGTCTGCAGTCGCTGCACGGCCGTTAAGACCTCGTCATTCAGGAGGGACTGCATGAAGGTATTGGAGCGCGGATCGGTCGCGCGCGTGCCCGGCTCCGGCGACTGACCGGGCCGGTACTTGCCCGTGAGAATCCCCTGGGAGAGCGGCGAGAAGACGATCAGGCCGATTCCCTCGCGCTGACAGACGGGCAAGACATCGCGCTCAACATAGCGCTGCAACATGTTGTAGATCGGCTGGTTTGAGACAATACCGTCCAGATGCAGCTCACGCGCCAGGTAGACAGCGTCCAGAATCTGCGTAGCCGACCACTCAGATACTCCGGCGTAGAGCACCTTGCCCTGGGTAATCAGATCATCCAGCGCACGCAATACCTCGTCCAGCGGCGTCTCAGGATCGTAGCGATGGCATTGATAGAGATCGATATAGTCGGTCCCCAGACGACGCAGGCTCGCGTGGCACTGCTCCATGATATGTTTTCGCGAAAGGCCGCGATCGTTCGGCCCATCGCCCATCGGAAAGTAGACTTTCGTGGCCAGAACATAGGAGTCACGCGAGAAAGCACTCAGGCCACGGCCAAGCACCTCCTCGGCCGCCCCCCTGTTGTAGACATTGGCCGTGTCAAAGAAATTGATACCCAGCTCGTAGGCTCGCCGGAGACAGGCCAGCGCCGTCTCTTCCGCAACAGCGTTGCCATAGGTCAACCAGCTTCCCAGGGAGATGGCGCTGACACGCACCCCCGCGCGCCCTAAGCGTCGATACTGCATACTGATTACTGCCTTTCTAAATGTGTTCAACTGTATTCACGCATTGGTCAGTGGCGGGGGAATCCTCCGCACACTGATGTTCGATTGCGGTGAATACGTCCGCACACCGCACGGGATCGCCCGTGTGTGGCCCTGGCCGGGCAAGGAACCTCATCAGGATGTTGACGGCACTGTTTTCGTCTCGATCCATGATGAGTCCACATGCTTCGCAATGGTACGTCCGTTTCCAGAGTGGCATGGCCTTGAGTTTGCCACAGCCAGAGCACTGTTTGGACGTGTTGCGCTCATCTAAGAACTGGAGGTCTTTTCCGTACAGTTGGCACTTGTAGCTAAGCATCTGGATGAAGGTGTACAAGCCCCACTCATTGAACGCTGCCCGATGAAGGTGCTTGTTGCACTCCCGGTGCTCTTTCATGACCATTTGCCGTTGAGAAAGGTCTCCTACCACCACGGTGCTTTCAACCAGCTTGTGGGCGATCAGATGACTTGCCTTGTGCAGCGAATCCTGCTGCTCGTTGCGTTTCTGCTGGGACACGCGCCGGAGGACCTGGCTCAACCGTCGGAAGCGCCGTGACCCCTTCGTGCACCTGTCCCGCTTGGAGCGGAGGCGATCTATCTGCTTATTATACCACCGGCCGCCCTGGAACCCACCGATATGGTAGAAGCTGCCCTGCGTATTGACGCCGGTGGCCAGTGTCCTGATGCCCAGATCCAGCGCAAGGATGCCCTCGTGTTCCTGTGTCTTCCGTGTCTTCTCGGCTCTCTCGTAGACAAATGACGCATAGTAATGTCCCTTGTCCATCCCTGGATATTGCGACATCTCTGTAGTCGGTGGGCGCGTCTTCTGTGAGCCTGGCGACTACATCGGGGACGTGTTTGTTGTTGCCTTTACTCCCGGTTGGGAGCGTCATTGCCCGGCCCTCAATCTTGATGTACATGGCCGGGTAGATCAAGGTAAAGAAGCAGTGCCATGGTCACACTCTCGGGAAACCGGGCTTCTCGCCCTTCTTGACTCGCCGAAAGAAGGCTTTCATGGTGGCATCCAGGCGGCAATAGACCTCGTGCAACAGTGTGCCGTAGACCCAGCGCAGTTCTGGGTCATGCTCTTTACTGGCGTGCAGGGTCTCCTTCGCTTCCTGCCAACCCGGCCACTTCTCCCCATCTCGTAGACGCATGACCCACCAGTTGTACAAGCCCCTGCACTTCCCCTGCATGAATTCCAGGGTGGCAGCGTCTTCTTTGCTGACTTCAAGCCGGATTTTCTTGCCGATAAGCATTTATCATTATTTTTCATTTATCCAAAATGAATACGTTTGAATACATTTTTGAAGACAGGGAAAGTCTCCTTGTACTGCGTGAGTGATGACTGCAGGCCAGCGTCTGGCATCGCTGCGGGAGCGCGGCCACGCGGCTGCAGGCACCGGGTGGAGCGCCCGGCCACGCGACCGGAACGAACGAGGACTCTGCGGGGGTCACCAGCATGACTCAGCCACCACCGCCGGCCAGACGCAACCAGGGCCCGCTCTCCCCCCCAGCCAAGATATTACCACACCGCCAGTGAACTGGCAGACAGAGCAGGTCATCAGATGGGAACCGTTGCGAAGAGCGAGGGCGGCGGAACGCTGGAGATCAGCCGCCCCAGGAGGGCGTCATCGAGCGTCACCCCCGCCAACTCCAGGGCGCGAAAGAGCACGGCCACCGCCGGCTCCAAGGAGGCGCGCAGCGGACGCACCGCCGGGGAGGTCTGACGCACTCGCTCGACGATGGCGTCAGCCAGCAGCGAATCCGGATGACGGAAGAGCCCCCCGGCCAGGACGAGCGAGAAAGCGCACTGCTCAATGCCGACACAGCGCGCGGCCGCCAGCGCGTAGTCC
>JBHOQN010000008.1:0-79562 GCA_042408965.1 Ktedonobacteraceae bacterium
GTCGGGTTGAGTTGTACGACGATCGTCCTATCCATGCACATAGCATATCATATATGTCAGGCGATGGTCAAGCACAGAAAGGAGGGGGCGCATTCCTCCCCACGCCTGAAGGCGGGGGTCTCCTGCGCCTATATGATGAACCTGACCGTCATCGTCACCTGACCAGCAGAGGAGCGGAGCAAAGCGGCCAGGACGGTTAAGGAGTCTGCACTCTCACCACGGAGCACAAACGTGCTAGAATAGAGACCGCTGAGCAGGTCCTTTAGCGGCTACAGCCGACGTCTGAGAGCGAAGAGAGGAGTGCAGACTCATGTCCGCCAATCTCGGCATAGAACTACTGATCATTTTCCTCCTGATGGTCGCCAACGGCTTCTTCGCGGCCTCAGAGATCGCCACGGTCTCAGCGCGGCGCGGCCGTCTGCAGCAGCAGGCCGAAGCCGGCAAGAAGCGCGCGCGACAGGCGCTGCAACTGGCCGAGGAGCCGGACCGCTTCCTGGCAACCGTTCAGGTTGGCATCACCCTGATCAGCACGCTGGCCGCCGCCTTCAGCGGCGCCAGCCTCAGCGCGCCGCTGGCCGCCTGGCTGAGCCATCTCCCGCTGGTCGGCTCCTACGCCGAGACGCTGGCCCTGGCGCTCGTCGTACTCCTCGTGACCTACTTCACGCTGATCATCGGTGAGCTGGCGCCCAAGCGCATCGCCCTGCAGCACGCCGAGAGCGTCGCCAGCGCCGTCGCGCCCATCATGACCTTCCTCGCTCGCAGCGCCCGCCCCATCGTAGCCCTGCTGACCTCCTCGACCAACCTGCTGATGCGCCTGCTCGGCCAGAAAGTCGTCAGCGAGCCGGAGGTGACAGAGGAAGACATCGTCTATCTGACCCACGAAGGCATCGTCAGCGGCACCGTCGAACGCGAAGAGGAGGAGTTCATCCGCCGTGCGCTGCACTTCGCCGATCGTACGCTGCGCGAGGTGATGCGACCACGCAGCGAGATCGTAGCGATCGAGGCCCAGACCCCGCTGCGAGAGGTCGCAGCCCTCTTTCTGGAAAGTGGCTACAGCCGCCTCCCTGTCTACCGCGAGCAGATCGACAACATCATCGGCATCCTCCACGCCAAAGATCTCCTCTATATGATCGCCAACGGCACAGACAGAGAGTACCTGCGTCTCCTGCGCACCCCTCTCTTCGCCCTGGAACAGCAGCACCTCGACGACCTGCTCAGACGCTTCAAGCGCGAGCGCGCCCAGATCGCCATCGTGATCGACGAGTACAGCCAAGTCAGCGGCCTGGTGACCATGGAGGATCTGCTGGAGGAGCTGGTGGGCGAGATCCAGGACGAGTACGACTTCGACGAGGAGCGCAGCATCGTGATGCGCGAGGATGGCTCCTGGCTGGTGGATGGCCTGGAGAGCTACGAGACGGTGCGTGAGCAGATCGACCTTCCTCCCATCCCCGAAGAGGAGCGCGGCCTCTACAGCAGCATCGCCGGGCTGGTCCAGGCTCATCTGGATCGCATTCCCCATGAGGGCGACCAGATCGAGATCGGCGACTTTGTACTGGAGGTCGTGGATATGGACGGCCGCCGCGTGGATAAGGTGCTGATCCGTCGTAAGGAGCAGGCCTGAAGCGCACCAGGGCCTCCGCCCGGCCAGGAGCAGGTCACCAGAACCTGGCACGCCGAGCGCGCAGAGGGCAGCCAGCAGAGTGCCGGGCAGAGGGGGAAGAAGGACGAACGGGCGGAGGCAGCCGCGATCCCCCGTCCCCTGACCACTCTGTGTCTCCTTTCCTGGCCGCAGCGGAGCGGCCCGTCACGGCGGGCTAGAGCAGCCTGATCACCAGTTTGCCGAAGTTGCGATTCTCAGCCATCACGCGATGGGCCTCGGCGATCTCCTCCAGGGCATAGGTCCGATCGATCACCGGTCTGACCTTGCCAGCGGCCAGCAGCGGCAGCACCGAGGTCGCAAAGCGCCGTGTCACCGCCAGCTTCTCCTCGAGCGTGCGCGAACGGAGCGTCGAGCCACGAATCTGAGCGCGCTTGCCCATCAACAGGCCCAGATTGATCGTGGCCTGCGCACCGCCCATGGTAGCCAGCATGACGATCCGTCCCCAGGGCGCCAGCGCCTCCAGATTCTGCTCCAGGTAAGCGGACCCGACAAAGTCCAGGATGACATGCACACCCCGGCCAGCGGTCAGACGCGCCACCTCAGCGGCGAATCCAGCGGGCGGAAGCGATACATCCAGACCCAGCTCACGGGCCAGCTCGAGCTTGGCGGGCGTGCGCGCGGTGCCGAAGACGCTGGCGCCAGCCGCATGGGCCAGCTGGACGGCGGCCGTACCCACCCCGCTGCCAACAGCGTGAATCAGGACGCGCTCACCCATCTGCAGCGCAGCCTGAGTGAAGAGCGCGTCGTGAGCGGTCATAAAGACCTCGGGGATGGCCGCCGCCTGGACAGCATCCAGGTTGTCGGGAATAGCAACCAGCAGCCCCTCGTGAACGACAATATAGTCGGCCTGGGCACCACCGCCGGCCAGGCCCATCACGCGCTGGCCGGGCGTCCAGGTGCGTACCAGCGGCCCCACGGCATCGACAACCCCGGCGAACTCGAGACCGGGAATGCTGGCCGGCGCATCGGGCGGCGCGGGATAGCCGCCGGCACGTTGAAGGAGATCAGCGCGGTTGAGGCCGGCGGCATGGACGCGCACGCGCACCTGCTCACCCTGCGGCTCGGGGGTCGGTACATCCTGAATCTGCAGCACCTCGGGACCACCGGGGCGCGTAATCACAACGGCTCGCATGAGATTCTACCTCCAGCGGACAGACGTTTTCTCTCTCCCTTAGCTTAGCACATCTGGCAGCCCTGTTCCGCGGAACGGCCCCGGCGGGCCAGATCACGTTCTGACCCAGAGCTCCTGGCCCGGCCCATAGGTGCGCAGCAGATGGAAATGCTGCGCTACCCAGGCATGAAAGCCGGCGACAGGCTTCAGATAGAAGCGGCCGCTGAAAAAGAGGACGGCCCCTACCTGCGGCTGCAGGCTGGCAACGATGAGCTGATGCAGCGAGAGATAGCCGGTTCTGATGCGCACGGTGGAGGTGTCAACCAGCATGGGCGGCGTACCGCGATCGGCGAGCACAGCTACAAACGGCTCGTCGGTGATGACCAGTTGATCAGGGGTGAGGGTGCGCTGCAGATCGCGGGCGGCCTGCAGCTCCAGCGCGGGGCTGGCAGCAGCGGGCGGATGGGCATAGTAATGCACGTCGCCGAGCGTGGCCTGGCCCAGCGTGAGGAGCAGCAGGAGCAGCGCCAGGCCATCCAGCAGCAGGGCAGGCCTGAAACGAGGGAGGGAGCGAAGCAGGAGAGCAGGCTCGCCCATTCCCAGGACTGCCAGAGCCACCAGCGGTGGCACCAGGGCCACGAAATGGTGGGGCAGCAGGGGGGCCTGATCGATCAGCATGGCGACCGTCGCCAGCAGCCAGGCCAGCAGCGGAAGGAAGCGCCAGTCACGTCTGAGGAGGGCCAGTAGAGCGCCACAGAGAGCGCACAGCGCCAGCAGCGAGCACAGGGCCTGCAGCACCATCTGCGCGTTCTGTCGGAGCGTGCGAAAGATGGGAGCGGCCTGGGTGTGAAAGGTAAAGACCCCATCCAGCATGGCGCGGTAGCTGCCGAGGAAGGGAAGCACGAGGAGCAAGATACAGAGGCAGGCAACGAGCAGAGCCAGCAGGGCCTGCAGGAGGATCTGCCCGCTGCGCCGCCGCCGTTCGCCGCGATCGGCAGCGGCACTGTTCCACGCCTGCCAGAGATCGCCGGCGACCAGGAGGGCGCAGGGCGCCAGGGCCGGCACGGCCAGCAGCTTGTACATCAGGGCCAGGGCCAGCACCAGCCCCGTCAGCCCGGCCAGCAGGAGCCGGCGCCCGCGGGCACTGGCGGGCTGACTGGCCCAGGTGAAGGCCAGGCCGACGGCCAGGCAGGCGAGCGCAACGCTGGGGCCATCGGCCTGCAGGACGCGCGCCTCCGCCAGCAAGGTCACGTTTGTCAGCGTGAGCAGCGCCGCCACGATGGCCCCCAGACGACCCCGCAGGGCATGGCCGAGGAGGATGGCTCCCAGAAGGCCGACCAGCCCCCAGAGGGCGACGCTCACACGTGCCGCCCACAGGCTGCCGCCCAGCAGAGCGAAGAGGGGATAGGCGGAGAGGAGAAAGAAGGGCGGCTGAGAATAAAAGATCTGCTGATAGAGCTGATAACCACTCTGCATCGCATGCAGCGATTGCCAGTAGACACCCTCGTCGAAATCCCGCTCGATAGGCTGACCCAGCCGATAGAAGTACATCAGAAGTGCACAGATGACCAGCAGAGCCAGAATCGCCAGGCTCAGCCACGCCCAGAAGCGCTCCTGGGGTCCGGGCGCGCCTCTGTCAGGAAGCGTCTCCTGATCCAGGATGATTGATTCTGCCATAACCCACTCGCAGCTCGTATGTTTATTTCGCAAGATGCCCGTCTCAATAGACCTATGCCACATTATAGCTCTAGCGAAAAGCAGGGGCGCCAGCATAGGAGTTCCGGGTAGGAGAGGCGGCCCTCCGGCGCGAAGTTGCATCGACAGACGCTCCAAATGATACAATAGTATAAAATAGTGGTATGTAAGGTGGAAGTGTTGTATGTCTTTGATCGCTCACCGAACAACCTCCAGACATAGGGAGGCGCAAGAGAAGATAGGATCGCAAGACAGCGGGCGCGGGCGACTGGCGACGCTGTTCGGCGCGGGCGCCCTGACACTGCTCGCGCTGATCCCGCGTCTCGCGCTGGCCAGGCAGCTCGACGTCACCACCGATGAGCCAATCTACGCCCAGAGTGGCGCGCGTTACATCCAGCTCCTGCGTCACTTCGACGTTGGCGCGCAGGACTGGCTCCTGAATTACGAACACCCCGCCTTCGCCAAGCTACTCATGGGGATCGCCATCCACCTCAGCCACCTGCTCCAGCCTACCCAGAACATGCTCTTCGCGGCGCGGCTACCGAGCGTCCTGCTTGGAGCACTGCTGGTCGGGCTGCTCTATGCAGCGGGCAGCGCGCTCGCTGATCGCAGGCTGGCCCTGCTGGCAGCACTCACCCTGGCCTGGAGTCCCTGGGCAATCTTCCTCAACGCGCAGGCCACCCTGGACACCACCATGACTACGCTCATCAGTAGCGCCTTCCTCGTGCTCTGGTTCGCGCGAACGCGGCCGCGCCTCTACCTCCTCTGGGGCGTACTGATGGGCCTCGCTGGGGCGAGCAAATATCCCGCTGCCCTGGTCGTACCCGGCATGCTGTTCTTCGTGCTCTACGACTACAGCCTGCTGCAGCGCCGTCTCCCGCCCTGGCGCCACTGCCTCGCGGGCCTGGCGCTGGTGCCCAGCACGTTCTTCCTGGCGGACCCGCTGATCTGGGCCGATCCCGTGCACCGGCTGGCTCACAGCCTGCGCTTCTCCCTGCACCATGCCCACGAGGGACATCTCAGCTTCTGGGCTGGTCATGTCTACTTGCACGTTCCCGGCTGGCTGATTCTCTACGTACTCGTGGCCAAAGTCAGTGCCGTCGTCACCATCCCGGCCGCCATCTTCGCGCTGGTCAGCCTCGGTCGCGCCAGCCGCCAGCACCTCTGGCCGCTGCTCCTCACGCTGCGCCAGGGGAGAGCGGGACCTCAGGCCGAGGCGGTGATCCAGCCTGACTCCAGCAGACTGGCCGGATCGGCCCTGATCTTCTGCTGGCTGGTCCCCTCTCTGCTGACCTTCAGCCGCCTGACGATCCTCGTCGGCACCCATTACTATCTCCCCATCCTGCCGGCCCTGATGCTCGCTGGCGCCGCCGGCCTGCTGCTCCTCTGCGAGGGCGCGCTCCAGCTCTGGAGACGGGTGATCAACCAGCACGGCGCCGCACAGGCTCTTCCCTCGCCGTCTGCGGATCGCAGGGCCGCCCCCGTCTCCCTCGGGGGTGCAGCGCGGTGGCAGTCAGCGCTCGGCCTGACAGGTCTGGTGCTGCTCTTTGCCGCTCCCCATCTCTGGGGACTGCTGAGCGTCAACCAGTGCGAGGGCTACACCTCAGAGTTCTTCGCTGGCGAAAACGCCAGCCTCCAGGTGGCCTACGCCGCCTACCGTGAGGCCTACGAGTGGCTGCAGATCCACAGCCAGGGTCCTGGTAGCGTGGGCCTGGTGGGCGGTCCAGCCATGCCGCTCTGGTACGTTGCCAATCCGCAACAGATCGGCAGGCTCCGGCTGGTCGCCGTGGAGTACGGACGTCAGAGCTATCCCTTCACCTATCTGGTCTGGCCAATGCATCTGATCCAGCGCCACATCGCCATCCCGGCCGTGTGGCGCCGGCGCATTGTGCACACGATCAGCGGAGGGCAAACGACCTATTGCTTCATTCTGGCTCGCGATCCCGCCAGTCTCAGGCTCAGCGGACCATAGGCTCGCGGCTATGATATAATGGTCCCAAAAACTCATCGCGAGGTAGAGGAGAGGACGCAGCGCCATGTTCACTCTCAACGATATCCGGCTCGCCTGCGGCAGCGAGGTGCGCCTGCAGGGCGCCATCCCTCCAGAACGTGATCTGATCTTTCCCGCCGCCCATCACGACAGCCGCCAGATCCAGGCAGGTGACCTGTTCATCGCCATCAAAGGGGCGCGCGTCGATGGACACCGCTTCATCCCCGACGTAGCACGCCGGGGGGCGCGTGCCGCCCTCTGCAGCCAGCCCGCCGAGGATGTGCCACCCGACTTCCTGCAGATCGTCGTTCCCGACGTCGTCGCCGCGCTGCACGCCATCGCCCGCGTGCGCGCAGAGCGCCAGCAGGGCACGACCTTCATCGGCATCACCGGGAGCAACGGGAAAACCAGCACCAAGGAGGCGATCGCCGCCGTGCTGAGCCGGCAGGCCCCTACGCTCAAGACCTTCGCCTCCTATAACAATGAGATCGGCTATCCACTGACGCTGCTGCGCCTGGAGTCCAGGCATCGCTACGCCGTCCTGGAGATGGGGGCGCAGTGGGTAGGCGAGCTGGCCTGGCTCTGCAAGACGATCGCGCGGCCCCACTGGTCTGTCATCACCAATGTGGGCAGCGCGCACCTGGAGTATTTCAAATCCGTCGAGGGGATCATCGCCGCCAAGGGCGAGCTGGTCGAGGCCCTCTCCCCTGAAGGCATCGCCCTGCTGAATTACGACGATCCCAACGTGCGCGCTATGGCAGCACGGACACAGGCCCGCGTCCTCTATTACGGCTGCGCGGAGGGGGCCGAGGTGCGAGCCACGAACCTGGGCGGCGATCCCCTGCGCGGCCGACGTTTCACGCTCAGCTATCAGGGTCGCACGAGCGAGATCCAGCTCCACATTCCGGGCGATCACGGCATCTACATCGCCCTGGCGGCGGCCGCCGCCGGCTGCGCCGCCGGCATCGACCTCGAGGAGATTCGCGCGGCTCTGGAGTCGTTGGCGCCCGTCAAGGGACGCGGCGAGATCAAGATTGGTCCCCAGGGGAGCACGCTGATCGACGACAGCTACAACGCCAGCGCCGAATCCATCATCGCTATCGCTCGCGCCATGCAGAGCACGCCCCTCGCGGCCGGCGGGCGACGCTGGGCTGTGCTGGGCGACATCTTTGAGCTGGGCAGCCACGCCGAGCGGGAGCACCGGCGCGCCGGCGAGGCCCTGGCCACGCTCGTCGACTACCTCGTCGCCGTGGGCGATCAGGCACGCTATTACGTCGAGGGGGCCGTGGCTGCAGGCCTGCCCCGCGAGCGAACCTACTACTTCCCCGCCGACGTGAGCGACGGCGAGGCCCTCGAGTCGGCCCGGCGCGCCGCGGCCGCCCTCGTCAGCTCGCAGGTGCAGCCGGCCGACCTGGTGCTGCTCAAGGGATCACGCGGCATGGCGATGGAGCGCATCCTGGAGATGTGGTAAGCCGACAGCAGTCAACCAGGGCCAGGGGGCGCAGAGAGCAGAGCAGAGAGAAAGGATTGGATTGAGCGATGAGAGAGCGAGCAAAGCTGCGCGTGGGGGTTGTTTTCGGAGGGCGTTCAGGCGAGCACGCCGTATCGATCGCCTCAGCGACCTCGGTCATCGAGCACCTCGACCGCACAAAGTACGAGGTCGTGCCCATCGCCATCACCCAGGAGGGTCGCTGGCTGCTGGGCATCGAGCCACAGCGGCTGCTGGCCGCCGAGCAGAGCGCCGCCAGCCCCGCCGCGAGCGAGAGCACAGCGGACACAACCGCCGTCACCCTGGCGGGTGATCCCACCATTGGCCAGCTGCTGCCCCTGCAGGAAGGGGCCAGGCTGGGAGAGCAGGGCAGGCTCGACGTGATCTTCCCCGTGCTCCACGGCACGTACGGCGAGGACGGCACGCTGCAGGGCCTGCTCGAGATGGCTGGCCTGCCCTACGTTGGCTGCGGCGTGCTGGGCTCCGCGCTGGGCATGGACAAAGAGAAGATGAAGCAGGTCTTCCAGGCCGTGGGACTCCCCATCGTCGATTACCTGGTCTATCGGCGCCATGAGTGGGAGCGCAGCCCGCAGTCCGTGCTGCAGGCCGTTGAGGAGCGCCTGGGCTATCCTTGCTTCGTCAAGCCGGCGAACCTGGGGTCGAGCGTGGGCATCAGCAAAGCGCACCAGCGCGACGAGCTGGCGCAGGCCATCAGCCTGGCCGCGGAGTACGATCGCAAGATCGTCATCGAGCGCGGCATCGACTGCCGTGAGCTGGAGTGCGCCGTGCTCGGCAACGAGGAGCCGCTGGCCTCAGTGGTTGGCGAGGTTGTCCCCAGCAACGAGTTCTACGACTACCGCGCCAAGTACATCGACGACCGCTCACAGATCATCATCCCGGCCGACCTGCCACAGGCCAGCGCCGAAGAGGCGCGGCGCTACGCTGTCCAGGCCTTCCTGGCCCTCGACCTCAGCGGCCTGGCGCGCGTCGACTTCCTGCTCGAAAAGAGCAGCGGTCGGCTCTATCTCAACGAGGTCAACACCATGCCCGGCTTTACGGCCATCAGCATGTATCCCAAGCTCTGGCAGGCCAGTGGCCTCCCCTACGAGGAGCTACTCGATCGCCTGATCGAACTGGCCCTGGAGCGCCACGCCGATCGACAGCGCAACCGCACCCGACTCTAGGCAAGCCCATCTCAGTCAGTCAGCCAGTCAGCCAGTCAGCCAGTCAGTCAATGAGGAGGACCATCACCGTCATGGCGCGCACACGCATCGCCTCAATCACCGTCGAGCCGCTCAACATTCCCCTGCTGGAGCCGTTCACCATCGCCACAGGCAGCGCCTCCGAGGCGCGCAATGTGCTGATCACCCTGACCCTGGAGGACGGCAGTGTGGGCTATGGAGAAGCGGCCCCCTTCCCACCGAGCATGGGCGAGGATCAGGAGACCGCCCTGGCGGCCGCGCGCACCTGCGTCGCCCTGCTGAAGGGGAGAGACGCCGCTGAGTGGCGCACGCTGGCCAGGCTGTTGCGCAGTCTTTATTTCAGCCAGAACTCCATCTGCGCCGCCCTCGAAATGGCGCTGCTCGATGCGCTCACGCGCTCCTACGGCATCCCGCTCTACACCTTCTTCGGCGGGGCCAGCAGCGCGGTGGAGACGGACATGAGCATCCCGCTGGTGGAGCCTGAGCGCGCCTACGAGCTGGCACGGGCGGCCGTCGAGCGCGGCATGAGCATCATCAAGGTCAAGATCGGCACGGATGTGCGCGCCGACGTGGCGCGCGTGGAGGCTGTGCGTGAGGCGGCTCCCCGCGCCGGCCTGACTCTCGACGCCAACCAGGGCTACACACCCGCGGAGGCTCTGCTCTGCCTGGAGGCCCTCGACGAGCACGACATCCGTCCACTGCTGCTGGAGCAGCCGGTTCCCAAGGATGACTACGCCGGCCTGCGCTACGTCACCGAGCACAGCCGCGTCCCTGTGGCCGCCGATGAGAGCGCCTACAGCGCCGCCAGTGTGGCTCACCTGATTGCCATGGGCGCCGCCAATGTGATCAACATCAAGCTGATGAAGTGCGGTATCGTCGAGGCGCTCGACATCGCTGCCGTCTGTCGCGCCACGCACACGCAGCTGATGGTCGGGGCGATGATGGAGTCTCGCCTGGCCATTAGCGCGGCGGCCCACTTCGTCGCCGGCCTGGGCGGCTTCCGCTTCATCGATCTGGATACGCCCATGCTGCTGGCCGCGGATCCCTTCACCGGGGGCTACGAGCAGCGCGGCGCCGTCTACGATCTCGCCGGCGTCGACAGGGGCCTGGGCATCAGCCCAGGCCAGTCCCAGAGCAGGAGGAGCGAGGACTGATCAATCTGTCAACTGGCTGGTCGGAGCAGGCTGCCGGGAGGGAGAGGAAGCAGGCAGAGCCGTCGCAGCGCAGGCCCAGGCGCCGGCTGAACGGACAGACGTCCGGGCAGGCCGGAGATCCGCGCTGATTGCACAGCTGCGCATCACGCGCGCCGCGCGCTATCAGCTCCTGCCGGCTGCGCTGCTTGACCACCGTGTCCCGTTGTCCAGCAGGACGTGGTCGGCCGCGGGCACCGTTGAAAAGCGACGCGCGATGCAGAGGCCGATCCGTCCCCGTGCCAGCTTATGATGCGTGCCAGGAGATCGCGCCCGGCCAGGGCATCCTCATCAAGCAAGAATGAGGATCTGAGCTCCACGGATACAGCCGCAGGTCAGAGCCACCTCTGGCTACTCGCTCCTTGCTGGGCCTATGAGCATGGATGGTCTGGCGTTGCTCAGACAGCCACGAGTCACTGTTCCACTTTGAGCACGTAAGCAATGTATTTTTGGATCAATTGTCTGTTAATTGAGGGACAAAGGATGGATGCGCTGGCAAGCCTCTCACTTGTTTGCCGACAGTCAAACCCGAAAGCAGGCTGCTGCGCAGTGCCAGACAGACTGACTTCCTGGCTTCCTGGCAAAAGGGAGAGGAGCGCATTGAGATGCCCCTGAGGATCAGTTCTGGCAGCCTCCAGCAGCTCCTGTCGCCACACCTGGAAAGGGAGCAAGCGCAATGGATACCCGGCATCGCGTACCCACTGGCTGATAACATTCCAGTCGACCACGTGAGGATTGTAGACATGGAAATTGGCCCCACACGTATCGTGCCTGCCAGCCAGATAGGTAATAGCACGCACGACATAATCAACAGGAGTCAGAGAGAGGGCAAAATGTGCTTCTGGTACACTCCCCAGCAGGAAACATCCTTTCAACATGCGGCAGATCATGTCTTCAGTATTGGAGACGCCAGTATGACTATGACCGGTCGTCATACCCAATCGATAGATAGTTACAGGCAGCCCTTTACTACGCGCGGTATAAATCATGTGCTCAGCTACCCACTTACTTTGCGAATATCCATCAGCCAGACCATGAACGTCATTGGGACGCCTGTCTTCAACGATGAGCTCTTGCGCAGCCTGACGAGCGGAGAAAACAGAGAGAGTAGAAATATAATGTAGCAGTTTCGGCCTACCCTGGCTGACCAAGCGCAACATCTCACGGGTTCCCAGAACATTCGTCGCGCGGAGCACATGATATGGATAAAGAGCATTCACCCAGGCACCACAGTGATAGACCATATCAATCTCTTCAGCCAAGCGAGTAAACTCTGCCACAGGCAGACCAAGGCCAGGTTGAGCAAGATCGCCCGGTATTACCACCACCCTGGACCACAATTGCTCGTCCCAGAGCAGGAGGGATTGCAGCGTTTCCCGGAGACGCTGCTGGCCCGCCACAGGATCAGAGCAACGTACTAAGCAAAAGATTCTAGCCTCGGTGCGCTCAAGCAGCTCTCGCAATAAAAATGCTCCAATAAAGCCAGTCGCTCCTGTAAGCAGCACCTGTCGCTGCAGTAAGAGCGCAGGATTGAAGGGCTGATGCACAGATATTTCATCTTCTAGCTCCGCTTCTCTAGAAAAATCTATCTCTTTATAGCTATATAAATAATTTTGATTATCTACACGGAAAACACGCTCGACAGTTCTTGCGCACTCGGCAATAGTCGGAGCCGAGAAAATAGTCTGCAATGGCAGGTTGAGCTGAAATCTTTCGTTTATCTGCGCCAGCAGGCGAACAGCCCCAAGTGAAGTGCCCCCTATATCGAAGAAGTTCGCATGCACACTAATGCGCTGCCGCCCAAGGATCTGACACCAGATCGCGTGCAGCAGGTGCTCTGTCGAACCGGTGGGTGCAGCAGCATCAGCTTCGCTCTCCATCTGACCGAGATCAAGAGCGGGAAGAGCCTGGCGGTTGAGCTTTCCATTAGGAAGAGAAGGCATCTCCTCCAGTACCCGGATGTACGAGGGAATCATCACCTCAGGCAACTTCGCACGGAGAAAAGCACGCAGATCGTCCTCGACATGGTGCTTGGCATACTCGGCGCGCAACGTGACAAATGCCGCGAGATAGCGTTCGTCTTGCTCGCCGCCTCCATGGCGAACCACGGCGACAGCCTGTCTGACCGCCTTGTGCTGCTTCAGAATGGCCTCGACCTCTGCCAGTTCCAGACGCACGCCCCGTATCTTGACCTGCTGATCCCGACGCCCAAGAAACTCGATACTTCCGTCGGCCCTGTAACGAGCGAGATCACCTGTGCGATAGAGCCGTGCACCAGGTTCCGCACTCCACGGATGAGGGACAAAAGAGGCGGCCGTTAATGCAGGCTGGTGGAGATACCCACGTGCCAGGCCAGTTCCCCCAATATAGAGCTCGCCCGTCACTCCTATGGGTACAGGTTCATAGTGGGAGTCGAGCAGGTAGATCTGCGTATTCGCAATGGGATAGCCAATGGGCACTAGAGGGTGCTGGGCTGAGGGCTGACATGTCCAGGCAGTCACGTCAATCGCCGCTTCGGTCGGCCCATACAGATTGTGGACAGTTGCGGCCAACGCTTGAGCACAGCGCTCCTGGAGTGATAGGGGAAGCGTCTCTCCACTGCATATCACATGGCGCAAGCTGCAGCACAGTGCAGGATCAGTCAGGTCAAGAAAAAGCTGGAGCATTGACGGGACAAAATGGATCACCGTAATGCCTTGTTCTGAGATTACCTGCGTCAGGTACAGTGGATCCTGCTGACCACCGGGGCGCGCCATAATGAGTCGAGCACCCGCTATCAACGGCCAGAAAAATTCCCATACTGAGACATCAAAGCTGCACGGCGTTTTCTGTAAGACACGATCGTCCGCTGCCAGTCGATAGATTTCCTGCATCCACAGGAGCCGATTGCAAACACCCTGTTGCGTATTCATTGCTCCCTTAGGCCACCCTGTAGAGCCTGAGGTATAGATAGTGTACGCCAGAGACTGCCCGTCCACCTGTACCTTGATCGCCTGATCCTCCTCGTGCGCCAACAATTCCAGGCCAGGGTCAAGGCACAGGCACTCCACAGGCTGTCCTGCAAAGCGGTCAGTCAGTTGGGCTTGCGTCAGCAGGAGAGTTATCTGTGAGTCCTCAACCATAAACTCCAGCCTGTCAGGCGGATACGCTGGATCGAGCGGAATGAATGCACCTCCAGCCTTGAGAATGCCGAGCAACCCAACGACCATTTCGAGCGAGCGCTGCATACAAAGGCCGACACTGACCTCAGGCTTCACTCCGTGTCTCTGCAGGAATCGGGCCAGCCGGTTAGCATACCTATCCAGTTCCTGATAGGTCAGATGTTCGTCGCCACAGATTACCGCCACGCGATCAGGGGTCAAAGCCGACTGGCGTTCAAACAGGTCGGATAGACCAGTACACACTGGATACTCTCGCCGCGTGGCGTTCCACTCAAGGAGGATCTGGCGGCGTTCCTCGTCACTCAACAACGGGACCTCCAGCGCTCGTGTGTCCGGGTTAGCAATCACAGCCTCCAACAGGGTGCGTAGATGCCTGGCGAAGCGAACGATGGTGGCTTCCTCAAACACATCGACCATATATTCAAACGAGCCGCCCAAACCTTCAGGACACTCAAAGCACTCCAATCCCAGATCAAAATTGGTCGAACTATCATAGTTCTCCAAAGAACGAGCCGTCAAACCGGCGAAAGAGGGGAGAGTACCTGAAGTATTATGAAAGGCAAATATCACCTGAAAAAGAGCATTTACGCTTGTTCTGCGCACTGAAGGCAAAATATCTGCCAGCTTCTCAATGGGAAAATCCTGATGTTCGTAGGCTTCCAGACAGGTTTGGCGAACCTGGTGCAGCAACTCACGAAATGTCGGGTTACCTGCAAGATTTGTACGCAATACCAGCGTGTTAATAAAGCAGCCTAGCATACCCTCGATTTCGGCTCGATTGCGGCCCGCAATTGGTGATCCAATAACAATATCCTCCTGGCCTGTATAGCGATAGAGCAGCAGTTGAAAGGCGGCCAGGAGAATCATAAAGAGCGTACAATGCTCCTGCTTGCCCAGCCGCTTCAATTGCTCTCGGAACTGCACAGGCCAGAGAAAGGCCACTCTGGCTCCCTGGAACGAAGGAGCAGTGATCCGTTTGTAGTCAAAGGGAAGATCAATGGTCATCGAGGCGCCTGCAAGTTTTTCTCGCCAGTAGCCAGCCAGCTTTTCCAGGCGTTTCCCGGTGAGAGTACGTCGTAGCCAGACGGCATAGTCAGCGTACTGGAAAGGCAATTCCGGCAAAGACACGGGCTGGCCTTTTTTCAAGGCATCATAGATTGTGGCCACCTCGCGTACCAGCACACCGACAGACCAGGCATCGAAGATAATATGATGCGCAACAAAGAGAAACACATGCTCCTGAGGTCCGAGTCTGAGAACGCTAGCACGCACCAGGGGATCTCGCACAAGATCAAGCATATCAAAACTATGTTTGAAAACCAGTCTGAGTGCCTCCGGCTCCCTCTCGGCAGGAGACAGCGCCTGTAAATCGATCAGCGGCAGGGATAGCTGTACGTGGGGAGAGACGACCTGAACAGGCTGGCCCTCCCTGAGAGGGAAGTTTGTCCGCAAAATATCGTGTCGTCTGATAACCTGCAGCAGACTACGGTGGAGTATCTCTATATCCAATGGACCTTGCAAATGCAGCGCACCATGCACATTATAAGAAGCATTGTGAGAGTCCAGCTGACAGAGTAGCCAGAAACGCTCCTGAGCAAACGAAAGGGGTGCAGGTGGCGCGCCGCTCTCACGGCGCGTGAGGGTTAACGGCTGCTCTGTTGCGTTGTGTTTTAGATGCTGAAGCAGACGCTTGCGTTGTTCTGGAGAAAGTTGTGCAATTTTTGCAAAGATGTCAGTCACTGTGATTCTCCTTTTCTGCCTCATCCTCACACAGGAACAGAGTGCTCTCTACTTCCTCTCCCGAAAACTGTTCCAGTTCTATCAGAAGCTGCTCAAGCGACTGCTCACCGGTGGTCGTCGCTTGGTGCCTGGCCAGCGCCTGCGCTAGATCAGCGAGCACTGGGGTCTCAAAGAGCAGCCGGATCGGCGCGTCAATACGGCACACATCGCGAATGCGAGAGAAGATCTGTGTAGCGAGGAGTGAATGGCCACCCAGTTCAAAAAAGTCATCATGAATGCTAATGCGGTCGATAGCAAGCACTTCACTCCAAATCTGCGCCAGTTGCTCCTCAAGCATGGTTCTCGGTTGCACATAGTGCCGTGGGGAGGCCATATGCTCTGCGCCAGGAGCTGGTAATCGTCGGTGATCCACTTTGCCATTGAGTGTCAAGGGGATTTGTTCTAAAGCGATAAAGGCTGCTGGTATCATGTATTCCGGAACCTTTCCTCGCAGCAGACCGCGCAATTCTACACTCGTCGGTACGTTCTCTGGATCTGTGACCATATAGGCAACCAGGCGATGATCTCCAGGTGATGGCTCCCACAGGGTCACCACCACATCCTCCATGCCCGGATGTGTTTTTAATATCGACTCGATCTCACCTAATTCAACACGAAACCCACGAATCTTGACCTGCTGGTCGAGCCGGCCAAGGTACTCCAGCTCGCCAGTCGGCAGATAACGTCCGAGATCGCCGGTGCGATAGAGACGCGCACCCGGCTCGCTTCCAAATGGATCGGGAAGGAAGCGCTCCGCTGTCAGAGCAGGCTGCTCGATATAGCCTCGCGCTAGCCCTGCGCCTCCAACATAGAGCTCGCCCGTGACACCGAACGGCGCCATCCGTTGGAAGCGATCCAGGACATACACCTGCAAATCTGACAATGGACGTCCTATCAAACTCCTTTTTGTGTTAAAGACATCCTGGCGGCTCACTCTGCGATAAGTCACGTGGACCGTGGTTTCGGTGATTCCATACATATTGACCAGTTGAGGTTTGCTGTCTCCATGGCGCTGAACCCAGGACTGCAAGCGCGCTGGATCCAGCGCTTCCCCGCCAAAGATGATCAGGCGCAGGGCATGGCAATCATATGTCTGGGGCACCCTATCTCTGGCACGTTCGTCCACCTGCATGAATTGCTGGAAAGCAGATGGCGTCTGGTTCAGAATGGTCACGCCCTCTCGTATGACGAGGGCATAGAAGTCTTCCAGGGAACGAGACACCTGATACGGTACAACCACCAGACGCCCGCCGTACAACAATGCTCCCCACAGCTCCCAGACCGAGAAATCAAACGCATAGGAGTGAAAAAGTGTCCAGACATCATTCGCCGAGAATTGAAAATATGACTCGCTCCGCGTGAAGAGACGACAGACGTTGCGGTGCGTCACTCCCACGCCTTTGGGCTTTCCACTCGACCCTGATGTGTAAATGATGTAGGCCAGATGCTCAGGCTCAAGCGGAATTTCGCTTGTCTGAAGCATCTGCTCTCCATTCAGCGAGTCCCAGATGTGCTCCAGATACACCTCCTGCACTGCTGGCAAGACCAGTTGTGTCCTCAGTCGTCTGTGAGTCAGGAGCACATGGACTTTCGCGTCCTGGAGTATCAATGTCAGACGATCGGATGGATTGTCTACATCCAGGGGAACATAGGAGCCGCCAGCCCTGAGGATGGCAATGATACTGATGATCAATTCGAGAGAACGCTCCATGAGCAAGCCTACCCTGACCTCACTGCCTACACCGACTCGTCGGAGCCAGGCCGCGACGTTGCTGGAGAGACGATCCAGTTCACCATAGCTCAAGCACTGTCCTTGACACTCAACAGCAATGGCATCGGGTGCAAGACTGGCTTGCCTGGCAAAGAGCTCGTGAACGCAGAACTCGTCCCTGTCAGACTTACCGCTCGTACCCTGGCTCTGGAGTTCCAGGAGTTGCGCACGCTCAGCCTCGCTCATCAGAGAAAGCATAGCAATCGAGCAGTCAGGATCTATGATTGCTTCTCCTATTACATTCATCAAGTGATTCATCAAGCAATGGATAGTAACATCATCAAAAAGATCAGTCCGGTATTGGATGCAACCTACCAATCCGCGAGAATCCGGCTCAAAGGACAGAATCAGATCAAATGGCGCTGCGTCAACCTTCGGCTGAAAGCGCTCAAGAGTCAGGTCTGGCACGCTCAATTCGGGTCCATCGAAGTTTTGCATCACAAAGAAGACCTGAAATAACGAATGATGTCCAGTATAGCCTCTGATGTGAAGACCAGATATTATATGCTCGAATGGCATATCTTGATGATCGAACGCCTCCAGGCAGCTCTGACGTACGATTCTCAGCGCCTCACGGAACGTACATGTTTCTGGCAATAGAGTGCGGATAGCCAGCGTATTGGTAAAACAGCCGATGAGCGTATCGAGTTCCGCCCAGCGGCGATTGGCAACAGGTGTGCCTACCAGCAGGTCGTTCTGACCAGTAGAACGGAACAGGAGCACTTTAAAGGCAGTCAGCAAAACCATGAAGAGTGTGGCCTCCTCTTGCCGCGCAAGTTCCTGGAGGCGCTCGATCTCTCCTTGTGGAAGCACGAAGCTACAGGAGGCTCCTTGAACACTCTGCACCGCCGAACGCCTGCGATCCAGCGGCAGATCGATAACGGGCAGGGGGGTGGCCAGTTGACGCTGCCAGAAAGCGCGGTGGTGCTCAAACGAGACGGTCTGTAACCAGCGTTGCTCCCAGCGTACAAAGTCACTGTACTGCATGGGAAGTTCAGGCAGCGATGCTGGCTTATTCGTCAGCCTTGCCCTATAGAGGGCCAGTAACTCCTGGAGTAAGATAGTGCCAGACCAGGCATCCGCGATAAGGTGATGGATTGTCAGCAGGAACACAGCTTCTTCCTGCTCCAACCAGAGTAGGGTGGCTCGCAGCAGTGGGCCAGCTTGTAAGTCCAAGGCGCGCTCTGCCTCCAATCGTGTCAATCTCCTCATCTGCTCGCCTCGCTCAGATGCAGAGAGATCTCGCAGGTCAGTGATCTGCAGAGCCAGTTCAAGGTGGGAAACAGGAGATTGCACTGGTTGACCATCACGCAGGGCAAAACGGGTGCGCAAGATCTCATGACGATACACCACTTCGTTCAATGCGTGTTCAAGCACTCCAATGCGCAATGGTCCACTGATCTTTAAGGCTTCCGTGGTGTTATAAAATGGGTTTCCAGGCTCGAGCTGGCAGAGCAACCAGATGCGTTCCTGCGAGGAGCTCAACGGGAGATATTCATCAGAGGAACGAGGCTCGAACTCTGCCATACCAGGCCGAGACGGCTCCAGATGAACAGCTGGTCTCAGATGTTCGAGCACTCCTGCTATAGTAGGGTGCTCGAAGAAGGTCCGGACGGGGAATTCAAGCTGACAGCGAGTCCGTAGATGGGCGAGCACGCGCACCACAGAGAGCGAATGGCCGCCCAGTTCAAAAAAGTTATCAGTCAGGCCCACCCGTTCAACATGGAGGATCTCTTGCCATATCCTGGCCAGTTGCTTCTCCAGTGGTGTACGCGGAGGCACAAAGTGCCTGGTTGAACTCAAGCGATCTGTTGGTTGCGGCAACCTGGTACGATCTACCTTGCCATTCACAGTGAGGGGTAAAAGATCCATGATTATAAATGCAGTCGGGATCATGGATACAGGTAAGCGTTGAGCGAGAAAAGCGCGCAGCGCACTCATATCAAGGGCTTCCGCGGCCTTCACTACGATATAGGCAATGAGCTGTTGCTCATCTGCAGCATCTCCCTGGACAATGACCGCTACCTCCTGCACATCGGGATACTGGATCAGGGTGCCTTCCACCTCTTCTAGCTCGATCCGCACACCCCGCAGCTTCACCTGGCGGTCAACACGTCCAAGAAAGGCGATTGAGCCATCCTGCAAAGAGCGTCCCGTATCACCTGTTCTATAGAGACGGGCGCCTGGCTCACTGCTCCATGGATCAGGCAGGAAGCGCTCAGCGGTTAAAGCAGGGTTGCCTATATACCCACGCGCAACCCCTATACCCCCAATATAGATCTCCCCTGGGAACCCAATTGGCAAGGGCTGCATCTCTTCATCCAGTACATAGATACTCGTGCGCGGGATCGCCTGCCCCAGGGGCACGGTCTGGCTGCCGGGGCGTTGGGCAGTGACCAGATAGTAGGCGTTTCCAACGGTTGTTTCGGTCAAACCATAGCCATTGAAAAAACGCACATGGGACGGAACACGCTCGGCAATACTCCAGGGACAGCTTTCACCCGCGGAAACCACCGTCTGCAAATAAGGCATATCGGCAAAGGTAAGCATGGCCAGTAGAGACGGAGGCAGTGTCACGGTCGTAATTGCGTGGATGCATGTGATGCTGGTAAGCTCTTGAGCCAGCTCTTGTCCTGTTCGGGGGACTAACACCAGAGTAGCTCCCGCCACCAGCGCCATAAAGAACTCTGAGATGGAGGCGTCAAAGCCAAGCGAAGCGAACTGGAGCACCCTGCTGTTGGTGGTAACCGGTAAGATGTCACAGATCACTTGGATGAGATTGCCAATGCCACGGTGTGGCACCAGCGCTCCTTTAGGGCGTCCGCTAGAGCCTGAAGTATACATAATATAGGCAGCGTTCTCTGGATCAACATGGACTGCTGGTGGAATGATTGGCTTTTCCTCAATCAATGGCCACTCTTGTTCGAAATACAGATAGTTCAGAGCTTCGTTGTTGCCCAGGACACGATGCGCCAGCTCCCTCCAGGTGATAAGAAGATGCGGATGTGCATCCTCAATGAGCATCATCAGCCGCCCGGTGGGATAGTCAGGATCAAGCGGAACATAGACTCCACCAGCTTTGAGAATGCCTAGCAGGCTCACCAGCAGATCGCAGGAACGTCCCATTAAGACTCCCACAGGTACCTCTGGTCGCACTCCTAGACCACAGAGATAGTGAGCAAGCTGATTGGCACGGCGCTCCAACTCGTGATAAGTGAGCATCTGGCCAGCGCATTCAACGGCGATGGCATCCGGCATCTGCTCAGCCCGAACCGCAATGAGGTGATGGATACACTCCTCTGGCCCAGCAGCTAGATGCTCTCTCTTCCAATCTGGTACGTTCAAGGAACCACCTCTCACCGTCTGGCTCTATTCCGCGAAATCGTCTGTCTCCAATTGCTGTACGAGCGAGGCAAGCTCTGTCTCAGTCAGCTCATTGAGATCTTTCAGAATGTCCTCCAGCCCCCCCTCCGTGCTGTTCGCTGGCCTGGTATCACCCTCCACCAGCTCGGTCCTATCCAGCAAGACTGCAAGCTCAGCAACAGTTGGGCAGGAGAGCAGCTCTGCAAGGGAGATATCGCCTCGCACACGGCTGCGCAGACGCGAAAGCACCTGAGTTGCGAGCAGAGAATCCCCCCCCAGGTCGGTAAAGTGATCCCGTACGCCGATCTCAGCTATGCCCAGCACCTCCTGCCAGACGCAGGCAATAGCTCGTTCTGTCTCACTCGCGGGGGCAATATACGGTACACTGAGCTTGGGACGTGGATGCAGCTGCCCCCGTACTGTCAGTGTTTCTGGCTGATCAACCGCCAGAGTATCCATATGCCCACCGGCAAAGCTGGATACTTCATCTTCAGAAGCTGCGCTTGCAGACCCCCAGAAAGACGCTGGCGAATCGAGCCAGTAGCGTTGACGTTCGAACGGGTACGTGGGCAAGGCCACTCGCTGCCGCGTGCCCGGATGGAGCGCAGGCCAGTGAATGGGTATGCCCTGCGTCCAGAGCTTCCCCAGCACGAGCAGGCTATGGCCTGCCTCAGAGAGTGATGCACGGCGACGCGGCAGGGAGGCCAGGGTACGAGTCTCCGGCAGCGCCTTTTCCCAACGCGCAATGGTGGTCAGAGCGTGACCAGGACCAACTTCGAGCAAGATGGATGATTCGTCTCTGCACACTTTTTCAAGACAATCAGCAAAACGCACAGGCCGGCAGAGCTGCTCTCCCCAGTAATCCGGACTGGTAGCTTGCTCATCCGTAATCCAATTACCAGTTACATTCGCCAGGAAGGGGATCGCCGGCGAGCGACGTGGAATGGTGCGGATGAACTGCACCAGAGCGTTGCGAGCGGGTTCCATCATCGATGAATGAAAAGCATGGCTTGTCTGTAAACGCCGACCGACGACCCCTGAAGTAAGCCTGAGGAGCTCTGCCAGTTCTTCGATTGCGTGCTCAGGGCCAGCGATCACACTTTGCTCCGCACCATTCAGGGCAGCCAGGGAGAGGTCAGCACTGAGGTAGGGAAGCAGCTGATGCTCCGCCAGGGGCACTGAGAGCATACTTCCTCGCGGTAGGCGTTGGATCAATCTCCCTCGTACGGCCACCAAACCCAGGGCATCTTCCAGGGTAAAGACCTCAGCCAGGCACGCCGCGACATACTCACCAATACTGTGACCCAGCAATGCCCATGGTCGAACCCCTCTGGAGAGCCAGAGTTGCGCCAGGGCATAGGACACCACAAATATGGCTGGCTGGGTCAGCCAGGTCTCCGTCAACATGTGATTCATCGTCTCAGCCTGAGCAGAGGGAGGATACAAAACAGTTCTGAGATCCAGGTCGAGGTGTTTTTTCAATACAGAGGCACAGGTATCGATACAGGCCCGAAAGACCTCCTCCGTCTCATACAACTCACGTCCCATGTTAACATACTGCGTCCCCTGACCAGGCAAGAGAAAAACAACCTGTGGGGCAGACGTAGAGGCTACAGACGTGTGACACCATGTCGTGTCAAGCCGTCGTAGGACCTCCGCTCCATCAGCGCTGCTCCGGCAGACGAGGGCACGACGCACAGGAAACTGTCTCCGGCCCAGTTGGAGTGTATAAGCGATATCAGCCAGGGTGGCCGTGGGAGATGTGCTCAGGTAAGTGGCCAGGCGGAGACTTGCAGCATCCAGAGCCGTCAGCGAGCGCGCAGAAAGGACGAGCAATTGCCAGGAGCAGGCAGCCCCTCCCACAGGGACGGGTACTGGCGGTGCTTCCTCTAACACCACATGAGCGTTTGTACCACCAATGCCAAAGGAGCTGACGCCGGCCCGGCGTCTCTCCCCCCTGGCCAGCCAGGGACGCAAGGCCGTATTGACAAAGAAAGGGCTGTCCTCAAAATCGATGGCCGGATTCGGAGAGGTGAAATGCAGGCTCGGCGGGATCTGCTGGTGCTGAAGAGCGAGAACTGTCTTGATCAAGCCTGCAATGCCGGCTGCTGCATCGAGATGCCCAATATTTGTCTTCAACGAGCCAATAGCACAGTAACGTCTTTCCTTTGTAGCAAAAGCCTCCTTGAGCGCACGTAACTCAATAGAATCACCTAGTACCGTTCCTGTTCCATGAGCCTCAATATAGGTGATCGTCTCAGGGTCACAGTTAGCAAGGGCCATAGCCTCTGCAATTACTTGCGTCTGACCTAGCACGCTGGGCGCAGTAAAGCCCACTTTCAACGATCCATCGTTATTGATAGCCGACGCCTTCACCACCGCGTAAATATGATCGCCATCCTCCAGAGCTTCTGGCAGGCGCTTGAGAAGAACCAGTCCCATACCGCTACCACGCACCGTTCCCTGAGCTTCCGCGCTGAACGCTCGACAATGTCCATCAGGCGAATTGATTCCTCCTGGCTGGAAAAAATATCCGCTGACCTCTGGCACAGAGAGAGAGATACCTCCTGCCAGGGCCATATCACACTCGTGATTCAGCAGGCTCTGCCAGGCTAGATGCACAGCAACCAGAGACGAAGAGCAGGCCGTTTGCACATTGATGCTCGGTCCGCGGAGATTCAATTTGTAGGAAATCCTGGTGGCGAGAAAATCGTGGCTGCTGGCCAGTAGCAGCTGAAAGGTATCGCCTCTTGCTCGCAGCGAGCGGCTGGCCAGCACATTCTCCAGGAAATAGGTATTCGGGCTGGCACTCACATAGACGCCAATTGAGCCTGCATAGCGCTCAGGATCATAGCCCGCATTCTCCAGTGTTTCCCAGGCCCCCTCCAGCAGCAAACGGTGCTGCGGGTCCAGAAGAGCGGCCTCTCTGGGCGAGTAGCCAAAGAATGCAGCGTCAAACAGATCAATGTGCGGGAGGTATCCTCTAGCTTTGACATACGCAGGATCTCTCAGTACATCAAGCTCAATACCTGCCGCCAGCAATTCTTCGTCGGAGAACGTCTGGATCGACTCGACGCCTTCCGCAAGATTCTGCCAGAATTGCTCGATGGTCTCTGCTCCGGGAAAACGTCCGGCCATGCCGATAATGGCAACTTCTGTCCCTGTGATATAGCTCTCTGCCATACGCTATTCACCTACCTCCACAGCCAGGAAGGACATCGCTAGCTGCTCCAGTCTCTATGACGCCTGCGCTGACGGGCGCCCCTGCTAGGATGGAGACGCCTTGGCCTGCGACTCCACCTGTGACTCCCTGGCCCAGAGCCACTGCATCTCCTGGCTGCTTTCAAGTAATTCCGGTAAGGTGCCGATCGCCTCGATCCTGCCGTTGGCCATGACGATGATCTGATCAGCTCGCTGCAAAGCGGCGCGGCGGTGAGAGACAGCGAGATAGGTGAACACGCCCTTCCCTGATCCCTCCTGCTCCCGGGCACGCATCGTATCCAGGCGCAACCAGAGCTCCTGCTCTGTATCGACATCCAGCGCGCTGGAGAGATCATCGAAGACGCACAATGCGGGCTGGCGTATGAACATGCGCGCAGCGGCGGTTCGCTGGACCTGGCCCCCAGAGAGGCGCACACCGCGCGACCCGATCAGCGTATCGATGCCCTCTGCAAACATGGCACAATCCTTGTCAAGCACGGCCAGATGCAGCGCTTCCTGGAGTGCGCCTTGATCATCTGGCAACCCCAGCAGGATATTCTCACGCAGCGTCTCATTGAACAGGCGGGGAACCTGTGGCGTATAGGCACACCGCGGAGGGAGGAAGAAGCTCGCCGGGTCCTGCACCTCCCTGCCATTCCAGAGAATGCTGCCACCCGTACGAGGATGCACGCCCAGCAGCACCTCCAGCAGCGTTGTTTTGCCTGAACCCACACGACCCGTGATCACGGTCAAGGTTCCCCGCGTGAGGCGGAAACTGACGTCGTGAATACCCGCCTGAGTAGAGGGATAGGTATAGCTCAGATGCTGCACCTCGAGCACGTCCAGAGAGTCGGAGGCTGTTCTGGCTGGATAGTGAACAGTCGGCAAAGCCCCGCTGAGGTACAGAGGGCGATTCTCTACAAGCCGCTCCAGAGACGCCTCAGGCATGACCACCTTCAGCCGCTGTAAAGCAGTCTCGCTCTGTCTGGCCTGCGCGAAAAAACGTCCCAGACGCCGCGGCAACATCAGCATCCAGTCCAGGTAGATCGTAAAAAGCACAAAATCTCCCACCGTGAAGTGACCACGCTGCATCGAGTAGGCGGCTACCAGGAGCACCAGACCACGACTGACTATGACGATACCGCCACTCGAAGCCTCGAACAGGGCCTGCGCGAGCGTATTTTTTAGCTCGGCCTGGCGGCGCTGATCACTCAAATCCTGGAAACGCATCAGTACCCGTTTCTCTGCTGCTGCACTTTTGATGACCTGAATACCACCAAAGAGTTCACCAATAAAACCGGTCACCTCGGTTGTACGCTCACGCACCACACTCCAGTACCTGGCCAGAGAGTCGCGCAAGCGATGGATAAGAAAGACGATCGCCGCCAGCGGCAGAAAAATTAACAGCGTCGCAAACAGGTCTATACGCGCCATGATAACACAGGCCACCAGGACAAAGACGCCTTCTCCACTCATACGGTAGAGTTCGTTGACCAGGTCGGTGAAGCCTGGGATATCATCACGAATATGGCTGACCAGCTCACCCGGAGAAGGAAGCTGCGCCATATCCTCACGCGCTCCCGCCTCATGGATTAGCCAGGAAAAAAGGTTTGCCCGCGCCAGCGTCTCTATCGTCGTCTCAAAGGTGGTATGCGTCCAGAACCAGAGCAACATCAGCAGCGGATCAAGCACGGCCACGACGACCAGAATAACAATCAGCACCCAGACCCCAGGCACCCCCCTGGCATGCCCCGTCAGTCCGTCAAAAATAGTTTGTGTGACCAGGCCGCTGAAGATCGGTAAACAAAAAGCCAGGACCCAGGTCACGACTGCCGCGCAGGCCAGCCAGGGACGATAGCGAAACAGCCGACTTACCATACGAACGACCATTGAATCCTCCACGCTCTTATGAGCAAGAAGATACTCTCTTCTCTTCTCTTCAATGCCTGAAGACCAGGCGCATGAGTGCCCTACTCCGAAGTCACCTGGAGGAGCACGTCCTCCCCCGCCAATTGCAGTAGCCGAGAGAAAGCGGACTGCGGATCAGCAGCTAGCCGCTCTCGCGGCCCCCATTCTTGCACGCAGCCCTGGTGCAAAAGCAGCACGGTGTCTGCTCGCTGGATGGTGCGCAGGCGATGGGCAATGATGATCGCCGTGCGACCTGTCAGGAGACGGGTAAAAGCCTGATCAAGCAGGCGCTCTGAGATAGGGTCTAACCGTGATGAAGCCTCATCGAGAATGATCAGACCCGGATCTCTCAAGAAGACGCGCACCACCGCGAGCAGCTGCGCTTCACCAGCGGACAGTCCCCCGCCGTTGGGAGGAAGCAGTGTATCGAGTCCACGGGGCAGCCTGGCATACCACTCGCCCAACCCCAGCTCTTCCAGAACACTGACGATCTTCTCATCAGGAATCCCGCTGTCAAAGAGTGTCAGGTTATCGCGCACAGAGGCGTGAAACAGGTGAACGTCCTGCGTGACGATGCCAATACACTCACGTAGTTCATCCAGGCACATCTCACGCACATCGATTCCATTGAGGAAGATCTGCCCGGCCGTCGGATCATACAAGCGCAGCAGGAGACGAGTGATCGTCGTCTTACCGCTCCCGGTATGGCCAATCAATCCCAATATCTCGCCGGGCGCGAGCTGGAACGAAATATCCTGGAGCATCGCCTCGCTGCGCTCCTCATCCGTGGTCTCTTCTCTCTCTTCAGGCTCGCCCGCCAGGGCCACATTCTTCGCTCCATTCATGCGGCCTGGAACAGGCGCATAACTGAAGAAGACATGCCTGAATTCGACTGCCACGGGTCTGGCTCCGGGAGAGACTCCGCGCCCATCCACGAGTACAGGCCGCTCATCCAGCAACTCCTGCACGCGCTGAATACTCGCCGTGGCCTGCTGTAGATCATCGATCTGGCCGATGATCTCCTGCAGAGGGCGGGTGATGAGCGCTGCATAGGCGGTGATCAAGTAGACAGTGCCGATAGGAATCATCCCGACGCGATAGAGCACAATCCCCATGCTCAGCGCGGCTATCGAACCCAGCGTCAGAATGAGTTCAGAACCGTTTCCGACGACGACACCCATGGCGATAGCGCGGCGAGTGGCCTGGAAGAACACGCGAGCGACCTCGCTGAAACGCCGCATCACATAGGCCCCGGCTCCATTAGTGCGCAGGTCGATAATTCCTCCCAGACGATCTTCTAGAAAACCATACAGGTCAGCATTACTCTGGCGAGCCCGCTGCCAATAGGGAGAGGCAACATTGCGCACACGATAGAAGACGGTCACTGCGATCACCGTAAAGCCCAGAAAGATGATTCCGAGAGGCCAGTCCTCACAGCAGAGGACAAGCAATACACCCAGGATGACCAGGATATTCCCTGCAAGCTGTACCGCAAACAATGAAAAGAAGTTATTCAGCTCCTTTACATCGTCATCAATACGCTCGATCATCTCACCAGGTGTATGCATATGGTGAAACGGCATATCCAGCTTGAGGCAATGAGAGACCAGGTCGACCCGCAAGGCGTTGGTCGCCATCCAGCCGATGCCGGCGCCGATGTAGACGCTGAGCACGTTGAGGATCAGCTCGACACCTCCGACAACCAGGAACAGCAGCGCTATCAGTAATAATGTATGCAGGGTAGCACCCGTCGTTGCCTGGTCGATAAAAAAGGCAATGACCTGCGGTCCAACCAGTCGTAAGCCAATGTCGAGCACCAACACTCCTCCCAGGAGTGCCAGCATTGACTTCTGCGCAAGCATATAACGGGCAAAGAGCTTCCAATACTGCTGCAGAGTAAAACGCATCGCTACTCCTTATGACTATAGGTTCGCGGCGCACAGCACGCGAGTATTTCTCTGTGACGGCCCAGCCCGCAGCAGCACTGCTCATCTGTCAGGCAGAAGAGGCTGCAAGACAGTGCCCTCTGTCCCCCAGCCAGGAGCCGGGCGTAATTCGAGTATTGCACCATGGCTATCGGCCTCGATCGCCTGACGCTCCCAGTGCTGAGCATGGTAGCGCACGGCCTTCCACAGTTCAACCTGATCCTTGTAGTGAGGATGGAACAGATGCCCACTTTGTCCGCCGATGAGAACGGAGCGGCTGTTCTCCCAATGGGCAAGATCGGTCACATGACGATGAACCGGGCCGCTGGAAGCAACCAGTGAGTCGAAAAAGCCTGTGGCCAGGACGGTTTGCGCGTCTCCATCAACAGGACCCAGGTCAGCGTTGCCAGAGCGCCTGAGCAGGGGAATCCGACTATAGACCGGATGGTGAAACGTCACCGTGTGGACCTTTCCCCACCGCCAGCCAGAGACATCCTTGCCATGCTGCTCAGACCACCAATCGACAGCTCGCTCCAAGGCGGCTCGCATGACCTGGGCGCGCGTTTGTAACTCAGGATGCCCAGGCACCCGCCACCAGCTGCTCTCAGGATTATCCAGCAAGCTTTCAATAAAGCCAGTATATTGCTGCTCACGCTTGAGATACATAGCCGTCAGCATGTCACCCAGGAGAGGTTCAACCAGGATCTGTACCAGGGAGCGCAAAGCGACCTCATAGATACCAGCAGCGACTGAGGTAGCGCGCATCTGAAAATCCCAGCGCGCTAAAAACTCCTGGGCCTCGCGGACCTCTTTTTGCTCAGTCTGTACAGCCAGGAGGAGAGGCACGAATCGCTGTGCCACTGAAGAGAAAACATCCCCCTGGATCTCCGCGAGGTCATCGCAGGTGAGCCGTTCTCGGGCATTCAGGAGCGCAGCAATACGCCGTTCCCGCGTAAATGTACACCATTCCGGTGCCAGATAGTAGGGATACTTCTCATCTACCGGCCTGCTATTGGCTGAAATGATGATATCAGAGGCAGGATTGAACTGATGTGGCAGTTTCTCAAACGGGATGGTGCCGATCCATTCATGCTCATTATCCCAACCAGGAATCGGGGTAGCCGTTGGTCCACAGGCACGAAGAGGCACTGCGCCAACGCAGTAACTGCCAATGTTGTCATCAACATCGGCGTAGAGCACTGTCTGCATGGGTGAATCCCAGGCACGCAACGCTCGTGTGAAATCGTCCCAGTTCTGGGCACGATTGAGATCGAGCACAGCGTTGATCAAGGTACTTGGGCGGGAGGCAGGCATCCACTTCAGGGCCATAGGCTGCGAGAATTGCCGTGAACGTTCGTCCAGATCATTAATGATGGGGCCATGTCGGCTGATCAGGACCTCCACTTTGACAGGCTCGGGCTGTCCCCTGATACGAATATCCTCCTGAATGACCTGAAAGGGCTCGTAATGGTCACCAACCCGGTACTCATACGGATTGCCGGGATGCACTTGTTCGAGGTAGATATCCTGCACACGAGCACGCGAAGTTGCCATCCCCCAGGCGATACGCTCATTATGGCCGATGATGACTCCTATTGTTCCCGGCAAGCTCATCCCCACACACTGGTAGCCTGGGCAATGCAGACCTATTTCGTACCACGTTCCCGGCATACCAAAACTCAGGTGCGTATCATTGGCGAGGAGCGGTTTGCCACTCGCACTGCGCGACGCACCGACAACCCAGGCATTGGTACCCAGGCCCTCGGCCATACTGCTCTCCACAACCGTCCCCAAGGCACTGTCCGGATTCGGATCTACGTGGGCGCAAGCCAAGTTGTTTGACAGGGGAGTGCCTCCGAACAGATAGCCGCCCGAATAATCAGGGATGAGATCGGCGGCACGCTCGGCCCCCACACAATCGATTAACTGTTGACGGAAAAGGATCTTAAACCAGTCGTTACTAAGATCCCATTGAAGCATCTTACCCCAGACCAGCGTGTCCAGAGGACACCAGGGATCTGGCCGAGCACGCAGGAGAACGTATTCAAAAGGCAGTCGGTTTTGATGTGTATGAATGAAAGCATTGACACCCCGCGCATAACTCTCTAAGGCTCGCGCAGTCTCCTCGTTGACAGCTCCCAGATCTTGCTGCGCACTCCGCCCTATCCCCAGAATACGCTGGATGCGATCAATCTCCAGAGTTCCCTTGCCAAAAATCTCACTCAGACGTCCGTGGCCTATGCGTCGCTGGAAGTCCATCTGCCAGAGGCGGTCTTGGGCGTGAACATACCCCTGGGCGAAAAAGAGATCCCGCAGATTCTGGGCATAAATATGCGGTACCCCATAGCTATCACGTATGACCTGAACCGACGCTATCAGCCCTGGCACAGTGAGAACGCCTTTCACCCTGGGCCACGAACGCCGGATGGGACTATGCCTGCCTAGGCAGGCAACCAGGACCTCCAGAACTCCTAGCGCGCTGTCTCGTATGGAAGATCCTTTCTTCATCACTCCTCCTCTGGCCTCGCCCTTACTGGTCTTGATTCCCTGACTTCAGGACTTCATCTATCGCCTGTTCCCGCTCTGCAGCCTCTATCTCCTCAAGCAGCCGGGTCGCAATGAGTTCCGTCTGTTGCACAATAGTAGGTGACTCGAAAAGTTCCTGCAGAGAAAACTCTACCAGAAAAGCCTCCTGGAGCGCGGTGGCAAGTTGTGCCAGGAGTAAAGAGTGGCCGCCAATCTCAAAGAAGTTGTCGTAGATGCCAATACGCTCGACGCCGAGAAGCTGTGCCCAGATGAGAGCCAGTTCTTTCTCAATTGAGGTACGAGGCGCGACATACTCCTGACCAGTGGCAGCGGGGACAGGCAGCGCGGACCGATCCACTTTCCCATTGGCAGTCAGTGGAAATGCCTCAAGAATCACCAACGCCGCTGGAACCATATAGGCGGGCAGACGCATCTGTAAGAACTCCTGTAATTCCCTGGCTGCTACAGCGTTCTCACCATCCCTGGGTACCACATATGCCACCACACGCTTGCCTGCATCACCACCAACAACGGTGGCAACCGCCTCATGAACCTGTGGATGCTGCATCAACAGGGACTCGATCTCACCGAGTTCCACCCGAAATCCCCGAATTTTTACCTGGCCATCAACTCGGCCCAGGAAATGGATCGTGCCATCTGGGGTGTAAAAACCCATATCCCCCGTCCTGTATATGCGCTCGCCAGGTTGTCGGCCGAACGGGTGGGGCACAAACTGGGAAGCTGTCAGCCCTGGGCGATTCCAGTAACCCAGTGCGAGACCATCTCCGCCGATAGCTAGTTCGCCAGGTACCCAGACTGGACAGGGAGCCAGATGTTCGTCCAGGATGTAAAACTGCTGGTTTGCCAGAGGTTTGCCATAGGGAATGCTCTTCCACTCCGGCCGTACCTCCCCAATCGGATAATAGATAGACCAGATAGATGCCTCGGTAGCCCCTCCCTGGCTGATCAGCTGCAGCGAAGGGAACTTGTTCCAAGCACGTTCGGGCAGCGTGACAGGAATCCAGTCGCCGCTGAGTATAGCCAGACGCAGCACATGCGGTGCAGCCACCGCTTGCCCACGGAGATAATCGACAAACATGCTGAAGAGAGCAGGTACAGAGTTCCAGATCGTAATTGCTTCTTGAGCAACGAGATCGCGCCAGCGCGCCGGTTCGCGAGCGGCCGCCCCCTCCAGTAGTACACATCTGCCACCTGCAGCCAGGATGCCAAAGACGTCATAGACAGAGAGATCAAAATTCAACTCCGACAGCGCCAGCACCCGGTCCTCCTGGGTAACCTGGAAACGGCGATTCATGTCCATGATCGTGTTGACTGCCCCACGATGGGGAATCATCACCCCCTTCGGCTCTCCAGTAGAACCTGACGTATAGATGATATAGGCCATATCCTCGGACTGCACAGGCCAGGATGGAGGTGTGGCAGCTTCCATAGTGATCTGGAGCCAATCACTGTCGAGGCAAACCGCGGCTACTTCTGGCGGGAGCTTTGCACGCAACTGGCACTGAGTAAGTACTAGTGGAGCCTGGATATCTCTGGTCAGAAACGCGAGCCGGTCCTGGGGATAGGATGGGTTGAATGGCACATAGGCTCCGCCAGCCTTGAGAATACCAAACAGACCGATCACCATCTCCAGTGAGCGCTCAAGGCAAACGCCGATCAATCTGCCAGAGCAATCTATCGACTTTCGGAGGTAGTTAGCAAGCTGATTGCTTCGCCGCTCAAGCTCGCCATAGGTGAGCTGCTGATCTCCGAAAACGAGGGCTACGCGATCCGGGGTACGCTCAACCTGCTCCTCAAAGAGTTGATGAAGACACTTGTCCGCTGCGTATTCCTGATCAGTACGATTAAACTCCCAGACAAGCTGCTGCACCTGTGCATCATTCAGTATGCGTAGCTCATCAATGGGACAAGAGGGGTGCTCTATAGCATCCTGCATACAGGCCAGGAATTGCGCCATGAGATAGTCCATGTCCTTATGCTCATAGACACTCGGACTGTAGGTCAACTCCAGTTGCAGGCCATCAACCCCGCGCGTACAGGAGAGGGCAAGCCTGGCAGGCTCAATAGCGGCCCTGCGCTGTGTCAGTGAGAAGCTCACGTCGTTCGCTCGATAGCGGGTGGAACAATCCGCAAAGTCAAAGGTCACGGGATAGAAAAACTGCGCAGCCAGATCACGTGCGCCTCCCAGCAGGCGAGTGACACTGAAATATTCCTGCCAGTTGCCATGCTCCTCTCTGGTTTCATGGATCTGCTCCATCAACTTATAGAAAGCAATTTTTGGATCACAATAGCAATTTAAAGGCAAAAAATTGGTGAACAGGCCGCACGACTGCGCCAGCTCTTCATAATTGCGCCCGTCGTAAGCGGTGCCGACCACCGGGCTGGATTGTCCGGTCTGTCTCCAGAGCAGGACATGCCAGCACGTCTGCAGAAAGACTTCAAGGGACACCCGGTACTGGCGCGCCAGTTCTTCAGCGTGCCGCACAGTGGCAGCATCTAGCTGCCGCGTCAGGAATACCAGGGGTGCGGCTTCCGATGAGGACAACTGCTTTTCAAACGGCAGTTTCAGGTTCAGGAGCGCCCCCAGATCTTGCTTGCGCCAGTAGATATCGCCAGCCTCCGCGGCATCAGCTGAGAACAATTCTTGCTGCCAGCTCACAAAATCAACATATTGCAGAGGCACCTCAGTTCCATGAGAACCGGCATAGGCCTCTGCAAGTTGCTGCGTCAATATGACGAGCGAGCTGCTATCTGCACAGAGAGCAGGCAAACTTAAAAAGAGTATATTATGATTAAAAGAGCAATTAACGATCCATACATGCAAAATTGGAGCTTTATCAATATTTTCTGATTTTAGCGACTCTTGATGCCAAAACAGATCAAAGAAGCTCGCTTGCGCCTCGACAGACAGCTCATCGCCAGCAACGTGTTCAATCTGAGGAACCATGTCCTCAACAATGACCTGCAGCGGAAGTGCCATCCCCGGCAGTGTGCGAAAGACCGTGCGGAGGCTCTCATGCCGGTGGATCAAAGTAGCAAGAGCGGCCTGCAAGCGTTGGTTATCACACTCACCATCAATCTGAATACATCCCTGCACCTTGTTGATCAGGCCAGAGGCTTGTTGGCACAGCCAGACACGCTCCTGCTGTTGCGATAGGCTGTATCCTTCCAGTGTCGATGTTTCCAAGGCTTATCCTCCCTCATGCTGCTCCATATGTCTGTTAGATATACTAAAGACGCTCTACATCAGACCAGCCTGACAATTCTGTCATGCCTACAAGAACTTTTCTATTGCCCACATAGGGAGAGCGCCCATGCGCCGTGAGCATATTGTCAAGCACCATCATATTCCCCTCCTGCCAGGGATACTCGACTGTCTCCTGCTGATACGCCGCGCGAATAGCCTCCATGACTCCATACTCAATGCGCGTACCATCTCCATAGTAGGTATTCACAGGAATATTCTCTTCTCCAAGCTGCTTCACCAATTCTTGCATCGCTGGCAGCGTATTCGTCGTTATATGATAGTGCGCCGCATGGTTAAACCAGAGCACATCACCAGTCAGCGGATGCCTGACGATCGCAGGTCGGCGATGGCGCGTCGTCAGGCGATCACCATCCTTCCACTCAAACTCGATTTCATGCGCATGGCAAAAGGCCTCGACGGCTGCCCTATCTGTAGTGCCAAAGACCTCCTGCCAGGGTAACAGACCCATCTGAGGACCAAAGTTCCTGACGTGCAACACACCTTTCTCCAGGAAAGGCGCGAGCAGGCGCTGATCGAGCCTACGATAGACCTCACGGCAATCAGCGATTGTTGTGGCACCTCCGCGCTGAGGAGCAGCCTGACAAAAGAAGAAAATCTTCATTGGCCAGGTGTATTGCCACCACGTCTCGTTATGAAAGAAAATAGGATGGTCAGAAGGATATTGGGTCGAAATGTACACGTTCTCGCGTGGCCCGCGTAGATTTGCACGTGCGCTATCTTCCAGTAACGCACCCGACACAGCGAGCATAAAGCGCTCAAAATCCTCCACAGTCAGTGCAAAGTTGCGAAAGATGATGCCCCCATGCTTGAGGAGAGTCGCCTGTATAAAGTCACGGCTGCTCGCAGCCCATTCCACGAGCTCAACCCCACGGACAGTGGGTTCGACAATCAAAGGTAGAGCTTTGCCCTCTATAAGTTGCTCAGTTTTAATCAGGTCTTTTGAAGACAACTTGATGGCCTGACGACGAGCCGAGGACATACTCTTCATAGTCGGACGAGCAGGTTTCTCTGTAGCCATAAGGCTCCTCCTTAATACCTCTCCTACGGTCTGCTCCTCAAGCGCTGTAAACTGGCGCGATTCTGCTCGCGTCGCTCTGCTAAACGCCGCGAGCGCTGTCGGGCCAGCCGATCGAGCAGGAACGTTTTCAATTCATCCAGCCGTCTCTCAGGACTCTCCACTACCTGCCAGAGCAGCGCCACAAAATTCTCTGACAGATCCTCCATAGTCTCCCTCGTGAAGATATCCGCGTTGTACTCCCACACCCCGGACAGCGAGTGCTGGAGCTCAGTGACGTCCAGAACGAGATCAAACTTTGCAGCCTCGATCTCCACCTCGAGTCTGCTCATGACCAGATCTGACAGCTCCATGAGCCATCGCGGTCCACTCTGCAACACAAATACGACCTGAAAGAGGGGTTGATGTCGTAAATCGCGCTTGATATGCAGATCTTCGATCAGCTTTTCAAATGGCACATCCTGGTGGGCGTAGGCCGCCAAGCAAGTTTGGCGCACGCTCTTCAGGAACTCTACAAAAGATGGTTGACCGGTAAAGGTGATGCGCAACGGCAGCGTGTTCACAAAGAGTCCGATCAGTCCCTCCAGCTCAGGCCGGCCCCGGTTGGCAACGGGCGAACCCACCACAATGTCTGTTTGCTCAGTATAACAATGCAGCAGGAACGAGTAGACCGCCAGCAGCATCATGAACAGGGTTGCATTACAGGCTCTTCCCACGGATCGAAGTGCCTGAGTCATCGAAGCCGACAGTGTAAAAGGAACGTGCCCGCCACGAAAGGTCTGTAGTCGAGGATAGGGCCTGTCCAATGGTAGCGCGAGGGTCTCAGGAACATCCGCAAGCTGCTGTCTCCAATAGGTAAGCTGTTCCTGAAGCACCCCTGTCTGCAACCAGGTCTCCTGCCATTCCGCAAAATCTGCGTACTGAATGGGGAGGGGCGGCAAGACCCCTTCTTCCTGTCCATGTGCCTGATACAGACGGGTTAGTTCTCTGAAGAACACCTGGACTGACCAGCCATCCGCGATGATATGATGCATGGTCACGATCAGTACATGTCGCTCTGCGTGGCAGCGCACCAGGACTACTCGCAGCAGCGGTCCCTGGACAAGATCAAATGGCTGCGCTCCCTCTTCAGCCGCCAGCTTGATAGCCAGTTCAGCTGGAAACGAACGCTGTCCGGGGGTGATATCGATGATCGGTAGAGCAAGCGGAGCAGGTGGGGTAAGCACCTGAACAGGGTGTCCATCTATCGTTCGAAATACCGTACGAAGTACTTCATGCCGACTTACAATGATATTTAAGCACCGTTCCAGCAGAGGAATGTCCAGTTTACCATCTAGCTGTAAGACTGAGCGCACGTTATATGCTGGATTTGCCGGGACTAAGCGATCCAGAAACCACAAACGCCGCTGGGCGAAGGAGGTCGCGGCATGTGTTCGAGACAGCCTCTTCGGCACGATGTCTGTAACCTTTCCAGCCAGTCCATGCTGCTTGAGTCGCTCTTGAAAGAGCGCTCGCTGTTCGGGAGTGAGGGCTGCGATACGCTGAGAGAGATCTTTCATGCGTGCTCGGTCTCCTTCTGATTACTGATGAGGTCCTTCAAACGCGAGAGATAGAGCAAGCTGGAGCTGACCTCCTGAGCGTTCACCCCGAAGTCGAGCAAGCAAGCGATTTCGTCCACTCCTATGGCCTGCAGGCGTTTCACCATGACCTGGCAAGACTCAGGAGTGCCAAAGAGGCCACTCGTCGTAAAGTAGCGCTCGAAAGCATAGGCCGCCAGAGTTTTTTTATCCGCCTCCTTCAATCGATTTATATCAATATTGAGCTGCAACTGCGTGATCAGATTCTCGTAGAGACCAAGGTAGGTATGGAGATACGTCATTAAGGGTGCCCGCACCGTCTCACGGACAGACTCCATGCTTTCGCCAACAAAGGTGTGCAACATCAGCGTCACCCGGCGCGAAGCTGGATCATAACCATGCTGCTGCAGAGCGGCGCGATAGAGCGCGATACTGCGTGCCGCCTCGTCAACACTCTGACGGAGCAACGCGGTCAGCAAATTTGCGCCGATCGCGCCCGCACGCTGGCAGGTTTCGGAACTTCCCACACTGCTTACCCAGACAGGAAGCTCCGGCTGGAGTGGGCGCGGAAGAATACGAACCTCTACAGCCTGCCGGCCTCCAGCTCGAAAACTGACTCCTTCGCCGCGCCACAGCTTGCGCACTACCTCGATGTTCTCAAAGAGAATCTCTTTGCGTCTGGCATACGCTTCCGGGGCAAATACAAAATCACCTGGCGACCATCCACTGGCGAACGAGACACCCACCCGGCCATTCGACAGGTTATCGATCACTGACCACTCTTCGGCCACCCGCACAGGATGCTCCAGAGGTAGCACAACACTTCCAGCGCGGATATGGACACGCGAGGTAATGGTTGCCAGGGAGGCAGCCAGCACAGATGGGCTTGGATAGAGGCCACCAAACTGATAGAAGTGCCGCTCAGGAATCCAGACAGCGTCAAAGTCATGCTCGTCAGCAAATCTGGCGCACTCGAGGACCGGGCGATATTTGTCCCTCTCCAGGCTGGAGCCATCAGCGGAGAAAAAGATCAGACTGAATCGCATAGCAGACCGTCCACGCGTGACGCTCACCTCCGCTTGCGAGGAGGAATCCTCCCACTGCGTGGCTTCCCTGCTGGCGGCCTCCTCCATTCGCCCAATTTCCGCCTGCTTCAAACGTAGTTGTGATAACCTACGCCGATCATGGGAGAGAGACTCATCTCGACCGTTCATGTCATCTATCCTCCCCGCCTGAGTTTGCTTCGTCACTCAGGTCACCTGCGACGTTCCTGGATGTGCCCTGTTCAATTTCCTGCAAAAGCTGCTCCATGATAGCTGTCTGCTCTGGCTGTCCGGCCTGGCCACCCTCATCGATGAAAGCCGCCAGGCTAGCAATTGTAGGTGCCTCGAACAGGTACTGTAAAGGGAGCTCTATCTGGAACTCCTGGCGCAGGCGCGTGACCACCTGGGTAGCCAGGAGAGAATCGCCACCCAGCTCAGAAAAATCGTCGTGAATCCCGACCTTGCTAATTGCCAGTACCTCCTCCCAGATAGCTGCGACACGCCGCTCCGTTGAAGTTGAGGGAGCGACATACTGGCTGCTGAGCGCAGGCCTGGGGTAGCGTGAGAGCGATGACTGCTCCAGGCCGAGGTGAGTCTGGCGTAACGACTGGCTATAGGCCAGCGCTGCCACCAGATCTCGCACGGAGACCACGACTCGCGCCGACCTGCTCCAGGCCAGGATGCGTCCGAGCGCCTCAAGACCCTCCGCAGCAGTCATCCCCTCCAACGAAGTCGCGGGCCAACGCTCTCTGGCGCTGGTCTCTGCTGAGACAGCCGTGCCCAGTGATTGCCAACGATCCCAATCAATGGCCACAACTGGGTACGGACGACGAAGGCTGGCTATCTGTGCGAACCGATCCAGGAAGGCACTGGCTGCGCAGTACGTTACCAGGCCAGGGCCCCCCACCACCGAACGTAGCGAAGAGAATAGCAGCAGAAAATCTATCTGTTCATCGCGCAAAGCCCGGTCAAGAACCAGCGTCCCGGTAAGCTTGGCTTTAAACTCTTGTTCTACTACCTCTTGCTTCTTTAATCGAATAGTACCACCGATAACACCAACTGCAGCATGAATGACCCCCTGGATCGTTCCAAAACGTCGTCGTGTTTCGGCGAGCACCGTCCGAACCTCCTCGAGATGCGTCACATCTGCGCTCAGCGGCAAAACCTCCGCGCCGAGCGCTTCCAGCCGCCGGATACGCCGCACCTTTTCCTGAACTGTCAGTACACTTCGCGAGGCTTCCTCGGCCCTCGAAAGCTCAGTCCCAGCTTGAGCCACCTGTTGCGCGATAAAGAGCTGGCAATCGCTCTCCCGCTGGTCTGCTCCATCGCCAGGATAGGTGAGCACCGTTTGAAAACCTACCTGCTTGTACAGCGACTTCCAGGCCTCGGTCCCCAGCAGCGGTGAATTGGTCCTTACCTCCTCATCGACAAAGTGCCACCACTCCTTGGTCAGTCCCCAGATAACGTCAACCCAGCGCTGCTCTTTCACCGTTTCAATGGAGAGGAGCAGACCATGAGGACGCAGCAGGGATTTGAGGTGACGCAGACTGGTCGCAATCTCGGGAGTGGCATGGATGACATTGAGGGCGAGAATAATATCGAAGCTCCCCTGCGCATACCCTTGCTGTTGAGGATCACGTGCAATGTCCAGGAGGCCGTACTGCATGCTGACTCCCAAGCGCGAGGTCTCCTCCTGCCACTTCAGCACAAAGGCCTTGCTAATATCCGTAAAGGTGTAGTCGAACGCATCATCTTTCAGAAGTGGAAGCAGCTCCCTCGTTAGCCTGCCATTCCCGGCCCCCACTTCCAGAATGCGTAGCCGTCTTCCGCCTACTTGCTGTGCGAGCGCCTTCAGCAGATCGCGCACGATGAGGATAGAGGCCCCCTGAGCGCTATGCTCCGCCATGATGGTGGATATACGCTCAAGCAGTGTGGAACTGCCATGAGGGAACAATACTTGCAAGGCGTCCTTGTGGCCTGCCAGAATTTCAGAATAGTTGCGCATACAATGGGCAAGCATATCGAGAATAGGCGTGAAATCAGGATAGCGCGCAACCAGTGCCTGATGTAACCCATCAGGCGCCTCTACAGCCTCTCGCCCTTTCAGCACTGTCAGTGTGTTTCCTCGCACGCGCACGATTCCATCTTCATCCAGGATACGAAGCAGAGTCAGGACGAGTCTTCGATAGCGCGGTTGCACGTGCAAGCGCACAAACAGGTCTTCGAGGGTGTAGACTGTTCCCACCTGCAGATCAATCCCGCCCTCCAGTAAATAGGCATAGATATAGCATGTACACAACCGGGCGGCGAGCCCTTCGAGCTCTGGCTCAGGCGCCGGGTGTGTCCTCTCAAACTCACTCGTCACCCGCTGGCCAATCTGGGCAATCCAATCAGCCTCTTTCTGCAAATCAACGAAGCACTGATCTTCCACACCAGGGGCTTCGGGTGCGTCTACAGCCAGGAGTTCATCCCATGCTGCTCGCTCTGGCAGAGGCGTGCGCCCCACCAATACCAGCCTTGCCTGGACACAGCGGGCCAGGTACTCGGCAACTTGCAAACCAACTGCTCCCAGTCCCCCTGTAATGATATACACCCCCCGTTTCCGCAGTCGCGCAGGCACCGCTGGAGCCGCGCCAAAGCGAGCAGGGGCAAAAGCCTGTACCAGACGCTGGCCATCGCGGTAGGCCACAACCGGCTGGGGAATCGTCTGCGTCAGTTCTGCGAGGAGTTGCTCTACGAGTTCTCGCTCCTGCCAGGACCCAGCAGCATACCAGGGGACATCTATGCTCTTGCATGTGATGGCCATATACTCGCAAGGAATGACCATGCACGGGCCCAACACAACTGCACGCAGAGGATCAACCAGGTCTCCAGCGTACACCGCTTGCATATGGTTGGAGATCACATCGATGTGGACGGATTTTGCCTCCATGCGGTCGCCCAACGAGCGCGCCAGCAAAAGCAGAGCAGTAAAGTTGCGTTCCTGGACCTGAGGAGGCAGGCTGTCTTCCCTCCACTCCTCTTGCTCAAGAGGGAAAAAACTCCAGAGGTAGACAATCCTGGCTGGCAATAGATTATGTGCAGCCAACTCTTGCAGCAGTCGATCATAATCACTTTGTTCGCCCGAGCGAATCTGGTAGGCCTGCGGCGCGACTCTAGCATAGTCTGAGCCAGCTACCACTGTCACAGCGGTCTGACCTGCACGTCGCAAACCATCGGCAAGCTGGTCTCCTAAATGATATGCATCGAGGAAGACGAGCCAGGGAGCCCCCTGGCTCGCAGCGAGAGGGGCGACCTCCAATGATGGCAACGTCTGCGGCTGCCAGAAAGGATGGTAGAACCAGTCAGCGATATCAGCTTTCTTCTCAAGCGACGGCTCGGGGTGGCTCTCACTGGCTTGAGCAGGCTCGATCCAATAGCGCTGACGTTCAAAAGGATAAGTGGGGAGAGGAAGACGATGACACTGGCGCTCGCCATGCACTGCGCGCCAGTCGGCTACAACACCAGCCAGCCAGAGCTGACCCAGTGTTGTGAGAAGAGCACGCCACTCACTCTGCTGACCTTTTCCCCGCTGAAGAGAGGGAAAAACAGCCTGATTGGCGTCTGCCGCAAGCATGTGACGGGCAAACGAGCTGAGAGTCTGGCCAGGTCCCACTTCCAGAGCCAGCAGATTCTCTTCCTTCGCGAGCTCGCGCAGTCCATCAGCAAAGCGGACACAGGCCCGTAGATGGTTTGCCCAGTAGGTCGGAGTCGTCGCCATGGCGGGCGTGATCCAGGTGCCTGTTACATTGGAAAGAAGAGGTATGGCCGGTGGAGCCAGCTTGATCGCCGAAACGCAGGTAGTGAACTGCTCCAGAATGGGCTCTACCATCGACGAGTGGAAAGCGTAGGAGGCATGTACCGTGCGCGTCGCGATTCCCCGCTCCGTCAGTTGCGCGTTCATTTGCTTCAATGCCTCGCGGGGACCAGCAACCACACAGCGGGATGGTCCATTGATCGCCGCAACTTCCAGGCCGTCAGTCAGCCATGGGCGCAGCGCTTCCTCTGCAAGAGGCACATCAAGCATACCGCCTGGTGGAAGTTGCAACATCAGTCGTCCGCGTTCTACTACAACCTTCAGCGCATCTTCAAGCGTAAACACCCCTGCCAGGGTCGCGGCAACATACTCGCCCAGGCTATGCCCGAGTAAAGCCTGGGGACGAATTCCCCAGGCAATCCAAAGTTGGGCCAAGCTGTACTCAATGACAAAGAGCGCTACCTGGGTAAACTGTGTCTGCTGTAACTGCACAGCAGCCTGATCGGCTTGAGCGGGCGTAGGATAGATGATCGTACGCAGATCCAGGTCAAGGAGGGGCTTCAACAGCTCACAACACTGATCGACCTGGGCACGAAAGATCGACTCAGTCGCGTAGAGTTCTCGACCCATGTTCACATATTGTGCGCCCTGGCCCGGAAAGAGAAAAGCCACGCACGGCTTCGAAGCTCGCAGCGCAGCAGTTCTCACACGCCCGGGCTGGCGCTCACTGAGGGCGTGCAGCGCATCATCACGCCCAGAGCAAACAAGCATGCGACGATGACGAAAGGCTTTCCGTCCTATCTGGAGAGTTGCGGCCACATCAGCCAGATCAAGGTCCGGCCGCTCTCGCAGGTAGCGCACGAGATCATCGGTTAACCGGTCGAGGGCCGTCTCCGTTCGGGCAGAGAGCAGGAGCAAGTGCCAGTTGCCTGCAGGAGGTCGCGCCACTGACCGGACTGGGGCCTCCTCCAGAATCAGATGCACATTGGTGCCCCCAATGCCAAACGAACTTACCCCAGCTCGCCGCGGTTCATTTTCCACCTTCCAATCGCGCAGAGATGTGTTGATATAGAAAGGACTGTTGGCGAAGTCAATCTGTGGATTAGGGCGCGTAAAATGGAGACTAGGTGGTAACTTGCGATGCACAATAGCCTGTACTGTCTTTATTAATCCAGCGATACCAGCTCCAACATCAAGATGTCCTATATTTGTTTTTACCGATCCTATTGCACAAAATCCATTTTTATCTGTAAAATATCGAAAAGCTCTAGTTAGTGCAGCTATTTCAATAGGGTCTCCAAGTATCGTTCCTGTGCCGTGGGCCTCTACGTAGCCGATGGTATCGGCACTGACCTCCGCCATCAAGAGAGCAGCTCTGATGACCCTACTCTGTCCCTCAACACTGGGAGCTGTATATCCAGCTTTGAGGGCTCCATCGTTATTCATGGCAGATCCCTTAATGACCGCGTAGATGGAATCACCATCAGCCAGCGCATCCTCCAGGCGCTTCAGTACGACCACCCCTCCACCACTACCTCTGACAATACCTCGACCATCAGCATCAAAAGCGCGGCAATGGCCATCAGGGGAATCGATACTGCCCGGTCGATACAGGTAGCCAGCTTTCTGAGGAAAGCGAATCGATATCCCGCCCGCCAGAGCCATATCGCATTCACCGCTCAACAACCCCTGACACGCCATATGTACAGCCACCAGAGAGGTAGAACAGGCTGATTGCACCGTGACGCTCGGCCCTGAGAGATTCAATTTATAAGAGGTGCGAGTGCTGATATAGTCTTTATCATTGCCAATGGCAATTTGCCGATCATCCGCAAGGTGGACCAGTTCGGGATGAGAGGCAATGTTGTATAGCAGGTAACTGTTCATGCCAACGCCAGCATAGACTCCCACCCGTCCCCTGACCTGATCACCCACATATCCGGCCTGTTCGAGAGCTTCCCAGCAGCACTCCAGCCAGAGGCGATGCTGAGGATCCATAAGTTCCGCTTCCCTGGGCGGAATCTCAAAAAACTGCGCGTCGAAAAGATCAGGTCCGTCCAGCGCCCCTCTGGCACGCACATAGGAAGGGTCACTCAGCAGCTCCGGATCAACACCGGATGCAAGGAGCTCCTCACGAGTGAAGAAGGTAATCGATTCGACGCCGTTCGCGATATTGTGCCAGAACTGTTGGACTGTGCTGGCTCCCGGAAAGCGGCCACTCATGCCTATAATGGCAATTTCCAACCCGCTAAGCTGCTCTTTAGACATAGAGACCTCTGAACGTGAAACTCTCTATAGATCCTGTTTAGCCTGATATCTTCGCTTTAGACGCTTTAGCCGCTCTTTTCCATCCCGTAGCCTATCCTCCAGTTCCTCAAACGGCTCTGGAGATCCTGATGACTCTCGAGACCCCGATAGATAGTCAGCCAGCGCACTGATAGTGGTATAGCGAAATAAATCGACCACAGGAAAATCTTTTTGGAATAGATCGCGCAGCCGATTATAGACACGCAGTAGCAGCACACTATGTCCTCCCAGATCGAAGAAATTCTCATCGACACCCACCCGTTCACGCTGCAACACCTCGGCCCAGACACTCGCGATCAGGCGCTCGGCCTCTGTTTCGGGCGCGCGAAAGGGTTGACCGGTCTGCAGGGGCAGCTGCGAGGTCGGAGGCGGCAAACGTCCGCGATCCACTTTGCCGCTGGCCAAGCGAGGCAACTCATCCAGTGGAACCAGCGCCGCTGGTACCATATAGGAGGGCAGCGATCCTTTGAGGAAAGCGAACAACGCCGAGAGCGAGGGCGTGGGCACCTCGGGTAAGAAGGTCACATAGGCAATGAGCTGCTGATCACCCTCCACATCCGCCCGGCTGATCACTACCGCATCCCTTATACCGGGATACTGGCGTAGCTGCCCCTCGATCTCGCCCAGCTCGATGCGGAAGCCGCGCAGCTTCACCTGTTGATCCACACGACCCAGATACTCGATATGCCCATCAGGCAAGAATCGTACTCGGTCGCCTGTACGATACAGACGCGCTCCTGGCTCTTCACTGTAAGGATTGGGAAGAAAGCGCTCCGCGGTAAGAGCCGGACGCTGTACATAGCCACGTCCCACACCGGCTCCCCCGATATAGAGTTCGGCTGGCACTCCTATAGGAACCTGTTGCAGATAGGCATCGAGTACATAGACTTGACTCCCGCGAAAGGGTCCCCCAATGATCACCTGACGAGATCTGGGACAATCTCCCGCCTGCTCTTCATAGTATGTTGTATCAATGGTCGCTTCAGTTACCCCATAGGAGTTAATACATCGGACAGGCTTCCCCCAACACTCTCTGAGGCGCGCAAAATCATCGCCAGACCAGCTCTCCGAACCCACAACCACCACACGCAGCGAGTCATCGATCGTCTGGCCCTCCAGATAGCGCAGCAGCAATCGCAGCACAGTCGGTACGAACTCGGCGTGGGTCACGCCTTCCTCTCGTATGATACTGTACAGCCGTCTGGCGTCCACCAAGTACTCCCGCTGAACCAGCACCAGCCTGCCACCAGAACCCAGTGCGCGCATAAAGTCAGCCGCGAAGACATCAAACGAGAAACTGGCCATCTGCAGATGGCAGGTAGGCTCGGAGAGTAGGTCGTAGGCTTCGGCCCAGGCCCAATAGCTATGCAAGAGATTCCCATGCGTAATCATGCAGCCTTTGGGCCTTCCAGTAGAGCCTGAAGTATAGATCACATAGGCGAGATTCGCTGTCGTCACCGCGCTGATGGGAGCAGACTCTTCCTGCTGCTCGATGAGCTGCCAATCGGTATCGAGACGGAGGCAAGGCAAGGAGAGATCCGCGCCATCGCACACGAAGCCCTCTTTTGTAATGAGGACGGTGACCTGCGCCTCACGAAGCACGAAGCGCAGCCTCTCAGCTGATCCGACCTGGTCGAGTGGCACATAGGCGCCACCCGCCTTTAGTACAGCAAGCACAGAGATGATCAGCTCAGGGGAGCGATCCAAGGCGATGCCCACATAGTACTCTGGGCCTACACCATATCGCGCCAGGCAGTGCGCGAGCTGATTGGCGCGCCTTACTAGCTCTCCATAGGTCAACATCAGCCCGTCGCTGACCACAGCCACTCGGTCAGGAGTGAGACGCGCCTGTTCATCTATCCAACGGTGCACAGTCATGTCGGGCACGACTGACCGTCGCGTTTGATTGACCTCTACCAGCAAGCGCTTCTCTTGCGCCGTCAGAACATCCACTTCGTGGACGAACAGCTTGCTATTATCCTGCAAGCGATCAATGATCTGATCGACGATCTGAACGAAGTGCTGTACCACTCGCTCCTGTTGCTCGTCAGTGAAAACCGTCGTATGAAAGTCGAAATTGAGCACAATGCTCTCTGCACGCACAAAATCATGGACCTGGATTGCCAAGCTGTCACTCCCGTAGCCCGGATGCAGCCACTCAACGGCAAAGGGAGAACCCAGAAAGTCTGTGGCCCCAAAGGCCTGATAGTTCATCAAAACATCATAGAGTTTATTTTGCATATGAGGAGATATTGTATAGCGACTATGCATAAGTATATCGAAGAGTTCCTTCTTCACCTTGTTCACTAGTTCTGAAAATGTGTCTTCGGGCTGTACTTCAATGCACAGCGGCAATACTTCCATAAACAGACCAAGCGTCGCCTTAAAGGCCTTTGTTCGGCGATTATGAAAGGGAACCCCTATGACAACGGAGCGCTGTCCACCCTGGCGCTGCAAATAGATACACATAGCCGCCAGAAAGAGAGTGAGCAATGACAGGTCCAGGGTAGCAGTAGCCAGATCACGACGCATAGCCATGCGCTTGAGTCGCTTCGTTCGTTCGGGCCCGAGCGGGTAGACCACGCGCTTTATCGATCCGGCGGCTGCAGCGGCGCGCGTACCGTAAAACGTTAGCGGTTCGCGTTCTGGAGCCAATTTCTGTCGCCAATACTCCTGCGCTTTTTTATAGCGCTCAGTTCCGTACTGGGAACGCTCAAAGTCGCAATAGTCTTTGAACGGTGGAAGCTCTACGCGCTCTGGAAGGCTTCCACACAGAGCACGAGCGTAGAGCTTGGCAAGCTGCTGAAAGAGAATATATGAGGAAAAACCGTCTGAGATCATATGATGATAGCAAATATACCAGAAAAAACGGCACTGATCGACTTTGATGAGCAGTGCATCAAATAGCCGCTTTTCCATATCGAAGGGCTGCTGACAGCGTTTTCTGACCAGCTGCATCGCTTCCTCTACAGGATGCTGAGCCAACGAGTAATCTCTATACTCCAGACACTCATCGAAGCGGGGTAACAACTCCTGGCGCGGAACGCCAGCGCGCTCGAAAATCACTGTACGGAATGCATCACTGGAATTGATCACCGTGCGAAAAGCGCGCTGGAAGTGAGTCGGATCGATGGCCAGGGGAAAATCAAAGACCATAGCGATATTATAGAGAGGCATAGCTGGCTGAAGTTTCTGGCTCAACCAGATAAGTACCTGGCTCTTTGTCAGATTCGAGGCCAGATAGAGATCGAGCAGCCTGGCTGGGCGAGTCCCCGAGACAAGGAGAGTCGAAACCGGCCACTCTGGATGCGCCAACGCCAGGGCCAGTAGCTGCTGGAGACGGGCACTCCACCGCTGAATTGTGGCTACCTCAAAGAGGTCATTATTATATTCAAAAGAACCCTCCACTCCCTCTGAACCTCGATCCCTCACATAGAGTGTCAGGTCTATCTTCGCCGTTCCTGGATCAATGCAGATGGGAAGAAATGACAGCGATGGCTGCTCAATCCGACCGTCAAAGGCTGTCTGGAAGGTAAAGCCAACACGAGTCAGGGAGAACCCCCCAGGCGTTCGGTGAAGACGAATGTTCTCGAGAATCTTCTCAATCGGCACATCTTGATGTTGAAAAGCCTCAAAGGTGCTGATGTGAACCCGCCGCAACAGCTCGCGAAAGTCTGGCTCGTCAGTCAGGTCGATATGCAAAAGCAGTGTATTGACGAATAAGCCGATCAGATGTTCAAACTCAACCCGACTCCGCCCAGAGAGCGGAGTGCTGACGACCAGCTTCGTCTGCCCAGTGCAATCGTACAGGAAGAGGAGAAATGCGGCCAGCATCAGGATCGAGAAGGTAATCCCCTCTGCACGACTAAAGGCTTTGCTGGCAGCTGAGAGTTCGCGCGCGAAGGTGAATGCATACAGCCCTCCCTGGAAGGTCTGCACTGGTAATCGCGGTCGGTCAGTCGGAAGCTCCACAGGTTCAGAGAGTCCCGCTAGCTGGCGCTTCCAGTAGGCAAGTGCTGCTTCCCCCAGCTTTCCCTGCCATACCTGACGCTGCCAGATGACGTAATCAGTATACTGGATAGGCAGGGCGGGTAGTTGTGGTGTGCGATCATTGGCATAGGCTTCATAGAGGTGTATCAGTTCTTGAAGAAATATTCTATCAGACCCTCCATCTGAGACGAGATGATGCATCGACAGAACCAATAGATGCTCCTCTGGCGTGTAGCGTAGAAGCATTGCACGAATAACGGCACCCTGACGCAGGTCAAAAGGCAGCCGTACCATAGCGGTGGCTAACTGGAGTGCCAGACGCTCTCGCTCGGCAGGAGGCACACTCAACTCGATCACTGGCAAGGAGAGACGCCACACCGCTTGAGGAGCCTGGTACGTGCCCCGCTCGGTAGAAAAGAACGCCATACGCAAAGCTTCGTGGCGGAGGATCATCTCATCTAACGCCCGCTCCAGCACGCCCACATCGAGCAAACCTTTCACCAGGAAAACCACCGGTCGGTTATAGATGGACGTACCTGGATTCAGTTGCTCCGCAATCCAGAGGCTCTCCTGCGCGAATGACAGAGGGACAGGCCCGCCTCCAGCAGAACGCTTGAGCACCTGCCCCTGGTCCCCCTCGCGTCTCTGGCTACGGAGCTTCCTTTCCAACAGTGCCCGCTTGGCTGGCGAAAGGGCAGCGATACGCTCTGCAAGATCACCGTCAGATTCCTGAGGTGGCCGGGACATCATCGTGTACCGTCCTCCTTGAACTTACCAAATACAGCTTGGCAGGCTATGCATGATAGCCTGTGAGCATAGAATGCTTGTAAGGGAACAGCGTGGGTGGCTGCACCCGCGAGCTGACTCTGCTTACTCTACAGTCGAAGCATATCCGGCTGCCATCGCGCCTTTCTGATCGTCAAAAGATCGATCTTGTATGGTCAGAATATCGTTTTGTATTACCTATTCACCACTAGCCAGTTTTTGCGCTTCTTCATCAGATAGATCCTCTATCTCGTCCAGGAAATGCTCAAGGGAGCACAATCCCTTCTGCTCCTCCTGTGCTTTCGAAAGCTCCGCAGCGAGTTGCCGAATAGTTGAGAGTTCAAAGAAGCGCACCAGCGGTATCTCTACCTGGCAGAGTTGCTGTATACGCGCCACAATCTGGAGCGCCAGCAGCGAGTCGCCTCCTAAAGAGAGAAAATCATCGAGCACGCCAATGTGTTCGAGACGGAGCACCTCGCGATATATTCCTACCAGCAGACGCTCCAGAGGAGTAGTGGGGGCAACAGAGCCCTGCACACCAGCAGGCACGCAGGAAGCATGCTCAGTCAATCCCAAAGACCTGGCCAGCGTCAGACGCTGTACCTTCCCAGTCGGGCCCTTTGGAATGTCAGTCGTGATTACCACCCTGGCAGGCACCTTAAAATCTGCCAGGTGAGCTGCGGCAAACAGGCGTACATCCTGCTCGGTGACATTTGCTCCCTGGCATAATGTGATGACTGCCGCAACCTCCTCACCCAGAGTAGGATGTGGTATGGCAAATACGGCCGCCTGTTCTATGGTCGGATGTTCGAGCAGCACCTCTTCTACTTCGCGCGGGGCAACCTTCTCGCCGCCGCGATTAATGATTTCTTTGATACGCCCTGTGAGAAAGATATATCCATCATCATCGATAAATCCTTGATCACCCGTTCTAAACCAGCTATCTGTAAAAGCTTCTGCATTAGCGTCAGGACGGTTTTCATAGGCAGCCATCACATTGCGTCCACGGATTACGATTTCGCCCGTCTGACCCCGAGCAAGCAGATGCCCCTTCTCGTCCATAATCGCCACCTCCGGACCAGCTGGTAAACCAACGGAACCCGGTTTACGCGCCGCCGGTGGCAACGGATTGCACGCTATTTGATGGGCAGCCTCTGTCATACCATACGCCTCGACCACCGGCACGCTGAACAACTCCTCCAATTCCGCCAGTACCCTCGGCGGCAACGAGGCTGAGCACGAGCGGATAAAGCGCAACACTCCTCTGGGAGCTGCAGACCTGTCCAGGGCCGCGCGTGCGAGAATAGCCTGGTGCATGGTTGGCACGGCAGTATACCAGGTCGGCTTGCCCACGCCAACCCATTCAAAAAACTGGGGGGCAGAGAAACCCGACGTACAGATCACGCTTCCCCCAGCGACCAGCGAGGCGAGCAGGGCAGCCACCAAGCCATGGACATGAAACAGCGGCATGATATTCAGGCAACGATCGATCGGACTCAACTGGAGAGATCGCTGCACATTGTGGGCAGAGCAGAAGAGATTCTCATGTGTCAGGGGGACAATTTTCGGTCTGCTTGTTGTTCCGGATGTATGCAACACCAGAGCTAGATCTTCTCGCTGAGCAAAGTCAAGCTCGGCCAGATCCAGTCCCCCAGACAGACGAGACGGCGCGGACAGGCGAAAGCTGCCAGTTACAGTGGTATCATGGAGGCACAACTCAATGCAGGGAATACCGAGCTTCTCAGCCACCACTCTAGCCTTCGACTCCAGACCAGACTGAATCAACAGGGCCTTGGCACCAAGATCTCTCAAATAGAAGGCAAACTCCTCCTCCCGGTAGGCTGGATTCAGCGGAGCAGCGGTAGCTACCGCAATGACACCGAGGAAAACCACAGCCATCTCAGCCCCATTGGGCAGCACAATAGCCACCCGCTCGTTGCGCTTAATACCAAGGGAACGGAGAAAAGCAGCGATCTCGTCGATCCGCACCGCCAGCATACTATACGTGAGAGGGGAACGACCAATTGAGAGCAGAGCAACAGCTTCGCTTCTCCTTTTCGCCCATTGCAGAATAAGGTGCCGCAATACCGGCTCTTGTTCCAGCATGAGATTTTGCTCCTGGTACACCCGCAGGTCTGGAGTGTATCCGCTTCTCAGCATGATCATGCGCTCGCGTCTGCGGCTTCGCCGGTAGCCTGTTGACGAAAGGGCGAGAGCAAGCAGTGTGGAACACAACGTCTACGGTACCAATAATACGGATTTCTTGATCATATGTCAAGTCACTCCAGCCTATCCAGTTCTATCGTAGCTCAGATGCTCAGAATTGAAAAAAAGTGAAAGGATTGCTACACCAAGAAAAGGTACAACAATCACTGGGCGGTTTTGTGCCTTGAATGCGAAAGCAAACAGGCGTAACACCTGGGGGGTCCGAGTGGCGCTCGTCGCTAAAGGCTTTCGGGCGGGGAAACTAGCGTTCATAGACTGGACAGTCAGGAGAACTACTATGACATTCGTTCAGTAGAGCTTGTATTGGATGCGACCACGGCAGGAATGACCCTTGCATGAAACGCAACGATCGTTTATACTTTTCTTAGCAAAAAATAGGGAAGAGAGGAGCGCTACATCATGAGAAAATACTGTAAAGCCTACCATCTCGCCGATCTGCGTCGCTTTGATGGTTGGATCGAGCAAAATGCGAATGATGATTCAGTGATGGAAGACGATACCATCTGCTATATCTGGGATGATTTTACTGTCGTGAGCAGTCCCATCAAAACGGCGGCTCCTATCTTCGATCAGATAACGCCAGAATGGAAACAATTCTGCATTGACCAACTACATTTCAGTATTCCAGAGGACTTACACTACGCTTATGAGCAATTCGATCAAGAAGAGGAGATAAACCAGGCAGGCTCTCATGCAACTCCCTGATCCTTTCCTCCTCTTCATACATGAATTATCTGTTTGAGAGTGCTTTCCGAAAAAGACACCTGATCCTGATCGAACATGACTGTTGCTCTATACGCCGTTTATGGTCGTTCCACCGTGTGCAGAAGTATGGGCCTCTCTCTTTCCCTGAGAAAGGAACGATGGAGTAGCACAACATGTCTGAGCGCAACAAGCACCTGACACCAGAGCAGCGCGCCTCGCTCATTGAACGCCTGCGCCTCAAGGCCAGTCAGTACGACAGGCACCTGGAGCAGGCGTTGCCCATCCCTCTCATCTCACGGGAGCTGCCACCTCCACTCTCTTTTTCCCAGGAACGTCTATGGCTCTTTCAGCAGTTGAATCCAACTGATGTTTCTTACAATATCACCCAGGCTGTCTCCTTTCAGGGATCTATCCATTTGGGCACGCTCCAAAAGAGTATCCAGGAGATTATCAGGCGGCATGAAATTCTCCGTACAACGATCAGGCTGGTCAATGAGCAGCCCCGGCAGGTGATCACTCCTCGGCTCACTCTGGCGATCCCTCTAATCGACCTTCAGGAACTCTCCACAACAGAACAGGAACAATATTGTCAACACCTTATTGCAGAAGAGGGAGAGCAGCTCTTTGATCTGGAACGCGGCCCTCTTATACGTTTCTTTTTTGTACGTCTGGGACCACAGAACCATCTGCTCCTCTTTTCGATCCATCACATTATTTTTGACGGCTGGTCGATTGGTGTCTTCGTCCGCGAGCTTGTGGCCCTCTACGAGGCTTTCCGCCAGCACCAGCCATCTCCACTTGCACCCCTGGCGCTTCAATATGCGGACTTTGCCTCCTGGCAGCGCGAGCAGCTCCACGAGCAGCGCCTGCAGCAGCTACTTGCCTACTGGCAGGCACATGTGGCCCATGTACCGGCATTGCTTGAATTACCAACTGACAGGCCTCGAACAGCCAACCGCACGTATAGAGGAGCAAAAAAGGTATTTATATATAGCGAAGAACTTCAAAATCAATTAAAAGTATTGAGCCAGAGAGAAGGAACAACGCTGTTCATGACTCTGCTGGCTGCATTCAAGGTGCTTCTCTACCGCAACACCCAGGAAAGGACTATCTGTGTGGGAGTTCCTGTCGCCAACCGTGGCAGGGTGGAGCTGTGGGGACTGCTTGGCCTTTTTATCAATAACCTCCCTTTATGCACCCACATTCAGAGTGGCCAGCCTTTCAATGAACTGCTCCAGCGAGTTCGCAAAGTCTGCCTTGATGGATTTATGCATCAGGAACTCCCTTTCGAGCAGCTTATCAGATCACTCCAGATTGAGCGCAATACCAGTTATACTCCTCTTTTCCAGATTCTTTTCTCGATGAGAAATACGATGATTCCAGATCTGGAAGTGCCTGGATTGCATATCAGTGCGCTAGAAATCCAGCGCGAGGTTACGAAGTATGATCTGACTATGGAGGTGGAGGAGAGTCAGACAGGTTTGATCTGCCGCCTGGTTTATAGCACCGATCTTTTTGATGAAAGTACGATTACGCGCCTCTTGAATCAGTTTCATTGCCTCCTACAAAGTATCGTGACCCATCCTGAGCAATCTGTGGACCAGCTGGCGTTGTTGTCTGACGAGGAGCGTTCTACCCTTGTCACCACCTGGAACAGGACAGACGTTGTGCTCTCTCCCGTCTGTGTACACGAACTCTTCGAGAGTCAAGCAGCCTCTCGCCCCGACGCGATAGCGCTGAGGTGTGCTGGCGAGCACCTCACCTATGGCCAGCTCAACATCTGGTCCGACAGACTCGCCAGTTACCTGCAGCACCGAGGGGTAGGGCCAGAGGTTCCTGTTGGTCTCTGTATGGAGACCTCCCTGGAACAGATCATTGCGCTGCTTGGCATTCTAAAAGCGGGGGGCGCATACGTGCCTATCGATCCCAGACATCCACGGCCGCGTATCGCCCATCTGCTCAACAACGTAGCCCCCGCGCTCATTCTGACTCAGCAACGACTGCAGAACGTGCTTCCTTATGATGCAGAGAGAATCTTTACAGCAGAAGAGTGGCATAATCTTCAAGATCAAGCATATATCCGTCGTGGCTATGGTGCTCTCTCTGCTACTCTCGCCTACATTCTCTCAACATCTGGCTCAACCGGTGTGCCCAAAGAAATTATGCTGACCCATCAGGGCCTGACAAACTATCTGCAATGGGCTATCAGCGCTTACAAAGTCGGGGCCACCTGTGATTCACTGCTCCACTCCCCTCTTACATTTGACCTGACCATTACCAGCCTCTTTCTGCCCTTGATCACAGGCGGATCGCTGGAATTGCTAAGTGCTGAGGAGACTATCACCGCACTTGGGAGAGCACTAGACCAAGCACCAGTGATAAATTTACTCAAGATCACTCCAAGTCATTTAAAACAACTTAACACACTTTTACCTATAACACACAATAAAACGGATCCCATCGTACTCATTCTAGGAGGTGAGGCACTCCATTGGCACGACGTACAGAACTGGAGGATTCACTGCCCGACCACCAGGCTGATCAATGAATATGGCCCTACAGAGACAGTCGTCGGCTGCTGCGTTTTTGAAGCCACCAGCGCTGAGCAGGGCGCTGTGCCTATTGGACGGCCCATCGCGAATACACAACTCTACATCCTTTCATCTATGCTGGAGCCTGTTCCAATCGGCGCAATCGGCGAACTTTACATTGGAGGACACGGTCTAGCACGCGGATACCTCAACAGGGCAGATCTGACAGCCGAGCGTTTTCTTCCCAACCCCTTCAGTAGCGAGCCGGGAGCGCGCCTGTATCGAACCGGCGATCTGGCGCGCTATCGGCCGGACGGGACCATCGAGTACCACGGGCGCACTGACAATCAAGTAAAAGTGCGAGGCTTTCGCATTGAGCTAGGTGAAATCGAGGCGGTCCTTTGCGACCATCCCCAGGTGAATGAAGCAAGTGTACTCCTCACCCGCAACAGGGCAGGAGAGCTTATGCTGACAGCGTACATCTCTGTACGTCAGCCAGGGAGCGTCACCGAACATGCTCTGCGTCGCTTCCTCCAGGCTCGGCTACCCGAATACATGGTCCCAGCGGCCTTTCTCATCCTAGATGCACTGCCTCTGACGCCTCATGGGAAAGTCGATCGCTCAGCCCTCGCTGCTGTTGCACGTCCGCCTGCACAGGAAACGCACCCTCAAGAAACCCTGACCCCGATTGAAGAACTGATCATCATGATTTGGTGCGAAGTGCTGGGCATCGATCGCATTGCGGTCAATGAGAACTTCTTCGCCCTGGGCGGCCATTCGCTGCGAGCAGTTCAGGCAATGTCACGTTTGAGCATAGTGCTCAACCAGGAGCTCCCTGTGCGCCTGCTTTTTGAGGCCCCGACGGTGAAAGAACTGGCCTCCCAGATCAGTTCGGCACAAGCAGTCGTATCTGGTCAGTCGATCCAGCCGATCAGCGCCATAGCTCATGACAGCCCTTTCCTCCCATCTTTCGCCCAGGAACGGCTCTGGCTGATGCAGCAGCTTGACCCGATGAACCCCTTTTACAATACGATCACAGTCGTACGCCTGCGAGGACCGCTTGACCTCGTCTCTCTTCAGCGCAGTCTCAACGCCATCATTGAGCGACATGAAGTCCTTCGTTCTACATTTCAGTTTAGGGACGGGCACCTGGTTGTGAGGATCAATCCGGCCACGTCAAAACTGCTGCAGGTGCTTGACCTGACCTCTCTCTCTGAGAGTGCGCAGGACAACGAGCTTCAGCGTCTGCTCAGACACTGTGTCCACGAGCCATTTGACCTTGCCGAGGAGCCATTGATCAGGGTTCACCTCGTGCGTCGGCACCGTGCCGACCACACATTAGCCCTGACCATCCACCATATCGTTATCGATGGCTGGTCTATGGATGTGCTACACCGCGAGCTTGCGGCGCTCTACGCAGCCTTTGCCAACGCGCAGCCTGCTTCGCTCCCCCCCTTGCCCATTCAGTACGCCGACTACGCCCACTGGCAGCGCACATGGCTCCAGGGTGAGGTTCTTGGAACTCAACTGGCCTACTGGAAGAAACAGCTTCATGCACTCCCGCCCTTGCTCTCACTGCCGACCGATTATCCCAGACCAGCCGTCCAGCACTTCCAGGGAGCCAGGCAGATGCTTCTCCTGCCCTCGGATATAGTGACCGCGCTCAAACAATTTGGCAAACAACAGGGAGTTACGCTCTTTATGGCGCTTCTAGCAGTCTTTCAGGCGCTGCTCGCCCGTTACAGTGGGCAGCAGGATATCGTGGTTGGTACACCCGTTGCCCACCGCCAGCGCCCTGAACTGGAAGACCTCATTGGATTCTTTGCGAACACCCTGGTGTTGCGCACCGACGTAGCTGGAGAGCTGAGTTTTATCCAGCTCGTACAACGAGTCCGCAAGGTCTGTCTGGATGCCTATACCCACCAGGATCTGCCTTTTGAGAAGCTGGTTGAGGAACTGCAACCGGCCCGTAACACAAGCTACAGCCCCTTGTTTCAAGTCATGTTCACGTTCCAGACCATGTCCTCAACCACGCACTGTATGCAGGACCTCACACTTGAGCCAGTGTGGGCTCCTGTTTACACTGCGAAATTTGATTTACTCATGGCTGTCAGGGAGACCGACGAAGGACTGTTGCTGCTACTCGAATACAATGGCGATCTCTTCCAAGAGGCGACCATTACACGTATGCTCAAACATTTTCAGATATTGCTGGAGGCCTTTCTCGCTAAGCCGGAGCGTCCTATTCAGGAAGCCAGTCTGCTCACCGTGGATGAACAAGAACAGGCGCTGTCCCAGTGGACTGCTCCTCACACTCCGCTCGCACCCGGCATCGATGTCGCAGGCCTTTTCGAGGCAGTAGCGATACATGCCCCTCATGAGGTTGCGCTGGTGTGCGAGAAGGAGAGCCTTTCTTACGAGGAGCTCAATCAGCGTTCAAACCAGCTTGCTCACGAGCTGCGCGCTCTGGGAGTTGCAGCAGAGGTCCCAGTCATCCTTTATCTGGAGCGCTCCTGCGATTTCGTTGTGGGAATTATGGGTATCCTCAAAGCCAGCGGCGTCTACATCCCTCTGGAGGCAGACATACCTACCGCCAGAGTCATGCAGATCATCCACGACGCTGGCGCACGAATCGTGGTCACTCGGCGCGAGCTGATCGCAGACCTCACGCTGGATGACCTGAACATCCTCTTCCTCGACTGGCATATTGCACCGTTACGCGGCCGACCGGTAACAAATCCTATTCGCCAGGTCGATCCAGATCATCTGGCCTACTGCATATATACCTCCGGCTCAACCGGGAAGCCAAAGGGAGTGGCCGTCGCACACAAGCAACTCCTCAATTACCTTCACGGCATTATGTCATATCTGAATCCGGCCGAGCGCAGCCACTTCGGCCTGATCTCTACCTTTGCGGCAGATCTTGGACACACCATGCTTTTTCCTGCCCTCTGTACTGGAGGTTGCTTGCACATCATTTCACGTGCACGTATGCTTGATCCCGAACTGCTCATTACCTATTGCCAGCAGCACCCGCTCGATTATCTGAAAATTGTTCCCTCACACCTCCTGGCGATGATTGACCACCCTCGCGCCTCCGAAATGTTGCCGCGCCAATGGCTGATTCTGGGAGGAGAAGCCTTGCCATGGGAGCTGGTTGATAGGCTCCAGACGCTCCATCCAACCTGCCGCATTCTTAATCACTATGGACCCACGGAAACTACCGTGGGCGTCCTGGTGTCCGAGATCCGCGCCGAACCACACGAGCGGCAGACACGTCTTGCCCCTCTTCAACAGCCACTGGCCAATACTCAGGTCTATGTGCTGGATTCCGCTCTACATCCTCTTCCAGCTGGCTTACCGGGTGAACTCTATATCGGAGGAGAGGGAGTCAGCCGCGGCTATCTCAACGCTCCTGCCGCTACAGCCGAGCGGTTTCTCCCCTGCCCCTTCAGCGAGGTACCAGGCGCACGCCTCTACCGCACGGGCGATCGGGTTCGGGCCACGTCAACTGGCCAGATCGAATTTCTGGGGCGCACGGATGAGCAAATCAAAGTTCGCGGTTTTCGCGTGGAACTCCAGGAAATAGAAGCGGCCTTGCGCCAGCATCCGGCCGTTCAACAGGCCCTTGTCCTTTCTGAATATGCGAATAACGACACGATTATCAGAGCCTATGTGGTCACCCACCCGCGCTTCTCTCCCACCTTCCGGGGACAGAGGCGCTATACTCTCCCCAATGGACTCGCCATCCTTCACCTGAACAAAAATGAAACTGACTATCTCTACAAAGAGATCTTTGAAGTGCAGGCGTACCTTCGATACGGTATTACCATCAAGCCTGGTGACCTGGTCATCGATGTGGGAGGGAACATCGGGCTCTTCTCACTCTTCGCTCACCTCGCCGCCAGTAACGTCAAACTCCTGGTGTTTGAGCCTAACCCTTCCGTGTTCGCCATCCTGCAGGCCAATACGGCTCTTTATAACGTTGATGCAAAACTCTTCAATATAGGGCTGGCCGAACAAGAGAGAATTGCAGATTTGGTATCCTTTACCGGCTACTCAATCTTTTCCGGTTTTTATACTGATCCAGCAAGTGAGAAGCAGCTTGTGAAGGCATTCATGCAGAACATGGAACAGGCAGGCGCAACTGATATGCAGATACTGAGGCAAGAGGCTGACCAGATCCTCGAACAGCGTTTCGAGTCCCATAGCCAGCCAGCCCAGCTCCGTCCTCTCTCCAGCATCCTCGAAGAAGAGCAGATCACCCACGTCGATTTACTCAAAGTTAATGTGGAAAAGAGTGAACTCGCTGTATTGCGTGGAATCAAGGATGTCCACTGGTCGCTGATCAAACAGGTCGTTCTAGAAGTGGATCTGGAAAAGAATCTCGGCCCCATCCTGGCGCTGCTGGAACAGCACGGTTTTAGCTCGATCACCGTCCAGGAGCCCCTCCTTGAGGGCACACAGCTCTTCTATGTCTACGCCGCGCGGCCAACATCCGGCCGCCATTTGTACCAAGAAGAGCCTGGGGGCCCCATCAGGATTTCACCCGGAGACGCTCAGTTGCTCTCGCCTGAACAACTCCACTCCTATATCAGCGGCATCCTCCCTAGCTATATGCTTCCCGCATCCTACACGCTCCTGGAGGCGTTGCCACTGACTCCCAATGGCAAACCCGATCGCCAAGCACTACGAGCGCTTCACGCCAGTGAGCGTTGCACCTCAGCCCCTCACTTGCCACCGTCAACCGAACTGGAGCGCCAGATAGCAGCGATCTGGCAGGAGGTTCTGGGAAGAGATCCGATCGGACTGGATGATAATTTCTTCGATCTAGGAGGCCATTCCCTACTCATTGTACAAGCCTATCAGAAACTCAATCAGATCTATCATGAGCGACTTCATGTCATAGATCTATTCAAATACACGACAGTGAGAGCACTGGCCGACTTTTTGAGTTCACAGAGGGCCACTCACCAAGCTGTTCCGCCACCTACTCGAGCAGAAGAGCGGGGGGCCGCGATTCGCCGGCAAGCTCAACTCCGCAGAGCCCATCGCACCAGACGAGGGGCGGTCACAGCAGAGCCACCTGATAGCGAGGAGCAGCGGACAGATAGCCTCGAAAGCCATGAAGGCAGCAAGGAATGCCCGAGCAGAAAGGAGTGAGTAAAGTTACAGTGCCAGAGAACAGCGCATCCCGCCCTTGGATAACCAATGCTGAGCTCGCGCCAAACGCTCACATGCGTCTCTTCTGTCTACCTTACGCGGGAGGAGGAGCATCTGTTTTCCGAACCTGGAAGACTGCATTTCCAATGACAATTCAAGTATGTCCAATCCAGTTACCAGGGCGTGAGAACAGGCTCCGCGAGCGGCCCTTTCAGCATCTTTCGCCTCTTTTGACAGCACTTGCCCAAGAAATATTATTCTTTCTGGAGAAGCCTTTCGCGCTCTTTGGTTATAGCATGGGGGCGCTGATCGCTTTTGAACTGGCGCGGTATCTGAGACGCATATCCACGATCCACCTGGTCCATCTCTTCGTCGCGGGTTTCGATGCCCCTCATATTACGAGAACTCACAAGCCTGTACATACCCTGTCCGAGCCAGATCTTATCGAGAAACTACGGGCACTTAAAGGAACTCCCGAGGAGGTGCTGGCCCATGACGAGCTGATGCGTTTGCTGCTTCCAACGCTGCGAGCTGATTTCGCCCTTTGTGAAACATACACATACTATGATGAGCCTCCACTTGATTGTCCACTCACGGTCTTCGGTGGGCTGGAGGATGAGAACACATCGCCCGCACACTTGCGGGCCTGGAAGAAACATACGACACGCACATGCACTGTGCATATGCTACCTGGCTCTCACTTCTTCTTATATGAGAACAGGAATACAATCCTGGACATCATTATTTTTAATTTGAACGTATCGTTGGCAGAAACCGGTATGCTCTGGTCCAACAGCCAGAGACCACTGCTAAGAAAGGAGTCATCATGACCAACGACGATGAAGACACCACGATCTACAAGGTTGTTATCAACCACGAAGAGCAATACTCAATCTGGCCAGCAGGTCGGGAAAATCCACCTGGCTGGCGCGAGGTGGGCAAGAGCGGCTCCAAACAAGAATGTCTCGCCTATATCCAGGAGGTATGGACGGATATGCGTCCTCTGAGTTTGCGCCGACGTATGGAAAAGCAGGCTGAATCAGAACAGTAGTTGGCTGCATCATCTGAGGAAGGAGTTCTCTTATGAATGAGCTTGTACAGCGCCTCTCCACCGGAGAACATCCCGTGACGGTTGGAGGCCCCGCACCATCGCTGGAAGAGTTCAAGCGACGTGTGCTAGATATGGGATACGTGTTTATCAAATTTACTGATACCAGAGGTGGGACTGACCTGGGCGTCAGAATAGACAAAGAGCGAACAGATCTGCGCCAAGCCAACTTTGACCAGGGCACGGGGGTAGCTCATATTGAAGGAACCCTTACGCTTAATTATGTCAAAGTTCGGTGCGTAGCCACTATCGCTCTGGACACCTTACAGGGAAGTGGGCACCTCGTTACACTGGAAGAGGTACGTCCTTAGAGCGAGCCAGGAGGCTCCACGGTTTCAAACCATGATATCCTGGGATGGTATGGTGGTTTGAAACCGTCACTCCCTGGAGTACGCCAAAGACCCGAAGCAACGATTGAAGCAAACAGGACCACCTTCTCAATGACGACGCACCTGTGAAACCATCTCGACCAACCGATGGAGCATTCTATGGAGTCTATGGAGAGGATGGCATCCAGTTCCTCTATTATATGTGGCTCGCAAGCCGAAACGCAGTGCATACCTGTAGGATGGCATGCTACCGCTGCCAGTCATGGCAGTGAGTATACTATCCACCAGCTTTTCTTATCCCAGGTCCAACGCACGCCTGACGCTATTGCCCTGGTCGCAGCCGACGCCCAGATAAGCTACCTCGAACTGCATCACCGCTCCAATCAGCTCGCCCACATTCTCGGCGACTTAGGAGTAGGACCCGAAGTCCGGGTGGGGATCTGTGCGGAACGTTCACCTGCAATGATACTGGGACTGCTCGCTGTCCTTAAAGCAGGAGGCGCATATGTTCCTCTCGATCCTACATATCCTCAAGAGAGGCTGCACTTCATCCTGACAGATAGCCAGATCGACATCCTGCTGACCCAGGAACACCTGTGCCCGCGCTTACCAGCGCAGTGTCGCCATATCGTTGACCTGGATCACATCTGGAAAGACGCTGACTGCTCCGACACGAGCAATATGTCAGAGAGAGTTCACGCAAGGAACATCGCGTATGTTATCTATACGTCTGGCTCTACCGGACTTCCCAAAGGCGTGCTTATAGAGCATAGCAGTGCCACCAATTTCTTACATTGGGCCAGCCAATTCTTCACTGAACAAGAAGTCTCTGGTGTGCTAGCCTCAACGTCCATCTGCTTTGATCTCTCCATCTTTGAAATCTTTGGGACACTCATTCGCGGCGGCACCGTTATCCTTGCGGAGAATGCTCTACATCCTCCCACCCTGCTCGCGCAATCGAGGGTGACGCTCATCAATACCGTTCCATCGGTTATGACCGCACTGCTCAAATTGTATCCTCTGCCTGACTCCCTCAGCACAGTGAATCTGGCCGGTGAGTCCCTTTCCCAAAAGCTCGTAGATCACCTTTATGCACGTTCCTCTCTCCAGCGCGTTCTCAACCTGTATGGTCCCAGCGAGACCACCACCTATTCGACATTCGCCGTGGTAGAGGCCGGTGTTCCCCCCCCTCCCACCATCGGTCGCCCCATTGCCAACACCCAGGCCTATGTGCTAGGCCCGAACTGGCTTCCCGTCCCGCCAGGAACGGTGGGAGAACTTTACATCGGCGGAGCAGGACTGGCGCGAGGCTACCTCTCCCGGCCAGCCCTGACTGCTGAGCGGTTTCTTCCCAACCCCTTTAGCACCTTACCCGGGGAACGCATGTACAGAACGGGTGATCTGGTCCGCTACCGATCAGATGGGAATCTAGAGTTCATCGGCCGAGTTGATCAGCAAGTGAAGATACGCGGCTTCCGCATTGAACCGGGCGAAATCGAAGCCATCCTTGCTCAGCACCCGGCTATCGCCGAGGTCAGAGTGCTGGCTAGAGAAAATACCACAGATCAAAAGGAGCTGATTGGCTACCTAGTGTTTCATCGCAATGAGACCCGTCCCTCTGCTCAGGAGCTGCGTGCTTATCTGCGCCACTATCTGCCGGACTACATGGTTCCCGGCACGTTCCTACCACTCGAGGCCTTCCCGCTCACGCCTAACGGCAAGGTTGATCATGCCGCCCTGCTAGCTCTTGAGGGACCGGCATTACCTGAGTCGGAGCTATCTCCTGAGCCAGGTACGCCTCTTGAGCAGAGGCTCGCCCATATATGGACAGCGATTCTGAAGCACCAGCAGTTTGGCATGGACAGCAACTTCTTTGAGGTGGGCGGTGATTCTCTGCTGGCCATGCTGGTCCTTTCGCATATACGGGAGACTCTGCACGTCGAGGTACCCCTGTCCTCCTTCTTCGAGCACCCAACACTTGCCACTCTGGCAGAACAGGTGGCTATAAGCCCTCCCAGCCATCCAGAGCCAGAGCAAACGTCCCTCTCTCAGGAAAGCTCCGCAAATTTATTCCCCCTTTCATTCGGGCAGCAAGGCTTATGGATTCAGGAAATGTTATTTCCATCTAACAATATCAATACAATAGTCCTTGCTCTTAGAATGACTGGAACACTCGATATCGTATCCTTAGAAAAGAGTCTTCTAAAACTTGTAGAGCGCCATCACATTCTTCACACTCGATTTCTGCTTCTGGAGGGAGAGCTCTATCAGCAGGTTGAGCCGCTGCGAACTCCCCTACTCGTCGTAGAGGATTTTGCTGACCAGCCTGTTGAGACAGGTGAATATCTGCTGCGCCAGCGCTTAGAGCAGGAGATCGGGCAGACGTTGACTATGACCCAAGGACCACTTTTCTCCCCCACGCTTTTTCGCCTATCAAAGCAGGAGCACCTCTTGCTTGTACGCGTACACCACGCTATCTGGGATGGCTGGTCAACTTCCATATTTCTGAGAAATCTGGCCGCTTTCTATACCGCAGAGATATACCGCACCCCTGCAGCACTCCCTCCACTTTCCATGCAGTACGCGGACTTTGTACTCTGGCAGAGGCAATGGCTCCAGGGAGAGGTGCTTTTGCAGCACCAGGAATACTGGGCACGCCAGTTGCTCGGTGCTCCTCCATTGCTTGCTCTGCCTACAGACCGCCCGCGTCCGCCGCAACCCAGCCTGCGAGGGGAGACGCTTTCCTTTGAGCTTCCACCTCACATCACACAAGCCCTGCGGCAACTGGCTCAACAAGAGCAGGTCAGCCTGTTCATGACCCTACTCACCTCCTTCCTGATACTACTCGCTCGTTACAGTGGCCAGGAAGATATTGTTATTGGCACCCCCATCGCGAATCGCATCCGACCACAAACCGAGGAAACGATCGGATTTTTCGTCACGATGCTGGCACTGCGCGTCGATCTCTCGGGGAATCCTACAGTGCGAACCCTGCTGACCCACGTACGTGAAGTATGCCTGGAGGCCTACGCCCACCAGGATTTCCCTTTTGAACTCGTGCTTGAAACACTGCAACCAGCGCGTGATCCCGCGTACCATCCGCTTCTCCAGGTTCTTTTCGTTTTCCAAAACATACCGCTCGAATTACCTGCCTTTCCTGCGCTCGACGTAAGCCTTAGTGAATCAGAAAGGCAGGTATCCCCTTTTGATTTAACAATGGAGATAATAGAAGACCAGGACTGCCTGAGAGGACGTATGGAATACAGCACAGATCTCTTTGACCGGGAAACAATAGCGCGCTTGGTAGGTCACTGGCAGACGTTAACAGCCAGCATGGCAACCTCCTCCTGCGAACAACGAATAAAAAAATTGCCTCTCCAGACACACGTGGAGTCTCGGCCGCCAGACAATTTGCCTGCGAACTAATGGGAATGATTCCATCCTGCTGAGGAACAGTAGAGAGCCCAGGTCTGACCGTGCGGGGCCAGGTCTACTACCTGCGATGTCCTCTTATCCACCATCATCGCCCCCGCCTGCACCGGCTTCCCGATCGCCTGGCACAAGACCGACGCTCCCGCCCCTGGCCGGCGCCCGTGGTGGCGCGGGCAGAGATCCTCCTCTACCCGCACTGACCACCTTCAGCGATACGAAGACGCCTGCATATTGAACAGCTCCGCATAGCGTCCGCCACGAGCGATCAACTCCTCATGGCTGCCCTGCTCGACCACCTCGCCACGCTCCAGCACCAGGATGTGATCGGCGGTACGCACCGTCGAGAAGCGATGCGAGATGAAGAGGGCGATCCGCCCCTGCGTCAACTGCCGCATACGCGCGAAGAGATCATGCTCGGCCTGAGCATCGAGAGAGGCCGTCGGCTCATCAAGAATGAGGATCTGAGCCTCGCGCATGAAACCGCGGGCCAGAGCCACCTTCTGCCACTCGCCCCCGGAGAGATGGTGCCCCTCCTCAAACCAGCGGCCCAGCATCGTCTCATAGCCCCTGGGCAGGCGGCCGATCACCTCATCGGCTCCACTCTTCTGCGCCGCCGCCCTGACGCGCGCCCCATCGTCGATGAACTCAACCTGACCAATACCGATATTCTCACGGGCCAGCAGCTGGTACTGCACAAAATCCTGGAAGATCACACCGATCTCCCTGCGCAGCTCCTCCGGGTCATATTCACGGATATCGTGGCCATTGACCAGAATCTGGCCCTCCTGAGGATCATAGAGGCGCGCCAGCAGCTTGACCAGCGTCGTCTTCCCGGCGCCGTTGCGACCCACGATCGCCAGGGTCTGGCCGGCCCCCAGCTTAAAACTCACGTTGCGCAGAGCCGGCTCACGACGTCCCTCATAGCAGAAGGTCACGTTACGGAACTCGATCCCCTCGGAGAAAGGATGCACCAGGGGGATGGGATGTTCAGGTACTGGCAGCTCCGAGCGCATCTCCAGGACCTCGAAGAGCGTACTCAGATAGAGATTGTTCTCGTACATCGAGGAGAAGCCGCTCAGGATGCTCTGAAAGTTGTTTTGCACCGAGTTAGCCGCCTGGGTGTAGAGAGTCAGGTCACCGATCGAGACGCGCCCGTAGATGGCCTCCAGAGCCACATAGAGAAACGTGCTGCTGCTCACCAGCGTCGTCAGCGTTCCCCAGCCGAAGCCAGCCAGATAGCGCCTGACCACAAGGCGGCGCTCCTCCGAGAGGAAGCGCTCCGCCAGCGCCTTAAAGCGTTCGATAAAAAAAGTGGCCCAGGCCGAAGATCTTGATCTCTTTCTGATAGGAGTCAGTGGTGAGAAGCAGCACCAGGTAGGCCTGCATGCGCCGCTCCTGCGACTGGCGCCGCTTCATCTGGAAGCCGCGCCAGCCGTAGCGCGCATCGGCGATAAAGGCCGGAATGGGAGCCAGCAGGGCCACAGCCGCCAGCCACCACTGCAAGCGCACCAGCAGGATGATCATCGAGCTGAAGGTCAGCAGGTTGCGCAGCAGTGTGAAGGTCCCGGAGATCATCATCACCGGACGCACCATCGCCTCCTGCTGCACCTGATTCAGCTTGTCGTAGAACTCAGAGCGCTCAAAGAAGGCCATATCCAGCGTATGCGCATGCCGGATGAGCAAATACTGCACACGGGTGGTGGTCTCATCCTGCAGCAATTGCTGAAATGTATTACTCAGCGTGCTCAGCAGTCCCATCAACACGTTGAGCGCTAACTGCAATAGCACGAGCATGGCGATCAGATGGATATAGAGCGTCACATGAGCAGTGTTACGAATGGCCATGACCACCGCATCGAGCAGCAGTTTGTTCAGATAGATCGTCGCAGTTGGCACAAAGGCCAGCACGAGCGTCGTCAGGCCCATGCCAAGTGTGAGCCAGGGGCTCGTCTCCCAGACCAGCCGCAGGGAGCGCCCCATGCCCACCAGCGCCCCAGGCACGTTGCGCAGGAATCTGAGGAACCGCTCTCGCCAGGAGAGCCGTTCCTCATCGCCATCTGGCTGCCTGAAAGGCGAGCGCGCTCTGATGGCGCGTGAATGATAGACCATCATAGTACTACAGCGCCTCTTTGATGTATTGAGCTGCACGATGGGCCAGGGCCATGATCGAGAGCATAGGGTTCACACCGGAGGGCGCGGGGAAGACACTCCCGTCGCAGACGAAGAGGCCGCGCACGCCGTGCACCTCCTGATGCTCATCGACAACCGAGGCCCGCGGGTCGCTTCCCATCCGACAGCTCCCCATCTGATGAGCGGTAAAGATCATCAGACGATTGGGAGCCATACCGTGACGCTCAAGCTGGCGCTCGAAGGCAGCGAGAGCACGCTCCGAAAGTGCGCCATCGGCGGCGCGATCGACGCGCGTACGCTTCGTGTGCAGCGAGAGCACCGCGCGGGCCCCGGCAGCGAAATGGACGCGCGCGGCTTGAGCCATCCCGTGCAGCAGGTGACGACGGTCATAGGTCGAGACCACATACTCAATGGCCGGCTCGCGATCGCGGCCCAGCGAGACGCGCCCCTCGCCGCGATCGCGCGTCAGCACGATGAAAGCCGCCACGTAGGGGGCCTCGAGCAGCTGCTCGCGGAAGGCGCGGGCAGACCACCAGGGGAGGGCCACGCCGAGCATGCCCGGATGGACAGGGGCCACCTCCAGCTTGTAGCCATAGCTGCCATCCAGATGGCCAAACTGGTCGCTGTAGGCAGATTGTAGCACACCTTTCCAGGGATAGACCTTCTCAGGATAGAGACCAGCCACGACGGCCGTGGGGTGCAGATGCAGATGGCGCCCGATATGCGGATGGTCCAGACCGGAGCGCAGCAACACTGCCGGCGAATGGATCGATCCCGCGGCGACGATGACGGCGCGCGCCCGCACCGTGAGGTGGCTGACACGGCCACTCTCAGGATCGCGCACGCTGGCCGCCACGCCCACCGCACGCCCGTTCTCGATCAGCACGCGATCGGCGCTGCAGTGAACAATGATGCGCGCACCAGCCTCGAAGGCATCCTGCAGATAGGTGCGCAGCGTCGATTGCTTGCGACCATAGCGGCAGCCGAAGCAGCAGGAGCCACAGCGCTGGGCGCAGCCCGTGGCATTGCGGCGCAGCGTCCCCGCGTGGTAGCCCAGGGCCGCGCAACCATCGGCCAGCAACTGATTCTGGCGATTATGGGCGCTATCCTCACTGTTGACACCGAGACGGGCCTCAACGGCGGCGAAGCTCTCCTGCAGGCCAGGTCCCGTGAGGTCCTTGATTCCCGACAGAGTGGCCCACTGGTCGAGTACGTCCGGCGGGGTTCTGAAGGAAGTAAGCCAGTTGACGACAGTACCGCCTCCCAGAGTGCTGCCAGCCAGCACGGTGATCCCCAGATCGCGCGATGTCAGCAGACCGCGCTGCAGGTAGAGTTCCACCATGCCACGCCCCTCCTGCGTGGGAAAGGTCTCCTCGCGATAATAGCCGCCCTTCTCCAGGACTACCACGCTCTTGCCGGCGCGCGCCAGCTCTCCCGCTACCACCCCGCCGCCGGCACCGGAGCCGATCACCACTGCATCCGCCTCCAGAACGGTATCCTCCGTGATGGGAAAGGTCTCCAGTGCCGGCTCCGATGCTGGCGGCCCCTGCGGCGGCTCATAGTCCAGTACCTGCCAGTTCGGATTCTTTCCCTGTTCATCGAGCACAGAGAAGAAGACAAAGGCAGCCAGACGCTTGAGGGCCTGAAAGCCCTGTCGCAGCAGCCCCAGGGGACTGCTGGCCAGCGCCAGCAGATAGCGCTCTCTCTGCTGCTGGGAGAGGTCGGGAAAGGCGTGTGCGCTCCCCACCAGGAAGAGGCTGGTCAGCGGACTGGCCATGATCATCAGGAGCTGGCGAATCTGGGTCTTGCGCTCGTCATTCTCCAGCGCCAGCAGCTCTGCCATACGGGCAGCGACCTGCAGATTGGCGGCGCGTCGCCGATAGTAGGCGGCTACCTCCTCGCTGACGCCGGCCGGTGGGTCGAGTGAGGGTAAGAGTGTATCGCACACGGATTCCAGGATGGCCAATTCGCTGGGTGAGAGCCACGTGGCTTGCTGACTGTGCAAGAGCGGAGAAATGCTCGTGGAGGAGATGGTCATGGAAGTGTACCTCCTTCTCAGGCGTCGCTGGCCGATGTCGTCGGCCCTGCAGATCACCCTGGTCCTGCTGGCAGGACGGCCTCGCTCGCTACCTCGCACCAGAGGCCGCCTCGTCCCTTTTTGAAAAAGAGTCAATTTAGTATACCATACGACCGGCCGGCGTGCACAGCCGCGACGGGAAGAGAGGGAGGCACCGCGCGACAGGCAGAGAGCCTCAGGCACAGGAAGAGCCTTCCACAACGTGCGCCAGCGAGCTGCTCATCACAACGGGTACGAGATTGACCGAGAGAGGTTTCTGTGTTACGCTAGCAGCAGCAGTTTCTACAGTGAGACGATCGGCGAGCCGGGAGAATCAAGGATGCACGGCTGCAGCCTCAGCCCGGGAGAGCACCTGATTGCAGCCCTGGCCATGGTGCTGACACTGCTGGCTTGTGGGAGCGCTGGCGATCCGCAGGGCGTCTCCCGGTCCAGTGAGAAGACGCGATCACACAGCGGCGGCGCTCAGGCCCCCGCTCGAAGGTCGGCTCTCAGCTTGCCGTTTCTGTGCCAGGAACGCGGTCCATGCCGCGAGAGGAGGGAACCTCTATGCACCAGATGAACATCTTCAGAAGCGCATCCCCATCGAGAGTAGCCCTGAGGATGGCGAGCCAGCAGTCGCCTGTCCGGCGCCTCCAGCACCTGCAGCGGCGGTCGCCAACCACCAGGAAACGCCTGCTTTCTGATACGCTGCAGGCAGCGGCCCGGCCTCACCTGCCGGAACCGCATTGTTGCTAGCAGCTAGCCGACGTCGATCCCGTCAGTTCTCTGCTGTCACGCAGAAGGGAGCGCATCCATGAAGAGAACCGCCTTACTGGTCAAGCCCTATGTCTGGAACGAGATCCCTGGCCACGTCGTCCTCTTCGTCCGCGAAGGCGAGCCAGGCGACACAGGAGAGACGCCCATCAGCGACTGGCTGCAGCGTTTTGGAGGGCCTCAGTGCGAGCTTAATGTCCCCTTTACGGGAGGAATCTATCGCTTTGACCTGACCCCCTGGCTGCACCTGCCACCTGAGACGCCGCTCGAGTTACGCTGGGGCTTCTTACCGGAGCAACCCATTTCCCAGGACGATCCACGCTATCCCCAACCGCCGCCCGGCCCGAGGCGCCGATTCTATCAGAGGGATAGCTCTTTCCAGATCAAAGGTCCCGCGTCCGAGGGCGACTCCTGAGCATCACCCGGACATTCCTGCCCTGCCTGCTCTCCCATCCTGTTCGCATGGCACCGCCTGCAGGCAACCATCCAGGCCGGGTTAGACACCCACCCGGCGACGTGCTATACTGCCTCTGTACTGCCCAGGTAGCAGCAGCCTTTATCACACACTCTCTCCATGGAGACACAGCAGTATGACCACAAGCGAAGAGCCTGTTCAGGGGACGCCGGCGTTCAAGAGTGCCGAGGAGAAGTTGCATGAGCTACGTCGTCGCAAAGAGGCGGCCATGCTCGGCGGTGGGCAGAAGCGCATTGAGACGCAGCATCAGAAAGGCAAGCTCACGGCGCGCGAGCGCCTGGATCTCCTGCTTGACGCAGGAACCTTCAACGAGCTGGACATGTTCGTGACCCATCGCAGCAGCGACTTCGGCCTGGAGGCGCAGCGCTACCCCGGCGATGGTGTCGTCACAGGTTACGGGCAGATCGATGGGCGGCTGGTCTACGTCTTCTCGCAAGATTTCACCGTCTTTGGCGGCTCACTTTCGGAGGCGCACGCCGAGAAGATCTGCAAGGTGATGGATCTGGCCATGAAGAACGGTGCGCCCGTGATCGGTCTCAATGACTCCGGCGGGGCACGCATTCAGGAGGGCGTCGTCAGCCTGGGGGCCTACGCAGACATCTTCCTGCGCAACACACTGGCTTCGGGTGTGGTGCCACAGATCTCTGCCATTATGGGACCCTGCGCCGGCGGGGCCGTCTACTCGCCAGCCATCACCGATTTTATTTTCATGGTCGACAAAACCAGCTATATGTTCGTGACCGGTCCGAATGTGGTGAAGACCGTGACCCACGAGGACGTCACCTTCGACGAGCTGGGCGGCGCCATGGTGCACAACGCAGTCAGCGGCGTGGCCCACTTCTTCTGTCCCGGCGAGGCAGAGTGCCTGCACATGATTCGCACGCTGTTGAGCTACCTGCCTTCCAACAACCTCGATGATCCGCCACGCCTCGTGTCGAGCGACCCGCCGACGCGCGCCGCGCCCGAGCTGGACACCATCGTCCCCGACAATCCCAACAAGCCCTACGACATGAAGGCCGTGATCCGCCACATCGCCGATAACGGCATCTTCTTTGAGGTGCAGGAGTATTTCGCGACCAATATCATCGTGGGCTTCGCACGCCTGAACGGGCGCTCCGTGGGCATCGTCGCGCAGCAGCCGAGCGCGCTCGCGGGTGTGCTCGATATCAACTCGTCCACCAAGGCAGCGCGCTTCGTACGCTTCTGCGACTGCTTCAACATCCCGCTCATCACCTTCGTGGATGTGCCGGGGTTCCTGCCAGGCGTGGGACAGGAGCACGGCGGCATCATCCGCCACGGCGCCAAGCTACTCTACGCCTACTGCGAGGCCACCGTGCCCAAGATCACGGTGATCACGCGCAAGGCCTATGGCGGCGCCTACGATGTCATGAGCAGCAAGCACGTGCGAGGGGACATCAACTACGCCTGGCCGACGGCAGAGATCGCCGTCATGGGACCCGAGCCGGCGGTCAACATCCTCTTCAAGGAGGAGATTGAGCGAGCCGCCGACCCGGAGCGCCGCCGCCAGGAGTTGATCGCCGAGTACAGCGAGAAGTTCGCCAATCCTTACGTGGCCGCCGCGCGCGGCTATATTGATGAGATCATTGAGCCGCGCCACACACGCGAGCGCCTCATCACCGCCCTGGAGATGCTCAAGAACAAGCGAGACAGCAACCCGCCCAGGAAACACGGGAACATTCCCCTGTAGGCGGCAGAGCAGCTTCCAGTACTTCGGCGCCGGGCAAGCCCGCCTTCAGACAGGTTCCTGGTTTTTCTCCAGTAGCTCCAGCAGCACGCCATGGGTGCCCCGAGGGTGCAGAAAGATGGCCCGCCCTTCGGCGGCCAGGCGCGGCTCCTCGTCGAGCACCAACGCGCCCCGGCTGCGCAGATCGGCGAGGGCGGCCTCAATATCGGCCACCTCCAGGCAGATATGATGCAGGCCCTCGCCGCGCTTCTCCAGGAAACGAGCCAGACTCGAGGTCGGGCTGAGCGGCTCAATCAGCTCCAGCTCGCTGCCGCCCGGCCCGCCCAGCGGCAGGAAGGCGATGCGTACCTGCTCGGTCGGCACCACCTTGATCTCACGCGGCGTCAGGCCGAGCAGATCGCGATAAAAGCCCAGGGCCTGCTCGATATCGCGCACGATAACGGCAACATGATCGATACGTTCAGGCATGCGTCTTCTCCTTCCCCACGTGGGATGCGTGAGTGTGGCACTGGCTCAGGCCCCGCGGGAGAGGCAGCCACTTTCATGAAAGTCTGTCTGGCTCAGACGTAGGGGAACGATGCCAAAGAGGCCCGTTCCAATCTGGGCGGCGTTGGTCAGCGTGCGTAGGGCCATCAAAGCCCCGATGCGCGTCTCCTCGCTGTAGTCGAGCAGCTCAACCATGTGCTCAAACTCGGCCTGCGTCAGCACCTCATAGGAGAGATCAGGCCGCACCAGCATGGTCAGATCAAGGTCGACATAGGTCAGACCCGCCTCCTCGATGGTAGCGGGCAGAATAATGGCGGCATAGGTGTAGAGCAGATCGCGATCGTCGTAAAAAGCACTGAGCATGTACCAGCGCTCCGGCCAGAAGAACTGCAGGCAGTGGTAGCGCAGGGGACGTGACCCCGTCGTCCACTCCATCAACGTGCCGGCAGGCAGCCAGAGGCGCAGACAATCTGCGCTCGGCTCCATGAGCGGCGCATCACTGAGGCGCACCGCCGGCGCAAGACGACAGGCACGCCACACTCCGCGAAGTACACGATCGTAGCTTCGGCTCTCCACACGGAAATCTGGTTGCATAAGAGTTCTCCCTCCCATCCGCCTCATAGTACGCAAATCCTCTGATCTCGTCAAGCGGCACCAATCAGGCCGTGACCCGGCGAGCTACCCCAGTCCTGCCCTGTACTGCAGAGATGCCGTGTAGTACAATGGGTGTACGGAGAGAGGAAGTCCTGGGTGACACATCTCCACGATAGCCCCTGACCATCATGGCAGGAGCAGAAGAGGCGGGAGAGACGAGAAGAGATGTTGCGCTGTCCAAGCTGCCAGACAATGAACCCGCCACAGGCGAAATTCTGCTTTGAATGCGGTCAGCGCCTGCTGATCTGCCCTCATTGTGGCACAGCCAACCTGGCCATCGCCAGATTCTGCATCGAGTGCGGGCGGCCATTGGCGGCCGGCGGTCACCGGCCGACCGACGTGGCGGGACAGGAGAGCAGAGAGAGCGCTCCGCGCTCCCTGGAGGGAGCGACGTCGGCGACAGTCTCCTCCGCACAGACGCAGCCCGCGGTGCTAGCACTGCCAGCCCCAGCACGCGCCCGCCAGACACAGCCACTGACCCAGGAGCTGCGTCAGTCAGAGGAGGAGCGGCGCATCGTGACGATCATGTTTGCGGACCTCACCGGCTCGACACCGCTCGCCGAGAAGCTGGATCCCGAGGAGATGCGGGCAATCCTGGCGAGCTACTTCAACCTGATGGCCCGGCAGATTCGGCGCCACGGGGGCACTGTCGAGAAGTACATCGGCGATGCGGTGATGGCCGTCTTCGGCATCCCCATCGCGCACGAGGACGATCCCGATCGCGCCATTCGCGCAGCGCTGGACATGCAGCAGGCCCTCGAGCGCTTCAACCAGCACCGCCGCGCCCGCGATCCCGACGCCGTGACGCTGCACATGCGTATCGGCCTCAACACCGGCGAGGTGGCCGCGCCGGGCAGTGAACCGCTGAGCCGACACGACTTCCTGGTCACGGGCGACGCTGTCAACGTTGCTGCGCGCCTGCAGCAGGCGGCTCTACCCGATACTATCCTGGTGGGAGAGCGCACCTACCTGGCGACACGCGACGTGTTCAACTTTCGTCCCACCTCCCCGCTGCACCTCAAGGGCAAGCCCGAGCCGATCCGAGCCTGGACGGTGCTGGGTCTGGCCGAAGGCCAGCCACCGATCGCGCCGCATCCCCGCGGCATCAGCGGGCTGACGGCCCCGCTGATCGGGCGAACCCTGGAGTTGACGCTGATGCACGCCACCTATGCGCGCGTTCAGGCTGAGCAGCAGCCGCACCTGATCACGCTGCTCGGCCCGCCCGGCATCGGCAAGTCGCGCCTGGTGCGCGACTTCATCGCGCGCGAGCAGGAGAAGGCGCGCTATGCCTCGGATGCGCAGCAACGGCCCGCACCACTCGTCATGCGCGGCCGCTGCCCACCCTACGGCGAAGGCATCACCTACTGGCCACTGATCGAAACGCTGCGCACGCTGCTGCACGTGCAGTACAACGAAAGCGATGAGGAGATTCAGCAGCGCTTCACAGCCTTTGTGAGCGAGCTCTTGCGCCGGGCCAACCGCAAGGAGGAGGCCCCGGAGGTGGCCGAGGCCATCTTGCGCAGCGTCGGACGCGAACTCAGCAACGAGATGCCTCTGGGCAGCCTGGAACGACGCGAGCGCGAGCGCCAGCGTATGAGCCACACCCGCAACCTGGATCAGGGCGGCTCTCAGATGACACTCCTGCGCTCCTGGCGCATCTTTATGGAGGCCCTCTCGCAACAGCAACCGCTGATTCTGGTGATCGATGACCTGCAATGGGCCGATGAGGCGCTGCTCGATCTGCTGGAGCATCTGATGGAGCGCCTCAACAACGTGCCGATTCTCTTCATCTGCCCGGCACGACCGGAGTTTCTTGAGCGCCGCCATAGCTGGGGCGGCGGCCAGCGCAACTTCACGACGATCCTGCTGGAGGCGCTCTCGAAGGAAGAGAGCGCCGAACTGGTGCGGGCCCTCCTGAAGAACGCCGAACTGCCCGAAGCTCTCTGCCATACGATTCAGGCCCGTGCCGAGGGTAACCCCTTCTTCGTCGAGGAGATCATCCGCATGCTCATCGATCAGGGGGTCCTGGTCTATGAGGATGGGTGCTGGCGCTTGGGACGCCAGAAGGAGAGCCTGCTGGGAGATCTGGCCAGCCCCGCGGGACCACCCGATGATACGCTGCTGGACCTGCACTACACATTGCCGCTGCCCTACCTGCCTGATACGATTCAGGGTGTGCTGGCGGCGCGCATCGATCTGCTCGCTCCTGCGGAGAAGCGGGTCCTGCAGGAGGCGGCCATCATTGGGCGCACCTTCTGGCTCTCGGCCCTGCACGAGTTGATGGCCGAGCTGAGCGAAGAGATGCTGCTGGAGATCCTGGAGTCTCTGATGCAGCGCGATTTCATCTTTGAGTCCGAACGAAGCGATCGCAGCCCGGTCGAGAACGATCGCGTCTTCAGCTTCAAGCACATTCTCATTCGCGATGTCGTCTATAATGGCCTGTCGCGCATCCGACGAGCGCAGGAGCATGCGCGGCTGGCAATCTGGCTGGAGGAGCAGGTCCGCGGACGCAGCGACCGCTTTGTGGAGCTCCTGGCCTACCACTACCAGCAGGCAGTCGTGATCTGGCCGCGGGGCCTGGTCACCGGCCTGAGTGCTCCACGGCAGGACCTCGCCATGACCGAGGGGGGAGAGCCGATGCAGCTCTCACTGGAGGAGCTGCGCCGACGTGCCGTGACCTACCTGCTCAGCGCAGGCGACCAGGCGTTGCACAGCTACTACACGATTCGCGCCATCCAGGCCTACAGCGAGGCCCTGGAGCTGCTCAGCGAGAGTGGAGCCGACCCGGCGACGCTGGCAACGATGCATGAGAAGCTCGGCGATGCCTTCACGCAGCGCGCGAATCTCAAGGAGGCCTGGCAGGAGTATCGCCAGGCGCTGCAGCTCCTGAAAACCCTGCCAGCGACGGAGCACGACCGCCTCCTCTACCTCTACGATAGCCTGGCCGAGCTGGCAACGCGCCTGGGTCCCTGGTACGCTGCGCACCCCGATATGCAGGAGGTGCGCGCATACATCGATGCTGGCCTGGAGCTGGCGGAGGACCAGGGCGATCGCGCTGTCTTTCTGACCTACCTGGCGATGTGGTACATGAGCCAGCCAGCCCGGGACGCCGACGAGCGCGCGCAGATGGGCGAACAGGCCCTGCAGAGCGGACGCGAGGCCCTGCGAATGGCCGAGGAAGCGGGCGACCTCGATGCACTCTGGCTGACGCTGGATGCGCTGAGTGCCATCTACATGAAGCAACACAAGTATGTGGAGGCGCACGAGTCACAGCATCGACGTCAGGAGCTTGTCGAACGGATCATGCAGCAGATGGGATCGCAGGACCGGCAGGAGCTGCACGACCTCTATTACTCCCTCGGCTGGGTGCACTTTTTTATCAGCGATTATCCTACCGCCGTGCGCTGGTTCGGTGAGTCATGGCACATCGCGCAGACGATGGAAAGTCCCTCGCACCTGCTGATCAGCATGCTGGGACGCATGGAGGTCTGGTTCCACTGGGAGCGCTGGGATGACGCTTATGATGTGGCCCAGAAAGTGCTATCTATGGTGGAGCAGTATCAGCTCGAAGAGCTGTGGGAGATGCAGGCGCTGGAGAACCTAGCACTGATCGCCTACCGTCGCGGGGAGAGTGAGCAGGGAGAGCACTTTCTGCGGCGCTACAAGCTGCTGGTCGAGGAGACTGACGATCTGCATTGGAGAAGCGAACAGGAGCTGGCGGCTCTGCTGGCGCGCGAGGAGTGGTCGGCGGCTTTTGCGATCCTCAAGGAGCTGGTTGAGCAGAGCGAGCCGTTCCCTCGGCCGGATTCGTTGACCCTGCTGGCCGAACTGGCGATCGCCACAGAGCAGCCAGCGGAGCTACAGCGCGAGCTGTGTGAGCGGGCGCTGGGGCGTGCGCGGCAGGCCGGGGCGCGTAAAGCCATGGCCGAGGCCCTGCGAGCCTGTGGCTGGTTTCATCTGCAGCGGCAGGAATGGGAGGCCGCCCTGCAGGACCTGCGCGAGGCTCTGCAGATCTGCAAGCAGTTGGATCTTCCCTGGCAGCGCGGACAGACGCTCTTCCGTCTGGGAGAGGTTTATCGGCGTCGGGCCGAGGCAGAGCAGGGACCGGCGCGCGCGCACGATCTGGAGCGGGCTCGCTTCAATTTTGAGCAGGCGCTGGGGTTCTTCGAGGCCTTGCATGCCGTTCGCGACGCCGGGCGCACCCGTCTGGCGCTCAACGGCGATGTGAAGACCCCCATTTAAGAGACGCTCCTCTTAGAGACGCCACAGGTCGCGATCATGCCATAGACGGGTCGAGTCCCACTCAGGTCCCATAGCGGGCGGCAGAACGGAAAGATGCACCCGTGCCAGCGGGGCGCCCGCCGCGCTGATCTGCTGGCGAACGCTGTTCAATGCTAGAGAAGGCGTATTGTTGGTGCGGCTCAGGTGGGAGAGCCAGAGCCAGCGTACACTATCGGCGCGCCAGGTGTGCAGGATGGCGGCGGCTGCCTGGTCGTTCGAGAGGTGACCGGTCGGGCTGAGGATGCGCATCTTGAGGGGATAGGCGTAGGGGCCACGCAGGAGGCGCTCACGGTCGTGGTTAGCCTCGAGAATGAGGAGGTCGGCCTGGCACATGGCCTTGAGCATCAGTGGCGTGATCGCGCCGCTATCGGTGACCACGCAGACACGGCAGCCGCCGGCGGCGAGGAGATAGCCACAGGGGGCGACGGCATCGTGGGGCACAGCGAAGGAGGTCACCTCAATATCGCCGAGGAGGCAGGAGCAGCCGACGGGCAACGGGAGAGTTTCGCGCAGCACCAGAGGGGTGGGGGGCCACTCCTGCGGTGAGAGTGCCTCTGCAGGACGGCTCTCTTCTCCAAGCTGGGAGGACTGCGTCGCCAGACTCCCTTCGAGGGCGGCCAGTGTCCGCGGATCAGCCACCACGGGCAGTGCATAACGTTTCAACAGGAGCGGCAGAGCCAGTACGTGATCGCTATGTTCGTGTGTCAGCAGAATGGCGCGCAGGGCCTCGGGCGAGACTCCCACCTGCTGCAGACGCATGATAAGGGTGCGAAAGGGCAGGCCGGCGTCGAGCAAGAGCCTGGTACGCCCTTGCGGTCCTGCTTCAATCAGCAGGGCGTTTCCACTGCTACTACTACCAAGAGAGACGACACGCATAGTGATAGCCTCGCATTTTTATGATGAGCAGGCCCGATCAGCCGGTCTGGCGAGGGGGCAGGCCAAGCAACCGGCGAGCGTTCTCGCCCAGGACCATGGTCAGGGCCTCGACGCTCAGGCCAGCCTGGCGGATATGCTCGATCACGCGCCGCTGACGCAGGAGGCCATAGTCGCTGGCGAAGAGAATGCGCTCGGCTCCCACGAGGGCGGCGACGGTAGGGAAGATCGCCTGGCGGTAGAGAAAGATCGTTGCAGCAGTATCATACCATACGCGGGAAGCGAGGTGCTGGATCTCAGGCATCAAGGTATAGAAGGGGAGGCCACCGCCCCAGTGCGCCGCCACGAAACGCACATCGGGGAAGGCGCTCAGGAAGGTCACGATATCAGCCAGCGAGACGTCCCCTTTTCCGGGGTAGAGATGGCCAACCGGCTCACTGCAATGGGAGAGGACCAGCAGATCGTAGCGGCGTACGACCTCCATCAGTGGCGAGAGCAACGCAATATCGCTGAGGCGGTAGCCCTGACCATGGGGCATCAGCTCCCCCAAACCAACCATACCGGCCTGAGCGCAGCGCTCGAGTTCGTAGACCGCACGCGCGCCCACCGTTGGGAGGATCACGGCCATCCCATAAATGCGGCCTGGATAGCGGCGCATGGCGTCGAGCACATAGCTATTCGTCTCTTCGATCAGGGCGGGGTCGTTCCAGCCGAAGGCGAAGGCCACTGCAGCATCGACGCCGGCTGCATCCATCTCGGCAATCAGATCCTCGGCAGTCGCCAGTGTGGCACGGGGATTGCGGTAGAGCGCATCGAACCAGGGATCTCGCTCGCAATAGCGCTGACGGTGATCCCGAATATGGGGGGGAAAGAGATGCGTATGGAAATCGATGATCATGGGAAACTGGCGCCTGCTCCTCCACCCGAAGGTGGCAACTCCCGGGACTCAGCGCCCAGGCTTGAGTATCCCGGAGCCAGATAGACTCAACAGCGTTCATTGCCCGCTGCCAAGGGGGTCTTTCTGAGCTCCCCTCACAGAGCCAGTGCTCAACAGTTGCACTTGCGCTGGCTGTGAATCCAGGGGACCAGAAAGAGGCCTCGCTGGCATCGTCCAGAATATGGATAGCGGCCGCAGCGCTCCAGCGCTAGAGCGCTGCAAGCAGCCGGAGATGCCTTCCTTCGTGCTTTGCTTTGCACACCGCGGGCAGCGCAACTGACCCCTGTGAAGAGGCCGGAGAGAACCAGCCAGCCGGCGATCAGGTAGTCCAAAGCAGGAGAAGCCGCCGCTCGAAGCCTCCTCGCTCTGCTCGTCGCTGCGCTTGCTCCTGCCTGATCGCTTCCTGAGAGAGCACATAGGCCGCCCTGAGCGCATCCAGCACCTCCTGAAGATCGGCCAGTTCCGTGATCAAGGCCTCGGTGGTCTCGGCCTGAGCAGCCTCGGTGGCCTCTTCTATCAGCTTTGCGCGGAGGGCTTGCCGATATTCCTCCTCAGCAACGATCACTGCGACTTCACAATGCGCGCCGGCGCGTCGAATGAGCTCCGGAATACCGTCGCGCACCAATTTGTGATGCTCCTGGGGCATATGCCTCCTTTCATTCGGGCTAGCACCCAGAGTCAGTCGTCCGCTTCCTGATGGGGCAAGAGAGAGGTCATGAGACCCTCCCCTGCTCAAGCGTCTAGCCCGCATTGGAGCCTAAAAAAAGAGGGCGTGCTCCAGAATGAAGTACGCCCATCACTGCTTTCCTTCGTCGCTTCCAACTGAAGGGTCTCTTGCCTCAATTTTGCTGAGAACCGCCGCCAAGACAACGGGTAAGCGTTGCACGCGACATCCTCGACCAGCCATGCGCTGAAGTTTACCCATTGAAGAAATCAGGGAAGGCACAAGCCGCTCGGTCATTAGGGCCGGTCAGCTGCACCTGTTACCAGGTGTCCACCTCCGGTCTATCTACCAGGTCATCTACCTGGGACCTTCGCTGCGTGTCACCACGCAGGGGAAGCTGTTCTTGGGGTCGGCTTCGCGCTTAGATGCTTTCAGCGCTTCTCCTTGCCTGACGTAGCTACCCGGCGCTGGCCTGGGCAGGCCAACCGGCTCACCAGCGGTCAGGCCCTCTCGGTCCTCTCGTACTAGAGCGGACTCCCCTCACGCTTCCTTCACCCACGACGGATAGAGACCGAACTGTCTCACGACGTTCTGAACCCAGCTCGCGTGACGCTTTCATGGGCGAACAGCCCAACCCTTGGGACCTACTCCAGCCCCAGGATGCGCCGAGCCGACATCGAGGTGCCAAACCCTGCCGTCGATGGGAACTCTTGGGCAGGATTAGCCTGTTATCCCCGGGGTAGCTTTTGTCCGTTGAGCCACACTCCTTCCACACGGGAATGTGGGATCACTCAGCCCGACTTTCGTCCCTGCTCGGCCTGTCTGCCTCGCAGTCAAGCTCCCTTCTGCCTGTGCACGCCTCAGGTGATGTCCATCCACCTTGAGGGAACCTTTGGGCGCCTCCGTTACCCTTTAGGAGGCGACCGCCCCAGTCAAACTCCCCACCTAGCCCTGTCTGCTGCCGGGCTCCACCGGCTCAGCATGAGTCCCGACAACACACCAGAGTGGTATTTCACCGGCGCCTCCACCGCCCCCGCAAGGGCGGCTTCTTCGGCTCCCACCTATCCTCCGCAGGTGTGCCCTCGGCACCAGGCCAGGCTAGAGTCAAGCTCCACGGGGTCTTTTTGTCCTGTCGTGGGCAACCCGCATCTTCACGGGTACTGCAATTTCGCCGAGCCCTCTGTCGAGACAGCGCCCAGGTCGTTCCTCCTTTCGTGCGGGTCGGAACTTACCCGACAAGGAATTTCGCTACCTTAGGACCGTTAGAGTTACGGCCGCCG
>JBHOQN010000009.1:0-64390 GCA_042408965.1 Ktedonobacteraceae bacterium
GTCGGGTTGAGTTGTACGACGATCGTCCTATCCATGCACATAGCATATCATATATGTCAGGCGATGGTCAAGCACAGAAAGGAGGGGGCGCATTCCTCCCCACGCCTGAAGGCGGGGGTCTCCTGCGCCTATATGATGAAACTGCCGTTTTTCAAAGGACGCCAGCTACAAGATGAGCATGAGGCACCGACCGAGCCGCTGCCAATCCTCGCCGAGAGCGATGAGGTAACTCACACCATGCCCTGGCCGGGGCCGGGTGCTCCTCCCGGAGGTCATGTGATGGGGCCATGGCCACAGCCAGTGATACACCAGGGCGTTCCCTATCCCTATCCGGTGTTCCTACAGAAGGCATCGCCGCGCCCGTCGCGTAGACACCTGCGTCGCTGGCTACCGAGGCTGGTTGCGCTGTTCTTCCGCTTGATACAGCTCATCCTCATGCTGTACAGTGTCCTGCTCTTCCTGGGGATCAGGCAACACGCTCTCTGGATCGAACTGATCTACGCGAGCGGAACGCTCTTAGAGCTGCCCCTGCGTCTCTTCCTGCCGGCAGGTAACTTCTCCTTACCAGCCAGCATTGATGGCTACGCTCTGCTGGCTTTGCTCGTCTACACACTGCTGGCGGCGATCATTGTGCGCATGCTCAGGGCGGTGCTGGCCTGACCGCAGGCCGGGCGGGCCAGCCTCGTCAGTCCTTACCGAACTCGTCCAGGACATCGAGGCTGTTAATGAAATCGCGATAGGCCTCCAGGTTATCGGGCTCTGGCTCCTTCCTGGGGAGAGGTTTGGGCAAGTTCTGCTCCTCGCTCGTCTCAGGTGTGACCCCGGCCCGTTCCAGCACACTTTCTTCAACAAAGATGGGGGCCTTGGCGCGCACAGCGAGCGCGATGGCATCGCTCGGACGCGCATCGATCTCGACGTGTCGACCGTCCGCGTCCAGGATGATGCGGGCGTAGAAGATATCGTCGATCAGGTCCGAGATCACAATGCTGATAATCTTTGCGCCCAGCTCGCTGATGACATTTTTGAGCAGGTCGTGCGTGAGTGGCCGCGGGGAGTTCGTTCCCTGGAGTTCGACAGCAATTGCATAGGCCTCCGCATGCGCTATCCAGATGAACAGGTAGCGCTCTTGCTTCAGCGCCTTTAAAATGACTACTCGTTGCTGTGTCGCCAGATATATGCGTACACTCTCAACTGTCATTTCAACCATGTGTATCTGACTCCCTCTTTCATGGCCGGGTCCGCGAGTGTTTAACGCCTCTATTGTACATCTATCCGTGGGTCTGGCGCAAATCGCTTGCCATTCTCGCGCCTGCCTTCCTCCGGGAAGGAAGCGGTGCTTCCTGCTAGAACCTCTCTCCGAATAAGTATAGCAAAGAGTGCCGGCTATTCCAAGAGTGTGCCAGGCTCTCTTCTCACAGGCTCTTTCCTGGTATCCACAGCACCAGACAGTGGCGCCCTGGAGGAGGAGCAGCTTTCTGGGAATGTCCCCACAGAGAGCGGTCATCGCTCAGAGCTGACGGCACCCTCGCTGCCTTCCAGGAGAAGGAGGCCACACTGAAAGAATTTTCCGAAAATTCGTTCAAAAAAGAGCTTGACTTGTCCTCTGCCGTTTGCTATCATTAATTTGAATAGCCGTTCTATTTTCTGACGGCCGTGGAGCTATAGAACGTGTTTTTGGAGAAAGGCAGGAACTGGCTTATGCCTGAGCAACTGGGCGAGTTCCAACGACGAATGTTGGAGTTCATTGTCAACTATATACGCAATGAGGGCATGCCTCCGACGAATCGCGAGATCGGCAAGGCGATGAAAATTGCCAGTACGGGGCATGTCGACTACCATCTCTCCATGCTGGAGAAGCGCGGCTACATAACGCGCGAGGCGAAGAAGAGCCGGGGTATCAAGCTGACCAGGCACCCCTGGGGCATTCCGGTGGAGGGGACCATCGCTGCTGGTGAGCCGATCGAGATTTTCTCAGAGCCGGAGCAGACCATCGAGGTGGGCCAGGGGATTGATCCTGAAAGTAGCTTTGCGCTGATCGTGCGTGGTCAATCGATGATTGAGGACCATATCTGCGACGGCGACTATGTAGTCATTAAGCGTCAGCCGACCTGTGAGAATGGCGACATCGTGGTGGCGGTGCATCTGGAAGAGGGGACCAGGGGTAAGGCGACGCTGAAGCGCTTCTTCCAGGAGAAGGAGCAGGTGCGTCTGCAGCCGGCCAACTCTGAGCTGGAGCCGATCTACGTTCCCCGCAGTGAATGGGATCGTGAATGGAAGATTCAGGGCAAAGTCGTGGCAATTGTGCGCCACTATGGTGGCCCGGGGCGGGCTGCCTGAGAGGATCTCCCGGGCCGGAGGTCCGTGGCAAGCATGGGCCCTGTGGCTGTACGGGAATCCAGTCGGTGCTGATGGGCGCGATGCTAACACCCGCTAAGAGGCCGACCGCCTGAACAGCGAGGCCTGTGACCAGGGGGAGTGGACGTGATATATCCTGCCGTGTTGCGTCCGCTCGGCTTCCGTCCAGGCTCCATCTGCGCCAGTTCCACGGCTGCAGCGGCTATTGACTGGCTCTTCCTGTCTGGTTGAGCGGCTTCTTCTTACGATGATTGCCGCACTCGTGTGGCCTGCCCTGTCATCTGGTGCATGGGAGGCCTGCGCTTGAGATCGAGAATAATCACTGCACACCTTCTATAGATAGAGGAATCAGGCCGGTTCAGCCCCTGCCCGGTCCGGTGGATTTTTTCTCTTGTCAAATAGTCATAGCCCTGCTATACTTTCACTAAAGATGTCGAGCCGTTCCTCGGGCCTGACCCTGGCAAGCCGGGATCGCTATCCCGAACAGTTTCGCGCCTACGCGACTGACATTAACTTGTTGAAAGGATGCACAACCTATGAGAGCCGCTGCCGTGGCGTTCGTGCTGGTTGTCGGAGCCGCCGTGGTTCTGTGGTTCGGTAATACTCTCAATTCCTGGGTGCTTGGTGGCCTGATAGGCGGGTTGGCAGCCTTACTACTCAGTATTCCCATCTCGCTCTCGCTGTTCTCCTTTCTCTCTCGTCGTCATGATGATCGCTTTCGTACTGAGATCCACGAACAGATGTCGCTCGGACAAACTTATTCCTATGCGTTACCTCCCGCGGGCGCGCAGATGCGTGGATATCAACTTCCTCCCCAGGCCTCTGAGGCCTATCGAGAGGAATATGAGCTGGATGAGGACTATCAGGAGTACGAGGAAATTGATGAGGCCGAAGGCGTCTATGAAGAGAGTTCCACACTCCGTCGCTCATCTTCCATGCCGTTATCATCTCGTCAGTCATCACTTTCTTCCAGGGAACTGTCCGCCCCGTCTCATTCTGTCCCTTTAAAGCAACGCAATAGCGCTCTGTATCCGGCTATCGGTGCCGAGCAAACGCGCGCACCCAGATCACAGGTGCAGCGACTGACGCCCTCTCATCTGCGGTCTCCTTATCCAGGGCTACCGCGAGGCCAGGGTGGCCTCAGGCAGAGCCAGTATCTTTCTGAGGCCTTGCGTGCTGCCCGTCTAGAGACAGTCCGCCGGCGCGACGATGATCCGGGGAGGCTCGCGTCGGGATTAGAGCAGGAGGATATCGAAGTCTCGTCAATGCTTCCGCCGCCGCCACCAGGGCTGGCGGCGCGCCGTTCTTCTGCGCTTTCTCCCCGTTCGTCCTCCTCGTCTCAGCAGCGCCGGCCCCGCCCTTCTCAGTCGCTGCAGCGTGGCGCTGGCTCTCGCTCCTCGTCCTTCGCTCCCGAGGATGAGGAGGCGCTGACAGGTCCCTACGCGCTGTCCCAGCGTGAGCGGGAGGCCTACGTTGATGAGGAGAATCCCTGGGATAATCGCTTGCAGCGTCAGAGTGGCCAGATGCCGCTCTCCCCTCGCTCCGCTGACGCGAGCGGGTTCTATTCGCGCCAGAGCAGCAGCGTCGCGCGCTCCCGGATCACCGGTGATCAACGCCGTGTTCGGGGCCTGCCGTCGGGCAGTCTCAAAAATCCGCTTGTGCGTCGCGCTCCTTATATGTACGAGGATGATCCGCTGCGTGAGGAGCTTGGTCAGTACATCGATGAGCCGGTGACACGCCGCTCCTCCCTGTATCGGCGCTATCAGGAGCACGACGATAGCCAGCCTTGAGTGCGGGGACCTCCCTTGCGTACCAGGTTGTACCAGGACCCTGGCTCTTGCGCGCCGGGTATGTTAGGATGGGGCAAAAGTGCAGGAGCTTGCGAAGGAGGCCGCTGTTTGCTGAACCACTTGATTGAGGCTCTCACGAGCTTTATTACGAACCTGTACGTCTCAACCGGCCTTGTCGGCATTGTTCTGGCGATGGCTATTGAGAGTTGCTGTATCCCGCTGCCCAGTGAGATTGTTATGCCCCTGGCCGGGGTTCTGCTGGCCCAGGACAGATTGCTCACAGGCATGGGTCTCTGGCCAGGCCTCTTCCTGGTGAGCCTGGCCGGCTCCCTCGGGTGCCTGCTCGGTTCAGTCGTTGCCTATGGCATTGGCGCTGCGGGGGGGCGCCCGCTGCTACTCAAGTACGGGCGCTACATTCTCATTTCGCAGCATGATGCTGACAAAGCTGACGAGTTTTTCCGCCGCTGGGGGAGCGCCACTACCTTCTTCTCGCGTCTGCTACCGGTGGTGCGCACCTATATCTCGTTCCCGGCTGGCATCGCCAGGATGCCCTTTGTCCGATTCTGTCTCTATACCTTTCTTGGCTCTTTCCCCTGGTGTTTGCTACTGGCCTACGTCGGAACGGTCGTCGGCAATAACCTTGAAACGCTGGGGCCGATCTTCCACAGCCTGGATGTGGTGATTATTGTAGGGCTCCTTGTCCTGGTGGTGCTCTATGTATGGCGGCACATCCGCAACGACCGCCGGGCGCGAGCAGCCCTGGCTATGGAGCAGGCGCAGACCGCTCCTATGGCACAGGTCCAGCCGGTACGGCCCTCCTCTCAGGCCTCTGTTGCCTGGGGCCAATCCCCATCCTCTCAGTCCTCGTTGCCTCCCCAGCCTTCTCAGGTTCCCTGGCAGCCTCCATCCTCTGGAGGACAGAGCCAGTCGTGGGGCCGCGATGGGCAGAACGGCCCGACAGTTCCGCGCCGTTGATCAGGCAATAGGACGAGCGACTTGCTTGCAGGCTGACCGCGGTAGCCAGCCAGACCGGTGGCCAGCCTGATCGCCGGTGGTCAGCCAGGAAAGATGCGCTCGCTGGAGGCTGGTGGGTATACGTAAAGGAAGATCAACGCCTGGGAGCGCTGGTCGGAGGAACGGGGGTGGGAGAGGTGCTCCCAGGCGTGACCTCGACAGCAGGAACCACAGGGGTCTGTCTGGCTCTAATAATAGCGGTGAGAGATCAAAAAATCCCAAGTAATTTGTAAAAATTGTGCAAAGAAGCGAACTCCCACAAGCGCTGATTATTTGGCCAGCAGCACCACATCTCTGTTGAGCGGCACTGTCTTCCCTGGTAGCGTGCTGTCCAGCTCATACAGGGTGCCTGTTGGAACATCTGGAAAGGCGAAATTAAAAGACTGGCTCTGTCCCGGCTCAATGCTGGCCACACGGACCAGAATCGACTGCCGGGGAGCCTGCACAAAGGTCTTGATGATGAAGTCGTAGGCCTGCTTCCCGCTGTTCCTCACTACAAAGGTGTAGCAGATCTCCGGCCCGAAGGTCGGCTGCGTGGCTTTGATGCTGTCATCGGCGATTGTGACCCCGACCTGTGAGAGGTCCGTGCTGGTACAGGCGATGTTGGTCTGAGCCTGCAGGACCTGCCTGCCCAGGAGTGTCACCGCGGTAAGGGCAATGGCGATCACAATCAGCACAGCGGGCGCAATCAAGAGTAAACGGCGTTTCAAGATTTCCTCCTCGTTGTTCATCTCATAGTGACTTTTGATCGAAAGATCTGTATTCGCTTTTACAGCAGTTGCAATGTAGCCAGTCCCTACGATTCAACCGCCTGTGCAATCAGTATAGCATCGAAGATTGCTTGCGCTCTATGTATTGGCCGGAAAATCCTGTTGCCAGCGATTCGTTGCCATTCTGGCTTGAAGATCATAAATTTTGAGCCTGACTATACTGTGAGAAAAGATATACGGACTTCCAGGGCCAGTACCTGCTAGAAGCTCGTATCGTAGTGATTCTTTCTGTACAACGTATAGGAGAGAACAATGTCCAGGTTAACCAGACGTGGTTTTCTTACACGCATCTCCATCGGAGCGGCGACTACCGGTGTGCTGGGTGGTGCCCTGGTTGCTGCCCCGCGTATGGGGTCCTTGCCGCATGTGGAGAATGAAGTCCCTCCGGCATCAGCGGCGTCACGCTCTTCTGCGCTACAAGAGACTGAGCCGCTGGTTGTGCACGTGCGCAACCTTGCCGCTGGTGAGGTCAGTGTTCTGGTTGGCACCCACGAAGTGAGCTATCGTGATCCCGTGCTCGTGGCTCATCTGAGCGAGATTGCCGCTGGCCAGATCCATTAAGTGTCAGTGTTCGATTAGTGAGGGAAGAGAGGTCAGTGAAGCATGTCATCGCACCGTGAAGCACCCGAAATTTCCAAAGATCCCGTCGCCGATAACACGGATGTCTACGCCTTTGTCAGCCCTGATCGGCCAGATACGGTCACCTTGATCGCCAACTACATTCCTCTGCAGGAGCCGGCCGGTGGGCCCAACTTCTACGAGTTTGGCGAAGATGTCCTGTACGAGATTCACATCGACAACGATGGCGATGCCCTCCCCGACATCACCTATCAGTTCCGTTTTGAGACTGAGGTGCGCAACCCCGATACCTTTCTCTACAACACCGGTCCGATCACCTCGCTCGATAGCCCGAACTGGAACAGGCGTCAGTTCTATTCAGTGACCAGGGTCGAGGAGGATGGGAACAGGCGTGTCCTCGCCCGTCATCTGGCGTCGCCGCCCTGCAATATCGGGCCGCTCTCGACTCCTAAGTATGCCGATCTGGCGCAGGCGGCCATCCATGAGTTGCCAGGTGGAGGAAAGGTCTTTGCCGGTCAGCGCAATGAAGGCTTCTACGTTGATCTGGGAGCGATCTTTGATCTCCTGGATATCCGCCCTTTGCAGAATCTTCATATTTTCCCACGTCCTGCTGTGCCCGGCGTTGACGCGACAAAGGATCTCAATGTCCACAGTATTGCTATCCAGATACCCAGAGAGCACCTGACCCGAGGGGGGTATGCCGGGACCGATCACAGGCACCCCCATGCGGTGATCGGAGTCTGGGCCTCGGCATCCCGCCAGAAGGTGCTGCTCCATGACCATGCACAGGACCCCTCGCGCGTTGGCCCCTGGATTCAAGTATCGCGTCTGGGCAATCCACTCTTCAACGAAGTCATTGTGCCTGTGGGAAAGAAGGATCTCTGGAACCGCCTGGCTCCGAAAGATGATGGGGCCTTTGTTGAATATGTCCAGCATCCCGAGGTCGCCCGGCTGCTCCCTGTACTCTATCCAAACGTCTTTCCTCACCTGCAGGCGTTGAAGGCCGCACGGGCCGATCTCGTGGCCATCCTATTGACCGGTATTCCGGCAGGCCTGATCAAAGGCTTCCAGAACTTTACAGGTCACAAGCTAGCCGATATGCTCCGCCTGAATGTAGCGATCCCGCCAGCCAGCACCCCCAATATCTTCGGGCTGCTTGGTGGAGATCTGGCTGGTTTTCCCAACGGACGGCGCGTCTTTGATGATGTGGTGACCATTGAGTTACGTGCGGTCGCTGGAGCAACCTATCCTCTAGTTGACCCCAAGTTTGAACCTGATGCTGCAGTCTCCAGCCTGACAGGTGGAGTGCCCCCAAGAGATAACTATCTGCCGCACTTCCCCTATCTAGGCCTGCCGAAAAGTGGTTTTGACACGCCTTCGCACTAAGCCAGGCGTATGGATCATTGCTTAACGAGAGCGGAGAGGAGTCCAGTCGCCCCCGACTGAACTCCTCTCCGCCCTGGCCGGTTCGCCCACCGCTGGCGAACCAGTCTGCACTCTATGGAAGAAGGTGGACAGGTGGAGAGTCAGTATTTTTCGCGTGTACATACCGAGCCAGTCGTTCTGGATATTGGCCAGGAGATGGGAGCGCTCATTCTCTATACCGACCCGCAACTGCGCGGCAAAGAGATTGAGGTCAGCCCTCGCGAACGGCCAGAGCATCGTACGCACACCGCCGTACTCGAACGCCACGTGAATGGACGGGTACTCTTTGCGGCTGTGTTTCCGGCACTTCCGGCTGGAACCTATACGATCTGGGGTCTTGATGGACAGGCGGCCGGCGAAGCGACTATCCTCAGCGGAGGCGTAGCTGAGGTCTGCTGGCAGCCCTCGATCTGAGGTGTGCTATGGATACTGTGGACGAGACCCGCGGTAGCTTAGAGACCCGCGGAGCCTGCTTCCCAGTACGCCTGATACTCGTTAGCTCAGACATCCATTGCAGGTAACCCGTGTTGCAGGCTATACTATCTATGGTTCGTCATCACGGGCGAACCTGCTGGACCGCGTGTGGTCCGCCAGCCTGCCCTGCTCTCCAGGTCGAAGAGCTGCGAGCTGGTGAGCGCATGACGTTCCGGCACTCGCTAGGGGAGCTTGGTGCAGCCAGGCTGAGAACACCACCGTAGTGTGTGGGGGACCCTGAACCTGATCTGGGTAATGCCAGCGAAGGGAACGCGGGTGGCTTGTTACGCTGTGACGCCCTGTCATCCCCCGTATGGCGTCAGAGCCTCTCCTCCATACCTGCCTGAACTCCCCACAAGAGTTGTTCTGGAGGTCAGGTTATGCTCTCGCACAATGAGCACCCATCAGCTGATGGTCTGAGCGCGCGTCTGCGTGCAAGTGTTCTGCCGCTCTGGGAGCGGCAACTGACGCACCCCTTTGTGGTGGCCCTGGGCGACGGCTCGCTTCCGCGGACCTGTTTCGAGTTCTACATCCGTCAGGATGCACGCTTTCTCGACACACTGGCCCGCTGCTTCGCCTACGCTGCCGCGAAGGCCGCTGATCACACTGAGATGGAGCACTTTGCGCGTCTGCTCCTCAACACACTGCTTGTCGAGCAAGATCTACATCGCCGTTACGCTGAGCGTTTCGGCATCAGCGCTGCCGAGATGGCTGCCACCCCGCTGGCGCCCACCTGCTATGCCTATACCCGTCATCTCCTGGCCGTGGCGACCACTGGCACGCTTGCCGAGATCCTGACAGCTGTTCTGCCCTGTGCCTGGATCTATGCTGAGGTCGGCGCTCACTTGACTGCCAGGAGGCCACCGGCCGCCGACCATCCCTACGCTGACTGGCTGGAGACCTATGCTGATCCCCAGTTCGATGCAGTGGGTCTCTGGCTTCGCCAATCTCTCGACAGGCACGCCACGCAGCTTACAGACCCTGAGATAGCACGGCTTCAGGAGATCTTCCGCATCAGTACCGCCTATGAATGGCTCTTCTGGGAGATGGCCTGGCGCCAGGAGGCGTGGCCAGCATGAGTATTGCTCCGCAAGCGGGGCAGCGGCTCTTGCCCTGTGCCCTGACCATCGCCGGCTCCGACTCCTCGGCTGGAGCCGGTATTCAAGCCGATCTCAAAACCTTTGCCGCGCTGTGGGTTTATGGCCTCTCGGCGATTACTGCAATCACCGCGCAGAACACGCTGGGGGTGCGGGCAGCCTTTGAGCTGGCGCCCACTCTGGTGGAGGCTCAGATCGATGCTGTCCTGGAAGATATCGGGGCCGCCGCTGCGAAAACGGGGATGCTCGCCAGTGAGGCGATTATCGAGGTGGTTGCCCACAGCATCATGCGCTGGAAGATGCGCCTCGTCGTTGATCCTGTGATGGCGGCCAAAAGCGGCGATCCGCTGCTCGCTCCCACCGCCGTGGCAGCCCTGCGCCGTCTCTTGCTGCCGCTGGCCGAGGTGGTGACGCCCAACCTGCCAGAGGCCGAGATTCTCTCTGGTCAACGCATCGAGACGCTCAGCGACATGCGCGAGGCCGCCCAGGTCATTGCGGCGCTTGGGGTCCCGCATGTTGTCATTAAGGGGGGCCACCGCCTGGGTGAACCGATAGATATCTACTTTGATGGTGCGCGTTTCGTAGAACTGCGGGCCGAGCGTATTGAGACGCGCCATACGCATGGTACTGGTTGTACCTTCTCGGCTGCCATTACGGCCTTGTTGGCCCGTGGTCTTCCTATGGATCAGGCGGTGACCGCCGCCAAAGAGTACATCACCGGTGCCATTCGGCATGCCCCTGGTCTGGGTCAGGGTCACGGACCGACCGAGCACTTCTGGCAGTGGCCCCGGTCCGCCTCAGGAAAGGAGTGATAACAACATGAGTGCAAGCGAGAGAGCTGAGGAGTTTGCGGGCCTGGCCGCGCGTCTGAGCGACATGCGTGCGCGCAAGCCACTGATCCATCACATCACGAATACGGTTGTAATGAATGACACTGCCAATGTGACGCTGGCGATCGGGGCGCTGCCAGTGATGGCTCATGCCGCTGAGGAAGTAGAAGAGATGGTCGCTCTGGCCAGTGCGCTGGTCCTCAATATCGGGACGCTGACCCCGGCCCTCATTGAAGCCATGTTGCGCGCGGGAAGGCGGGCGAATGAGCGGGGTATTCCCATCGTGCTTGATCCTGTGGGGGCTGGGGCGACGCAGTTACGCACCCAGAGCGCCCTGCGCCTGCTCTCCTCCCTCCGTATTGCGGCGTTGCGTGGGAACGCCGCCGAGGTCGGGGCCCTGCTCGGTGTGGCGGGCGAGACCCGCGGAGTCGAATCGATCTCCCTGGCCGAGCCGCGCGAGAGCGTTGCGCTGCGTGCCGCGCGTGAATTTGGCTGCTGTGTTGCCATTACGGGCGCACGCGATATCGTGGCCGCTGTCGATCCCGCGCTGGGTGAGCGCCTGGCCTGGGTTGACAACGGTCATCCGCTGCTGGCCAGCATTACCGGCAGTGGCTGTATGGCAACAACGCTGGTGGGAGCCTTCCTGGCGGTAGAGCCTGATGCCTGGCGGGCCTGCCTTGCGGCCCTGGTGGCTCTGGGGCTGGCCGGCGAACGGGCTGCAGAGAAGGCGGAGGGACCTGGCACCTTTCGCTCCCACTTGATCGACGCCCTGGCAGATCTCACGGAGGAGAGCTTCAGCCGTGGCCAGAAAGTGGGGTTGGTCGCATGAAGCCAGAGGATCGCTCTGCTCGCGCATCGAGATCCCAACTCAGGTCGCGTCTGTGCCTACATGTCCTGACCGATCGTCAGTGGTCGCGGGGACGCGATATGCTCGCGGTCGCCTCAGAGGCGCTCGACGGGGGGGCCACCGTGATTCAGCTGCGCGATAAAGCCGCCTCCACTCGTGTCCTGGTTGAGGAGGGCCTGGCTCTGCGAGAACTGACCCGCCAGCGCGGAGCGTTGCTGATTGTGAACGATCGCCTCGATGTCGCACTGGCTGTCGAGGCTGATGGAGCGCATGTCGGCCAGGACGATATGCCCGTGGAGCTGGCGCGCCGCCTGCTAGGGCCGGGGCGCATTCTGGGGGTGTCAGCCAGCAGTCGCGTGGAGGCCGAGCGTGCAATAGCTGCCGGCGCCGATTATCTGGGCGTTGGCCCGATCTATCCGACGCGCGGCAAAGCGGATGCAGGACCAGCCACCGGCGTCGAACTGCTGCGAGAGATCGCCGCCTTCGCTGACCTGCCGCTGGTAGCGATCGGAGGTATCACAGCCGCCAACGCGGCCGATGTGATCCAGGCGGGGGCCTGTGGAGTTGCCGTCATTACAGCCGTGGTCAACGCGGAGCATATCGCTACGGCGGCGCATGAGCTTTGTCAGGCTGTTATGACGGCGCGGAGGGAGCGTCCTTCTCCTTCGTCGACCTGAGGTGATCCCAGCTCCGGGCAGAGAGGACTTCCTCACGGCCATCGGGCCAGCAGAGGCGCAACCCCTCCTGGGCCGTCGTCACCTGGCCGATGGCCGTGATCGGTGTCTGGCTCTGCTCCTCAAAGGCAGCGATGACGCTAGCCTCGCAGCCCTGCGCCACCGTAAAGAGGAGCTCGTAGTCCTCTCCGCCGTGCAGGACCCAGGCTAGTGGATCGTGTCCCACACTCGCGGCAATCGTGCGCAGCTCTGGCGAGATAGGAAGACGAGCCACATCGATCCGAGCGCCCACTCCACTGCGTTCGCAGATATGCCCCAGGTCGCCGCTCAGGCCGTCGCTGATATCGATGAGAGCGGTGATGATGTTCGGTCCCAGGCGGCTCAGCAGACGGCCCTCCGCCACGCGGGGCGTAGGAACGCGATGCCGAGTGCGCAGCCGCTCGCAAGCCTCACGGGGATAGTGGAGAGCAGGGTGGAGCAGCGTGTGGAGTCCCGCAGCGGAGTCGCCGAGCCACCCGCTGACAAAGATGGTATCACCGCAGCGGGCTCCAGCGCGCGTGAGAGCATGGCCACGCTCGACGCTGCCCAGCAGGGTGATATCCACAGCCAGCGGAGCTCCCGCGCCGCTCCCGCTGATATTGCCGCCCACAATCAGCGTATTGAACCTGGCGGCCTCTGTGCGCAGGCCGCTATAGATCCCGTCCAGCGTCTCTTGCGAGCAATCGGGCGGAATGTGCAGCGAGATCAGCGCGTAACGAGGGGCGCCCCCCATGGCAGCGATGTCACTCAAATTGATGGCCAGAGCCTTGCGTCCGATCTCTACGGGAGCCGACGTGTGCAGCGTAAAGTGAATCCCCTCCACCTGGCTATCGCAGGTGGCGAGCAGCAGCTCCTGGCTGCCAGGATCGAGCAGCGCACAGTCGTCTCCGATCCCCAGCACTACATCCTCACGCGAGGGCAGACCCGCCGTCAGGTGGGCTATCAGCTCGAACTCGCTGTGTGCCGATGATTGCATACGTCGATGTCCCTCCCTTCTCTAAGCCTGTGGCTGGTGTCTCACGCCCGGCAGTGCGGCGGTGAGGGAGTGGGCACTACAGATGATAGTGCTCTCTTCCTCACGGTTACTCCGATCTTACGTCGCCAGGCGCCGAGCAGGGCCTTTCTTGCATTGTACCCCTGCTGGTCTCCCTGCGCTATATTTTAGAAGAAGAGAGAGTATGATCCCTTCTGAGGATCAACAACGAGCAACGGAGAGAGACTATGCTCAACGCGCTGAGCTTCTTGTGGCACTGGAACATCTTCCCGGCCAGTGTCATTCTGCTGCTCTGTCTGCTGTATGTCTCAGGAATGAGCCGTCTCAGACAGCGATCTACAGACATCGTAGAACGTACGCCCCTACGGCTGCTAGCATTCGCCGTGGCGATCCTCGCCATGGTACTGCTGCTGGTGACCCCTATCGATAGCATCGCGCGTACACAGCTTTTCATGCTGCACATGGCGCAAGTCATTGTCCTGACCACCCTCTGTGCGCCATTGCTGCTCTTCGCGGCACCGCCAGGCCTCCTACATCCTCTGCTGGAGAGCCAGCAGCCGCGCGCGGTGGTGCGCCTGCTGACCCGTCCCCTGGTAGCCTCAGTGCTTTTTAACGGTCTGTTTCTCTTCTGGCATCTACCATTTATCTTCACTGTGGCATCTGAGGTGCCTCCACTCTACCACCTTGAGTTACTCAGCCTGCTGGGTGCAGCGCTGCTCAACTGGTGGCCATTGATCGGTCCACTGCCGGAGTTGCGCACTTTGAGCTATCCCGCCCAGATGTTGTATGCCTTTCTCGATGGTCAGCCAGTGGACATCTTTGCCTTCCTGCTGGTCTTTTCGGGAACCGTCCTGTATCCACACTACGTTGTGCCAGCAAGTGTAGGGATCTCGGCGCTCAGCGATCAGGAGGCAGCCGGAGCCATGTTGCTGGTACCGGGTCTGGTCGATCTCCTGGTCATGACACCGCTCTTTTTCCGCTGGCTGGCCTCACTGGAGGAGAAGGCCCGGCTGCGTGATATCCAGCTCCAGCAGATGCTGGAGGCTCAGGACGCAGCCTCCTCACACGCTTCCTCCCCCCGCGAGTCATAGGCCGGAGCCAGCCTGAGCTGAGCTGCTCCGATCGCGTGGTGCCCTGTTCAACTGATCGTCATCAGGCGCTTCTGCTCTTGAGGATGGCCAGTTTCTGCCAGTCGGCGCTTGAACGTAGCGAGCGCAGGACGGTCAGGAGCAGCGAGCTATCCTGCTGATGGACACGGTAGAGAGCCAGCCCGATCTTAGGTAAGCTGAGGGCCTCCGAGTAGACCAGGTAGCGGCTTTCCCAGGCCGGCTGGAATTTCTTCTTAAAGCTAAAGAGTGAAGAGCCTCCAGACAGCCCACCGAGCCGGCTGCTGAGAAAGGTGATGCCAGCCGCCAGGATAGTCTCATCCTCCTGATTGCAGTTGCTCAGGGGAGCCAGCCCCAGGCTCACCATCTCCGAGCCTCGCTCTTTGAGGAAGACGAGGGTCCGTGTCAGTAAGAGTTCCATTGCTCCAGGGGCAGCCTGACTGGAGCGCCGCATCAGGTCCAGTGCCCACCCGCGTCGCCCATAGATGGGTACGAAGGAGACAAAGGCGTGCACCCGCTGGTGGCGATCGACCGCCAGCGCAAACAGCTGATCGCTCGTTTCATAGGGGTGGAAGCGGCTCATACTGAAGCCCATCTCCGAGCCACCCTTCTGCTGAAGCCACTCGCGTGAAATGCGAGCCATCTGTGAGAGGTGTTCAGCGTTGGTGATACGTCCCTCGTAGAAGATGACCGAGAGGCCCTCTTTCTCGGCTCGCCGCGCACTCGTGCGCAGATTAGCCATAGCGCCGCCCTGGAGCGTGAACGAGGCGAGAGCCAGTGTCGCGTCCTCCCCGATTTTGAGCAGATGCAGGCCTGCCTCGCGGTAGTAGGAGGCCAGCTCGGCGCGCACCTGCCAGAAAACGAGTGTCCAGTCCTGGCGTTCACAGAAGGTCACAAAGTCGCGGATCAACGTGGGGAGCTCCTGCTCCGGCCCGACGGGGTCGCCAGCGACCACTGCCGTGGTTCCCTGCAGGACGAAGCCGATCACTGAGCGCCCACTCGCTGAGAAGAAAAAAGATTTCTCACCGACCAGCAGGTGATAGGAGATCGAATTGTGACCATAGAGGCGCACCAGTTCTTCAACACGCTGACGCTCTTCGGCCTGTGAGAGCAGGGCCGCCGCTACCGGACGACAGAGTTGGAGCATCCCGTAGCCGACCGCGCTCATACAGAGCAGTGGTACTGCGCGAGCGAAGAGAAAGGCTGAAGTTCCATGGGGGATATGCAGATGGGCACGGCTGAGGAGTGCCAGGATCACCGTCTCGATACCCACGCGGTCGATGAGCGGCTCAAAGTCGCCATAGAGCGTCAGGAAGCCGCCGATGGTGTAGAAGAGCACAATACCCAGGCCGAGGGCCAGCGCGAGATAGCCTCGCAGCATGGAGGGCGGATCGCTGCGCGCCTGAAAGAGCGGAGCTGAGAGACCGAGCAGACAGACCAGCAGAAGCATCAGCAAAGAGGCAGGCTGCGAGCTGCCGTACGGTTTGTGTTGAAGCAGGACAGAGAAGAGGAGCAGGATCAACGTGACCAGCCAGGCCTGACGCTTACCGCGGGCTAGGCCGTAGGAGAGCATCAGCAGGAAAAAGCCCACGACAGCGGTCAATGGCTGAGCGTGAGGATGAAAGGCCGCCAGCGTACTCAACAGCGCACCAGGGATGACATCCCAGGTAGCGAGCGTCGGGATAAAGAGCGAGAGCATATCCAGCAGCCCCACCAGGCCGACGATGGCGACGATGGCCAGGCGGCTCAGCCGGCGGAGACGGCGATCAGCAATGAAGCCATGGTATATAGCAGCTTCTGGCATGGAAGACCTTCGCTTCTAGTTATGCTATTATTGGGTGATCTAGCCTTATGTGTTCTGCAAGAGAAAGTTGCACTGCAAGCCGCTTCCATGCTCGCCTGCAGAGAAGGACCGGAAAGGCAGGCCAGGAGGCATCTGTTACAGAAACCAGCAATGCTGTCCAATCAGGTCTTCTTCTTTCCTCTTCAGGAGAAGACGCTGCAGTAGCCCTGAAAGTTGCAGCCCGTAGGACGTCTAGCTATCAATGGTCATGACTGGCCAGGCTCAGGCGCCAGGCGTGCTTGAGGTCTACCTACCTGAGTGGTGTGATAACGCCTCTTTGCTTGCATCAAAAGCTTCTGGAGCATATACTGACAATGTGGAATAGAACTGTAGCAGGATGCGAATGGATTGGAAGGAGGAAGCATGAATATCGCGCTGCTCACAAAGCTGGTGCAGGCTGCCCGGCGGGATGGTCTGACGTTGCAGTGGAGTCTGATCCATCTGCTGGGCAGGCTGGAACGCAACGAGCAACGCCTTGGGTATCTCCGCTATCATGACACGCATGCGGATGATGCTGAAGTGCAGCAGTTGCGTCTTGACAACGAGGCGCTCGCCCTGGTGCTGGCGGCTGTTGTGAAGGCCTACCCTGCGGGCGCTGATCCTACGTTTGAAGGAGAGGCACTGGCGGATCTTAGCGCGCTGTTCAGGGGGGCTGGCTCTCAGAAACGTGCACAAGATAAGAAAGGGCGGTGATCATCGGTTCTGCGCTCGGGAAGCGCTCCTCCTGTGGATGCGGGCGGCTCTTGCAGCCGCCCGCATCCACAGGAGGAGCGCCGGGGTCCTGCTGGCTGGCCGCAGCGCCCTCTGGAAGGGGTCACGCGCGCCCGCTGGTTCGGGGTCGCTCGCACCCCCTTGACCGCTCCGCGCTCCCGATGTGATCCTGAAGGAGGGGCTTCTCAGCACGCAGCGCACGCCCGATTGGGGATTGGAACATCAGCGAGATAACCTGACGCACAGAAGCCAGTCTCTCTACCCAGGTTAGTTTCTGCTTAGAAACGCTGACAGCGGAGCTTATGGGGTGCTGTTCTGCTTGTCATCCGGGCCTGGAGGCGTTACGCTCTTTCCAGAGAGATATGAAAGCGAGGAGAGGCTCTATGCAGAGAGACGAAAACGGCTTCAGGCTGCGACCCTCACCCGTTTCTGACGGATTGCTGACCCGGCGCGCTCTCGATGGAGATGAGCGCGCCTTTGAGGCCCTGGTCATGCGTTACAGTACGTCCTTGTTCACCTTCATCTATCGTTTCCTGGGCGATTATGATCAGGCATGTGATATTTTGCAGCAAGTATTTTTGCAGTTCTATATTTCACTGCCAGGGCTACGTATGGGAGAGCCGCTCAAGCCCTGGCTCTTTCAGGTAGCGCGCAATCGCTGTCTGGATGAAGTGCGGCGCAGGCGAGTCGTGCGCTTTTCGGAGCTAGAAAGCGGAGTAGAGGGTGAGGAGGTGTCGCCGCTGGCGGCTCTACCGGACCCCCGCCCGCTGCCTGAAGAGCTAGCAGAGCGGCATGATTTACAACGTCTCCTCGTAGAGGCGATCGAGGCCCTCCCGTGGCGTTTTCGCACCGTTGTGCTGCTGCGCTATGCCGGGCAGCTCAGTTTTGCCGAGATCGGCCAGGCGCTCAGGATACCAGAGGCCACAGCGAAGACCTATTTCCAGCGCTCCAAGCCACTGCTGCGGGCCTCATTAGAGAAGCAGGTGCGCACCTTCTCGGCCAGGTGACGAGGCGGGCTTAGAGATTCGAGACATCTCTGGTCTCCTCCTCGTAGAGCGCCAGGATGCGCCGCGCTGTCTCCTGCACGGCCGCCCGCACCTGGGCCGGGCCAAGCACGATCGCCTCACTACCCAGAGAGAGCGCATAGGCGAGTGCTTCGCGGAACGACTCTAGATGAATGCGCACCAGAGCGCTCCCATCAGCTTCCTCGTGGAGCACACTATAGTTTCCCCAGAGAAGGTGGCGGGCTGTCAGCTTCACCCGCAAGGTCAATGCATGCTGCTGCCTCTCTTCAAGATGCTGCCGTAGCTCCTTCCAGTATGCCTGTAAATCGAAGTCCGGATCTGGCTCAATCTGCTCGTTGCGTACGCGCAGATCCTGGATATAGCTGACACGAAAGGTTTCGATCTGCTGGCTGCTGTGCGAGAATGCCACCAGGTACCAGACGCCAGTGCGCATCTGGCGCGATATCAGCCCCTTATAGACCAGCCCGTAGGGATCGAGACACACCCACCGCAGGTAGGGTCTACTGCTGGTTGAGCGACACGGATAGAGCAGATCCAGACGGCGTGCCTCCAGCACCGCGTTGCGCAGCATCTCCAGATAGGCGCTACTTGCCGAGTCGCCGTCCCAGGCGGTTGTATCGAAAAGAATATGCTCGCGTGCCAGCTTAATATCGGCGCGGTACTCTTCTGGAAGGGCCGCTTCCAGCTTGAAGAGCGCGCGGTGCAGGCTGTCATCGGCGGCAAAGAGATTGTAGTTGCCGGCCATGTCGACCCCCAGAATCAGGGAAACAGCCTCCTCGCGAGTAAACACTGCCGCGTCAAAATGATAATCATCTGGCAGATAATAGCCGCCGCCCGGCCCATAATCCATCGCGATGGGCACATGAGCGAGGGAAAGTGTGTCGATATCTCGATAGATTGTCCGTGGGGAGACTCCCAGAATAGTGGCAAGTCGCCGGGCTGTCATTTTCCCACGCGCCTGCAAGAGCAGAGTAATCGCCAGCAATCGCTCGATCTTCTGCATAGTAGTATTATCTGATCCTGAGCGTCAAAAGACAAGAGGCTCTGTGCCAGGCACCCTCTCCGTTGCGCCGTTCATTCGGGTGGGCCGATCTTCGCGTGGAGCAGAGAGACCACCTGTGCAGAGAACAATAGCTCGCCTCTGCTGAGCAATGCAAAGACTGACATCATGATGTCACCTATAGGCGCCTAGACTCTTATACGGAGGAAACTGAAGAGCGCCTCGTCTCTGCATCAATCTCTCGTAGTCTAGCGGTTACAGTGGATACCCTCATGGTTCTGTAGGTGTCTACCGGAAAGGAACACGCTGCTCATGTCTCTCTTTTCAGCGGAACCTCTGCGTAGATCAGCCTTTTCTAGCAAGCTTGTGCAGTGGAAGAGCGGTTGGCGCATTTGCATGCGAATCATTGGCCTGCTGCGACCCCACTGGCTGATGTCACTGGCGGCTGTTATCTCAATGGCACTGGCGACACTGGCCTCGCTGGTGGTGCCCTGGTTGCTGGCCTGGGTCATCGATGTCGGCATCCGTGGTGGCCATCTGAGCAGCCTCTTGCTGGCCGCTGGGGCGATTCTCGCGATCAGCGCCCTGCGCGGTCTGTTTGCCTATGGGCAGGGCTATCTGTCGCAGGCCGTTTCCTGTCATGTTGCCTATGATCTGCGGAATCAGGTGTATGACCATCTCCAAACGCTCGATTTTGCCTTTCACGATAATGCCGAGACCGGTCAGCTCATGTCGCGCATGACGGTAGATATCGAGGCGGTGCGCAACTTCATCCCGCTGGGTCTGTTGCGGGCGCTCGTTGCCGTTGTGACCTTCGCTGCTGTGGCAAGTATTTTGATACAGCTCGATATCTTTCTGGCGCTGATCACCCTGATCAGTGTACCACTGCTGGCTCTGCTCGCTGTGCAGGTAGGTCGGCGCCTGCGTCCCGTCTGGGTCAAGGTACAAAACGAGAACGGGGTCCTCGGGACAGTGATGCAGGAGAGCCTCAGCGGAGTTCGTGTTGTCAAGTCATTTACAAGAGAGGATTTTGAGGTTGAGAAGTACGATGCCAAGAATCGCGAGCTACGTGAGCTGAACATGACAGCGATGCGCCTGTCGGCCTGGAATCAGCCACTGATGGTACTCGTGCTGAACGTGATTACCGTGCTGCTGGTCTGGGTAGGAGGCATAGCCGTGACCAGACATCAGATGAGCCTGGGGACGCTGGTAGCGGTGACCCAGTATGTGCTGGTGCTGGGAGCGCCCACGCGCCCACTAGGCTTTGTCGTGACCTGGTTTATGCGCGGCATCTCCTCTGGCGCACGCATCTTTGAGATCCTCGATACGCAGCCCTCGATCGAAGACGCCCCCCACGCGCGCGAGTTACGCACGGTACGGGGGCATGTGCGCTACGAGCAGGTCTCCTTCGCCTACGGCGGCGGACAGGAGGTGCTACAGGACATCACTATTGATGCGCGTCCCGGCGAAGTGATCGCCATACTAGGGGCGACCGGCTCCGGTAAGAGCACATTGCTTCACCTGCTGCCGCGTTTCTACGACGTGAGCGCCGGGCGCATCACGATCGATGGAGTAGATGTGCGCGATGTCACGCTGGCCTCGCTCCGGCGAGCTGTTGGACTGGTGTTGCAGGATGTCTTTCTCTTCAACGCCACCCTGCGTGAGAACATCGCCTATGGCGTAGAGGGGGCGACTGACGAGCAGATTATTGCAGCGGCCAGGATCGCCCGTATTCACGATTTTATCTGCAGCCTGCCTGATGGCTATGATACCTGGGTTGGTGAGCGTGGTGTGACCCTATCGGGGGGACAGAAGCAGCGCATCGCCATCGCCCGTACGTTGCTACTCAATCCGCGCATCCTCGTACTGGACGATTCGACGTCGAGCGTGGATATGGAGACAGAATATCTTATTCAACAGGCACTGGAAGCTGTGATGCGCGGACGGACTACCTTTGTGGTCGCCTCACGTCTGCGCACGATCAAGAACGCCGATCAGATTCTCGTCCTGGAGCGCGGCCGAATCGTCGAGCGTGGCACCCATGCCGCACTGCTTGCTCAGGACGGCCTCTACAAACAGCTCTATGATCTACAGCTTCGTGAACAGGAGGAGGTTGAGGAGCGCCTGTTTGTTAGGCCATCTACAGAAGCCGAGGCATTGCAACCCAAGCGTCAGCAAGAGTGTTCTGAGCAGAGAGGAGGAACGCGATGAAGAACGATCGAGTGAACACGGCGGGGGAGCGGCGGAAGGCGCAGGCCTATCTGGAGCGGCGGCGTGCCACAGTGTGGCGGGAGAACAGCCTAGCCAGCGACGATGAGAGCGAGTCGCGGCGCTTTGACTGGCAGGTCATTCGTCTCTTTGGACCCTACATCGCGCGCTACCGGACCGTCACGACGATCAGCGTCCTGCTGATGCTCGTATATACGGCTGCCAACCTTGCCAATCCGTATCTGATCGGGCTGGCGATCGACCTGTTCATCAGTCGCAGTGATTTGCTGGGGCTGGGCCTGATCTGTCTGGTGCTGCTGGCAGTGAATGTGGTCATGTGGCAGGCGCAATACTGGCAGATCTGGACCATGTCCTGGGCCGGTCAGCAGATTCTCTACCACCTCAGCTCAGATATGTTCATGCATTTGCAGCGGCTCTCGTTGAGCTTTTATGATCGCACACAGATCGGGCGGGTGATGTCACGCCTGCAGAGCGATATCGACGTGCTGGAAATGATGCTCAGCTCTGGCCTGCTCTCCATGCTTGGCTCGCTGGTGGCCCTCGTGGGCATCGTCGGGGCGATGGTCGCTATGAATGCCTGGCTGGCGCTGCTCTCCTTCTCGGTGCTGCCGGTCATGTTCATCATTGCAGCCTTCTGGTCGCGTCACGCGCAGCGCTCCTTCCGCCGGACACGCGCGGCGATCTCGCTGGTCAATGCAACCCTGCAGGAGAATATCTCCGGGATGCGCATCATTCAGAGCCTGGCGCGCGAGTGGCGCAACCGCGCGGAGTTTGATGATCTCAATGCCTATAATCGCGACACGAATCTGCAGGCCAACCGGGTCTCCTCGCTGGTGCTGCCACTGGTTGAGGTAGTCGCGGCGCTGGCGATTGCGCTGGTGGTGGTGTATGGAGGAATGCAGGTGGCGCAGGGAAGGTTGCAGGTGGGCGTCCTGGTCGCTTTCACGCTCTACATCAACCGCTTCTTCGATCCCATCCGTGAGCTGAGCATGCAGTATACACAGCTGCAGCGGGCCGGTGTAGCGGCCGAACGTATCTTCCAGATTCTGAACATGCCTGTCGAGATTACCGATCAACCTGGGGCGCGGGAGCTGCCGGTGATCAACGGTGAGATCGAGTTCCGTGACGTCGTCTTTGGCTACAGTCCCCGCTATACGGTGCTGCATCATCTCGACCTGCACATCCAGCCGGGCCAGACAGTGGCCATCGTCGGGCCGACCGGAGCGGGCAAGACCACGATCGCGGGGCTGGTGACGCGCTTTTATGATGTACAGCAGGGAGCGGTGCTGGTCGATGGCTACGATGTGCGCACGGTGACGCAGCACTCGCTCCGTCGCCAGATCGGTGTGGTGCCTCAGGATCCCTTTCTCTTCACGGGGACGATTAAGGAGAACATTCGCTACGGTCGCCTGGAGGCCAGCGATGAGGAGGTGCTGGCAGCGGCCAGGGCTGTAGGCCTGTATGAGCTGGTCGAGCGACTGCCTCAGGGCTATGAGACGCCCATTCGTGAACGCGGACGCAATCTGAGTATGGGGCAGCGCCAGTTGATCTCATTCGCCCGTGCGCTGCTGGCTGATCCACGCATCCTCATTCTGGACGAGGCCACCGCCACTATCGATACAGTGACAGAGATGATCGTGCAGCAGGGTCTACAGCGGCTCCTACATGGGCGCACAGCCATTGTCATTGCCCATCGGCTCTCGACCATCAAACATGCCGATCAGATTGTCGTGCTCCAGCAGGGACGGGTCGTGGAACAGGGAACCCACGAGGAGCTGCTCCAGCGCAAGGGGGTTTATGCCACGCTCTATGCGATGAGCTTCCGGCATGTCACCACGGCTGACGAGGAGGTCACCCTCGAATCTGCCAGCCAGGCCCTTTTCTCGGGACGCGATAGCTTTTCGACGACAACGGGCAGAGTCTAGAAAATTCCCCCCGTCGTCGGCTTGACAAGGCGGGGGGAAGCTCCTTATCATCATACATAGGATGGTTGTTCAGGTGGTAGCGTGGCCTGCCTGGGATGTGCAGGATTGCAGCCGCCCGGTATACGCACAGGGCCTTTCCTCTTCAACCGGTTGTGTACCAGGACGACGGTGCTCCTGATGCCTGAAACGCCGTAGAACCTGCAGTGGAGTTGCTGCCCTCCAGTTCCACTGTGATGATACGGTGCGCATCTCGCTCGTTTCTGCCACGCTATTACCCTCATGAAAAGGAGCTTTATGCGAGTTGAGACGCAAACCGAATCCGATCCTGACCGAGCCATTGCTGCCCCGCCAACTGTTGATCTTCCTCAATCACTGATCCCCTGGTGGGATGGCCTCGATCCTGCAGTCCGCAGGGAGTTGTCCCTACAGGAGACCCCTCCTGACGGTTTTCCCACGCAGCCCCTGGATGTGGTAGTGATTGGCGCCGGCGTCGCCGGTTTGAGCGCTGCCTTGAGCGCTGCCAGAGCGGGAGCCCGTGTGCTGGTGCTGGAGCGCAACGCCCTGCTGGGCTATGGAGCCAGTGGCCGTAATGCCGGCATCCTGAGTGCTGGTATCAACATGGGTCTCTCCAATCTCCCTTCAGGTCATCCCGCTGTGGCCCTCTGGCCTGCCACGACAGAGGCTCTGCTCTCGCTTGTCAGGGAAGCAGAGCGTCCGGGTGCGCTACTGTCAGCTCGCCTGACCGGAGCCCTCAGCCTGGCAGAGACCATCAATGCGGCTCGCAATCTGGCGCGCGAGGCCCATGCACGGGTGCGCGCTGGTCTGCGCGCTGAGCTATGGACGCCTGCTCAGGTCGCTGAAGTGACGCAGGGCCGCCTCAATATGCGCACTGTCTATGCAGCCCTCTGGTTACCCGATGAGGGACGCATTCATCCGCTGACTCTGCTGGCGTATCTGGCGCGTCAGGCGCGCGCTGCGGGGGTGACGCTCCTGGGGAAAGCCCAGGTGAGTGCTTACGAAGAGGTGCGTACCCAGGGCGCTGCGTCCTGCTGGCGCTTGCAGCTTGCCGATGGTCGTACGCTGCTGACGCGGGGCCTGATTCTGGCAGTTGGCCCGGGCACTCGTCCCAATGCGCGCATCTATGCGCTGGCCTTCGCTGCCGATCTGCCCGCAGATTTCCCACTGTTCTGGGATGCCTCGCCCTTCACCTATGCTGATTTCCGGCCGGGCGATGGACGCTTGATCGTGACTGGAGGCCGCTATGGGCGCGCCGGGGTCACGCGCAACGATGCCCATTACTTCGGCCGCCTGGCCACGTCTGCACATCACTGGCTGCCAGAGCTAGAGAGCTGCCGTCCGGCCTATACCTGGGCCTTTGATCTAGCCGTCACGGCGCATACCGTTCCCTCCGTGAGTCCTCTGGGGACGGCAGCGCCCGCCCTCTCTATTGAGGGACTGGGCGCTCTGGGCGTCTTGCCTGGGATGGTGCTGGGCAAGCAGACGGGCGAGCAGATAGCTGAGGCTGTGGGCCGCTGAATCTCCATTCGCCTGGACCTGGGGTAACGGAAAGCGCCAGGCGTGGTCTGCCGTGTGCAGCGGCAGCGCTGACCTGGCGCTCCTCTCAATATGCTTGCTCTCTGTGCGATGTTCATCGCCTCCGGGGCGTGCCATGGCAGGCCGTCTCGCTTCCGCGTGGTCTGGCAAGCAATCCCGGCCGATGGCTTCCTTCTCTCTGTCCTCGCCTCCATCTTCAACGAACCTTCTCCCTACGCTGCAGCGAGGAGCCAGAGCCGCGTGAGAGCATGACCCTGGCCTCGGTTCCTGGGCGAGTCTAAGTCGCTCCCCGCGGTGCTCAGCGACCCTGGAGGAGTCGTGAGATTCGCGAGACTGCTTCTCTGGACTTGCAAGGCGGCCCATCTCCTGGTACTCTTGAGCCAGGAGGTATAAATGAGTAGTTGTATAGATCACATAGCCACCTGGGAGATGCAGTCTGGCCAGGGCCATCAGGCAGGGCGGTGGCTGCTGCCGCGCGGACCAGCCCTCTGGCGGCGAATAGAACAGAAGGCGGCAGAGCAGACGCTCATTGGCAGGCAAGGCCGCGTTGATATAATGCGGTGGTCAGAGGAAGAGATTCCACAGCGTTCTGTGTCGCAGTCATTTCAGCGGTCCATTGAAGGAGGAGGTATTTGAGACGAATCACATTTCAAGGAGCGCGCCTCGTCGATGCGCAGACAGAGATCTACAACGGCAGTATGACCATCGCTGGTGGAGAGATCGAGCAGATCGGCATTGCGGACCAGCCCGGCGGTGGCGCTCTTGTGGATGCCAGTGGTACCCTGATCCTGCCGGGTTTCATCGATGTGCACACACACGGAGGGGGCGGTTTTAACCTCAGCACGACCGATGCCGAGGAGATCTGCGCCTATGCCCGTTGGGCCCCTACCAGCGGCACCACAGCCTTCTTGATCGGAGTCATCGGCGTACCCCATGCGCTGCCAGAGCAGCAGTTGCGAGCGGCCGTCGAAGCCATCGAGCGCTGCCGCGAAGGGGCAGAGCCGCTTGGCATTCATCTCGAGGGCCCCTATCTCAATGTCACCAGACGAGGCGCTCATCCCCCCGAGTGGCTGCGCATTCCCAGCGAGGCAGAGGCCGAGCGCATCCTTGATCTCGCGCGTGGCCATCTGCGCTTGGTCACGCTAGCGCCTGAATTGCCAGGTGCGGCCGCCGTGATTCGCAAGTTTGTGGCCGCCGGGGTCACCGTCAGTCTGGGCCACTCCGATGCCTCCTATGATCAGACGCGAGAGGCCTTCGCGCTCGGCGTCACGCACATGACTCACTGCTTCAACGCCATGCGCCCGCTCTATCATCGCGAGCCGGGACCGCTGGGTGCCCTGGTCGAAGCCAGCCAGGCCCGCGGCGAGTTAATTGCCGATGGTGTCCATGTGCATCCGGCGGCGATGAGGGCCCTCGTCAGAGCGCTGGGAGCCGAGCGAACCGTTGTCGTTACCGATGCGCTGTGTGGAGCTGGCATTGCCGATCTATCGTTTGAGTTTGGCGGTCTGCATGCCACGGTGATCGATGGAGCAGCGCGCCTGCCTGATGGCACCATCACTGGCAGCGTGTTGACGATGGAGCAGGCCCTGCGCAACGTTGTGCGCATGCTTGACGTCAGTCTGATCGACGCGGTGCGCATGCTGGCCTATAATCCTGCGCAGGCCGCGGGCGTCGCCACACGCAAAGGTCGCCTGCAGGTTGGCTACGATGCCGATCTCCTCATCTTTGATGAAGCCCTCTCCCTGCAAGCTGCGCTCTGCCGTGGCCGTGTTGCCTTCGCAACGCCCGCGTGGCGTGAGCGACTGTCATACTGAAGCGGATGAACGAACTGGTGCCCCAGGCGTTATGATCTGGGGCATAGCCTGTCCGCTCCCTGCTCTAGCGAGTCAGTGTGACCTTATGCAGGCCGCGGGGCATGTCTGGATCGGAGCCGCGGGCCAGGGCCAGATGGAGAGCCAGCAACTGGCCGGGTACAATGGCACTGATTGGACTGAGCCAGGCGGGCACAGCGGCCGCCAGAGGCAGCGGCGTATGTGCCAGGGAGAGTGCCTCCGCCTCTTCCGAAATGACCAGCAGTTCTGCGCCGCGCTGGCGCAGCTCGGCCGCCAGAGCGAGCATATCGTCGTAGGCAGCGTCGTGTGGCAGGATCAGAATGGCGGGCAGGTTCGCATCGACGGTGGCGATTGGGCCGTGGCGGAAGTCTGCCGACGAGTAAGCGTTTGCCATCACATAGGTCAACTCTTTCAGCTTGAGGGTCAACTCAAAGGCAGTGGCGTAGTTGTAGCCACGCCCGATCACGACGCAGCGATCCATGTAGCGGTAGCGCTCGGCGCGACGGGCGACAGATTCGGAGTGCTCCAGGATGGTGCTCAATTTCTGGGGGAGCAGGCGCAATTCGGCCAGATGCTGCTCTGGCTGCTGGCTCCAGGCAGCGGCGAAGAGGGCCAGGGCGGTCAACTGGGCCGTATAGGTTTTCGTGGCGGCGATGCTACGCTCCTGTCCGCTCTGCAACCTCACCACATGTTCGGCGGCTCTGGCCAGTGGCGAAGTGCCATCGTTGGTGATCGCCAGCGTCGGACGGTTCTGACGGCGGGCCTCCTCCAGGACGGCTACAATATCGGGCGACTGACCAGACTGCGAGATACCCACGACCAGAGCACCCTCCAGACGAGGGGGAGTGCGGTAGAGCGTATAGAGCGAAGGTGTGGCCAGGGCGATCGGATAGCCAGCGAGCGCCGCCCAGACGTATTTCGCATAAAGGGCGGCGTGGTCTGAGGAGCCACGCGCTGCGATCAGTACATAGTTGAAGGGCGGGAGCGTCTGCACTATCTGCGTGACGTGCGCGCTCTCCTGTTCCAGCAGGCGTGTCAGGACCTCCGGCTGACTGTAAATCTCTTGTTCAAGAAAAGAGGACATGCGGCTCTTCTCCGTGATCGTCAGGTAGTGTGAGCGTCGATAGCAGACGTATCGACCGGGCATCACCACTCATATCCTATCACCTGCGGCTGCCGATCGCCTGCTTCCTCTTCCCTGGTCATAGGAGCAGGGACCAGGGAACTGGTCAGAGCAGGGGAAAGCCGCTCTCTGTAGGGAGTGCCTGCGCAGGAGTGGATAAGCATGGAGAGGCGATATCCTGAGATCCCTCGGGAGACCGCCCAGGCCATACAGATCAGCTCATCCCTCCTCAGCGGCCTCCAGACGGGCCTTGCGCCGCAGGGCCTCCAGATAGTCGGGGTCGAGCCGCAGAGCCTCCTCGACGGCGGCCAGCGCCTCAGAGCGTCTTCCCAACACACCCAGCGCCCAGGCTTTGCCATCCCAGGCGGGAACGTAGCCCGGATCGAGCCGCAGAGCCTCCTCAAAGGCAGCCAGCGCCTCCTCGTGGCGTGCGAGCAGAGAGAGGCAGGCTCCACGTAGATACCAGGCCGCAGGCTCACCTCTCTCCAGTTCCAGCGCCCGCTCGACGGCAGCCAGTGCCTCAGGATACCGTATTGCCCCCCAGAGTTCTCGCGCGTAGTCCAGCCAGAATTGCGCCAGCTGGTGACGCTGTCCTGTATCCGTGTCTTCGTTCACCATAGCGACCCTTCTCATCAGACTGTGGACGCACCAGAAGCGGGCATCGTCAAACAAGCAGAGCGGCTGCTTACGCTCAACCCTCCTGCTCGCGCTCCCAGATGCGCAGGGCCTCCTGATAGGCTTCCCAGGTGTCAACATCGTAGTGTGCCATACGCTCAGCCACCTCGACAAGGGCCATCTCTGCGCTATGACGTTCGAGAACACGCCGGCCCCCTTCGTCGCCCTCAATTGCCAGCAGTTCGGGGAACAGGTCGGCTGCAAAGAGCACAGGATTGCCACGTCGCCCTGCATAGAGAGGAGCGACAATGCGTCTGCCCGAGGTGCGCCAGGTCTCAATGAGCCGATCGAGCAGAGGGGCTGAGATGAAGGGTTGATCGCCCAGCAGAATCAGTGCGCTGCCGACCGTGGCTGCGTCTGGTCGCTCCAGCAGAGCCTGCAGGCCTGCACGCAGGGAAGTGCTCATTCCCTGCCGATAGGCGCTGTTGGTCACCAGCACTATCTCCGCATGTGCAGCGTAGTCGCTGAGGGCCGCGCGCACCTCGTCGGAGCGGTGACCCAGGACAACAATGAGGGGGCGCGCCTGGGCAGCCAGCGCCGCCTCGAGTGTATGCAACAGCAGTGGCCGCCCGTCCAGCGGCAGCAGGAGTTTGTAGCGTCCCTCTCCCATGCGACTGGACGTACCTGCGGCCAGTACGATGGCGGCGCTTCTCCGATCTTCCATGGCGTACTGATCCTCTCTCCCCCATCAGGGGCCTTGTCTTCGGGTGCTATAATAGCAGGTGACTCCATGCTCAGCGTCGATGACCAATACTATATTACATCGACCGCCGGGGAGCCTGAAAGGACTCAACCGCTGCCCTGGCTTCAAAGTAACAAGGAAGGCAGAGAACGATTCTATGCTCGATACCCCCCACATCAATGATGGCGGTGCTGAGACCCTGGACACCGAGACCGAGGCCAGCTATCTGCACCTGCAGACGATTCTGCGCGAGATGGAATCGGTGCTGGTGGCCTACTCAGGAGGGGTAGATAGCACTCTCCTGCTCAAGGTCGCTCATGATGTGCTTGGCGAGCGCGCGATGGGCGCCCTGGCTGTCTCTCCCGCCTATGCCCCGGAGGAGACACAGGCCGCTCTGGATCTGGCTCAGACCCTGGGTATTCGGGTGCTCACTGTGGAGACCCATGAGCTGGAGGATGAGCGTTATGTTGCCAATAGCTTCAATCGCTGTTACTTCTGTAAGACAGAGCTGTTCAGCCATCTGGTGCCCCTGGCACGTGCGCATCAGCTGCGCTATATCGCGTATGGCATGAACAAGGATGACGAGGGCGATTTTCGCCCGGGCCAGCGCGCGGCACGCGAGTTTCAGGTACGTAGCCCTTTACAAGAGGCCGGGCTGGGCAAGAGCGAGATCCGCGCCATTGCGCGCTGGCTGGGCCTCCCCGTCTGGAACAAGCCGGCGCTGGCCTGCTTCTCCTCACGCATTCCCTACGGCACGCGCGTTGATATCGCCACGCTGCAGAAGATCTATCAGGCAGAGAAATTGCTGCACGAGCTGGGATTTCAGCAGGTGCGTGTCCGTCACCATGACACGGTGGCGCGCATTGAGGTGGAGCGCTCCGAGATGCCCCGTCTCCTTGAGGAGGAGATGAGCCGCAACGTGGCTGCAGTCCTGCGCCAACTGGGGTATACCTATGTCACACTGGATATTCTGGGCTTTCGCAGTGGTAGCATGAACGAGGGCTTCTTCAAGAAGAAGAAGCTGCCTCGCTAATTCCTGCAAGATGCATGAAGAGGTGTTCATGAGCAAACAGCGTGCTCAGCCGAGCGGCGGCTCCTCGCGCCGTAGTGCTTCACGCACGGATCAGTCGGCGCAGCCGAGCCAGCAAGTATCGATCAAACAGGCTCGCCATGAGCGGAGACGTGAGGAGCAGCGCCGTCGTGAGCAGGAGCGCCTGCGCGCGCGTCGCAATCGGCGCCTGCTGGCGGGCGGTGTGCTGGTGCTGTTCATTGCGCTCCTTGCTGGAGGAGTCTATCTGTTTACCCATGCCCAGGCGCAGGGCAGCACGGTTGTCGACTCTGCCTATCCACCAGTCGATGGGGTCTCCTGCGATGCCGCCGAGCAGGTCGCGGTCCATTATCACGCTCACGTATCGATATATATCAATGGAAAGGCCGTCTTGCTGCCGACCAATACCGGCATTGCTCCTGATTGCTTCTACTGGTTGCACACCCATGACAGCAGCGGCGTGGTGCATATCGAAGCGCCTCGGAATCTCAAATTCACGCTGGGCCAGTTTCTCCAGGTCTGGCAGCAGAAATTCGCCGATCTGAGCAATGGTTTCCCGACGGAGCTGGATCAGACCAGCGGGTGGACCGTCTATGTCAATGGCCAGCCCTATCACGGCGACTTCCATGCCATCGTCTTGCAGGCCCACGAGCTGATTACCCTGGCCTACAACAGTCCTGGAGTTCAGCCAGATACCACCTATAACTGGGGGGAGCTCTAGGAGCCAGCCATTCCCTGACGGAGCCGTTGCCAGTCCTCTGGTGTGAGAGCGAAGACGAGCGTCGTGCGCAGGGTGCCATCGGGAGCGAGGCTATCGTTCCGCAGTGCACCTTCGAGGAGGTAGCCCAGCCGTCTGGGAATGGCCGCGCTGCGCCTGTTACGCTCGTCGCAGCGAATCATGATACGCCTGGCCTGTAAGGTCTCGAAGGCGAAAACCGTCAGCAAGCGCGTGGCCTCAGTCATGTAACCCCGTCCGGTGGCTGAGCTGCGCAGCCAGTAGCCAATCTCAAAGCTACGCACCTGCCAGTCACGGGGTGCCAGGCCAGCGCCTCCCGCGAATCTGCCGCTGGCCTTCTCTACAACCGCACATGAGAGCGTCTCCCTTACTAGCCAGGCAGCGTGTTGATGAATGATCCAGTCCAGCGTCTCTTCCAGGCTTTGATGCTGGTCAGCCCAGGGCATCCAGGGACGCAGATGGTCCCGCGATTCTTGAACCGCTTCAAAGAGGGCGTGTGCATCGCTTTCTGCGTACGGGCGCACGATCACGCTTTCGCCCTCTAATGCTGTAAACAGCGGAAGCTGCGTAACCAGTGGTTTCTCTTGCATAGTTACCTCTCTGTTCGCATGGCTAGGATTACTTCTGGCAGGGATAGAACTGAGGGTACTGCGTGTCAATGGTGGCGGCGAGCCTGCGCATCTCACAGGGGTCCTGGAGAGCGAGACAGGGGCTGCCGGGAGCGGAGACCGTTTGAGCGGTTCGGCCGTTCTCCAGGCCATCAGGGGAGCGTTCCGAAGGTCCCTGGCGTTCTATCTCCTGCTGGCAGTGTTCGCCTGCATTATAGCATGACTGCCGGTCTGATGAGAATAAGCCTGGCTGACTGGCCAGACAGTTGGAGCCAGGGGAGAGCGCAATGCGGGAAGCCGGCGGTAGGCCTGGGGGTGAGCGTCGTCTGGTGGTATGATACAATGGAGATCATCGATAGCAATATCCTGGCGAGTATTGTGTCAGAGAGTGCTGATTGAGCTCGTGCTCACACCGGCCATCTGGCCAGGCGCAGTTCAGCGATAGAGATCCAGGAAATTCTATGCCAGAGCGTATCATTTATCTTGATCATGCCGCCACGACCCCGCTCGACCCGCGGGTGCTGGAGGCCATGCTGCCCTACTTCACCAGCGAATACGGCAATGCGAGCAGCATCTATACGCTAGGACGGCATGCCATGCAGGCGATCGATAGAGCGCGCGAGCAGGTTGCTGATCTGCTGGGCTGCCGCCCGACCGAGATCACCTTTACCGGTGGCGGCTCCGAGAGCGATAACCTGGCGATTAAGGGGGTGGCCTTTGCCTCGCAGAAGAAGGGCAACCACATCATCACCTCCGCGATCGAGCACCACGCTGTCTTACACACCTGTCAGTACCTGGAGCGTTTTGGCTTCACAACCACCTATCTTCCGGTAGATGCCTGTGGCCTCATTGATCCCGACGCGGTCGGGCGTGCCATCACCGATCAGACAGTGCTTGTCTCTGTGATGTATGCCAACAATGAGATCGGCACCATTGAGCCAGTGGCAGAGATCGGACGTATCTGTCGAGCGCGCAAAGTGCCCTTTCACGTTGATGCTGTCCAGGCCGGTGGAGCGCTGCCGCTGGAGGTGGCCGCGCTCCAGGCCGATCTGCTCTCGCTCTCAGCGCACAAATTCTACGGACCCAAGGGAGTTGGCATCCTCTATGTACGTCAGGGGGTGCGTTTACTGCCGCAGTTGCAGGGAGGGTCGCAGGAGCGGGGGCGCCGTGCAGGAACGGAGAATGTGCCCGGCATCGTGGGGGCCGCAGCGGCCCTGCGTCTGGCCTATGAAGAGCTGCCAGAGGTCAATGCACGGCTCTCCAGTCTGCGCGATCGCCTCATTGAGGGCATCCTCAGCAGTATTCCGCGCAGCCGCCTGACCGGACATCCACGGCAGCGCCTGCCCAATAACGCCAGCTTCTGCTTTGAGGGGGTGGAGGGTGAATCGATTCTGCTGAATCTGGATCTACTCAATATCGCCGCCTCCACTGGCTCAGCCTGCACCTCGGGCTCCGTTGATCCTTCACATGTGCTGGTAGCTCTGGGGCTGCCCACGGAGTGGGCACGTGGCAGTCTGCGCCTGACCCTGGGCAAAGAGAACACCAGCGAAGATATTGAGACCATCCTGGCGGTTCTCCCCGGCATCGTCGAGAAAGTGCGCGGGCTGGCGACCTGAAGCGAGGCGTGGCATTCTTCACGATCGATCCAATCATACTCCGGGAGGGAAGAGGCAGAGGCTGGCCTCGCAACAGCGCGTTGCCTCGCCAGCCTCTTTTGTGCTACAGTGGAGGCGCCAGAGGCGAAAGGTCTGTGGCAATGATGACTTCTGCAGGATCACCTCGCGGCCTGCATGGTCCGTATGGCCCGGCCTGAAGGGTGGTCCTGGCAGAGAAGCAACCGGCAACAAAGACAGTTGTACGGCCAGTCTTTGCCTCTATGTGTGTAAAGAAGGGATTGCAGTTTATGGATACGCTCAAACGAGAAGCGCTCTCGCAGCGCGTACGGGCCGTAAAGCCCTCCGGCATTCGCAAGTTCTTTGATATCATCAACACCATGCCAGATGTCATTTCGCTGGGGGTTGGCGAGCCGGATTTTATCACTCCAGAGCATATTCGTCAGGCGGGGATCGAGGCCCTCAAGCGTGGCGAGACGCGCTACAGCTCCAATTATGGCACGCTGGAGTTGCGCGAAGAGATTGCCGCGCTGCTGCAGCGGCGCTACGGTCTACTCTACAGCCCGCTCAACGAGGTCCTCATCACGGTCGGTGTCAGCGAAGGGGTTGATCTGGCGCTGCGAGCGCTCGTCGATCCGGGTGATGAGGTGATCTCGCTTGATCCTGGGTATGTCGCCTATGAGGCCGATATTATTTTTGCCGGTGGGGTCGTGGTGCCTGTCCCGACCTATGCACGCTACGATTTTGGCGTGCGAGCGGCCGAGCTGGCGCCATTGATCACGCCGCGCACCAAAGTGATTCTGCTGGGCAACCCGAACAACCCCACCGGAGCGGTGATTCCACGGGCCGAGCTGGAGGGGATTGCACGTCTGGCCTGTGAGCACGATCTCTACGTGGTGGTTGATGAAGTCTACAGTCGTCTGATCTACGATACCGAGCATGTCTCTCTGGCCACTCTGCCAGGAATGCGCGAGCGCACGATTCTGCTCGACGGCTTCTCCAAGGCCTATGCCATGACCGGCTGGCGCATCGGCTATGTGGCGGCGCCGGCGCACATACTTGAGGCCATGCTCAAGATCCATCAGTACGCCATCATGTGCGCCAGCACCGTGGCGCAGGCAGCAGCGCTGGAGGCGCTGCGTCACGGAGAGGAGGATGTGCGTGTGATGCACGAGGCCTATGCGCGGCGCCGACGTCTCTTTGTCGATGGCCTCAATCAGATCGGGCTGCCGACCTGTGAGCCACGAGGGGCATTTTATGCCTTTCCCTGCATCGCGGGGACCGGTATGAGCGATGAAGAGTTCGCCGAGAAGCTCCTGTTTGAGGAGAAAGTGGCTGTTGTACCCGGCAGCTCGTTCGGGGCCTGCGGGGCGGGCTATGTGCGTTGCGCCTACTGTGCCTCTTCTGAGCAGCTTGAGGAGGCGCTGATGCGCATGGAGCGCTTTTTGCAGCGTCATCGCCAGGCATCAAGCCAGCAGGAGCGAGGGCGTGATTGATCGCCAGCCCCTGTTGCGGCGAGGAGCAGGCTCCCGGGCTGGGCAACATGGAGCGGCCGGATCAATCACGTTCGTAGCCCGTTCCGCTATTCAGCGATTGGTTCCAGCTTGACCGCGCCGCGGTCGCGTTTCAACTCATAGAGGTTGGGCTGGTGCAGGGCCCAGAAGAAGTGGTCCCAGTACTCGCCAGCCTCATCGCCGCGGGGCACCTCAATGATGACAGGCCCATAGAAGCCAACGTTTGATCCTTCGAGAGCGATGGTGGGCACACCGAAGGCGCGATAGCGCTCAACAGCCTCCTCGTGGTCGGCCTCCACGTCACGAATCGTGCTCGAGTCGGCCAGCGCCTCATCGGCGAGCGCGGCCTGCAGGCCGGCCTGCTCCAGTGCCGCACGCACACCGGCAGCCTGGCGGATGCTCTCGCGGCGTCCGTGCTGAGCCGCGCCCAGTGCCAGGTAGTAGCGTTCCACGCCCGCGTTGCCCTCGCGGCGCCGGACGAGGGCCAGGGTTCGCAGGGCCGCCCAGCCGCTGTCGCTGTAGTCCGGTCTGGCCTCCTCCTTGCGATTAATGATCTCCAGACTGAAGAAGCGCCACGTGACCTCGATGGGCCGCACCTTGCGCGCCTCACGTATCCAGAGCGCTGTGCGCCAGGCCAGAGGGCAGAGCGGATCGAAGTGAAAGTTCACCCGAGCCGGGGTGGAAGTAGTAGGCTGTGTCATAGGATTGGAAACAGCTCCTCCTGATGAAGGTGGGTCCTAATTCATTGTGAGATACTTTCTTTTATAAAGTATCATCTGTGAGGAGCCGATGTCAAATCGCCCGGGGCGCGCTGGCTCTGGCTATGGCACTGTTTTGACTTTCCATGCGCGCAATCCGTCGTAGCTGAAGCCGAGATAGCAATCGACGAGGATATCTGTGGAAGATTCTGTGCATGCTGACGCCATTGGTAGGCCGCTGCAGATGCTTCATTCGATAGCGAGTGAGCTGTCGACTTTTTTATGAGAAAGAATAAACAGGTAAAAAGCGTGTATCATGATGTGAGAGCAGACGGTGCAGCCCTATCCGAAGCGGAGGTCTTGCAGGGAATTGTCAGCCGTCGCAGTTTGTGAGATACTGCATGCTGCAATATCCTTAACTCATCCCGAGAACTCAGGAGGGAGGGACAGGACATCATGCCAGGACAGACAAGAAGCCCCGTGCGCACGCTTGGAGTGTTGACGGGTGGAGGCGATGTGCCGGGGCTGAATGCCGCCATCAAGGCGCTGGCCTATCGTGCCGAGCCAATGGGCATCACCGTGACGGGCATCCGCTACGGCTGGAAAGGCATCACCTTTCTGGATCGCAGCCGCCGGCGTGAGGACCTCATCTTTCGGGCCGACGACCCGCAGACGTGGGACGATCACTATCTCATGCCGCTCAATCGCCTGAACACGCGCACCATCGACCGGCAGGGCGGCACCATTCTGCTTTCCACCCGCACAAATCCTGCTCGTGTGCGCGTGGGCGAGCTGCCCGCGCATCTGAGGCACTATGGCGAAGGCCGTAGTCCGAGTGAGTATGTTGACCTCACCGAAGAGGTGCTGGCGAACCTTGAGTTTCTGGGCCTGGATGGACTGGTCGTCATCGGCGGCGATGATACCCTCAGCTATGGGGCTGTGCTTGCGTCGAAGGGGGTACCAGTATGGGGGATTCCCAAGACAATGGACAACGATGTTCCTGGCACTGACTATTGTATCGGCTTCCAGACAGCGATCAACCGCGCGAGCGAGTTCATCGGGCGTATGCGCTCGACGGCCGGCTCACATAGCGAGACCGTACTCTTCCGCATGTTCGGACGCGACGCCGGCTTCACCGCCCTGGAGACAGCGATTGTCACCTGGGCCGATCGCCTGCTCATTCCTGAGGTGCCGGCCAACGTCGACCGCCTGGCCGAGTTGATCGCCAACGACCGCCTCAAGAATCCGCATCATTACTCGATCGTTGTGCTCTCGGAGGGGGCCAATCTGGGCATGCCAGTGCCCGAGGTCGGGCCGGCTGACGCCTATGGCCATCGCAAGAAGGCCAATATCGCCGAGTTTCTGGCCGACCAGCTCAGCGAGCGTCTGCCAGGTGTACGCTTCCTGCCCGTCGATCTGACCTATTTCCTGCGCAGTGGTGAGCCAGATGTCTATGACAAGCATATGGCGATCTACTACGCCAACCTGGTCATGGGTCTGGTCGAACAGGGCATTCAGGGGGCGATGGCAGGCCACCGCGGCGGCGAGTTTATCTACACCGATATCCCCGGCAAAGATAGAACACCGCGCCGCGTCGATCCCGATGACTATCATCCCACGCGCTATCGGCCACGCTTCGAGCACATCAGTGGCCCCTACCGCCCGCTCTAGCTGCAACGCTCCGCGCGGGCGCGCGAAGAGACGGCTTCGGCTGGCGCGCTAGACGGATGAACGCCACAGGCCATGCTGGCACGGCGCTCATCCGTCTGGCGAGGAGCGCCAGCTCTCCCGCCGCGGGCCAGGGTCCAGAGGCACCAGACCACTCAGCGATGTGGACAGCGTGGACAGGTTATAAAGGAAGTGCCGTTGCGGCGCCAGAAATCGATGACCGCGCGCTGCTGAGCAGGAGTGAGCCAGTGTGAGCGCCGCCCGTTGGCCATACTCACGGTGGTGTCCGTGATCTTCTCGGTCTCGATCTGATAGAGTAAAATGGCCGCGTGCACCTTATGGGCCAGGGCAAAATGTTTGACACGCATAGAGCCGGGTGGCAGGGTCTCGCTGCCCGGCGCGGCGGCTGTCTCCAGCTCGCTCGCTGGCTCCCCAATGCGAGGCTGGCGCTCGCCGGGTCCCAGGCGCAGGGAGATGCGCTCAAGGGCCTCGACGCGGGCGTTGAGCGCAGCCATATCAGCGGTCAGGCGGGTGAGTGTGCACTCCAGCTCGCTCAGGCGGCTCAACAGATTCTGAAATCGTCCTCCTTCCTGGCTCTGCAGCAGGGCCAGTTGCTCGCGATTGATCCTGATACCGGGGATGCGCTCCAGATCATCTGTGTCGATTTGCCAGCTCTGCCCTACCTTGACAGCCGGCAGGCGCCGGGTCGCGATCCAGCTACGGATGCGACGCTCGTTACGACCGGTTAAGAGAGCGGCCTCAATGGCAGAGACTTTCACCCCATGAGCGGCACCTCCTTTGTGCCTTGAGTGGCCTGTTGCTTGCTCCATTATAGCAAATCTCATCACAGATGGTGCAGGTGGGAGAGCAAAGGTTGCATTTTTGCTGTGACCGCTATTGACCGGTTCTTCACCACTCCTGGTCCGCACACAACCGGTCGAATTATCTCTAGAGAGACATCCAGCAATACTTGAATCATAGAATGGAAGAGGCCTGGGATCTCTTTGCGGCCATCCCTCTTGTGAATCTCTCTTGCTGTCTGAAGGCAGCTTTAGCTATTATTAAAACTTGACGAAAGACAGCATAATATGATAAATAAGAATAATGTTCTACTGCTAGCATCGTCAGTCCGCCCGCGCCAGGGCCTTGCTACTTCCCTGCTATAGCGGCCATCGCCAGTTTACGCTGGCATCATGATGATAACGGGTGTTGGTAACGAATCTAACTGCCTTCCAAGGAGGTTGAATGATCAATTACATATGGGTCCCCACTGGCGTGGGACTCTTTGCCGTGCTGTTTGCGGCTTTTCTCGTCAATGACGTGCTGCGGAGAGATACAGGTACGGCTTCGATGCAGAAGATCGCAAATGCCATCTTCTCCGGCGCAACCGCCTTCCTGCATCGGCAGTATCGCACCATCGCACTGCTGGCGATCGGCGCGGCTGTCCTGGTCGCAGCTGCGCTGGCCCTACTCGGCCAGGGAACGCAGGCGGCCAAGCTCGATCTTGCCTGGCATACCGCAGTGGCCTTTCTGGTAGGGGCGCTCTGTTCCGGTATTTCAGGCTATATTGGCATGTATGTCGCCGTGAAATCGAACAGTCGCACTGCCAGTGCCGCGCGGCGTAGTTTGGGGGAGGCGCTCGTCGTCGCCCTGCGTGGAGGGGCTGTTTCAGGCTTCCTGGTGGTGGCGCTTTCTATACTGGGAGTCTCATTGCTCTTCGCGCTCTTTGGCGGTCTCAGCAATCCGGCAGCGACCCCTTCGCTGATTGTAGGTTTTGGCTTCGGAGCGAGCTTTGTGGCGCTCTTCGCGCAGCTCGGCGGTGGAATCTACACCAAAGCTGCTGATATGGGGGCGGATCTGGTGGGCAAGGTTGAGGCGAACATCCCCGAAGATGACCCGCGCAATCCGGCGGTGGTTGCCGATCTGGTTGGCGACAATGTAGGAGACTGTGCTGGCCGCGGAGCGGATCTCTTTGAGTCAACAGCCGCCGAGAATATCGGAACGATGATTCTGGGGGCGACGCTGTATCAGGCGACGGGCAACGTGGGCTGGATGCTCTTCCCACTGGTACTGGGGGCCTTCGGCCTGCTGGCCTCGGCGATCGGTGTGCTCTCAGTGCGCGCGTCTGGCGTGATTGAGCCTGACAACGCGGCTGGCCGTGATCCCGGTCAGATCGCCATGCAGCGCCTGAACATGGGCTACTATATCACCTGTGTCCTCTCACTGATCGGCATGTTCCTGGGCTGCTACCTGCTGCTCCGGAATGGCAATGTGACGGCGAACGGTGGCCTGCCGGCCTGGCTCTGGTTCGCACTGGCCGGAACGGTAGGCATTCTTCTGAGCATTGCGTTCGTGTTCATTACCCAGTACTACACCTCTGGTACCTGGCGTCCGGTGCGCGAGATCGCGGCTGCCACGCTCACCGGGCCAGCGACCACCATTATCAGTGGGATCACCGTTGGCTTTGAGTGTATCGTCATGCCGGTGCTGGCCATCTGTGCCGCCCTGGGCCTGGCCTACTTCTTCGGCAGCCAGGTCCATATCCCCCTGGCTCTGGCCACGATCGGAGCGATCAATGTCAGTGGCATCTTTGGGACGGCGGTGGCCACTGTTGGTATGCTGATGAGCTGCGCCTATATTCTCACGATGGACACCTTTGGCCCCATCACAGATAATGCTGGGGGTATCAGCGAGATGGGCGGCCAGGCCGAGTCGGTGCGCGCCATCACTGATGCTCTGGATAGCGTTGGCAATACCACCAAGGCCCTGACCAAGGGCTATGGTCTCGGGTCGGCTGCACTGGCGGCCTTCCTCCTCTTCAGCGCCTATCTGGATGTGCTCTACAGCTTCAAGCATGACCCGGCGGTCTATCATGTCGACCTGGCGAACCTGACCACCTTTATTGCTGCTCTGCTGGGCCTGGCCCTGATCTTCTTCTTCTGCTCGCTGGCCATCAGGGCAGTAGGAGAGGCCGCCACGCGCATGATTGAGGAGGTCCGTCGTCAGATTCGCGAGAATCCCAGGATCATGGCTGACAACCCTGAGGAGCGTGTTGATCCGGACTATGCGCGCTGTGTGGATATCAGCACCTCCGGTGCATTGCGTGCCATGGTCCTGCCCGGCACGGTCGCAGTGCTGACCCCGATTCTGGTGGGTGTGATCCTTGGTCCCCAGGCTGCTGCTGGCTTGCTGATGATGGCGACGATGGGCGGCATCGTGGTCGCACTCTTCCTCAACAACGGTGGGGGCGCCTGGGATAATGCCAAGAAGTACATCGAGGCTGGCTATCTGCGTGTCAACGTCAAAGGGCAGCTCGTTCCGCCCGAGGACCCTGAAGGAATCGTGCTTGGCAAGAAGAGCGAGCCTCACAAGGCCAGCGTGATTGGCGATACGGTGGGCGATCCTTTCAAAGATACCGCCGGCCCCTCGCTGCACGTGCTCATCAAGCTGCTCAGTACGATCACGCTGGTACTGGCTCCTCTCTTCTACTTCCTGCATCTCTAGTGCAGCGAGGAGTAAGAGGAGGAGCGCAATCTTTCTGGCATATCGCAAGGGGTACTGCTCTGGCAGCCCGTGCTCTGCCTGCAATGAGAGCGGGTCAATCCCGACAGATGGATTGACCCGCCCTCTGCTTCGACGGACCTCCTCAGCGGGGCCGCGGTCGCAAGCTGGCGCTCTGGGCAGTTCCTAGCATTCGCTGTGCCCACAGCTGTAGCACTTACGACAGCCCTCTTCGTAGACCATCGTATTGCAGCCACATTGCGGGCAGAGATTCCCGGTGACGTTCAGGTAGCCCGTTGATGCTCTGACCTCCGCGCTCGCCGGATTACCGTTGCGAGCCTCGCTGCCTGGCGTTTTCAGCAGGTCAGCCTCCGTTGCACCAGCGCTGATCTCAGCGCTGGCCAGCATCTCCAGGTGCATTTCCAGCACCCGCGCCACGGCGTCCGGCAGCGAGCGAATCTGCTGGATGCCGAAGCCCACGGAGCGGCTCCCGGCGATGCCACGCAACTGCTCGGCCACCTCGCGCATGCGATCAGCCTGTGAGAGCGGGCTGGGGATGCGCAGAATCAGCGAGATCAGCCGTCCGAGGGCTTCGGCCAGGGCCAGGATATCGCTGCCCGCCTTGCCAACGTTGACAAAGACCTCCAGCGGACCGTATGCGTCGCTGTTGATGGTAACATTCACTTTACCCTCTGGTGCGCGAATCTTGCGCGTATAGCCATGGAGCACCTCGGGCGGCGGTTTGATCATGGTATCCTGAGTCATAGCAACCTCCCCACCTTTCTGCTGTTCCTGCTGTTCTGGTTTCTTCTCTTCGATGTGAGAGAGCACGCCCACGCGCGAGCCGTCGCGCATATAGGTAATGCCCGTGCAGCCCAGTTCGTAGTCCAGCGTGTACAGCGTCTTCACATCATCAACGGTGTGGCTGTTGGGCGCATTCACCGTCTTACTGATGCTGGCATCCGTGTACTTCTGGATCGTCGCCTGGACGCGCACGTGCTGCTCTGGCGTCAGGTCGTTGGCCGCCACGAAGTAGTCCGGTGGTGGCTGATCGGGGTGCTCATCTCGCCAGGCTTGCAGCAATGGATGGTAGAGCACATGCTCGCCGGTGCGATCACGGCGCACCATCGCGAAGTCGTAGACCGGCTCGATGCCCGAGCTGACGCCAGCGAAGAGGCTGGTTGTGCCAGTTGGAGCCTGGGTCAGCAGTACAGCGTTACGGATGCCCTGCTTGCGGATCTTCTCCTGAACGTGCTTTGGCAGACGCTGAATGAAGCGAGCCTGCATGTACTTCTCGCGGTCGAAGCGGGGGAAAGGTCCCTTCTCGGCCGCGATATCGGCTGAGGCATCGTAGGCGGCATCACGGATCGTGCGATAGATGCGCTCGATGATCGGCAGTGAGCGTTCGCTGCCGTACGCGATCTTCATCTTCAGGAGGGCGTCGGCCAGGCCCATGGTGCCCAGGCCAGTGCGGCGTGTATTGAGCTGCGCCTCACGGTTCTCCTCGATGAAGTACTCGTTGGCATCGATCACGTTATCCAGGAAACGCATCGCCACGCGAGCCGTTTCTGCCAGACGCTGATAGTCCATCTCGCCGTCTTTGACAAAAGCTGCCAGGTTGAGTGCGCCCAGATTGCAGACGCCCCACGGTGGCAGCGGCTGCTCTCCGCAGTCGAGCGAGCAGTAGCCATTCGTGATCCAGGTGAGCGTCTCTGGCTCGTAGAGGTCGTAGACCTCGGCCTCGCGTCCTGTATCCTCGATCGCGACAACGCTGGCGGTCCAGGCTTCATCGGCTGGCTCCTCCTCGACCGACATCTCCAGAGCCTCCTGAAGGCGCGCCGCTTTACCAGGGTGACTCAGGCCAACCCGCTCCTGGAAACGCAGCAAGCCTGCAGGAGGGACAATGACCTCGTACTGCTCAGGCGCTGTCGCTGGCTGGATGTGTCCATGAATGCCGAACTGCAGCAGCAGCAGGCGGACCTGCTGCGCCAGCGCCGGCGTCAGGTCGTGGAGGCGCAGCTCCACGCTGTTCTGCTCGATGTGGAGGCTACCATTGGCAGAGAAGAGGCCATCGAGGAGACCAGCGAGGAAGTCCCGCTCCATGCGCAGAAAGGCTGCTGGCAGAGCGCTGCTGGTCGGCGTCAGGCCGAGTTGCACGAGCAGGTGCGCCAGCTCAGCGGAGGTACAGTAGCGTATGCGTTGCTTCACCAGCACGGAGCCGCTAGTGACATCACGTTCGTCCTCTGCGGACACCAGAGCAATGTTAGTGGGGGCGATGAGGCGGGCGCAGATCGCTGCCCAGCCATCCGCGTAGGTGCTGCGGCCGATGCTGCAATCATAGGCCGGCCGGCCATCATTCACAGACGCGCTCACCCGTGGGCCGCCGTCGCCAAGCGCACTGCCGATCAGCAGGCCAAGCTGGCGATCGTAGAAGGGCGCAAGCCGGATCTGGCGGGCCGCGAGATCGCTGATCAGCGTCGCGGGCAGATGCTGCCGTGGTCCGAACGCCTCGTGTGGCAGGACCTGCACCTGGTCCCCCGCCTGCAGAGCCGCGACGGGGACCCATTCCCGCTGCGTACCGCGCACCACCTGCAGCTTATGGTCGGCGGTGGCCTCCAGGTAACCACCATCGGAGAACGCCACCCGGTAGATACGCTGCAGGCCATTGTTGTAGACCTTCTCGATGGGCTTGAGGCCGACGGGCGTGCGGATACTCATGCCCACCTGAAGCTCGCGTGCTGGCAGATAGCCGTCGGCGGTGGCCACCAGCGTATCCCCGGTGACGCAGGGATTGACGCAGTTGATCTTTTCGTAGTACCAGGTGTTGGCCTCCTTGTTGCAGCGATCCATGAAGACCACTCCTGGCTCGGCCGACTCCCAGGCCGACTTGCAGATCAGGTCCCACAGATCGCGAGCGCGCACCGTCTTCTTGACCTCGCCCTGCCAGATCAGGTCCCATGGCTCGTCGTTCTTGACGGCCTGCATGAAGCGGTCCGAGACGCAGACCGAGAGGTTGGCATGCTCGATCTTGCCCTCGGTGCGTTTGACCGTGATGAACTCTTCGATATCCGGGTGGGTGTCGTCCAGCATGAGCATTAACGCGCCGCGCCGTGAGCCGCCCTGCTGAATAACATCGCCGGTAGCTACCGAGTAGAGTTGGGCCCAGGAGCAGGGACCGGAGGCCGTGCCGTTGACGGTCTTGATGTAGGACCCCCGTGGACGCAGGGTCGAGAGGTTGATGCCGACGCCACCGCCACGCGCCATGATTTCCGTCATGATCTTGAGGTTATCAAGGATGCCCTGGCGGCTGTCCTCGGGACTGGGAATGACGTAGCAGTTTGAGACCACGATTCCGGCAGAGATGAAGGAATGATCTTCTTCGACCTCGAGATCCAGCACGGGGCCGCGGTAGTCGCAGACGCCAATCTCGCTCACCTGGACCCAGCGCAGACCAGCGTAGTCGAGGACCTCGCCTGTAGCGCTCATCCGGACCGGTACCGGCGCGTCGCAGAGATTCTCGACGAGCGTGATGCAGGTGTGGGCCGGCGCCTCCAGCTGATAGGCAGGAGCGCTGGTTGAGGCTGCTCGCTTCTCCTGCAGCGCGAAGACGTAGCCCAGGCGCAGCAGCAGTTGCTGCAGTTGAATCGCCAGCGTGCGATTCGCCACGGCGAGGCTGAAGGTCGCCGCTGATAGGGTGCCGCTGGCGCTGCACAGGCCGCGCACAAGGGACGTGGTGAGATCAGCAGGCAGGCGCAAGAGGGTCTCGGGGAGATGCCAGCGATAGTGGTACTCTCCGAAGCAGGCCGCAAACCAGTTTCCGATGCTGGGGGAGAGCACGCGAAGCGTATAGCGCTGCGTACGCTCGTCTTCCTCGATAATGGGTGAAAGCTTGAAGAGGCGCTCAATAGTGCCAGCGATGGTGGCCGCTGCTTGCTGCTCGCTCTGCGCGAAGGTCAGGCTGATGCCAGCAGGAGTGCCGCTCCCGTGCTCATGGGTGAGGTGACCATCGCCCAGCCAGCGCCCAATCAGGTAGCAAAGCTCACTGTCGATGGTCAGTCGTAGCCCGGCGGCCTCGATCTCATGCGGCGCAGCGCGCTGGACTTCGTCGTGATAGCCGAGGGCCACATAGTCACCAGGCTTGATCTCGCGGGCAGGAATCCATGCGGGACCAGGAGTGGCAGTGGAGAACTCAGCGTCACCGTGCGCCGTCTCCAGCCAGGAGTGGCGCAGCAGATAGACCTTATGATCGCCGGTCAGACGCAGCGTCGCCTCGCCTGTGTGCGTCGTGCGGATCGTGTAGAGCGGCTCATGGGTCTCACGCTCGAAACGATGCAGGACGCGACGCAGACGCTTGCGATGCGTGACAACCAGATCACCGACCATGATGTCAGCGATCGGCCGATAGCCAGAGGCGGTGAGCACTTCCTGCTCTGGCGGCATACAGTTGTAGAATGTGACCTGATGGCCCGAACCGGCTCCGGCGAGGATGCGCCCGCCAGGTACGAACTTGAAATCCGTCAGCGCCTCATAGAAGCGCTTCTCCCAGTAGCTGCGCAGCTCATCGGTCTTTTCAACCGCGGCAATCCCGCGGGCCACCCGGGCCCAGAGTTCCTCCGGGTAGTGTTCCATGGGCCGGCCACTGGCATCTTTGAGAGAGTAGCGATCCAGAAAGACTTTCTGGCGGATACCTTCCAGCTGTGTTCGCTTTCCTTTATCACCAGGCGCGTGTGGAGTTTTCGACTCCTGCTGCTCTAACATCTCTGAGGCTCCTTCTAGGTTGCAACTCGGCCTTCGCTTGGCGGTATCTCAGCACGAAATAGGACTCACTTCTAGAGAACTTGTCCTGCAGGAACGTTGTGGGATATCATTTCTTTCGGTCGGCCTTCCCAGGACAGTATACTCGGAAACCTCCCCGATTACAAGCCTTTTGGCACAAGATGTTGAGAATTTTTAATCTTCCATCACAACATATTGATCGGTGGTGATACGTGGTATGATAGAGGTATTCCGCAAGCGGGTCTATACCGCTCTTGTGCGGTCGTTACTGCTGCTACTGGAGGAATCATGCGCGCAGAAATTATTTCGTGTGGCACAGAGTTGCTGCTTGGTCAGATCACCGATACCAATGCAACCTATCTGGCACAGAGCCTCAGTGGACTGGGGATCGATCTCTATTTTGTCTCGCAGGTAGGCGATAATCTGGGACGTCTTGTGGAGACCCTGAGGCGTGCCTGGGAGCGCTCAGAGCTGGTAATTATGACGGGAGGGCTGGGGCCGACCGAGGATGATCTGACACGCGAAGCGATCAGTGCCCTGCTGGGTGAGCACATGGAGGTTGATCCCGCCCTGGCGGCCGAGCTGCGGGCCTGGTTTGCCTCGCGCGGGGCGCGCATGCCTGAGCGCAATCTCAAGCAGGCGACGCTGATTCCATCAGCGCGGCCTCTGCCCAATCCCCTGGGGACCGCTCCAGGCTGGTGGGTAGAGAAGGAGGGCCGCGTGATTGTGGCGATGCCCGGCGTGCCGCGTGAGATGTATCGCATGTGGGAGGCGGAGGCTGTGCCGCGCTTGAGCGCTTATACCGGTGGAGTAATCTTTACACGTATTCTGCGCGTGACCGGCCTGGGCGAGTCCAGTGTCGAAGAGCGCCTGGATCCCTTTATTCACGGGAGCAATCCGACGGTGGCCACCTATGCCAAGAGCGATGCGGTCGATGTGCGCATCAGCGCAAAGGCGGCGACAGCCGGAGAGGCAGAGCGTCTGGTGGTGGAGACTGAGGGGCGCATTCGTGAGCTGCTGACTCACCACATCTTTGGAGTGGATAAAGAGACGCTCCAGGGCGTTGTCGGCCGTTTGTTGAGCGAGCGTCAGCAGACCCTGGCAGTGATGGAGGGCTTCACAGGAGGCCAGCTCTCCAGTCTGATTACCGACGTGGCGGGCAGTTCGCGCTACTTTCGTGGGGGGATCGTGGTCTACACGCGCGCGCTTGCTGTGGAGATGGGCGTGCCATCTGAGGTGATAGAGCGAGCCGGGGTGGTCAGCGAGGAAACAGCTCGTGCCATGGCGCATGTGGTGCGCACGCGCCTGGAGGCCGATTACGGACTGGGCATCACGGGCGTAGCCGGGCCAGGAGAGCTGGAGCAGAAGCCGGCAGGCACCTTTGCGCTGGCCATTGAGGGGCCACAAGGAGCGGTGACGGCTGTAGGAACTGGCTGGCGCGGCAGTCGTGAGGATCAGAAGTATCGCTCGGCGCTGGCAGCGCTCAACCTGCTGCGGCTCCATCTGGAGGGGATCAAAAAAGCGCTCTAGCTGCCTCTTGTCATGGCGCCCGACCGGGTGCTATGATTACCTCGCTTGCAGCATTCGTGAAAGGGGAATGCAGGTAAAGAATAGCTCTAGTCTCTTCTTTCCTGATACTGGCGCTCTATGGAACCACCACGCCAGAAGACGCAAGAGCTTCCAAGGAAAGACCGCGCCGCGCAGAAGAAACAGGCGCGGTCGCGTTTTCGCTTGAGCCGCTCGTCGCCGCTGCTGCGGCTCCTGGCGGTGCTTGGCCCCGGCCTGATCGCGGCTAACGCAGGGAACGATGCCGGTGGTATCGCAACCTATTCGACCGCGGGCGCGAATTATGGCTATGATCTGCTCTGGGCCCTCTTTATCAGCAGCCTGTTTGTGGCTGTGGTCCAGGAGGTGTGCGCGCGCATGGGGGCCGTGACCGGTAAGGGACTGGCTGACCTGATTCGTGAGCAGTTTGGCGTGCGCTGGACCGCGCTGGCGATGCTTGCGCTTCTTATAGCCAATACGGGGATCACTATCTCGGAGTTTCTGGGCATTGGGGCCAGTGTACAGGTACTGGCTCAGGATGTGCACACGCCCTGGATCTACGTGACTGTCCCGGTCTGTGGCTTGCTGCTCTGGTGGCTGGTGATCAAAGGTTCCTATCGACGGGTCGAGAAGGTCTTTATCGCCATGTCGCTGGGTTTTCTCTCCTATATTCCGGCGGCTTTTCTGGCTCGCCCCAACTGGGCGACTATTGCTCACCAGACGGTGCTGCCTCACTTCCAGGTTGACGGCGGCTACCTGCTGACGGCCGCGGCCCTGGTCGGTACGACCATCAGCCCCTATATGCTCTTCTATGTGCAGTCGGCTGTGGCCGATAAGGGCATTCATGCGGGCGAATATCTCTACGAGCAGATCGATGTCTATGGTGGTACGCTCTTCGCAACGATTATTTCATTTTTTATCATTGTTGCGACTGGCGCCACTCTTTACTTCTCGCATCACCCGGTCTCGACAGCTCTTGATGCTGCTTTTGCCCTGCGGGTGCTGGCTGGTCCCTATGCCTCGCTGCTCTTCAGCATCGGCCTCTTTGGAGCCTCGCTGCTGGCGGCTGCTGTGCTCCCCCTTTCGACGGCCTACGCTGTCTGTGAGGCTTTTGGCTTTGAGCGCAGCGTCTCACGCAGCTTCCGTGAAGCCCCAGTCTTCCAGGGCCTCTTTACTGCCCTGATCGTGCTCGGTGTGCTGGTCACCTTGATCCCTGGTCTGCCGATCTTCCAGGTGTTGATTGTGCTGCAGGACGTCAATACGGCCATGCTCCCGGTCCTGCTCGTTTTCATTATCCTGCTGGTGAATAATCGGCGCCTGATGGGTCGCCACACGAACTCGCTGGCCTTCAACATCCTGGGGTGGGCGACCGTGCTCTTTGTCTCGCTCCTGACGCTGGTGCTACTGGTAGTCAATCTGAGCCAGCTCTAGGTCATGCGCGAGAGAGGTCATGGAACTGGTTATACTGCTGCTCTGGGTTGGCGGCGTGCGGAACTGAGGCCCGGTGTGGTACAATACAGATACTGAGGCCGTTTGAAAAGGCAGAAGCGAGGCAGCAATGATGGCCTGGGACCCGCAGCGGGGGGACCATTCCTATCGTGAATATCCGGCAGCGGCAGAGCACATCGATTATGCTCATCCTGACTTCTATCGTCAGGGCCCCCCTACCCCTGCATCCACGTCGCAGATCTACAGCAACTATCCCTACGAGCCTGCCCAGATGCAGCCGTATCAGGGCCCGGCTTCGATTGAAGGATACACCTCTGATCCTGGTGCGATCCAGCGTCGCGCTGCTCAGAAGGAAGGAGCGAATGCAGGAAAACGCAAGGGGCTGGCTGGACTTGGCGGTGGTCTGGCGGCTCTGGGAGCGCTGCTCCTGAAGTTTCAGTGGCTCGGCTTCCTGTTGAAATTTGGCTGGGCTGGTATCTCGGCGCTGGTCTCTATCGCGCTCTACGCGGTGGTCTTTGGCTGGGCCTTTGCCGTTGGCTTGGTGACGTTGCTCTTCATCCATGAGATGGGCCACGCCCTGGTCATGAAGCTCAAAGGCATACCACTCGGTGGCCTGGTCTTCATTCCGATGCTCGGCGCCGCCGTTTTTATGAGGCAACGCCCGAAAAACGCCCGCGATGAGGCGGAGATCGGCATCGCCGGACCGCTTGCTGGCGCCCTCGCCTCCATCGGCTGTCTGGCGCTGGCCTGGCGTGACCCCGATCAAGTCTGGGCGCCTCTGGCCTACTTTGGCTTCTTCATCAATCTATTCAACCTGATACCGGTATTGCCCTTTGATGGAGGACGTGTACTGGCGGCCATAGATCGACGTGTCTGGATTATTGGCTTTCTGGGGCTGCTGGCCTTTCAGATCTGGTCCTGGATCAACGGCGATTTCTCGCCCTGGCTGCTCTTCTTCGTGATCATGGCGGCAACGCAGTTCTGGGCGCGTCGCCTGCCTGACACCCCGGAGACACAGGCATACTATCATGTGCCCCTGCTGACACGCATCCTGATCGCCCTGCTCTACTTTGGCCTGGCGGCTGTCCTGATGCTGGGCATGTCACTGGCCCGTACTTTGATCGTACCTTACGGCCTCTAGCCTGACCTGTGCTCATAGGCCTGACGGACGAGATCCGCTCAGCACGGCGCGCTCAGCGCCGGCGGCGTATCCTCTCTGGCTGCTCTGTCGGAATCGCGATCCCCGCTGTATTCAGGCCGATCACCGAAGAAAATGAGGCACAGAGACCGGCGTCCTGCGTGCGATGGTTTCTTCCCTGGCGCTCCTTATTGAGGCGGCGCTCCAGTGCTACAATCTTCTCGCTCGCTGTGGTTTCCATGATGTGCTCCTTGTTGAGTCAGGCTGACTCTCACTACTTACTCGCTGGCGATGGACCATCGTCCCGTGGTATCGCCAACCGACGGTGGACAAGGGCCAGTCCGCTGCCAGGCAGCGCTGGCCTGTTAGTGATCCTGGCTGCTCCGGACCTCGACGCCTGCTATGCGCTCGAGTACTTTGAGCAGAGCTGTGTAATCCTCACGGCCGTAGCCCTCAGCGCGAGACATCTCATAGAGCTGGCGCGTCAGGGCGGTCAGCGGCAATGGCGCCTGATACTGGGCCCCCAATTCCAGGGCCAGCCCCAGATCCTTATGCAGCAGATCCGTCATGAAGCCCGGCTGGAAACTGCCGTTGAAGGCACGTGCCGGAAACTGGTTGGCTAGCTGCCAGTTGGCCCCTGTGCTGACACTGATAATGCGAGCCATCATCTCAACATCCGCGCCTGCTTTGACACCCAGTACCAGCGCCTCCGCGGTCGCAGCAGCGATGGCTCCCGCCAGCAGATTATTTACCAGCTTGACGACCTCTCCAGAGCCACTGGGGCCAACATAGAAAATGCGCTCAGGCTTGCCCAGCGCCTCCAGCAGTGGCCGGACGCGCTCAAATATCGCCCGCTCTCCTCCCACCATAATCGCCAGGGTTCCTGCGATGGCGCCCTGGGAGCCACCGCTGACGGGAGCGTCCAGAAAGTGGAGGCCGTGCTCGGCAGCGAGCCGCGCCAGTCTACGACTGGTTGCAGGAGCAATCGTACTCATATCGATGAGCACCAGATCGCTGTGGGCCCCTGCGAGAATCCCCTGAGGGCCAGTTACCAGCTCCTCGACGTCCTGCGAGGTGGGCACCATCGTAATCACGACCTCAGCCGCTCTGGCCACCTCGCTCGGCGATCCAGCAAGGCACGCTCCTGCCGCCAGGACCTCCTGTACCGCAGGCTTCTGCGGCTGGCGTGCATAGACCGTCACGCTGTGGCCTGCCTTCAGCAGATTGAGGGTCATGGGCCGCCCCATTGTACCGATACCAATGAAGCCTACCTTCATACAAAACACGTCCTTCTCTTGCACTTCGCTACACTGCGGGTCTGCTATCCCGTCCGCAAGGCTCATGATCTGGTGGAACTATTCGAGACGCCCAGCCGGTGCCTGGAGATCGCTGGAGCTGGCTGCTCCCATCTCCACGACCACAGCGCCTCCCTGCACGACGTCGCCTTCCCGATAGTAGACATGGCGCACCGTTCCATCGTAGGGAGCGGTGATAGTATGTTCCATCTTCATCGCGCTGAGGATCACCAGCACCTGCCGCTGTTTAACGGCTTCGCCGTCGCGCACCTGCACCTTCACAACAGTGCCGGCCATCGGCGCAGTCAGCGTCTGCTCTGCCAGCCTGCCGCCGCTACCTCGCACGCTGGCCTCAATCTCCGGCGGACGGCGGCGAGCCAGACGATAGAGGTGAGCGGCGATCAGCACCTGGGTTTCGCCTCCGACGTGCCCTACAAAGGCCCGCTCGTGATGAACGCCACGCTGGATACACACATGTCCCTGCTGATTGCGGCAGAGGCGTACCTCCTCGGGGGGGATGTCATCGATCTGGATACGCCACAGGTCGTGTGCGCTCTCCACTCTGGAGAGCACCAGGCGATATACTGTGTCACGGTGGCGATAGGTCAGGCCGATCCCTACGCCATTCAGGCGCCAGGGACCCAGCGCTCGCCAGGGATCGCCTCCGTTAAGGTCTGCCCGCTCGTTTTCCAGGTCATGGAGGGCTGCAACCATCAGCGCTGTCTGCAGATGCGGTCCCTCCTCAAGCCGCTCTGGCGCCAGCAGCCCTTGATCCTCCAGAAAACTCGTGAACGTCGTCCCCTCCTGGAAAGCGGCGTTGCCTGTAATGGCGCGTAGTAGCGAGAGATTCGTCCTGACGCCGAAGATCGCCACCTCTTCGAGCAGGGTTCGCATGCGGGCGATAGCGGCCGAGCGATTCTCCCCTGAGACGATCAATTTGGCGATCAGCGGGTCATAGAAGGGAGTGATCTCCGAGCCGCTCTCCACGCCACTGTCGATGCGCGTTCCTGGCAGAGAGGGCACGGCGAAATGGGTGAGCGTTCCGGTGGAGGGCAGGAAGTTCTGGGCCGGATCTTCGGCGTAGAGACGCATCTCAAGGGCGTGCCCGCGAGGCACGATCTCCTCCTGGCTCAGGCGCAGCGGCTCGCCGGCGGCGATCAGAATCTGCTGCCGTACGAGGTCGAGACCGTACACCAGCTCAGTGACTGGATGCTCGACCTGCAGACGTGTGTTCATTTCCAGGAAATAAAAAGCGCGGTCGCGGTCCAGCAAGAACTCCAGCGTGCCGGCGTTCACATAGCCCGCGGCCTTTGCGATGCGGACCGCGGCCTCTCCCATCGCGCTGCGCAGGGCCGGGGTGAGTGCGGCTGAAGGACTTTCCTCGACGATCTTCTGATGGCGTCGCTGGATCGAGCACTCGCGCTCACCGAGGTAGATGACATGGCCATAAGCGTCGCCCAGCACCTGAATCTCGACGTGGCGGGGCTGCTCCAGCAGGCGTTCGAGAAAGACAGTGTCGTCGCCAAAGGCTGCCAGGGCCTCACGCCGGGCCCCCTCCAGCTCTGCCGCAAACTCCGAGGAGGAGCGGACAACGCGCATCCCCTTGCCGCCTCCGCCCGCTGAGGCTTTGATCAGCAGCGGAAAACCGATCCGCTCAGCCTCGCGCTGCAGCTGCTCATTCTCCTGTCGTGCGCCGTCGTAGCCGGGGACCGTGGGCACCCCGACCTGCTGCGCCACCTGGCGTGCGGCGATTTTTGACCCCATCAAGCGCATGGCCCGGGCCGACGGGCCGATAAAAACGAGGCCGGCCTGCTCACAGGCCTCCACGAAGGCAGCCTGTTCCGAGAGAAAGCCGTAGCCAGGATGGATGGCCTCAGCGCCGCATTGGAGGGCCACCTCAATGATCGCTGCACTGCGCAGATAGCTCTCAGCAGCCGGCGCAGGACCGATCAGATAGGCCTCATCAGCCTCGTAGACGTGCAGTGCCTGCCGGTCGGCTTCAGAGTAGACAGCGACGGTGCTGATCCCCATCTCACGGCAGGTTGCCATGATGCGGCGTGCGATCTCGCCGCGGTTGGCAATTAAGATCTTGCTGAACATATCAGACGATCACCCATTCGGCCTTGCGTTTCTCCAGGAAAGCGCGCAATCCCTCCTGACCTTCGGCACCTGTGCGCAGATCAGCGATGACTCCCGCCGTATAGCTGCGCGCCATCTCCTGGTCCATATGGCCCACATGAAGCGCCAGCGCCTTGCAGGCCCGCAGCGCCCGCGGACCCCCCTTCAGAAGCTGCTGCAATGTCTGCTCAACCGCAGCGTCCAGCTCTTCGACGGCGACGACCGTATGGACCAGCCCGATCTCGCGCGCTCGCGCTGCGCTGAACTGCTCGCCGGTGACAAACAACATTCGGGCCTGGCTCTCGCCGATCTTGCGGATCACGTAAGGCGCGATCACCGCCGGGGCGATACCCAGCCGCACCTCGCTGAAGGCCAGGCGCGCACTTTCCACGGCGATGGCAATATCGCAAACGGCCACCAACCCCAGTCCACCGCCCATCGCAGTGCCGTTCACGCGGGCAACCACCGGACAGGGAAAGTTGTTGATGGACTCGAAGAGCGCGGCCATCTGCAGGGCGTCGTTCTGGTTCTGCTCGTGAGTGAAGGTTGCCGCCTGCTGCATCATCCTGATATCGGCTCCGGCGCTGAAAGAGGCGCCTGCACCTGTCAGGACCACGGCATGCAGCCGCTCATCACTCTGCAGCTCCTTAAAAGCGGCTTGCAACTCCTTCACCAGTTGCGTGTTAAAAGCGTTATGCACCTCTGGACGCTGCATGGTGATGAGGGCAACCTTCTCCTGGAAGCGACGCTCGACACTGATATGGCTGTACTCCATTGTTCAAGCCTCTAGCAATAGCTCAGGTGGAAACATCTGCCGGTTGCTGGCTCTCCCGGCGCTGCTCCGCTTCCAACTATCGTTTATTATAACATCCACGCTCCGCCTTGCTGGCATAGAGAGTGGCTCCTTCTGGCCTCTAGAGCCAGTGAAGTCGACGAAAAACTGCCAGCAACAGCAGAGACACGATCGCCATCAGCACTAAAGCGCTCAGATAGCCGTACTGCCAGTGCAGCTCTGGCATATTCACGAAGTTCATGCCCCAGATACCCGCGAGCAGTGCGTCAACCATGAGAATAATAGAGGCCGCAGTGAGGGTGCGCATCACCTTGTTCAGATCATTGGAGACGATCGAGAGGTTCGCGTCCATCGTCGAGCTGAGCTGATCGCGGTAGAGGTCCACTGTATCAGCGACGCGCATGATGTGGTCGTAGATATCGCGGAAATAGACGATGGCGTGTTCACTGAAGAGCGGATTGTCGCGGTTAGTCAGCACATTCAGCACATCGCGCTCCGGTCCCGCGATGCGCCGCAGAGTCAGGAAGCGTTTCTTCAATCCCAGGAGATCCTGGGTGAAGAGCCGCTGACGAACCTCACCGCTAAAAAGACGGTTTTCCAGGGTCTCGGCCTGCTCGACCATGGCGTCCAGGACGGGAAAGTAGCGATCAACAATGGTGTCGAGCAGCGAATACAGCAGAACGATGACGCCCCATTCGAGCTGGCGTACATTATGCGTCCAGCGTTGCTCCGCCTCCTCCAGTTCAGGAAGCGGATCGTTGTGCACCGTGATCAGATAGTTCTCACCCAGGAAAATATCCAGCTCGTTCACACGAAGATCGCTACCCTCCGTATCGCTCTGCACCGTATAGAAGACGATGAAAGAAAAATGCTCATACTGCTCGATTTTCGGGCGTTGATGACGGTGACCGGCATCCTCAACCGCCAGCTGATGGAGGTGGAAGGTCTGCCCCAGGCGCCGCAGCTCCTCCTCGGAGGGACGAAGCAGATCGAGCCAGAGAATCGTCTCCGGCTGGGCGAGCGCCTGACCAGCCTCCTCCAGACTGGTGACATGACGGAACGTATGCTCCTGAGCGTTGCACTGCAGCGCTTTCAACATGACTGTGAGCGTCTCCTTCTCTGCTCTACTGGCGGATGAGGGGAGCATCGCCAGAGCTGATTGCCCCGGGCCAGTCTACATACGGAACACGCCGAACGGCGTTTGCGGCAAGGGAGCATTCAGCGAGGCAGCGATCCCCAGAGCCAGAACCGTCCGTGTGTCGCAGGGGTCGATAATGCCATCATCCCAGAGCCGCGCCGTGCTGTAGTAGGGGCTACCCTCATGCTCATACTTCTCCAGAATCGGCCGCTTAAACGCCTGCTCCTCCTCCTCACTCATCCTCGCGCCTCGGACAGCCAGGTTATCCTTGCGGATCGTCGTCAGAACGCTGGCGGCCTGTTCTCCGCCCATCACGGAGATACGCGCGTTGGGCCACATCCAGAGCTGGCGAGGAGCGTAGGCCCGGCCGCACATGGCGTAGTTACCGGCGCCGAACGAGCCACCGATGATGACAGTGAAGCGTGGCACCGGAGCATTGGCCACAGCCATCACCATCTTCGCACCATCCTTCGCAATGCCGCCGCTTTCGTACTGACGACCCACCATAAAGCCCGTAATGTTCTGTAAGAAGATCAGGGGCGTCTGCCGTTGGGCGCACAGCTCAATGAAGTGGGTGGCCTTGAGCGCGCTTTCCGAAAAGAGAATGCCGTTATTGGCAATGATCCCCACCGGATAGCCCATCAGGCGGGCGAAACCGCAGACCAGCGTCGTTCCATACAGTTCCTTAAACTCGTGGAATCGGCTGCCATCGACCAGACGAGCGATCACCTCATGCACATCGTAGCTCTTGTGATAATCGCGCGGAATAATGCCGTAGATATCCGTAGCATCATAGCGCGGGGGTTCAGGCTCGCGGATCTCCCAGGGAATGTATTTACGCCGATTGAGCTGAGCGACGATGCTGCGACAGATCGCCAGCGCGTGCTCGTCATTGAGGGCATAGTGATCAGTCACGCCCGAGATACGGCAGTGCACATCGGCGCCCCCCAGCTCTTCTGCACTGACCTCCTCGCCGGTGGCTGCCTTCACCAGGGGAGGCCCGCCCAGAAAGATCGTGCCCGTTCCGCGGACGATGATCGTCTCATCGCTCATAGCGGGGACATAGGCACCCCCGGCCGTGCACGATCCCATCACAACGGCGATCTGAGGGATACGCTGACTTGACATTCGCGCTTGGTTGTAGAAGATGCGCCCGAAATGATCGCGGTCCGGGAAGACCTCAGCCTGGAGCGGGAGGAAGGCCCCGCCAGAGTCAACGAGGTAGATGCAGGGCAGGTGGTTCTGTTCAGCGATCTCCTGTGCACGCAGGTGTTTTTTGACGGTCAGGGGGTAGTACGTACCACCCTTGACCGTCGCATCATTCGCGATGATCATGCACTCCTGGCCCTCAACGAGGCCGATGCCCGTGACAATGCCGGCTGAGGGGGCCTCATTCTCGTACATGTCCCAGGCTGCCAGCGGACTGAGTTCCAGAAAGGGCGTATCGGGGTCACACAGCAACTGGATGCGCTCGCGAGCCAGCAGCTTATTGCGTTTGCGGTGCCTGGCGATCGCTTCCGCGTCGCCACCCTGCTGGACCTGCTGGAGGCGCTCCTTGAGCTGGGCGATGAGTTGCTGGAAATAGCGCATGTTCTCTTTAAATTCAGAACTGCTGCGATCTACGTGTGATTCCAGGGTGCGCATGAGACTGTTATCTTCCTCTCTGAAGATGCTATCTGCATTGTTGCATGAGGAGGCCCCCCCCGTCAAGGCGGCTGAACGCGAGGGTAGGCGTTCCAGCGAGCCCTCCGGGGGCCACCTCTGCCTGGCGAGAGAGAGGCCCTCGCCAGCTACCTGAGCCTGCGTTGCCCGGTGAAGGGATGACCAGAAGGCAACGACCAGTGAGCCATCTGAGAGAGGAAGATTACTGGTGGGCCGTTCAGGCCTGCAGCGCTGCGTCTATCTGTGCCAGGAGGCGATCCGTGGCGGCAAAGCCGTAATTGACCGCATGGGCACGGCCCTGGGCGTCGAGCACGACCGTCGTCGGAAGCGTCAGCACGTGATAGCGCTCCGTCAGCCGGGGCGAGCTGGGCGCATCGATCTCCACAATCGCCACCTGCTCCCCGCGGACCGCCTGGACACGGCGCAGCGCAGGCTTCTGCAGGCGATGACACTGTTGACAGTCGTCGCTGCTAAAAAGCAGGATGCGTATCCGCGAGTCTGGCGGCTCAGCGGCGCTCAAGACCTCGCTCTGTCGCTCTTCAGCGACTGCCAGGGCGGGTGCTGCCAGAGCACGTTGTCGCTGTGCCTCAACAAAGCGCCGACCTCCCCACAGCATGCAGGTGAGGATCAGCACCAGCAGGCCGAGCAGTGCGCTGCGCAAAAGCAGTGCTTCCAGCATCACCTAAACTCCTCGCCAGTGAAACGAGCCTTCATAGCGCACGTGTGGCACGATTCCCAGCTTCCCAAGATAGAAGTAGACCAGGCAGCCAGCGCAGAAGCCGATCGAGGCATTCAACAGGGAGAGCACAAAGACCAGCAGGTCCAGGACCCAGCCAGCGAGCTGCGCCTGCGTCAGGAAGAGCAGCAGTGCCGAAGCCAGCAGAAAGGTGGCCCCGACTCCCTGAGCGAAGCGGTGCGGCGCTGGATCATCCTCGACGATGCGAGGCTTCAGCAGGCCTGTCGGTACAAGCAGCCGGCGATAGATGAGAGCGAAAGGACCGAAGGCCGGTAACAGCGCGCTCCAGGCCAGCAGCAGTCCCGTCAACAAGACCAGGATCGGTTGGGCGAAAAGAAAAGCCAGGGCGCTCAGCACAACCACGCTCCCTTGCGAAAACTTGGCAAGGTGCGTATCGACGCGCAGCACTCCCTCATTCCCAGATGCAACGTCCACAACAACTCCCTCCTTGCGAACAGAAAATTGAGATAGTGAGTCTACTTATTCAACAATAACCTGGAAGCCTCCCCCTTTTATTCCCGCTGCCAGGCCCCCAGTCTGAAGCCAGCGCTCCACACCGCCAGCCAGCGAGCTGATCGCCAGTGAGGCGCCAGGCGCGCAGTTGACAAAGCTCCCGCTTTCGTGTACCATACAGTGGGTGCAGGCGCTCATCCTGCACAGGTGAGGATGCCGTGGTAAAGATCCTTTCGGGTGTGGCCAAGCGGTAAGGCAGCGGACTTTGGATCCGCGATCCCAGGTTCGAATCCTGGCACCCGAGCCGGTCGGTTTCTTGTGGCTAGCCCATGGCTGTCAGGTTACCCGGAGGGGTGCGCCCTGTGGAGATGCGCCGACGTTCCCCCATCTGTTCGTGTGCCTCGCTCAGGGTAGAGGTGCTTTCTGTTCTGACAGCGTGCAATACGCATCATTGAAAATAAAAGAGGATTCGTGAATCCGACAATGAAGACCTATGCGACCGTGGTACTTGCAGCGGGCAAGGGTACCCGGATGCGTTCGGCCCTGCCAAAGGTGCTGCATCCCCTGGCCGGGTTGCCGCTGCTTGCCCATGTGCTGAACGCCGTCGAAGCCATTCCCTCAGCCCCTGTGTTCGCTCCCCTGGCCGCCACCACTGTAGCCCATCCTCCGATCGTTGTCATCGGCAGCGAAGCGGCGCAGGTCGAAGCGGCCTTTGGTGCCCGCTGCTCCTATGCCTTTCAGCATGAGCAGCTTGGCACGGGCCACGCAGTGCTGGCTGCTCGTGAAGCCATCGATAGACTGAGACCTCTACCGCAGACCATCCTTGTCTGTTATGGAGATACCCCCTTGATCAGCGCAGACGTGCTGGCGCGTGTGCTGGCCGAGCACGTCTCCAGCGGGGCCACACTCACCTTTCTGACCGCCACCAGTGAGCAGCCCTCGGATTTTGGGCGTGTGGTGCGTGATAGCGCCGGTCAGGTGCTTGAGATTGTCGAGCTTCGCCGGGCTACCGAAGAGCAGCGGTCCATCAAAGAGGTGAATTCTGGGGTCTACTGCTTTGAGCGCGCCTGGCTCTGGTCGGTGTTGCCCGATCTCCCGCGCAATGCGCTCAGCGGTGAGTATTACCTGACCGATCTGGTCGCCGTCGCCCGGGCTCAGGGATGCAAGATTGCCACAGTCAGTGGCGCGCTCGAGGAGACCATTGGCGTGAATGATCGTGTCCAGCTGGCAGCGGCCGAGCAGTTGTTGCGACGCCGCATTCTGGAGCGTCACATGTACGCCGGCGTGACCATCGTTGATCCTGCGGCCACCTACATCGACGCCGAGGTGTCGATCGGACCTGATACTGTCATTCTGCCCGGTACAATGATTACAGGCAAGACGCGGATCGGCGCGGCCTGTCGTATCGGACCAGGCACCACGATTGAGTCGTCGATCATTGGAGACCGCTGTATCATACGCAATTCGGCTCTGGAAGAAACGACGCTGGAGGATGATGTACGCATTGGCCCGTTCAGTCATTGTCGACCGGGTGCGCACCTGGCACGCGGGGTGCGCATGGGCAACTTTGGCGAGGTCAAGAATGCGTATATTGGTGCTGAGACCGATATACATCACTTCAGCTATATCGGTGATGCGACCGTTGGTGAGCATGTTAACATCGGCGCGGGCACAGTCACTTCCAACTACAATGGGATTACCCGCCAGAAGTATCGGACGACGATTGGCGATGGGGCGTTCATTGGCTGTGACACCATTATTGTGCCTCCCGTCTCGATCGGTGCAGGGGCGATGACAGGCGCGAACGCGGTCGTGAACCGCGATGTTCCCCCGCAGGCTCTGGTGGTTGGTGTGCCCGCCCGGCTGCTGCGAATGCTTGATGCAGCAGAGACGGTCTCCCCGGAAGGGAGCAAAAAGGAGTAAACAGTGCTATGGACGCCGATGGCATACCCCTTGTAAGGATAGCCGCCGGACTCAACTTCCATCTTCCCCAGTTTGATGGCGTCGCCTGGTTGCAATTGACGATTCTGGTGATCGCCCTGGTTCTGTGTGCTGTGGCCTCCGCTGCCGAGACGGCCCTGACCTCGGTCAGCCGCATCAAACTCAAGAATCTGGTCGAGGAGGGCGACGAGCAGGCGGCCGAGCTGGAGCGGCTGCTGGCCCGGCCCAACACCTTCCTTTCAACGATTCTGGTGGTCAACAGCATTGCAGTGATTGTGGCCTCCAGTATGGCGACGGTTCTGGCGCTGCGCTTCTCGGAGTCCTGGGGCGAGTTGATCGCCACGGTTCTCATCTCTTTGATCGTCCTGATCTTCTGTGAAATTACACCCAAGACAGCGGCCGTACAGAATCCTCTGCGCTGGGCACGCGCTCTGAGTGGCTTTGTACGTGCAGCCGCCTGGTTCCTTGGGCCACTGGTCTGGCTGCTGGGCATGATAACGACAGCGCTGGCCAGTGTGCTGGGGGGAGAGATCAAGCATCCGGGCCCCTTTGTGACCGAGGAGGAGCTGCGTTTGCTGGTCTCCGTTGGCGAACAGGAGGGGGTGCTCGAGGAGGAGGAGACGGAGATGATTCACAGCATCTTCGAATTCGCCGATACTCCGGTTCGTGAGGTCATGGTCCCGCGCATCGACATGATTACGCTGGAGGCTGATACGGCCGTTGACGAGGCTGTCGACGTCGCTCTGCAAGTGGGTCTGTCCCGTATTCCCGTCTATGAACAGACCCTCGATAACATCCTGGGTATTCTCTACACCAAGGATCTGCTCAAGCAGTTGCGTGAGGGACAGCAGAAGCGCCTGGTACGCGAGCTGGTGCGTCCAGCCTACTTTGTGCCTGAAACCAAGAAACTGGATGATCTGCTGCGTGAGATTCGCCAGCGCCGCACACATATGGCCATCGTCGTCGATGAGTACGGCTCGGTCGCTGGTCTGGTGACGATCGAGGACCTGATGGAGGAGATTGTCGGGGACATCAAGGATGAATATGATCGCGAAGAGAACCTCTACGAGCGTGTCAGCGAGCATGAGTACATCGTCGATGCCAAGATGAATATCGACGATTTCAACGATCTGATGGAGACGCGCCTTGACAACGAGGACTATGAGACGCTGGGCGGCTTCCTCTATGCCCAGCTTGACAAGATCCCCGTGGCTGGCGATACCATCACCTACGGCGATCTCAATCTGACGGTGCTGGCGACGCGCGGTCGCCGCATTACCAAGGTGCGTGTTGTGCGCCTGGTCGGTGAGAAGGCAATCGAGGGTGAGCAGAGTTCCGAACGCTCCGGCCAACTGCTCTTACCGGCTACCGAGAGCCGCCGCGGCTCCGAGAAGCCACCTTCGCCGGTACAGCATTCTCTGAGAGAGGCGACCAATCCATGAAGCTCAATGTTGCAGCTCTACCTCGCAAGGTGCGCGTGGTGGAGGTGGGGCCGCGCGATGGCCTGCAGAACGAGCGGACGCTCATCCCAACCGAGGAGAAGGTTCGCTTTATCAGCCTGCTGGCTGAGGCTGGCTGTCCCGAGATTGAAGCCACCTCTTTTGTCAGTCCGCGAGCGGTGCCGCAGTTGCGCGATGCGGAGGCGGTCGTGGCCCGCCTGCCATCGCGGCCAACCACACGCTTCAGTGCGCTCGTGCCCAATCTCAAGGGCATGGAGCGCGCCCTGGCGGCAGGTCTGCGCGCTGTCGCCGTCTTCACTGCCGCCAGCGACAGCTTCACGCTCCATAACATTAACACCACGATCGCCGAGAGCCTTGAGCAGTTCCGCCCGGTGCTGCTTCTGGCACAGCGTGAGGGGGTGCGTGTGCGTGGCTACATCTCAACCGTTTTTGGCTGTCCCTATGAGGGGCGTGTCGATCCGCAGCGCGTGCTCCAGGTTGCACTGCAGCTGCTGGAGATGGGGGTGGCCGAACTTTCGCTCGGCGATACCATCGGCGTAGCAACGCCCAACCAGGTGGTTGAGGTGCTGGATCTACTCATCTCCCGGGGAGGCATTCCCCGCGATCAGCTTGCGGTCCATTTCCACGACACGCGGGGGACGGCCCTTGCGAACGTGCTCGTAGCGCTCCAAATGGGGATCAGTATCATTGACTCCTCCGCTGGTGGTCTGGGCGGCTGTCCCTATGCGCCGGGGGCCGCTGGCAATCTGGCTACGGAGGACCTGCTTTATATGCTGCATGGCATGGGCATTGAGACGGGGATAGATCTGAAGAAGCTGGTCGCCGCCACACGCTCTATTGCGCCTCATCTCGACCATCCTCCCACCAGCAAGTACTTTCAGGCAGCGACTGCAGATGGCCAGTAATGAGGCAGGAGGCTTGCTTTCTGAGCAGAACTGCTATATAATCAGCAGTTGCTGGTACCATGTGCTGCCAGCTCATCATGTCGTCAGAAGGAAGGACGAGGTATGTTTACCCTCATCAGGCTTCTGTATCGCTCCATCTTTCTCAAGAACAGGCCACTTCCTCAGATCATCACTGGGTTGGTGTTGATTCCAGGAGGAGGGCTGCTGGCTGTCGCGGCGGTCAGCGGACCGTTCATCTATCCATACTGGGTGGTAGCTGGCATCGCGGCTGCCATCTTTGGCCTGGTCCTGCTGGTCAGAGGCATCACAGGGTTGCTCTCCTCCCGGAGAGGCACGCTTCCGACAACCCCGACTGCTCAGACCATCTCCCAGCCGTCCTACGGGCAGCCATCCTACGGGCAGCCCTTCCCAGGCTCAGGCCAGCCTGGTTCTTCACCAAGCGATTCTCCCATGCGTTGAGACTCTTGAGCCAGTGGTCGCCATCTCCTTGTAGGTATCCTTCGGCTGCTTTCCGAGGGACTGCCGGCAGCTCCAGATAGAGGAGGCCGGCCATCCTCTTCCTTCCCTTATGCTTCCAGCAGGTGCACCTGCCCCCTGTTTGCCAGGTTGTGACAGCCTGCCACTCCGCCATTTGCCCGTAGCCACAGCCATACCACAGCCATAGCCTGCCTGCAGCCCGGTCATCTGCCGGGCCACACACCGTCAGACGCATAGAGGCCTGACATGGCGATCAGGCTCCTCACCGATGAGTATTCAGATATTGAATAGCTCTGATGAGCTGCGTGTCGCCGCTGTGGAGAATCTGCTGATATGTCATCTGGTCGCGATTCTCTGTGGCAGGCGTCAGGGGAGTCTGATTGGCCTTCAGGGTCACCACAATGTCCGGCTGAATGCCGTTCTGACGGATAAAGTGACCAGCCGGTGTGAGCCATTCGGCCGTTCCCAGCAGCAGTTCCGAGCCGTCGGAGAGAGGGAACTGCTCCAGCACCGTGCCTGTGCCATAGGTACGAGTACCGATGATTGTGGCGCGATGGTTATCCTGGAGCGCGCCCGAAACGATCTCTGCGGCACTGGCTGTGCCGTTGTCAACGAGCACCACGATCGGAATATGCGCATCGACAACGTGGCCGGTCACAGCGTAGGGAGTACGCTGTCCCGAGCTATCCTCTTCCAGGAAGACGTTACCGCTGGCCTGGAACTCGCTCACCGTGTTGATGGCCTCTTCGACAAGGCCGCCGGGATTGCCGCGCAGGTCGAGGATGATCGCCGTGGCCCCCAGCTTTTTCGCCTGCAGGATGCTGCTCTGGAGCTGATCACTGACCCCGTCGGCGAACTGGACGATCTGGATATGGGCGATATGCTGATCCGAGATATAGTGCATGATCACGTTCGGCACCGTGATCACAGCGCGTTTCATATGGAAGGTCAGAGTCGCTCCCGTGGCAGGACGCTTCACCGTGACGGAGACCGAAGTACCCTGCTGTCCGCGCAGCATATTGCTGATCGTATCCAGGTCCTTGCCCTGCACGCTCTGGCCGTTGACGGAGATGATGATGTCGCCTGCTTTCAGGCCAGCCCGCTCGGCGGGAGCGCCGGGGATGGTATCACTCACGACGACCTGTTTAGTCGTCGGGTCCTGTTGCACATAGATGCCGATCCCAACGAGCGTCGGGCTGAGGGACTGGTTGAAGGACTTGACCTGATCGGGAGTCAGAAAGCGCGTGTGGCCCTTGTCTCCCAGCGTATCGAGCATAGCCTGGATCGCGCTGTAGGCCATCTTCTGATAGTTAATGGCTTTGCGGTCGACGTACTTCTGATCAACCAGGCTCCAGGCCTGCTGAAAGAGCTGGGCATATTGTTGCGATTGACTGCTGGCAGTAAAGGAGGCGCCGGAAGAGAAGAACTGGTGGCTGAACCAGCCGGCGATGAATGCCAGGATGAGCAGAGCCGTCAGGCTCACGGCGCGCCGCAAGGTTCTCCTGACGGTCTCAGCTGCCAGCTCATGCTGATAGGTTGGATCAGAGGGAGCGCCGGGATGATCGGCGGGCTGTGGCGCAGGCGCATACAGATCGTCAGGCGAGGAAGGTGGAACGCCGCGTTGCTCATCGTTTTCATACCAGCGAGGGTCGTAGTAGTTGCTCACCAGAAGCCTCCCAGGGGTTCTCATCGATCGATCGGTAATCGTTCACGCTGTTGGTTGATCATAGTCGGAGAGCGGGCGATAGGTCGTCTCTTCTGTGATCAGGGTTGGCAGCAAGGTTTACCCGTATGGTAGTCGTCCAGGGGTCAAAAGTCAACCTCTTGTGCCTGTAGAGAGCGAAAAGGACGTAGTAGTTCATACTACGTCCTCTGGTATATCTGCCAGGTTATCTGGTTGAGCGTATGCAGGGGAGGTCATATGCCCCTGACCCTGCGGAGAGAAAGCTAGGTACCGGGTTGCGTGTCCCCCACATCGAGGCTCCCAGATGCCGGACTGGATGGGGAGGCTATCACCTGACTGCCAGCCAGAGCGGCGGCGGTTGCCGTCTGGCGTTTAGGTGCGGGGGCAGGTACCTGTTTCTTAGGTGGCTCCCACCCCGGCGCGCGCGAGACAATCATTGACATCAAACGCCCTTCCATGATCGGGGGGCGCTCGATGACCGCAGTCCCCTTGAGCGATTCTGCGATGCCGTCCAGCAGCTTACGGCCAATATCCGGGTGGCGCAGGTCTGGTCCACGGAACTGGACGCTGACTCGCACCTTATCACCGGCAGCTAAGAACTCTTGAATCTTACGGGTTTTCACATCGATGTCGTGATCATCGGTGCGGGGGCGCAGGCGGATCTCCTTCAGCGTTGTGGTCCTCTGGTGCTTGCGCGCCTCGCTCTCTTTCTTGGCCTGCTCGTACTTGTACCGTCCATAGTCCATCAATTTGCAGACCGGTGGTACAGCATTGGGCTGCACTTCGACTAAATCCAGATCCTTCTCACGGGCCGTCTCCAGAGCGCGTGCAGTTGGCATCA
>JBHOQN010000022.1:0-12771 GCA_042408965.1 Ktedonobacteraceae bacterium
GCGAACGGACGAACGACGATCTGGTATCTTACCTTCTGTGCGTAATGGTTCCTGAGCTTCACCGGCTGGCTGCACGTCTCTCCCCTGTAAATAGATTGTATGGGAATTGCGCATGCCCGTCAAGGCCGCTCTCTCCCACCCCATGCGGAAGACGATCATTTGCACTAGATGGATAGTACCGTCAACCGTATCCTCATGCCGCCACATATTATATAATGCAGGCTACTGATGAAGAATGCCGTAGCTTTTAGAAAGATGCTTTCTAAAGCTAGCCACGTTTAAAGAGATCTGGCAGCGAGGTCAGTAGCGTAAGCTAATGGCCACGACCCACTCGTTAGCTGCTCTGCAGCTCGCTGAAAGATGGCAGAGACAAGCAGGCTGCCTGGAAGTTTTTGGCAGAAGTGAGGTCTACCTATGCTCACAGGGCTTCCACATGAGCGATCTATATTTGAGTATCGCAGCTTGGAAGACATCTATGAAGAGATCCGCAATGTGTACAAGCGCTATCCCCAACCGTGGGTAATCGGTTACAGTGGAGGCAAGGATTCCACAACAGTGCTTCAGCTCGTCTGGAAGGCGCTTGAGGTTCTACCACCAGAGGAACGTCAGAAGCCCGTTTTCGTTATCGCATCCGACACGCGAGTGGAAACTCCGGTGATTGTGGACTATATTGACACTACTCTTCAGCGTATCAACGAAACCGCTCGCGCTTTGGGCATGCCTTTTAGGGCAGAGAAGGTTATGCCAACGCTCAATGACAGCTTCTGGGTGAACCTCATAGGGCGAGGCTATCCAGCGCCAACAACGCGCTTCCGCTGGTGCACTGAGCGCATGAAAATCACCCCTGCTAATCGCTTTATCGAAGAAAAAGTGGCCCAGTACGGTGAGGTAATTATGGTTCTGGGGGTGCGAAAAACGGAGAGTTCGACGCGCATGCAGCTGATGAACACCTACCAGGTTAAGGGACACCTGCTTCGCCGGCACAGCTCGTTGCGCGGTGCCTATGTTTATGCTCCCATCGCCGATTTTTCGACAGATGATGTGTGGAAATACCTGCTTCAGGTGCCTTCTCCTTGGGGAAACAACAACGAGGATCTGGCGGCACTCTACCGCAATGCCAGCGCTGGCGAGTGTCCTCTTGTCATCGACACCAGCACCCCCTCATGTGGGAACTCTCGGTTTGGATGCTGGGTCTGCACAGTTGCAAGGAGAGATACTTCAATGGAGGCCCTGATCGACAACGGCGAGGAGTGGATGCTCCCCTTACTCGAGTTTCGCGAGTGGCTCGTCACAACTATTGATCCCGAGCGAAAGCGTGAATTCCGCGATATCCGTGGTCGCGATGGGCGTGTGGTCTTTAAGAAGGATGGTACTCTGGCGGCACGGACCTACACTCTCAATACAAGCAAGATCATGCTGCACAAACTTCTAGTAGCCCAGAAGGAGATTCAGCAGCACGGCCCAGATCCTACAATGAAGCTGATTTCGGACGAGGAGCTTTTTGAGATCAGGCGAATCTGGCGTGTCGAACGCCAGGATTGGGAGGATTCAGTGCCAGCGATCTTCCGTCAGGTCAACGGCTTCGATCTTCCGTGGCCAAAGGACGATGACCATGTCTTCGACTCTGCCCAGAAAGCTCTGTTAGAGGGCATCTGCAAGGAATACGACCTTCCTTTTGAGCTGCTAGCTAAGCTGCTAGAGGTAGAGAAACAATCTATTGATATCACGAAACGAGCCGGCATCCATAAAGCACTAACCTCTATCTTGACCCAGGAGTGGGGAGACGAATCTCAAATTATGACGGCGGCTAGGGAGAAAAACGTTTTTTATCAAGAGATTAGATTAGACTTAGCCTTGCCTTCAGTAGCGGAGAAATAAATGCGCTTTATCCATTTCTCAGTAGAAAACTTTGGGGTTTTTGCAGGCCGTCATGTCTTCGATCTGAGACCGCTTGTCGAGAGATCACCTGGACGCCATATCACTGTCTTTAGGGGCCACAATGGAGCTGGCAAATCAACGCTTTTCCAAGCGCTGCTTCTAGCACTTTACGGTGCCACCTATTTCTCCGAAGAGGGCAATTACAAGCGTTTCTTAATGGAGCGCATACACAGATCCCCCACAGGGGGGGAAGATCATGCCTCCGCTAGACAGAGTGCTGTAACAGTGAGCCTTGAGTATGTTCAATCTGGCCAAATGAGCATCATCGATATCGAGCGCCGCTGGCAGCGTCAGCATGGAACCATTCGGGAAACACTTTTAGTCCTGCGCAATGGCGAGCCCTTGGAAGTTGATCCCTCTGACTACCAGGTCTGGCTAAATGAGTATATTTCACCCGGCTATGGCCAGCTGTGCTTCTTCGACGCTGAGCAGTTCGAAGCTCTGATTGATCCCGCCCAGCAGGGAAAGGCGCTTTCTGAGATCTTCGCCCGCTTACTTGGGCTGGACATCGTCAATCGGCTGCAAACAGACTTGCGCCAGCTAGTGAACCGCCAGGGGGGTAGCTCGGAAAAGGTGGAAAGCCTTTACAAGAAGGCGCTGTCATTACGCGCTGAGACGGATCAGCTGGAATGGCAGATCGCTCAGCTCTCTTCGGAGCGCGATAGAATCCACTCTTCTATCTCTGATCTAGAGAGAGCGCTCAGGGAGGAGGAGCATCGTCTCTCTGCCGAGGGAGGCAAGTATGCCGCTCAACGCCCTCTGCTCCAGCAGCGCAAGGCAGAGATCAACAGGCAGATCGAGGAGATCTCTGATACCTTACGAGAGCTGTGCTCAGAGCTGCTCCCGTTTGCTCTTGCACCAGAGCTTTGCCTGCAACTGGCAGAGACTTTGGAAGGAGAGCTTGAGATCCAACGCCAGCAGGTGGCTTCTGTTTTCTGGTCGCGTCAGCATCAGCTCCTGGAGAGGCTCCTGACCAGCTCTCATCTCTGGGAAGGGCTCGAGATTTCAGAGGGTAGCCGATCTATACTAGCAGAGCGCATAAAACAAGCTTTCGAGCAGATAATACCTTCTCAGGCAAATGCTGCCCGGCTGACTCACCATCTGGCAGAGCCGGACCATAGAAAGCTTAAGCAATGGATTATGGCAGCTGTCCAGCTTGTCCCCAAGCATGTCGAAGCTCAAACAAAGCAGCTTCGCGCTCTGAAGCGCGAATTACAGCGTATAGACAAGAGCCTGGAGAGGGCACCCGATGATTCATTGATCGCCCCTATTTATGCCAAAATAGGTGAGCTGAAAGCCCAATTGGAGGAGAAACGCAAGCGTGAGTCGAAGCTCACTGAACAGTTAGGGTCGCTCCGTTTTCAGATCGAGGAGAAGCAGCGCGAGCTGAAGAGCTTGGTCGAAACCTATGAGAAGGCTCAACGCAGCGAGAAACAGCGTAGCTTGGCCGAGCTGAGTCAGGTAGTTTTGCGCACCTATCAAGATGCCCTCTTACGTCAGAAGCTGGCCGAGCTTGAGCGCGAGCTTGTTCACTGCTTTAACCAGCTGTGCCATAAGGACGGCCTTCTCTCTGAGGCCACGATCGACCCAGAGAGCTGGAAAGTTCAGTTCAGTAATACGCTGGGCCAGTCATTTAAGTTGGAGCAGCTTTCGGCAGGAGAACGCCAGCTTTATGCACTGGCGCTGCTATGGGCACTAAGAAGGATCGGCAATCGTGACCTGCCTTTGGCAATCGACACCCCCTTAGCTCGCCTTGACGCAGAGCACCGCCAGCGCTTTTTGCAGGACTATATTGGGCAAATCAGCGAGCAGGTTCTTTTATTCGCAACTGATACTGAGCTGGACACTTACCTCCTTGGCCAGATCCGCGAGCGCGTTGCACGCATTTATCAGCTAAGCTATGACTCCCAACGTGGAGAAACGATCGTATCTCTCCAGGAGCTGTCAGCAGATCAGGCAGCCCTGCCCAGCTAGTCGCAATTGCTCAGCAGGATAGGAGATCCAAGCTATGCCTTTGAATCGCATCTATGTCGGCGAGGAGGTTGACTTACGCCTGCGCAACCTTAAGGCACGTACTGGTCTGACTCCTAACCTCCTCTGTCGTCTGGGATACTGCCTTTCTCTGGCTGATCCCACTCCCCCCGATCCCCATCTTTATGAGGATGGTCAGGTCCGCGAGTTCAACCGATACACCCTGACAGGTCCGTGGGATCTCTTTTTCTTCGCCCTCTTACGCGAGCGACTGGCCCGGGAAGGACTTGATCCAGACAAGGACTTGGAGGCTCAGTTTAAAGCCCATCTCTGCCGGGGAGTGATCATGCTCTACCAGCGCCTGAAGAGCCTGGAGGACCTGGGTGATCTCGTGGCCGAGGCGCAGCGCCGCTTGAAAGCCGCTCATCCCGATTTAGCGGAGGAGCTGGAAAGCCTGGCTTAAGCAGCCTAGAGAGGAGTGCATCCATGCGACCGATCTATATGGATCATCACGCTACCACCCCGGTTGATCAGCGGGTGCTCGAGGCGATGCTGCCCTACTTCACTGAGGAGTTTGGTAACGCTTCTAGCATTGATCATGAATACGGTAGCCGGGCTGACGAGGCTGTCCAGCAGGCGCGCAGTCAGGTAGCGCGCCTTATCCGAGCTAAGCCAGAGGAAATTATCTTTACCAGCGGAGCTACTGAATCCAATAATCTGGCTATCCTCGGTGTTGCTGAGGCGCTCGCCGACAAGGGGCGCCACATTATTACCGCTGCCACGGAACACCCAGCCATTCTTGATCCCTGCCTCTACCTGGAGCGTCATGGCTGGCAGATCACTCGCTTGCCCGTTGACCGTTTCGGCCTGGTCGACCTCGATGCGCTGCAGAGGGCTATTCGACCAGACACGGTGCTGATCAGCATTATGACTGCCAATAATGAAATTGGGACGATTGCCCCCATTAAGGCGATCGGTGAGATCGCCCGAGAGCATGGGGTACTCTTCCACACAGATGCCACCCAGGCAGCTGGCTATCTACCCCTCGATGTCCAGGAGCTGCATGTAGATCTCCTGTCACTCTCGGGACATAAGATGTATGGTCCCAAGGGGATCGGGGCGCTCTATGTACGCCGGTTCAAGCGTTCTTTGCGCCTGGAAGCACAGATACGCGGTGGTGGACACGAGCGAGGGCTACGTTCAGGTACGCTGAATGTTCCTGGGATCGTGGGCCTCGGCAAGGCCGCAGAGATTGCCTCACGAGAAATGCGCCAAGAAAGCGAGCGCCTGCGACGCCTGCGTGACCGGCTTTGGGAAGGGCTGCGTGCAAGAGTCCCTGGAATTGAGATCAACGGCCATCCCACTCAAAGGCTTCCCCATAACCTGAATATCTACCTTCCTGGGGTCAATAACCGAGCATTGCTGGTGGCCCTCAAGCATGAGTTGGCCTTTGCGACGGGCTCCGCCTGCGCTACAACTAAAGTCGAGCCTTCCCACGTGATCCTCGCTCTCGGTTACCCAGAGGAAAGGGCGAAGAGTTCTATTCGGCTTGGCCTGGGAAGAAGCAATACCGAGCAAGAGATAGATAGGGCTGTCGACAGCCTTGCAGGAGCAGTCGAGGAGCTAACCCATAAACTGAGGATCTGACTCTCCGCGCCCAGTCAGTCGGTTAGGAGGAGGAGGGTCCTCTCTCCCTCAGCCACTGTAAAAAGGCTTCTTTGTCAAAGCGGACTCGCGGGGGATGGAGGTCAGGCACATCCTTCACTCCTATCCCCTCCAATCCCCAAAAAAGGGCGATCTCCGCTCCGTCGCGCGTGAGCACTCCACAGTTATGGGCTAGCTTACGCGCCTCTTTAGAGAAGGTTCCAGTGCTCATGAGTAAAGGAAGGATAGGAATCATGAGCTTGAAAGAGTCCAGCTGCAAGCGCGATTGCCAAGGTGCAAGCTGATCATGATGGAAGGCAGTGGCAGCCCCTACCAACTCTCTGATCTCTTTGACACCGACAGGGTGATCAGGCGCATATTTCTTGGCCTGGCCTAACACTAGCATACTGAAACCCACACGGAAAGGCACAGGCTGCTCCCCGAGCAGAAAGTTTTCATGGATATCCAACCAGCCAAGAAAATCGATACCCTCATCCCTAGAGTATTTTGTCATTTTCATACCCCTGGCGTTGAGCAGGCCTAGAATGCGTACACAAAGCTGTTCGAACTCCAAGGGAGAAAGGCTTCTCACTGCCTCTAGAATAGCAGGGATCTGAGGAGCTACCTTCCTGACACTTTGCATATAGGTCGAATCTTTGGCTCGTGGATAAGAGAAACCGGCTATCTCGTCCCCATCAGCAACGATATCATAGGGAGCAAACAATCCTTTGGCACGAAGGACCTGCTGCTTATTGAGCAGGCAAGAGAGATAGTCTTCATAGTGCTCCTCTACCTGCTCAACCACGGCCAGTGGGGAGAGCAGAGGCCCCTGCTGGGCGGTTACCTCCACCAGGACCTCCCGCAGCGAGCGAGGTGGGCTATAGAAATCAAAGCTCTCTGCGAGTATGTCAGCGATGTGCTCAGGCTCAACCTCATTCATTGGCCGCTCTCTCTTGAGAGTATTGTAGCGATGCTTGTCTCAAGGTCCGTAGTTCCTGAAGCTTCTTCTCTATGCTTTCAAAGAGCTGCAGATCTTCTTCAGTAATGGTTGTCAGGAGGCTAGCAGGGAACTTTTCCAGAGCCTGGAGAAAGGTTCGGAGGGAGTCGCGCAAGGGGACAGTGATAGGCTCGATTTTCGTCAGACTGACCGCTCTTTCGATGGTCAGCTCGCCCTCGATAAAGCGCTCCAGAACATCTACTTTTTTCGAGGCGAGGGTTTCACCGAACTGGCGCATCTGCTGGGGGTTCGTGATCTCGGGGCCACGCTCCCCCTCCAGGTCTCCCAGAAGCAGCCCATAGAAGGTAGGCCGACGCTCAGCATTGGTGAACTGCCATAACTCTTCGCTCCAGCCCAGCCATTCTTTGATCGCATTGCTCTTGAGAGCCTCGTCAAAGAGGCTGAAGAGCCTCGGTTTGGCTTTGGGGCCAAACTCTTCGTCCTCCATCATTTGGCGCAGGGCTTTATAGGCCCGATAGTAGCGGCCCACGACCCTGGCGCTGAGGCCGAGACGTTGTCCAATCTCTGTCCATGACTGTCCTAACGTATCATACAGTTGGACAATGAGGTGTGCTTTCTGGTAGGCTCCCCACTCCTTAGGACCGCTGATGTGGCGAATGCCCTGCAGAATAGTCTCATTGATGCGATCTTGCTCCGGATCTCCCGTGGGGGTATAGACAAGTACGTTGAGCGTTTGAAGAGACTGCACCAGCTCGTCTTGCTCAGGATTAAGGGCCTCCCTAACGATCTTGCGAATCGCTGCCAGGCGGCGATTGCCCTCGATCACGACAAAGTAAGGTCCCTGATCAGCGTTGAGAACAGGATCGCTCAATTCATAGGGCTTGACGACGATCAGCTCCGTGGGAATATAGCCGTTGCTTCTGATGGATTGCTCAAGCTCGGTGATTTGCCAGGCCTGGGAGCTTTCGAGACGCTGCGAAGCCTTAAGCTGAACTCTCTCTAAGTGATAGAGATTCTCAGGGACCTTCTGCCAGTCCTCCAGGTCGAAGAAGCGCGGATTATTGGGATCGAGCAGCAGGCTGGCCAGTGGAACCTGCCGCGGCTCCAAGTATGGCGAGAATGGCATTGCAACGATACTCCCTTCACTACTCTTCGCCATCCCCCTCCAGGGCACATTCCTTCACTACAAACTCCAGGAGATTCCAAAGCGGCTTTCCATGACGTGACTCTATTTCGTCCAACAGCTCGGCAATACCAGCGTTGGCGCATTCTTCAGCGATCTCTAGAACAGTGTTACGGTGTAAGATGACTTGAGGATCACCTGTGACGACCAGGGCGATCGCCTCAAGTAGGACAATATCGCGAGAATTGAGTTGGTCCCACCGAAAGATAGTCTCTCTGGAAACTAGTGGTTTCCTGCAGCCTCGCCTAGCTCCTAAGCAAGCAGCCCACATGAAGAGATCCTTCATAGTGCTAAAAGGGGACTCAGCAGGTTCTTTACTTTCAGTCAGACGTTTATAGCTGGGATGAACTCCTACTTCGATGTAAATCGCTTCTCTTAAGCCCTCAGACTCAGCTGTCATCGTCGAACCTCCACAATAGTTGTGCAACCTGTACGACGATCAAAGTCGAGGTTGTACTCCCGGCCAATGTGAGGCTCCAGGTTGGCCCGGGCCTGATCATGCAGTTCCTCATCAGTGACGAACAGAATCACTTGGTCGGCAAGCTCAGGCAGATGCTCAGTGATATTAGCCCGATTCTCGGCAGACAGCCTCCCAAAAGGGGTGTCCATCACGAGAGGAGCCTCTTCTCCGCTCAGACGAGACATTGCAACAATGAAGGCCAGGCTGAGTATCTGCCGCTCTCCAGAGGAGAGATCCTGAAGAGCTGGCTTACTGTAGCGATCTACTACTTCGAGGTTAAAGCTCTCATCCAGGGAAATCTCCTGAAACTGTCCCTCTTTCCAGAGAAGTAAGCGGAAGATCTCCGAGGCCTTTCTACTTATATCAACTCTCACTTTCTCCTTGTATTTTTGGATATTATCTTCAACCACATCTCTCAAACTTCTAGCAATTTCATGCTTAAATTTAATCAAATCAACATTTTTGCTATTACTAATAGCATTAATCTTATTTTCTTTATCCTTCATTTGAGAGTTTGTCATCTCCCTAAGTTTACCGATCCGGTCCAGCTCTTTCTGTAGTGCATAATACCTCTCAGTAACCTCTCGCCATTGCTTTTGCCAAGCAGCGACGCTAGCTCCCCCCATAGCTTCAAGTTGACCATGAAGATCGTCCAACCTCTGTAATTCATTAGTGATAGTATCTCTTAGATCTACATACCGCTTACACCAATTGCCGAGATGCTCCAGCTTCTCCCTGCTGCTCTGCTCCAGGGAGAATAACTCGGTACTCAGGCCAGCCTCTCTGTTGGAGCGGTTATCATCGAAGACGTTTTTCTCCAGGAGTGCCCGCAAGCGCTGATACTCAGGCCCATCTTCTTCGAAGGGACGACCGCAGATGCAACATAGTTGACTTAGCAAGTCACGTGCCAGGCGTTGGAGCGCGTAACTGGGAATTGCTTCTTGAGCTCCTATGTCTGCTAGTGATGAGTAAGCTTTTCTGAGAATAGGCAGAGCCAAAACATAATAAGCGTCTGTGGTTTCTTTTTTAACTATTTTTGCCAGTTCTTCAACTTCTTCACGTTTAGAATTGATAATACCCTCTTGGTACTTAATTTGCTCATTCACCCTTTCAGCTCCGCTATCTTTTATTTCTCTTTCAATACGTTTTTTATACTCTTCAGCTTCTTCCATAGATCTTGATATCTGCTCATACTTCTGGTCCAGTTCATGGAGCTCGCCCTCTAGTTTCTCCTTCTCATGAATTGCTTTTTCGAGTTCTTTATTACTCTGATCGATAACAGCCATTCTATGCTCATAAGATTTAATTATGCTTTTTATAGATTTGTGAATTTCTACAAGATTATTTACTTTAAATATATTGTTAATTGCACTAGCAATTTGCTTCGATCCTGGTCTGGTGATGGAGTCAATAAGCTCACCATCAAAGAAGAAGTACTTGCTGGCCTCCACCGGAAGCACCTTTCTGATCTCCCTCTCAGGCCCAAATTGATCTTGATCATCAGTGCTCAGAATATCCGTTGTACCATCGAAACAACGCTTCGCAACTAGAAACCTCTCCTTCTTTAGAAGGATACCACCATTTGTATCCTTGATAGCCTCTCTACAGCGACTGACCTCATACTGATCTCCTTTATGGATAAACGTTAAGGTAGCAGACATCTGCAGCTGTTCCCCTGGAACAGCTCGGCTAATGGCTTCTTTACAAAAGAGATCTTCTTCATCTTCAACGTCAATTGAAGAAACTGTTCTAATTGCCTCAAAGCCAAAAAGACACCAGTTAATTGCAGCAAAAAGGGAGGTTTTCCCTGTTCCATTCACCCCATTGATAATCGTTACGTTTCTTTTACGCTCATTATCAATAGCAAACCTTATTTCCTGCCTTTTCATATATTGTCGAAAAAGCTCGACTGAAAAACTCTTGAGAATCATGATGGATCTACCCCCTCTCATTGGATTGTCTCATATTTTTTGCGTATTTATCTATAATTTTATCTATAACCATCTCGATATTCTTTTTATCCAAATTTTGTTCTTCAATCAGTTCCCTTAAAATTGATCCAATGGGGTAACCGTATTCTCCTGCTATCTTCCTTATGTACTCTTTTAGCATCGGAACCCTCCCCTATAAATCCGCTAAATCGTAAGCTCTCATCAGCTCCCAAACGCTGTTGAGGGCGCCATACTTATTCAGGGCCAGCTCCGCAAACTCCTTGAAGCGCTGCAGCTCGCGGCGCATGATCTTGCGCTCCGAGGCGAAGGTCGGCGAACTCTGGCTAACGCGCCCCAGTGGCGGAACCGCAATTAAGTCATGGATCTCAGCAACCTTCTTGCCCGGAGCCCGGCGTAAAATGCGACCTCGCCTCTGGATAAACTCGCGCGGATTGCCGCTGCTGGCCAGTATATAAGCCGTGCGTGTCTCAGGCACATCGACCCCTTCGTCAAGACACTTCATCGCCACCAGGGCCTGCAGGTCACCGGAAGCAAAGCACTCTAGTAAATGTTGTCTATCCTGCGCATCTTCCCTCGCCGTAAAAGGATGGACCCGCATCCCCTTCTCCAATCCCAATAGACGAGTCAGATCCTTTATCTGCTCCGAAGTGCAGTAGAAGAGCGTGTGACTGAGCTGATCCGGCTCGTGCAACAGGTCCCGCAAAGCAGCCAGCTTGTTGTTGGCATTATTCAGCAAACGTGCTCGTTTTATCAAGAGGCGCTCCAGGGCCTCCTGTTTACTCTCGTCCTCCGAGTAGACGAACTGGCTAATCTTTACTGAGAGCCTATGATACTCATCCAGCTCCTCGCCTGTCAAGGGCACAAGATGCGGATAGTAATAGTAGGGTGTCAAACAAGATCCGATCGCTCTCTCTAGTGGAAAGGAGAAGACAGTCTCTCCAAAGTACTCGGTTAGGGCACGGCTGCCCTCTTCGTCAAACCAGCGCTGGGGAGTGGCCGAGAGCGCTAGCCTGTAGGGGATCTGCCAGGGATAGCTTTTGCGGCTCTGCTGAGCACCCAGGTGATGCACCTCGTCAGCGATCAGGAGCACTGGTCCTTTGAGGCGAACCAGCAGATCTTGAAAGGCCTCACTAATGAAGGTTTTATGAGTGGTAATCACCATGAGGCAGGGACGGTAACCAGCCCGGTAGTCCTCCAGGCGCGTCCGCAGCTTCTCCAGCCATTGCTTCCGAGAACCGTAAGCGAGGATGGGACGATAGCCAAAAACCTTAGCCTCCTCTGCCCATTGGTCCACCAGGTGCTGGTAGGGCACTGCGATGATCACCACAAGTCTCTGCTCTAGCTCAAAAAGCCTGACAGAAGCAGCTAAAGCTGTGATCGTTTTACCAGTACCAGTAGCCATCTCTAGCAGGCCACGCCGATCGGCATTGAACCAGGCGTCAACAGCTTCCTGCTGATAATCACGAAGAACCAGGCCAGTTGGAAAAAAGGGACGACCGATCTGATACACTGCTCCATTCTCCGCCAAACGACGCTGTCTCACCCACTCTGGCTCGGCATAAGGACGCTCACCTCGACGGAGACGTACAATTCTCTCACGAGCGGCCTCGGGTAACTCCAGCACTCTCACATTGGGATCGCGGTTGTTCCATAGCCGTTCAAAGCGCTCGGCATCAGCTTGTACTAGCTCCGCCAGAATGGGTGACTCCCACGAGCAAAAGATCTTGATGGATTCGTAGTTACGCAGCCCGTGAATGCTATCATTATATGAGCCATTGAAGCTTATACGATTGCCATAGGCGTCTGTAAAAACCCCAAATTTGTCATGGAAATCCCCGCTCTCCAGGCTATTCTGGGGCAGGGCAAGACGAAAGCTTATGACCTCATCTGCCACCATCCAGGCAAGTGCCGATAACACATCCTCTTCCAGAGCCTGCTCAAGACTGGTGATGTTCCGCTCCAGGAGCCGGTGAAGCGCCGGGTTCATCTTGGCAGCCTCGCCAGTCATCAGCGCTTTCCAGTCCTCTTGATCCAGGATAGGACTGGTAATCCAGCGTGCACGCCCTCCATTGTTCGCAAAGGCCACCATGCCCCTTGCATTGATCCGCAGCCAACCCGAGCTGAAATAACCCACGCCGCGATCGTAGCTCTGAGCACGAGACAGTAGTCTCTCAAAAAACTGAGTGGTGAGGTCATAAGTGGAGGTGTCCATCACACGCGGAAGACAGAGGTTCGTGAATGGCTCCATGGTTCATACTCGCGACTACGGGAGCAAGACGAGGCCGCTGCCTAGATCATCCCTTCATCACCCTAAGCAAGGCGCTTCCAAGTGCCACCCGTTCCCTGCAGGTTGGCCATAACCATCCATAATTAACCGAGCTTGATAGAGATCTTCTTTAAGAAAGATGGTGGATAAACTGTATTATACAGTGAATGACTCCGAATTTCAAGCGGAGGACTTCGCTGTTACAGAGGGAATCTAGCCTAAAATTGATCGGAAGCTATGGGTCCTCCCCGACCTGCTCTCTCCCAGGGGCTGACAGGCCTCGCGCAGCTGTGGTACAATAGATGCCAATCAGCAGGAGAGCAAGGACGCAGGCGAGGCCCTTCCGTCGCTAGATCGATTAACCCGACTGGCTCGCTTTGCTGGCGGGCTGAATGGCTT
>JBHOQN010000031.1:0-6944 GCA_042408965.1 Ktedonobacteraceae bacterium
TGTCGGGTTGAGTTGTACGACGATCGTCCTATCCATGCACATAGCATATCATACATGTCAGGCGATGGTCAAGCACAGAAAGGAGGGGGCGCATTCCTCCCCACGCCTGAAGGCGGGGGTCTCCTGCGCCTATATGATGAACGTCGGGTCAGGAGTTGCGTGCAACGTTGGCAACTCGCCCCGGCGTCTTTTTTTCTCGCGAGAGGAGCAGATCTATGGCGGACAGTAGCATCCTGGCAGGGATGGAACGTCCCTACTGTTGACAAACTTATGTGCACAACCTATACTTAAGGGTAGAAGGATACTGAGCTATTGTCTATCTGGCGATCTGGCCAGACTGGCCTGTCGTCGTCTCGATCCTTCTTCATCAGCAGGCTGGGGGGCTTGCTGATCAGACTCTGCTGGAAAAGTGGCTTGCAACCGCTCACTCGTAGCGGTCTGCAGAATCCGACTCCGTCTGGGTCCGCCCGGGCCTCTGGCCTGCGGAGCTGCCGATGAGCTATGGACCGCGCTGTTTCGACCGCCCGATTGGGCTCAGTCGCCCTGGGGGCCGCGCTGCTGTGTGCCTGCAGCCGGGCCTGCGGACTCGCCTGCTTCATCTCGCTACCTGTTTTGCGGAGTCATGCTGCCTGATGGCGTGATTCGACGTCCGTGGATATGAGCGGAGGAAGCGGCCTCACTTTTCTCTCCGGGACGACACTTTCTTCTGCGACGTTTGGCGATCTACGGAGAAAGGAGTGCCATGCGAGAGCAATGGCGTTCGGACTATGCAGGACTTCGACCTTCGGCGGAAAATCACGGCCCCGGCTCTCCCTGTCGCGCTGCTCCATCGCAAGGCCTTGCTGGATCGGCTGCGTGAGGCCGTTCTGCCCGCACCGGGCGCTCCCCATCGTCAACTGATCCTCTGCTGTGCGCCTGCCGGCTATGGCAAGACCACGCTGCTGGCCGACTTCGCGCGTTCGACGCAGCTACCCTGCTGCTGGTATTTTCTGGAACGATCGGATCTCGATCCAGTGGTATTTTTGCGGACGCTGCTGGCCAGTCTGCGCCAGACCTTTCCTGCTTTTGGGGCTTCGCTGGATGCACTCTTTCGCTCGCTCCTGTCTGCGGAGACCGCTTCGGCGACGACGCTTTACACCTCGGCGCTGGCGATGTTGTGTACGGCCCTGGCCACGGAGATCAGTGAGCCGTTCCTGCTGCTGCTCTGTAACTATGAGGAGGTCAATGAGAGCGAGACCGTGAATGCCCTGGTCAATGAGCTGCTCAGGCGCTTTCCCCCGCAGGCGACGCTGATCGTCGAGAGCCGATCGATGCCCGACCTCTCCTTTCCAGCGCTGATTATCCGCGAAGCTATGTATGGCCTGGATCACGAAGCCCTGCGCTTCTCGGCCGAAGAGATCGCTGAACTGGCCGTGCTGCAGGGGCTGCCTCCGCTCACTGAGGGAGAGGCGGCCTCGCTGGCTGCCTCTTTTGATGGCTGGATCGCTGGCATCTTGCTGGGCACGCGCATCGGCGACGCCCGGGTGCGCCTGCTTCTGAACCACTCCTCTGCCGCGGACGAGGAGCGAGGCTCCTCTACGGCTCTAGCGGCACAGAAACGGACCATCCTGCTCACTTACCTGGTCGATGAGGTGCTCAAACACGCTGCTCAGACACAGAGCTTCCTGCAGTCGATCTCTCTGCTGCATCATGTCGATCCCTCGTTCTGCAATGCGCTGCTCGACATCACGGATGCGCATGAGCGGCTGGCTCATCTCGAGCGCCAGGGCCTCTTCCTCTTCTCCCATGCGAGTAGCACGGGCCTCTTCTATACGATTCACCCCGTGGTCCGTGAACTCCTCTCCGAACAGCTCCGCCAGCAGGAGCCGGAGCGCTTTCGCCTGCTTCATCGCCGGGCCGCGGAACTCTGGCACGCCCGCCATGAAGATGAGGAGGCGATGTACCACGCCCTCGAAAGTGAGTCCTATGACCTGGCTGTCTCCTTTATCCTGGCCACCACGGAGAACCTGCTCTCCCTGGGACAGCGTGAAACCTTGATTCGCTGGATCAACGTGCTACCCGAGGCCTTCAGGGAGCGTCATCCGCGTCTGCTGCTCTTGCAGGCTGCGATTGCTCTGGACTATGACCAGCGCACGGCAGCCCTACCTCTGCTGGACCGTGCAGAGGCCTTGCTGGCGATCTCTCAGGAGCCGGACACCGCGCTGCTGGAGGCGACCTGTGCCATTCTGCGCGGCAAAGCCCTCTTTCAGGCGGGAGACTACCAGCAGGCCCAGCTGCTCTGTCAGAAAGCCCTGCTCTGTCTGCCAGAGCAGGAGCGGCATCTGCGCGCCTCAGCTCAGATGCGGCTGGGCATCTGTCATACGCTGCAGGGGGATCTGACGGGCGGCATCATGCATCTGCAGCAGGCTCTGCAACTCTGGTCTCAGCGGCCACCTCCCGCTCAAAGTATCGAGATTCACAATGCGCTGGCCAACACCTATTATCTTCTGAGTAATCTGGTACTTGCTCAGCATCATCTGACGGCCATGCTGGAGGCCTGTGAGCAGCTCCAGGACGCGCCCGGCAAGGTCAGTGCTCGTATTCTTCAGGGGCTCATCGCTCAGGATGAGGGTCGGATTGCAGAGGCTGAGGCGACCTTTCTGGAGGTGCTCTCCCTGGCGCGCTCCTCTCCCTATCCACGCCGCGGTGAGGCCTACGCGCTGGTGAATCTGGCGGGGATCGCCCTCGAACAGGGCAACTATGCCCGGGCGCTGGCCTATGCGCAGGAGGGCCTCAGCCTGGCGCGCACCTTTGGCACGCGCAGCGTCGTCAACGCTGCGCTCTCCAATCTGGCTCTGAGCTATCTTTGCCTCCGTGATCCCACCAGCGCGCTGCTGATGGCGGAGCAAATGGAGGTCGAGACCGCTGATGAGAAAACGGCTGGCTACGAGCGAGCGTGGCGTGACCTCACCATCGGCTTGATTTTTCTCGCTCAGGGGCGCTATGCTGAGGCGGCGACCTGCCTGAGAGGCATCACGGCCGCGCTGCGTCGTACGCATCTGCAGCGGGCCAGCCTGCAGGCGGAGCTGCGCCTGGCTGTCTGCTATCATTTGCAGCGTCAGCCAGAGCGGGCGGGGCACGCTCTGGCCGAGGTCGTCTCGATCCTGCGCGCCCAGCCCACCTTTGCCCACTTGGCGCAACAGGAGTGGCGTCTCTTGCGGACCCTCCTGCCAGAGCTGGGCAAGCATCCGCGCTTTGCCGCGCTGCAGGCCTTGCTCACATCCCCTCCTCAGACGCAGGTTGCGATGCCCACCGCCCTCCAGACACCTGATCGTTCGCCCTCGACGGCGGTCGTGATCTCGCGGGAGAGCGTGCTTCCCAGCCTTACCATCTACGCCTTTGGGGAGCCGGTAGTTCTGCTCAATGGGCAGCCCATCAAGCACTGGCGTATGGCTCGTGCCATGGAACTCTTCTTTTTCCTGCTGGATGCCCGCTATCCGGTCAGTAAGGAGACGCTCCTGACGGCTCTCTGGCCGGAGTACGATGAGCGCACTACTCGTACCTTTCATAATACGCTCTACTACCTGCGGAAAATCCTGGGGGAGGCCTGCATTCTCTTTACGCCTGCGGGGTACACTCTCAATCTGACTGCTGGCTATGGGGATCAGGTCTGGTATGATGTGCAGTTGTTTGAGGACCAGCGTCTCGTCGCCGAGGCGGCCCTGGCTGAGGGACAGCCAGCTCGGGCGAAGGCGGCTTTTCTCGAGATGGTTCAGCTCTATCGCGGCGACTATGGGCGCCCTTTCTATGGAGAGTGGTGTACGCGGCGGCGCGATGAGCTGCGAACGATCTATCTGGAGGCCTGTCGTCAACTGGCTCAGATCGCCTGGCGTGAGGAGGCCTGGGGCGAGAGTGCTGAGTACTGGCGCCGGATGCTGCTGCTCGATAGCTGCCTGGAGGAGGCTCACTATGGTCTCATCCGCTGCTATCTGCGCCAGGGCAAACGGGGTGCGGCGCTGCGTCAGTATCAGGCCTGCCAGCGTACTCTGCAGGAGGAGCTTGGCGTACGGCCGGGCCAGGCCCTGCAGCTACTCTATCAGCGCTTGACGAGTACCTGATTGGCAGGTGCAGGGCGGTTGCAGAGTGCAGTGCGGAGTGAGTGCAGAGCAGGTCGGGGGTATGCTCTCTGCTGTGGCAGATGTGAGGATCTGCCTCTCACCTCTTCTCTATCCCAGGAGGAAAGCATGGATAGCGTTCTGGTTGTTGCTCTCAGGGACAGACAGGTTACTATGACATCCTGGCGCTCGCCCGGCGCTCGCCTGGAATCTCTGCGTCTGTACGCTCCGCGCGTGCTCCTCTCCTCGCCAGCTCCGGCTGCTGTTGGAGAACCTATCTGGCCTGAGACCAGGCGGAGCCAGGCCTCTACATGGGGATAGGTATCCATGTCCTGGAAGACGATCAATCGTATTTTAGGCCTGGCTTCCATTAATCAGAGCTTTCGACAGCAACTGCAGCGTGATCCCAGGGCGACCCTGGAGGCCTATGGGTTTGAGCTGGCTCCCGAGGAGCTGGAGGCGCTCTGCGCCTATGCCTCGCTGCCGTTCCTGCAGTTCTGTCGGCGTTTAATGGAGGACTTTGCTCGCGATGAAACGATACAGTGAAAAGGAGCGTGCCGGATGATGGCGCAGATTCGCGTGCTGCTGGCGGAAGGACAGCCGATCTACCGCGCGGGTATGCGTTACTTTCTTGAGAGGGACGAGATGATCGGGGTACTTGGTGAGGCCAGGACGGCCGAGGAGGCGCTCCGCCTGACCCGCGAACTGAGGCCCGAGGTCCTGATTCTGGATCTGCAGCTCCCCCACCTCTCCGGCCTGGATGTTGTTGCGACACTGCGTACGCAGCAGGAGACTTTGCGCGTGCTGGCCCTGAGCCGCTACGACGATGAAGCCTATCTGACGCGCGTCGTGACCAGCGGGGTCGATGGCTGTTTGCTGAAGGCCGAGGACCCTGTGCTGGTAGTGGAGGCTGTCCATGCGCTTGCTGCTCGCGGTGAGCAGTGGTGGAGTGCGGGGGTCAGTCAGAGGCTGCTCAAAAGGAGCGCGATTCAGGCCCTGATCCGTTCGCCTCTCAATCTGAGCCGGCGAGAGCTGCAGATCCTGCAGTTGATGGCTCTTGGTTATAGTAATCGGCATATTGCCACTACGCTCTGTTTATCACCAGGAACGGTCAAAAACTATATCTCTGGCATCTATGGCAAGCTACAGGTGCACACGCGGGCCAGAGCAGTGAGCTGGGTCTGGCAGCGCGGCCTCCTCGCAGAGAGGGGAAGCGTGGAATGTCTGGAGCATCTGGAGCATCTGGAGAGCGGTGTGTAGGGCCAGGGAACGGGCCGGGCCAGCTCGTCCGATCGCTGGCCCGGCCCACTATGCCTGTCTGTCTGCCTGCTGCAGGCGCTGGCCGTGGAAGTCTGCTGCTCTACTGTTGTATCGATGACCGGTCGTCAGGTAGATGCTCCTGCCGTGGGGCATGGCTGCCGGCGAGCATCTCGCGGCGTACCTCCTCCATCCGTGCGGCGAAGGCCGGATCTTGCTGATCGGAGGGCAGCCTCGAAGTGAAGACGACTTCGTAGCCATCGGGGTCGCGTGCCAGCAGGTCGAGGGTCTCTCCAGGCTCTCTCGTTTGCCTCTGTGTGAGCGCTCCACAGGGGCTATGCGATTCGCTGGACCAGCAAAGCTCTTCGCTCCTCGTCGGAAAGTCCGGCATATTCGCCCGTCCTGGTTCGGTAGAGATCGATCTGCCGTCTCTCTTCTGCCAGTTTCGCCTCAGGGATGGGACTTCTCCAGATCCCTGCAGTGATGACTGTATCCATCGCTGTGCGCTGCGGCAGATCCCGCTCCCCAGACGCGGGAGCGAGAAGAGCTACATCCTCCCTTCATCTGGTATTCCTTTCGCTCTGGTGCTTTCTCAAGTGTAAGGGGGGGTGTGGCAGCCTGTGTAGTGGCGTCTCTCATCACTTTTCAATGACAGGTATCATCTCCGCTGGTTGGCGTGGCTGGGGAGCACGGAGGTAAGTCTTGCGGTATCCTCTGGAGGATCGAGACTCCTGCAATAACGTACGGGTTGCAGGCCTGGGGGCAATACGCTGAGCACTTTCTGTATCCAACTTGCAGTATTCCACAGGTGGATCGAGACCTCCTGCAACGCCCCTCGTCAGGGGCCAGGGGATACGTCTCACCTCTCTTACAACGAACGAGACCCCCATGTTGGCAGCTGAGGGCCTCGTCTCTCCCCGTTTGCTCCCTGCCAGATCTCTGGTCGTACGACCTGTCTCGAACCTCGTTCGCTGCAGGGCGCAAGGGGCGGGTTTCGAGAGAGCAGCAGCGCACTCTTCCGAAGGAAAGCGGCATGAGGAGAGCGCTCCCCGACCAATGCGCTCAGGATCTGTCTGCATTTCCCTCACCCCCCAGGGCGAGTTGCGAGTGCGCCCCTCAACGAGGCCCTGATCGGGGAGGTCTGGCCCCGCCGGCCTCTGTCGTCGTCGGTGCCGTCTCCCCCGCCGCGACGGAGGCGCGACGCAGGGACCCCGTTGCGTCTCCGTCGCGCCTCCCCGAAGCAGACCCGCGCCGCAGCCGCCTCAGCAGAGGAGGGGCAATTGCCCCTCCCGCTCGGCGCGCAGCACCCGCTGCAGGATCATCAGATGATCGAGAAAGAGCGGGGGCAAGGCCCCCAGCGAGAAGACCTGCAGCTCCACCACGCTCGGTCCCGGTCGCACGTGCTGTAGCAGGGTCTCGAAGCGCACCTCGACCAGATAGGGGAGCGAGAGAACCTGCGCGCGCGGCTTCCGCCGCAGGAAGCGCGGATCGCGGTCGGGATGGGTGAAGGGACCGACGATGCCGGCGGGCCGCCAGCCGAGGACGCCGACGGCCGCGGTGGGCTCCGGCAGGCCCAGCTCCTCCTGGAAGGCG
>JBHOQN010000032.1:0-20681 GCA_042408965.1 Ktedonobacteraceae bacterium
TCTTCATAATCCTAATTATAATGAATTAGTATTGTACTGTCAAGAGGCAAGGGTGCCCCGATGCCCAAGCCCCAAATAAGGAACGCCTGTTTCACCCCCCGTAGCTGAAGCAAGGGGCACTCACAGGCGGTTTATGTGTAGATGTGCCCGGTGCCGAAGCGCAGGCTGGGCAGGCGCGAGTTGACGTTGTAGAACCAGTTGTGGTGATAGGTCACGTGGAGATGGCCGCTATCCTCGGCGCCGTTCGAGTCTGAGTGGCCCACCAGGGAGACCTTGTAGTGGTCGTGGAGACGGTTCCACGAGACGGTGATGTAGTCAGAGCCGTGCGTGATGTCGATCAGGCCGTCGTAGTAGTCCTTGCCGTGGTTGAGGTCCGAGAAGAGGTTGTTGTGATCGACCCAGACGTGCTGCGTGTGATTGATGATGTGGATCGCGTCGCCGCTGGTGTTAGAGGCCTGGACGTAGGAGATACTCAGGTTGCGGATGATCACGTTGCTCACATCATCGAGCGAGAGGCTGATCCCCACGAGCGAGGCCGTCGAGCCGACGCCGAGGATGGTAGTGTTTGAGCCGACGGCGACGTCGGCCGCGCCGCTGATGGTACCACTGACGTAGACGATCTTGGGCGAGGAGCCACGGACTGCGCTCTCAAGGGCGGAGAGCGTGGTGACGGTGGTGCTGGGTCCTCCAGCTCCGCCGGTGGTGCCTGCGCCGTAGCCGACGAGCTGGTCCACGGGCGCCGCCGAGGCGCTATGCGGGATCAGCAGCAGCGGCAGGGCCAGCAGGCCCAGGAGCAGGCTGGCGATCCACCATCCTCTTCTGTAATGGATAGCGTTCATGTGCCATATTCCTCCTTGATGGCTTGATTGAGGGTCCTCCTCCAGTTATCGGATAGCACCAGCACCAGGATTAAGCGCTGGCCGGTGCCAGATGGAGCGCGAACGCCGACGACGGCGCGCCCCATACGCTGAAGCTATGCGCTCTTCCCCCTTTCCTCTCCTGCCGATAGGAGATTGTTTTCGCCACAAAAGCATAATTGTACGATAGCAGATGTAGGATTGTTCGTCAAGGACATAGCAAGAAAGCGTTGTGAGCGGATTCGTATGCGGCAGACGGCTGGGGTGGAGGGAGCAGAGAGCGCACTGCTGCCCGCCTGACGGATGGAGAGGGGAGAGCAGGCAGTGCACACGGTGAGGGCGACAGCGCTTTCGCTGTCGCCCCCGTTCAGGCGTTGCCGGTGTACTCGTAGAGCTGCATGGAGCCGCCGAAGCCGTTCAGACCGCCGGGGGTCCCCGTGGTAGCTGTGGAAGAAGGGGTCTGCCAGGCGCTGCTGGGCACGACCGTCGAGTGAGCGGTGATCCAGGCGATCAGGCTACTCTGGCCGCCGCCAGGACCGCCGCCGTTGCCGCCAAGGAGGAAGTAGCGCACGGCGCCACTCTTGACGAGCGCGGCGAGCTGATCGACAGTCAGAATGGGGTCGCTGCCCGAGAAGCCACCGAGCGTCATGACGGGCTGGTTCGTGGCCAGGATGATCGAGTCCGCCTCATTGGAGCTGGTGACGGCCACCAGGTACCTTGCGCCATGGCGATGAGCCTCCAGGTAGCGGATCAGGGCGCTCTCGCCAGAGCCGCTGGCGCTGGCGTTGCCGGCGTTGGGAGCGGCGCCATTGCGGCCGCTCAGGCTCAGGCCAGTCAAGCCGCCGTCGAACTGGGAGCCGCCAGGGCCGGCCACAGGCAGGCTGGAGGCCTCCCCGTTCAGGACGGGGATGGCCGTCCAGACAGCCGGCGTGAGCTGCAGTGCGACGAGGGCAAGGGCCACCACAGGAACCAGCAGGCGCCACAGGCGGGCCTGTTCTCTGAGGGCGGGAATCTGATGCACAGTCATCAGCACCAGCGCCGCCAGGGCCGAGGGCACGGCGATGCAGGGAATCAGCCAGGTGCCCCAGGCGGGATTGCTCAGAATAATGAAGATCTGCTCCAGCGCCGTCGCCAGCAGGGCCAGCGGCAGCAGCCAGCCGCGCCAGCCGCCGCGGCGGTAGTCGCGCCACATAATGACGACGCCGATGCCGAAGAGGGCCGCCACCGCGGGAGCCATCGTCGAGAGGTAGTACTGATGGAAGAAGCCCGCAGCGCTGAAAAAGACCGCCGTGGTCAGCAGCCAGGTGCCCCAGAGGATCAGCGCCTGCTGCTCACGATCCTCGCGCGGACGCGGGCGGCGCTGCCAGGCGACGGCCAGCATGCCCAGCAGGGCCATGGGGAGCAGCCAGACGATCTGTCCGCCGAGCGGCTCCGTAAAGAGGCGCAGGGGACCGGGCGTACCCGTGTTGAACATCCCGCCGCCCCCGCCGCCAGCGCCGGGACCGTTGCCCGCGCCGCTGCCATTCCCGAAGGAGGGTCCCCCGCCCGGCTGGAAGTCGCCACCCGGAGGCGCGCCGGTGCCGCGGCTGCCCGGCTGGAAGTCGGGCGTGCCCCCAGTGTTGCCGCCGGCGCTCGGGCTGCTGACGTTCGTGCGGGTGCGGGGACCAACGCCGAACTGGCCCAGGAGGCGCTCGATGCCGTTATAGCCCAGGGCCAGGCTGATTTCCGAATTATCCTGGCTGGAGCCGACATAGGGCCGGGCCGAGGCCGGAGTCAGATCGACAGCCAGGGCCCACGAGAACGAGACCGCCAGCATCAGCACCGTCGCCAGGACCAGATGGAGGAGACGCACCCGCAGAGCGCGCGGCGCAGCCAGCAGGTAGAGCAGGCCATAGGCCGGCACAACAAGGTAGGCCTCCAGCATCTTGATGTTAAAGCCCAGGCCGACGCTGAGCGCACAGAGGAGCAGCCAGCGCAGCCGGCCCGTCTCCGCCGCGCGCATGACCGCCCAGGCGCCCAGGAGCATCGTGAGGACGAGCGTGCTGTCGATCGTATTATTGCGATTGGTCAGGACGCTGATCGGGCTGAGGGCCAGCGCCAGGGCGGCCAGCAGGCCGGCCAGCGTGCCGGCATGGCGGCGCACCAGATGAAAGAGCAGCAGCACGGAGAGCACGCCGGCCAGGGCCTGGGGCAGCAGCACGCTGAAGGGCGTGAAGCCCAGGATTCTGGCGCTGAGCACCTGCAGCCAGAAGCCGAGCGGCGGCTTGTCGACGGTGACGAAGGCGCCGGGATCAAAAGCAGCAAAGAAGAAATTGTGCCAGTTATCAAGCATGCTCCTGACAGTGGCGGCGTAGTAGAGATTGCCAAAGCCGTTCTGCCCGAGCTGGTAGAAGTTCATGAAGATCGAGAGCAAGCCCACCAGGGCCAGCGCGAGGCGGCGCCAGCGTGGGGGCCACTCGGAGGTGAGCAAGCGCCCCGGCAGCCGCGAGCCTGGCAGCTCGACCTCGGCGCGATCCGTGGCCGGGAGCGGAGCAGGAGTCGGGGCTGGTGTTGCCATCATAGCGAGTCTCTTCCTTTCGTGCAGGGTGCGTAAGCGGCCGGCAGCCGCGAGCCGGCTCTCGGCTCCTGCGCTGTTGCTGCACCGGGCGGAGGCGCTGTGCAGGGTCGCCACGGCCGCAGCGGGCGGCCGGCGGACGAAGACCCAGAGGCGCAGGCCCGGGTAGGAGAGGAGAGCCGTGGCGGCAATGGCCACCACCTTGGAGGTCGTGGTCCAGAGCGTCTGAGTGAGCTGCAGATGCTGCAGCGCCCGCCCGGCCAGCCAGAGCATCAGTGTGCTCCAGGCGCTGCCGCCAACCGTGACCAGGGCGAAGCACAGCAGCTCACGCCGGCTGGTCGGCTCGCGGCGGCCGAAGGTCCAGTATTTATTAAGGATGAAGCTGTTGAGGGCGCCAGTGCTGTAGGCCACAACGTTGCAGGCCAGGAGAAGCGGAGTCCTCTGGACTGAGAGCAGCCAGACCAGGGCGTTGAGCACCAGGATATCAATCAGCGTGTTCAGCACGCCAGTCACGCCAAATCTGACGAGTTGCACGGGGAGCGCGCGCCGGGCCGGCTGAGCACGCCCCGCCGATGATGGCCCGCCACCATAGGACTCCAGCGCGGGGGAGCCGCCCCCGCCGGCTCTAGACGATACGGGGAGGTCGCTCACACTGGTCTCTCCTTCAGAGTACATAGTTGCATGGCCATATGGTTATATGGTTGCATGATTGTATAGTTGCATAGTACCAGGCACCTGGGCATCTATCTGAAGGCGGCCGACCTGCTCTCGCTCGGCCTTCGCACGTCAGGCCTCTGACTGCCCGGCGTCGAGGAGCTGGCGGGAGAGAGGGCAGAGCACGCCGCCACAGCCTGTCTGCCACTGCTGCCTAGCATACGGGAAGGGGGTGTGAAGAAGATTGGAGGAAGATGAGGGTTTTCTCATCAAGTGAACGCTGCCGCTGATGGGGCGCGATCAGGATCACGCCCCGCTCACGAGCACCTGCCTATTTGCGGCCCCACAGTTGCAGCAGGGGCAGCAGCAACTGGTAGCCAGGAGAGGCCTGTTCCTCCTGGAGCTGCTGGCAGAGGGCCAGGACCTCCTCCGGCCTGCAGAGCGGCTCGCTGCCCTGTGTCAGCCAGGGGCCTGCCAGAGAGAGCAGAGCCGACTGCTGGTGGGCCAGCAGCGGCCGCTCCAGGGCGTGCTGCCAGGAGAGCAGACGCTCCTGCCATTGCAAGGCCTGCAAGCCCAGCGACTGCAGCCAGCCGAAAAGGGCCGGCCAGAGCGGACGCTCCTCAGCGCTGCGGGCGCCAGGGGGAGGAGGGACCCCATAGCCAGCGCGGCGCCGGGCCTGTGTCAGCAGCGCCACCAGGTGGGACGTGGCCGGTCCCGTCGAGAGGGGGCGGTCCAGCTCCTCCAGCAGCAGCAGGCCGCCAGGCGCCAGGACCCGCACAGCCTCCGTCAGCAGCCGTCGCCAGCCGTGCCCCGTGAGCAGCATGCTCAGGCAGCGCAGGTGCACCAGCGCAAAGCGCTCACCCTCAAAGGGAAGCGACTGCTCCAGGCAGAGCGGCTGCAGCGTCAGGTTGAAGCAGCCATTCAGCAGAGCGAAATCGGCGGCCAGCGTCAGCAGGGCCGGCGAGGGATCAGCACAGACAACGTGCCGATCCCCATAGCGTCGGGCCAGGAGCACCGACCAGCAGCCAGCCCCGCCTGGCAGATCGAGAACGGCGAGCGACTCGCCAGCACATGGAGCGGGCCAGGGAAGATCCGCCGGCAGCAGATCGCCCAGGGCGCGGGTGAGATCCGTGTCCAGATCAAGACGACGGCGCAGGAGCGGATCAAGATTCACTGCCTGCGGGCTTTGCCGAGGCCAGGAGAGCCCGTCGGGAAGTGATTCAAGATACAGGGCCATCGAAGCATACTCCTTGTCTTGCATCCTCCCTATCAGAGAGGAGACCAGATCGTCAGCACCAGCTCGGACAGGGCGTCCAGGAGAGAGCCAGGTCAGAGGAGCCACGCGCCTCCCGCCAGAGCCGTACGCCGCTAGCCGCCATGCCGCCTGCCCTCAGCGGAGCCGCAGGTTCTCCTCACTCAGCATGGAGGCCCAACTGTCACGAGCATACTGTTCTATACAGGATACATATCATCACTGTATGGATCGATTTGTGTTAGAAGGCGCGCTTTCTCATCCTGGAGTCGTCCTCTGTCGATATCAGCAAGAGATCATTTCATAGAAAGATATAGATGCTTTTATGTATCTATAGCTTGCCAGAAATTCCGTGCCAGTACCAGACACAATTCGTACTTGATACCGTACATTGAGTGTGGTACGATTTCTGTACGGTACTGGAGCGTTGAGAAGAGGAGGCAAGAGGCCATGGAGCCTGATTTTCCCACCCTGCTCAGAACGTATCGCAAGGGGATGGGCTGGTCTCAGGAGCAACTGGCTCAGCGCTGGTCCTATTCATTTGAGACCATCTCCGCCTGGGAGCGAGGAAAACGCAAGCCGAGCAGCCAGGAGATTCCCCGTCTTGCCAGGTTATTAGAGGTCGAGACAGAAGCCCTGGCCAGGATCATTGCCAGCCAGCGCCAGCCAGGCAACGCCGTCGCTGACTCCTCCCTGGAGGGGCAGGTCTTCCAGCCCCAGAGGCGCAGCTCCTTCGAAGTCTGGGGGGAGTTACGACACATCTATCGCACGCGGACAGAATTCAACCAGGCCTTCTCCTACGCACAGATGTTTCAGTGGGCGCACTCCATACTGGCCGTGGGCATCAGTCTCAACGCCATTGCCCTCACCTATAGCCGGGAGAGCCTGCTGCGGCTCATCCGCGAGCGGCAGTGTCTCATCCAGCTCTGTTTCCTCGATCCTCAGGGGAAGAAATGCGCCGAGCGCGAGCAAGAAGAGGGCCATCCCGAAGGGATTCTGGCCAATCTCACAGGAGTGAATATCTATCTGATGCAGACCCTGCGTGAGCAACTGCTCCAGACCATGGCCGAGGCGGCGAAGTATCTGGAGATCCGCGTCTATGATCTGATCCCCCGCTTCAACATCTACATCGTCAACGATCGTATCATGACAGTTCAGAGCTACGCCTACGGACGAGGCGAGGATACTCCCACGCTGGTCCTGGAGCGCAAGGTCCAGGATGGCCTCTTCGACTTCTACGCCGCCGCCGCCAGGCATGTCCTGGCCCACTCCACCGCAATCGGCGCTGGCTCTGCCGCGTCGCCAGAAAGAGAGTCGTGATGCCCGCAGCCCGCTTCAACCAGACGGATGTCCCTCAGTTGCTCCGTGCTGCCGCCGCCGCGGCCCGTGCCGCCGGTCAGACGCTCCTCCAGAAGCTTGGCCACGCGCAGGTGCTGGCTCAGAAGTCGCCGCGCGACGATCTACTTGACGCCGATCTCGAGGCGGAGCGTCTCCTGCTGGCTGCGCTCCAGCAGGCCACGCCTGATCTTGGCGTGCTCTCCGAGGAGGCCGGCCACGCGGGGAGTCGCAAGAACTACTGGTTACTCGATCCTCTGGATGGCTCGGCCAACTTCCAGCATGGCAGCCCGCTCTTCGCCATTGCCATTGCGCTGGTGCTTCAGGAGACCACCGTGGGTGGCCTCATCTACCTCCCGGCGAGCGGGGAGGTGTTCGAGGCCGTGCGTGGAGGGGGGGCCTTCCTCAATGGGGTACGTATCCACGTGTCGGCGACCGGTGCGCTGGAGGAGGCCATCGCCCATGTCGGTGACCTCAATAAAGGGGGCGATGCAGAGGCCATCCGCCAGCGCCTCGAGGAGCTGACGCGCCTCTGGCAGCGGACGCGCCGTGTCCGCATGGTGGGTAGCGCCGCCATCGATCTGGCCTATCTGGCCTGTGGGCGGGCCGATCTGCTCGTCAATCACGCCACGGCTCCCTGGGATATCGAGGCGGGGAAGCTCCTGCTGCTGGAGGCGGGTGGCATGGCCACCACGCACCGGACCCCTTCTGACCGCCCGTTGCAGATCTACAGCAATGCCCTGCTGCACCCGGCGCTGGAAACCCTGCTCACGTAGGGGGAGTCTACCACGGGCCCGACCGAGGAGAGCGCCAGCTTCTGCTTGAGATGTGCTATACTAAAGCTCTGGCAGGAGTGGCAGCGTACCTGGCGCTCATCGTATACAGGGCGCCAGTGAGGAGCTGGTGACCCGTGGCTGGCTTCTGCCGACGATGGAGGCCCGCTATCGACCATGGATCGGCGTAGTGATCGCCACCGTAATGTTTGTGTTTTTTCACGCCCCTGCGCTCCTGGCTGGCAGCTTGAATGTGGCTGGTCTGATCAGTGGTATTGTCGTCTCGCTCTTCCTGGCCGCCTATGTCCTGTACGAGCGGAGCCTGTGGGGAGTGCTGAGCTGGCACGCTGCCTGGAACTGGACCGAGGGGAATATCCTGGCAGCGTCCGTCAGCGGTCACAGTGTTGCGGGTGGGACGCTGCTCAAGGTCGTTTCCGTCGGCCCGGCCTGGATGACCGGCGGGTTGTTGGGGCCAGAGGCGGGGCTTCCGGTGATTGCCGTCGTGGCAGGATGCCTGCTGGCGATCCTGCTCCTGGCGGGGCGCCGCAGGAGCCAGACCGTCGAGGCTGACCAGGAGGGCCTGCTTGCGTCGCGCTGACATCGCCGTTGTGGGGCGCGGCCCGGATCGCTGGGGGAGCCTGCAGGCCTGGTGGTGCGAGGGAGCCGGGAGCGCCCTCATACCCGGTGTCTCTGTGCGCAGCGTCTTCAGAGTGGTACACTCCCCATCGTATCCGAAAGGAGGAGAGAGCGATGGATCAGCAACGCCACGCGGCTCCGGGTCCCGGACAGGAATCGGTCTGGGACTATCCCCGGCCGCCGCGGCTGGAGGCGAGTGATGAGCACGTTCAGGTCATCTTCAATGGCGTGATGATCGCCGAGAGTCGGCGCACAAAGCGAGTCCTCGAGACCAGTCATCCGCCCGTGTATTATCTTCCCCCCGAAGACATTCGCATGGAGTATCTGCAGCCGAGCGCGCGCCAGACCTTCTGCGAGTTCAAGGGGAGGGCCAGCTACTACACCGTGACAGTCAATGGCAGGAGCGCTCTGGACGCAGCCTGGTCTTATCCTGACCCGGCGCCGGGCTACGAGGGGCTGGCCGGCTATGTGGCCTTCTACCCGCGCAAGATGGACGCCTGCTACGTCAATGGTGAGCGAGTAGAGGCCCAGCCCGGTGATTTTTATGGCGGCTGGATTACCAGCCGGATCGTTGGCCCCTTCAAAGGGGGGGCGGGAACGGCCGGCTGGTAAGTCGTCCCGGCTCTGCCTTGCTCCGCCGGCGGTCGGCCCGCTCGCCTCAGCGCTGGACAGGGGGCTGGCTAGCTGCTGTGCAGAAGTGAGGCGAGCCAGGGCGGCGGCCGTTCCTCATGCCTCGCCCGGTCCCGGGCCGGCCCGCTCAGCGGCTTACCCGCAACGGGAGGGAGCGGGCGCCTCCTGGTACCAGAGCTGCAGCTCAGCGAGGGCCTGCTCGCAGAGCGGCGATGCCTGAGTCGTGTTCTGCCAGGCGGCGGCGATCTCCTGCAGGACGAGGCCATCGTCGCGGCGGATCTGGTGCCAGCTCACCCCGATGATAATGACGCGCAGGGGCAGGGGGTCGCGCTCCTGTTCGGAATCAGCCTTATCGGCGAGGATCGCCAGCGAGAGGATGAGCAGCTCCTGCCACGGCCGGCGCTGGCAGGCCTCCAGCGCCTTCTGCCCGACCGCCTGCAGCAGCTCGTCCTGGCTCTGGAGCATGGCCTCCATGGGGGCGATGGTCGCGCGGGTGCGCAGGTCAGAGGGGAGCGCGTCGAGGACCTCCTCCAGGCGTCGCCCGTTAGCCTGGTAGCCACACCAGATGAGGAGGACCGGGCCGTGGCGGGTCAGCAGCAGGCGTGGCTCCTGGGCATAGCCGCGGCGGTCCTTCAGGAAGCCACGCAGGGTCGTGAGCGCCTGGCTGAGGGCCGGATCACCCCGGTCCCTCTCCTGGGAGAGGGCCGCCTCTGTCTTCGGGGTCAGAGTGAGCCAGGGCTGCTCGTCAGACAGCGTCTGCTCAAGGGTATCCAGCGCCTCGAGGATGGCCGCGCGCACGCTGGCGGCACTCTCGCGCTCGTAGGCGCTGAGGAGGTAGCTGCGGGCCGTGCGCCGTCCGCAGTGCCCCAGGGCGCGCGCGGCCGCGGCGCGTACGTCCTCGTCGGGGTCGTCGTTGAGGGCGCGCTCCAGCTCGTTGAGAGGCGCTTTGAGACCGAGCTGGCCCAGGGACCAGGCGGCGGCCTCGCGCACCAGCCAGCAGTCATCGCTCTGGAGGGCCAGGCTCAGCGCCATCCGCAGCTCCTGCAGGAGCGCGCTCTCCCGGCGTGCCACGAGGGTCGGCAGCGCCTTGCCGATGGTCCAGATGACACTCTCGCGTACGCTGTCGTGTGGCTCGCGCTCGAGGACCTTGAGCAGTAGCTCCAGGTCCGGGGGGCTGGCACTGGCGATGGCGTCCACGGCGGCGGCGCGCACCCGCCAGGACGGGTGGGTGAGCGCCATGAGGAAGCGCCAGCCGGCTACCTCCTGGCCCGCGCTCTGCACCTGCTCCAGCTCGCGCAGCAGTGCCTCCTCGCTCTCATCGCCTGCGGCCAGCATGTGCGGCTCGCTCTGCCGAAAGGTGCTTCTTATAGTCTTTACGCGCGATGTCGTGTTACTGGTAGGCGTCCAGGGTGTCTGCTGGGGAGGAAAGCCATCCGCCGGCGTGTGAGCAAGCGATGATTCTGGAGGGCCCGGGCGGGACCAGATCCCGGTTGGCTCCGTAAGTGGTCCACTCTCGTTGGCGTGGTTCTTCATCGATGCGTTGCTCCTTCCTACCTGAAGCCAGCAGGTCTCGTGGTGAATGAACGAACAGGTGAGACGTTAGGCCAGGACGGTGTGGTCCTGCTGGCTGTCTCTATGAATGCTGATCAGCCGATGTATCTTGCCAGATGGCGCAGGGTGCGCTGCAGCCGGTTGTGCACGGTTCGACGCGGCCTGCCGGTGCGGCGGGCCATCTCCTGGGGTGACTTGCCCTCCAGATACCAGGTGAGCAGTTGCTGGCTCTCGGGACTCAGCTCCTGCACGCCCTGCTGGAGCCGCGAGACTCGCTCTTTGCGTATGATCACATGCTCTGGCTGCTGCTCCTCGTCGTCGGCGAGGTCATCCAGCTCGCAGCGCAGCTCGCCGTCCTCCGTCTGGTAGTAGGTGGGCTGTCTGAGGTGACGGTGGCGCATTTCCTCTCCGCGAAGCCGCTGGCAGACGCGATCAGCTATCTTGAAGAGCCAGGCCAGTGGTGATTGGATCGGGGTGCTGCGATGCTGCAGGCTGCGCAGGGCCTGCTCAAACGTCTCGTTGAGGCAGTCCTCAACGAGATCGGGATCACTGATGCGGCTCTGGATGTGCCGCCGGATCTGAGGACGATACGTGTCCAGCTCTGCAATAAGCCTGGCGTTGACAGATTGACCTTCTTCCATGCTTCTATCTTTCCCTCCATAACGATCCCCACCCTTGGGGGGGTAGCTCGATATTCCAGATGCTCCATGGAGCCTCCATGGCTTCACTTGCTAACATTGCAGACCTCCCTGTCTCCGCTCCCCTGGAGACCTCGCCTGAAGTAGCCGCCTTCAGCGCTATGCTCGCAAGCAGAGCTGTCGCTCTTCCCTGGCCAGATGCCCTGAGCGTGGTGGTGGACCAGACCGCACCCCTGTTGCAACGGAAAAGGGCGGTTCTGATCAGCCTGTGATAGAGAATGCTCTTCCTCCTGTGTTGAGAGGTATGATGTATTACACCCTGCTCATACACTATACACAGCCTCCCTCTCTGTTCTGGAGGACGTTGCTCCAGAAGTCTGCTCTCTAGAGCCACTGCTCTACTACTCTCTGTGTGATCTGTCGTCGATTCTGGCCGGCTATGCCGAAAAAATAGTCCGATCGGGGGAGGCATGGCTGGAGTGATGCCACCTTCCTTCCCGGGAGATGGCGAATGGGTAAGACAAGGGAGAGGCCCTCCAGTCAGGCGAGGTGGGGCAGGCATAAGATGGCGCCCCCTGTGCATGCCGCCAGGGGCGGAGGCCCAGATGACGCCGGATATTCAGGCCCGCTCTGTCAGAGGCGCAGCGGAAAGGGACACGCCGCCTGGTCGAAGAGCGCGCGCACGCGCTGCCCCTGGAAGAAGCGGGCTGCCAGAAGCGCCGCAGTACCCGCCATGCAGCAGGCCGAGCACCTGAGGAGCACGCCCCGCCCATGCAAGCTCTCAGCCACCACCGCCACCGCCGCTCTAGCCTCATCCGCCCCTGCAGACCCCATTGCCCGCTCGAATGCCATGCCAAGGCGCCAGAGGCCAGCCCGTATCGCCTTCTGGAATGTCCTGATGATCAATGGCTGCGTTGCAGGCTCTACCTGCCAGATCAGAGATTGCCCGGCGCAGTCAGGACGATCCAGAAAGGCCCATCGGATATTGCACAGCTTCCTATTTTCTGGTAATATAGTCTGCGACAGGTAGCCCTTCATCGAAAGCAGGGCATACGGAGGAGGAGCAGCAGTACCCTTCACAACAGGCGGAGAGCGATCCCGTCGAACACCGAGCGCCTCCCTCGCTCATGGCAGAGCAAGATCCGACCCGACCCGACCCGATCCGCAGACCCGTTCGGTATCCAGACCGGTTCCATGTGTTTTCTATCCGCGTTGTCCCTGGCAAGCAGAGCAGGCATGCTCAACCATCGCTGATCCCTTGATACGCGCAGTCTTGCTGCTGCGCGGCAGCGTGGCGTCATCGCAGGCGCACAACCCTGGTGATCTGTGCAGGCTGGTAGAAACAGGCAGGTGAAAGGAGGGTAGACCGGAAGCATCTCCCATAGAGCCTCCGGTCTGCATACGGGTATGAGCTTCTACACCCTCCCGGCAGCGACCATGCTGGAGGTACTGGCCCAACGCCAGCATACTGGACAGCTTGAAACCACCATCTCTCTCAAAGAGCGCTCCAGTCCATGTAGCGCCGTCATCACAATGCACGCCGGAAAAATCAGCGCATGCCGTATTTTCGATCAGGCCGGCCAGCTCCTCCTGGAAGGAGAACAGGCCCTGCAGGCGCTGCTCAAGGCCGGCGATCTCACCTGGAAAGTGACCGCGGCACCTCCTTCTCTGCCAGCGTTCCCCGGCGCCGTTCCCTTCCAGAGCGGCATCGCCGCTCCGTCGTTTCCAGGCCCCACCAGCGGCGCCCCGGCCCTCCGCCCCCTGCGTCTCTACCCCCAGCCCCTCGCTGGCTGGCCACGCCGCTGGACCCAGGTCTTCCTGCTGGTCGATGGGATTCGCGATAGCGAACAGATCGCTCTGTTGCTCAGAATATCTCTCGAAGAGACCCTGTGGATTCTGCGTGATCTGGAGGCTGAAGGAGCAATTACCTGGAGATCACCATAATGGTACTATTTCATACCATCCGCACCCGTTCTTTCAGAAAGGAGTGATACAACATGAGCAGTTACGAATCCCAGGGAGAGCAGCAGCAGCAACAACAGCAGGCAGCAACCCGAGCCTACGACATGTTGATGGGCTGGATTGTCTCCTCCGCCATGCAGGCCGCCGTGCGCCTTGGCCTGCCCGACCAGCTCAAAGACGGTCCCCGCAGCGCCCACGAGCTGGCAAAGGAGCTAGGCGCCGACGAAGGAGCGCTGCTGCTCCTGCTCCGCGCCCTCTGCAGCGTCGATGTCTTCCAGGAGGTCGAGGTCGGCGTCTTTGCCAACACAGACGTAGGCACCTTCCTGCGCTCCGACGTCCCGAACTCGCTGCACGGCTTCACGCTCTACCTGGCAGCCGATTGGGTCTGGCGGCCCTGGCACGCCCTGCCCCAGACCATCACCACCGGCCGGCCCTCCTTTGAAGAGATCTACCAGTCCGAGTTCTGGAGCTATATGGCCGCCCACCCGCAGGAGTACACCATCTTTAACAACGCCATGGCCTCCTATACCGAGCTGCTCAACGACGTCACCGTCGCCGGCTACGATTTCACGGCCGTCAGGCGGCTGGTCGACGTCGGTGGAGGCTACGGCTCCTTTCTGCAGGTCATTCTGCAGCGCTATCCCCATCTGCAGGGCGTGCTCTTCGATCTCCCCCCGGTCGTGGCCCAGGCGCAGCAGATCCTCGCGCCCTCCCCGGTCGGCGAGCGCTGCACCTTCGTGGAGGGCAACTTTTTCCAGGGGGTGCCGCAGGGAGCCGATGCCTATATCATGAAGCATGTCCTGCACGACTGGACCGATGAGGAGTGCATTCGCATTCTGCGCAACTGCCGTGAGGCCCTCGCCCCCGACGGACGTATCCTCATCGTTGAGTATGTCGTACCAGAGCCGCCACAGAAGCCATCGCCCTTCCTCTTCGTGGGCCTCTGGATGAGGATCAACACCCCGGGCGGTTACGAGCGCACGGAGCAGCAATTCCGCCGCCTGTGTGAAGAGGCCGGCCTGCAGCTCGTCGGCGTCCATCCTACAGGCGCGCCCGACAGCATTCTGGAGGCCAGGAGCATCGCATGAGTACGAGATTTCCCCACTCAGCGCCCTTCCCCGAAGATGGCGCCTCCTCTGCCATCAGCAGCTCCCTGCTGGTGGCCCACCAGCGTGCCCGGCCCGGCGGGTCACTGGGCTGGTGGTACCGCTTCAGCTCGCCGCCGGACCCTGGTCCCCAGGCCTCCTTTGCGGAGCGCGACCTCTTCCGGCGCGGGCGCATGACGAGCAATATCATCCTCTTCTGCATCTGCTTTAATGTCCTGGGGCTGCCAGCGGCCCTCTTCGGCACCAACCGGCTGCTGCTCGTCGTTCTGATCGGCTCGCCGTTTCTGGAGGCGCTGGCCATTGCCCTCAATCGCACCCGTCACTGCTATCTGGCAGGGGCCGTCACGATCATGATTTTCGAGATCGGCATCACCTTCAACCTGGTGACCACGCCCGGCGGGGTCTCCACAGTCATCCTGCCCATCTTCGATCTCTTTGTGATCCCCCTGCTCTTCGCCGTCTTCACCCTGCCCCGCCTGGGTGTGATCTGCTTCACCCTGGCCGACGCGGCCCTCGTGCTCATCGGCCTCTTGATTTTCCCGCGCACGCCCGATCTTGCCGCGCAGGTCTCCAGCTACTACATAGCTATCGCCACCGTTCCCTGCTTCCTCTTCGCCATCGTCTGCGGCTCCGGCCTGGTCTGGAACCAGTCGATGATCCAGGAGATCAAGCGCGCCGATCGCGCCGAGGAGGTGGCCCGCCTGGAGCGCGATCTGAGCGAGCACGACAAACAGGCCGCGCTGGAGAAGGCCCGCCTCGAGCAGTCGATCCAGCAGATCGTCTATGTGCTCACCCAGGTCGCCAACGGTCATCACGAGGCGCGCATCCCGGGCGGCGACAATTCGCTGTGGGCGATCATCGGGCCGGTGAATAACCTGCTGCATCGCAATCAGCGGCTGCGCCAGATGGAGGCGGAGTACGCACGCACGCGCGAGGTGATCAGCGCATTGCAGCGAGCGGTGCAGCAGGCGCGCTATAGCGGTCAGCCCGTCTATCTGCCCGAAGCCTCCACGGGCACGCTGCTTGATCCCCTGCTGCGGGATCTGCAGCAGACAACGCTGACCTTTGCTCCGCCGGAGATGCAGCAGCGCCGCTTCTAGGCGGTGAGGCGCAGGCGCTGAGGAGGCGCGGCCCGGACAGGCCCTGTCCTGCCTGGCGCCTGCCTCGACCGCGCTGGTGCTCAGTGCGCCAGGCTATCCTCCTGAGGCTGATCGGCCGCGGCAGGGAGGCCCTGCGCTCGCGCGCCTGCCTCGACCGCGCTGGCCGTCTTGTGCGGCCCACGGCGCCGTCGTTGCAGCAGCCTGAGGCAGCCCCGGCCCAGCCAGTCGCCCACCAGGATGGCCAGGACGCCCCCGCCGGCGCTGGCCAGCAGGTAGAGCAGGCCGGCCAGCCAGCGGCCACTCGTCAGAAGCAGCACCGCGCCGAGCGTCAGGCTGCTGAAGGTCGTATAGGCGCCCAGGAAACCCACCGTCAGGAAGAGGCGCCGCGTCGGCCCGATCAGGACGGTCGCGTCGGCCAACACCGTGATGAGGGCCAGCGCCAGGGCGCCGCTCAGGTTGATGAAGAGGATGTCGTAGGGCCACTGCTTGCCGAACGCGCCCTGGATCACGGTGCTTAGCAGGAAGCGCGCGAGCGTGCCGCAGAAGCCACCGGCCAGCACCGCCAGGATGCTGCGCCGCCGCCTCAGAACAGCCATCACCATCAGAGCCAGCCTCCCAGCGCCAGGCCAGCGGCAGCGGCCAGCAGGCCCAGCAGCAGGCTCCCGCCGAGGTAGAGCAGGCTGAGTCGGTTGCTCCCACCGCGGGCCAGTTGCAGGCCCTCCCAGTTGAGCGTGCTGAAGGTCGTGTAGCCGCCGAGGAAGCCCGTTGCCAGCACGCTCTGCAGCGCGGCGCTGATGATGCGCTGGCCCGCCAGAGCGAAGAGCAGGCCGATCGCAAAAGCGCCGCTCACGTTGATCAGCAGGGTGCCGAAGGGAAAGCTCGAGCCGAGGCGCTCGGCGATGAAACGACCGAGCAGATAGCGAACGAGCGCTCCACAGGCTCCCGCCAGACCCGTCAGCCCCATCATCAGCAAGGAGAGCAGCATCATTGCGCCCTCCCCTGGTAGATGATCTCAACAGGGGTCAGGGTGATCAGCCCGTGCTCGACGATCTGCTTCAGGTGAGGAAGGAAGCGCTCGACCTGTTCAACGGTATCAACAATCTCTATCATCAGGGGCAGGTTTGCAGCGAGGTCGGGGAGACGCTCTGTTGAAAGGTGGTGCGCCGGACCAAAGCCCTCGATGCCGCGCAGCACCGTGGCGCCAGCCAGGCCCTCTCGCTGTGCCAGCTCGAGCAGCGCGCGATAGAGAGGCTGCCCGCGCCACTCCTCGGCCTCACCGACAAAGATGCGGATGCGTTTGCCCGCCCCGCGCACGATCTCTCTCTCAGCCATACGTACGATCTCTATGGTTCTTCTAGCAAGGCGCGCAGCAGGTCCGAGCGTCCCACAACGCCCACAGGACGGCCTTCGGCGTCAACGACCGGCACCACCTTCCGCCGCGTGTTGATCATGCGCTCAATGGCCTCCTGCACCGTCGCCGTTGTAGGCACCGTGACGACCGCGCGGTTCATCAGATCGGCGGCCCTGCGAACCCTGCTCGCCTGGGCGCGGAAGGGATTCGGCAGCGGACGCCGGCCCTGGCTACGTGCCAGGTTCGTCAGCAGCTCAAGCAGGCGGGGACGCATCTCCTCCTGCAGGCGGGCCAGCACATCGACATCGCTGATGATGCCCAGCAGGCGCCGCGCCTCGTCCACCACCAGCACGCGCTTGAGGGACGAGAGGATCAGCGCGTCGAGCACATCGTCAAGCGGGGTGTCCTCACGCACGGTGGCAATGTCACGCTGCAGGTAGTCGACGACGGGCCGCATGGCCGGCGGAAGCCCGGCGGCTTCCTGTAGCACGGCGACTGGCCCTGCGGCCGCCTCGTCCACGCTGGAGAGAGGCGTGTGCATCATGCTCTGCAGCAGATCGGTGCGCGAGAGCATCCCCACAAGCTGGCCCTCCGCTGTAACGACCGGCAGCCGGCGCAGATCGCTCTCTACCATGAGACGCGCCGCCTCGCGCACGGATTGCTCGGGTCTGACGCTGCGCACCTGACGATTCATCACATCCTGCGCCGTGCGCGGACTCTGCCGTGCCTCCTCCAGCGGAATGCTGACGGCCTCAGCGGTCGCCCTGTCCAGCTCCAGGGCCGTACGCACCAGCCCGCGACGCAGCGGGAGCACGCCCGCCCTGATGAGGTCTCCTGTGGTGATGATGCCCAGCAGGCGCCGCTGCGCGTCGACGACGGGCAAGGCCCGAAAAGGCGCTCCCAGCAGCAGATCCACCACCCTGGCCAGCGGCGTCTCTTCCTCCACCGTCGTCACCTGCGGCTCCATCACCTGGCGCACCGTCAGATGGGCCGGCAGGCCGTGCCGCTGTAGATGCGGGTAGGTGATCACCTCGACCTCGTGGAGGGTGATCAACCCGCTGAGCAGCATTTCCTGCAGATGCGGCAGCAGGCGCTGCAGGCGCTGCGGCTGATCAATGACCTGAATGACGATGGTGGCGTCGGAGGACCAGCGCAGCCCATGCTCCTCATGCAGCCGCGCCGCGGCTCCGTAGCCGGCGACGGCGCGTGTGGCCGTGGCGCCAGCACAGCCCTGCTCGCGCAGGAACTGCATGATGGCCACGTAGAGGGGCCTGCCGCGCCACTGGTCGGACTCGCCCAGATAGATCGTTAAGGCCTTCGCTTTTCCCGGACGCACTGCTTGTCGCCTGTCCTTCTGGCTGCTGCCGGCATACGCTTCCCCGGAAGGGCTGATCCCCCCTGCCATCCTGGCTACCCCTGCCGGCCTCGTCTCCTGTTGCTCTCAGGATAGCACAGGTGGCTGCGCTCTGCAACCTGCGGACGGCTCTGGCTATGGAGGGTGGGGACCCTGGCGTCTATGACGCGGAGGAAGAGACGGCGGTGGAATGCGGTGACCGTTTGTTGGTGGGCGGCTGAGAATAGACAGTGCAAGGGATCCTCGATAGTCAGGAGGGAAAGCATGGCCGAACGTATGTTGACCCTGCGGGAGCTCAACCGTGCCACGCTGGCGCGCCAGATGCTCCTGGAGCGGGTCTCGCTGACGCCGCTGGAGGCGGTGGAGCGCCTGATCGGGTTGCAGGCACAGGTACCGGCCCCGCCCTATGTCGGCCTCTGGACGCGCCTGCACTCGTTCGCGCGCCAGGATCTCACACAACTGCTGCATGAGCGGCGGGTGGTACGGGCCACGCTGATGCGAGCGACGCTGCATCTGATGAGCGCCGCCGATTATCGTCTCTTTCGTCTGGCTCTGCAGCCGGCGCTCTCACAGGCCATGCGGGCCTTTTTTGGGGAGCCGGCCAGGCGCCTCGCTCTTGAGGACGTGCTGGCCGCCGTGCTGCCCTATGTCCAGGAGCGGCCGCGCACCTTCGTGGAGATTCGTGCGCATCTCAGCGCGCGCTTCGCGGATGTCGACGCCGCACTGCTGGCCTACGTCGTGCGCACTCATCTGCCCCTGGTGCAGGTGCCTGACGGCAGCAGATGGGGCTTCAGTGGCAGTCCGGCCTTCGCTGATGCAGTGAGCTGGCTGGCGGCTGAACTGGCTGCGCCCGAGGAGGGGCTGCCTGTGCTGGTGCGGCGCTATCTGGCGGCCTTCGGACCGGCGAGCGTCAGCGACCTGCAGGTCTGGTCTGGCCTGAGCGGTCTGCAGCCGCTGCTCAGGGAGCTGCGGCCTGAGGTGCTGGTCTTTCGCGACGAGCAGGGGCGCGAGCTGTTTGATCTGCCAGAGCAGCCGCGGCCGCCAGCGGAGAGCGCTGCGCCTCCACGCTTCCTGCCGGAGTACGACAATCTCTTACTCTCCCATGCTCAGCGGACGCGCGTGCTGCCAGAGGAGTATCGCCGCGCGGTCTTCCTCTCGGCGGGGCGTGTGCAGGCGACCGTGCTGGTCGACGGCCTTGTGGCGGGCACATGGCGTCTCGTGCGCGAGCGGGCGGAGGCGCGTCTGGAGATCAGCCTCTTCAGACCGCAGGCGGCGGCGATACGGGACGAGCTGGCAGCCGAGGGTGAGCGGCTGGTCCACTTCCTGGAGGAGGGGGCCGCGCGCTATAGCCTGCGGTTCCTCTCTCCGTGAGCTACCGGCCTGCATGAGCCTGATCTGGCCGCATGCTCGTCCCTCTCAGATGGCGGGCACGGATTCAGTTGGCAGGATTGCGTCCCCAGGCGGTCAGGAAGGTCCAGACGCCGCAGAAGTCCTCCTGCTGCAGTTCGGTCAGCGCCGCCTGGGTGAGCTGCTGGAGCTCTTCCTGGGTGGCGACACCCATCTTGATCAGGAAGGGTTGGATCAGCTCCAGGCCGATCAGGCAGTCTTTGAAGACGCTATAGTGGGCCGGGGTCCCTAGCGACCACTCGATGACGCTGGCGCGTGTGCGCACGTCTGTGAACCCGGCGCGGCGTACCAGCCAGGCCAGCACCGGCAGCATGCCGATGTGGCGCCCGTCTGGGGAGAAGCTCTGGCCGGCGCGCTGGAGAGCCAGGGAGCCGAGGGACATCAGGGTCTCGAAAGCCGGACTGGTGGTCAGCGGCGCCTCCGTCTCCGTCAGACGGACCACGCCGCCCGGCTTGAGGAGCCGCCGACACTCGGCCAGCAGCCGCGGCCAGACGGCGGGGAGCATGAAGCCGCAGAGCAGGCGCCCGTTGATCAGATCGAAGGAGGCGTCTGGGAACGCCAGCGGCTGCATGACGTTCATCACCTGGAACTGAACGTTCTCCAGGCCGCGTGACCAGGCCTGGGCGCGGGCATACTCGATGACCTGCTGGCTGATGTCGATGCCGATGACCTCGACCTTCGGGGAGGCGAAGGCGACCTCGAGGGCCCAGCCGCCGGGACCGCAGGCCAGGTCGAGGATGCGTCCCCCATCGGGAAGGGTTTGCCCTTCGGGGAAGAGGCCGCCCATGCCTTCGGTGACCACGCGGTCCTGCTGCATGAGACGTGCCAGTTCGCCAGCATGTTCGGGGTCGATCACGTAGGTGTTGCGAGTGGGCTGAGAGTCGTTCTGTGTCGTCATGGTCTCTGTTCCTTCTAAGCTCCTCCAGCTCAGCTACTCCGGTGCTGTGATGCCTGGGCAGATGATCGTCGGCGCTGCCTCTTGCGACTGAGGCTGCCACCTGCTGCCGGCGTCGTCCGCTTTCTGCAGGCAGGATAGCACAGTGTCGCTGCAATCGCAAGGGTCCGGTACGTCTCGCTGACGCCTGCGGAGCCGTGCCCGGTATGCCCGCGCCCCCCTGTCATCGTTGATCTCGTCTCCCCCGCCGCGTCTCCGTCGCGCCTCTCCAGGGCGGACCCGCGCCGCAGCCGCCTCAGCAGAGGAGGGGCAATTGCCCCTCCCGCTCGGCGCGCAGCACCCTCTGCAGGATCATCAGATGATCGAGAACGAGCGGGGGCAAGGCCCCCAGCGAGAAGACCTGCAGCTCCACCACGCTCGGCCCCGGCCGCACGTGCTGCAGCAGGGTCTCGAAGCGCACCTCGACCAGGTAGGGGAGCGAGAGGACCTGCGCGCGCGGCTTCCGCCGCAGGAAGCGCGGATCGCGGTCGGGATGGGTGAAGGGACCGACGATGCCGGCGGGCCGCCAGCCGAGGACGCCGACGGCCGCGGTGGGCTCCGGCAGGCCCAGCTCCTCCTGGAAGGCG
>JBHOQN010000033.1:0-4259 GCA_042408965.1 Ktedonobacteraceae bacterium
GGCAGTGGCGCAGCAGGGAGAGGTCCTTATCGAGGGCGACGAGGCGGGCGGAGGGCCAGCGGCGGGCGGCCTCGCGGAGCCAGATGCCGGTGCCGGCGCCGACGTCGAGGAGCTGGCGGGGCTGGGCGACGGGGGCGAGGAGGTGACCGCCCAGGAGGCGGCGCAGGGCATAGTGCTGCAGTTCGAGGCGGTCCTGTTCCTCCTGCGAGCGGGGCAGGAGGTAGAGATCAGCCGCGTCGGGGGCGGACGTGCCGCCGGGGTGGGTGGTGGTCGTGGGGGAGCCCAGGAGGCGGGCGAACCAGCTCCAGATCATGGCCGGACCTCCTGCTGTGGTGATGGACAGGGGCACGATGGATCGCGATGGACGGGGGCGCGATGGATCGCGATGGATGGGCGCGCGATGAATCGCGATGGACGGGGGCGCGATGAATCGCGCCCGGACGAAGATGAATCGCGCCCACTGCCGCGGATGAGCCGGAGCGCGAAGGGGGACGCAATCCATCGCGATGGACGGGGCCGCGATCCACCGCACCCGGACGGATTGGGAGGGGCCAGCCGTCGAGGGCGCCCGGACGATGGGGGCGCGATGAATCGCGCCCGGACGAACGGCAGCTCCAGGCGATCCCGCTTCTCCTGCTGCGATGGGGATGACGGGGACGACCCGCACGGGCCGGCCGGCCGCCGTGGGATGCCAATGGTCATAGGGTTTCTCCTTTCCATGCTCACTCCTTTTTGAGTGGGGTGGAATCGCTCAGCATCTTTAGCCCTGATCTCAGGGAACGTGCTCTCGTATCCAGGGAAACTATAGCCAGGGAGGGACAAGAACCTGTTCTGACCTTTTTGAGGAATCTTTTCTGAGATTCCTCAGGCCAAAGCCCTCTCTTGTCTGGGAGGTGAGAGCGGCCTTCTGTGCTAGTGTGGATCAAGCAACTGCTTAGCGCGCGTGCTCATCTGGCAGAGCCTCGTCAGTCACCACCGGCAAAAGGGATTATGTATGATATACTATCCACCATGAGACAGCATTACAGGCGTGGAGACTTCCCTCACCCTCGGGGTCTCCTCTTTGACATGGATGGGGTGCTTTTACTCACCAGTCAGAGTCCTTCGCAGAGCTGGAGGGAGGTGGCTCGCCAGTTTGCACCGGTGCTCAATCTACCCGCAGCAGCCCTTTTCCAGGCCCTGTTGCGGAGTTATCGTGCGTATCGCCACGAGATCGCTCACGATCTGGAAAAGCAGCGGAGAGACCGTCTGGAGCCCTTTGAGACACGCCTGGAAGTGGTAGAACAGGCTCTTACTGTGGTCCAGCGAGTTCAGGAGCGAGAGATGGCTGTGGAAATCGTGCGAGCGTATGAGCGCTTACGTGAGACTCATCGGCACCTTGCCCCTCACGCCCTGCAAGTCTTAGGTGTATGCCGTCAGCGCTCTCTTGCATTGGCGCTCCTGACCAATGGAAATGCAGCCTATCAGCGCCGAAAGATTGCGCAACATGGGTTAGCTCCGTGGTTTGATGTCATTCTGATCGAAGGAGAAGTTGGCGTCGCAAAGCCCGATCCGCGTATCTTTCGCCAGGCTCTGGAGCTGCTCCAGCTCAGTGCCTCTGAAGCGTGGATGATCGGTGACGATCTGGCATGCGACATTGCGGGAGCGCAACAGGTTGGCCTCTTTGCAGTTTGGTGTGACTTGACCCGAAGAGGGCTGAGAGGCGAAAGGACTATAGAGCCGGACTGCATTCTATATGACCTTGCCGAACTCTATCCGCTGCTCACTCCCTGAGATGATAGAGGTGGAGCTGCTCGTCAAGATCTCTCACAGAGGCGACCTCGTGGTACGGTTGTAGCAGCTCCTGCAGCTGAAGGAGATGCTTCTGAAGCGTTTGTGAACGCTCTCCAAGCCGGGTCAATAGATCAAGGCATTGGGTTGCAGAGGCGCACGCCAGCTCGATCTCTCCCTGGCGGGCATAAGCACTGGCAAGATCGCTGAGGTAGTAGAGTTTGCGCCTGGGTGGCGAATCCAGGGTCAAGGCATGCTCAAGGGCCTCTTTTGCCTCCTGCAAAAGACTGGCTGTCGCAGGCTGCCGACGTTGGTAGAGCAGTTGTAGACACACCCCCTTATAGCCCAGCAGCAGCCCGGGGCGGAATTCGATCAGATAGGCCAGCTCGGACGCTGGTGAAGCCTCCTCGCGCTCAAAGACGCTGAGACATTGGAGACAGGCACGGCGATCATGTACATGGGCCTGAATCTCTGCCTCGATGGCAGCCAGCCAGATGTGCAACAGGCGATCTGTAAGGGACTGCGCTAGTTGATGTGCGGTCTGAATGCAGCGGAGTGCTACGTGATACTGCAGCGCATATGTCCAGGTGAAGCTCATCCATCCCCAGGTGATCGCCTGCAAGGGTTGATTGCCAGCTTCGGCGGCTGCCTGGAGAGCCAGTCGGTAGTAGCTTCGGGCTTGCGGGTAGTGTCCTCGATCGTAGAGCAAAATACCTGCCAGCAGCGCTGTACAGCTGATCGTCGTACAGAGTCGCTGGCGGCATCCTGCTGGTTGTGATCCAGCAAGCACCAGTGTCAGACTCTCCAGGTATCTCACTACAGAGGAATACAGCAGAGATGGAGGGAGGGCATGTTCTTCTCGTGCCATCCAGTACAGTTTTGTCTGCTGATCGAAGTAGGCAAGCTCTCTCTGTCCTGTCAGGGCTGGCTTGGTCAGCAGACTCATCAGGTGGTCACATAGCTCTGTATCGGTCAGCACTGGGAGAGTGGTGCTAGCCTGCTCAGGCGAGGGGAGTACAAGAGGAGAAACGATCTGAGCAACTGAAACGGGTAACGTGGCAACCACGGCCCTTTGAGCAGGTTGCACTTGCTCTCCAAAGAGAAACGAGAGGGAAAGCCCATGTGCCTCAGCGATCTCCTTGGCCATATGATAGCACCTTGAAGCCTCCTGAGGTCTCCCATGCCGAAGGAGCATGTTGATCCAACGACGCAGCGCTTCCTCGTCTGGGGGAATGGACTGGAGGAGTGCCCGGTACTGTTCCCCGGCTTGCCAGAGCTTCCCTTGACGTTCGTATGAGAGTGCTAGCCAGTACCGGCACTGCCTGAGCATCTCTTCGCTCCGTAATCGGATGCCATGGACCCAGGTACCACTCTCTCCCTCAAGCAACTCGCCTCGCTCCTGGTAAGCCAGGACCTGCTCTAAAAGAGGGGCGGCCTCATCTGAGGACCCTCCCCGGTCCTCAGCTTCGGTGAGGAGCGCTCTACAGGCGTCATCGTCGACCCAGATGATCGACTGATCTGCGAGACCATAGGCTGTCTCAATCGTGCGCACAAGATCTCTGCCAATGGCTCGGCGGATCTGATTGATCGCACTGTAGACCATTTTATCGACCAGTGCAATGTTGTCGATATCAGGCCAAAGATCATCTTGCAGGGCACTGCGTGAGAGGCGTCGTCCGGACGCTGTCAGCAGTCGTTTGAACACGGAGCGAGCTGGTCGCCCTTTGCCCCAGGCTGCCTTTTCCAGCAGACGCCAGGAGCCGTCCTGGTTCCGTTTCCAGACTTCGAGAGGACCATAGAGGTAGACACGGAGACGACACGATGGGGGTACATTTCTCTCATGATGTGTGGTTCGATCGTCCTGTAACATCGAAGCCTCCTACCAACAGCGACTCTCATTGATGTCCCTAACATCCTATGTTGCTCTTCAACCTTAGATGAGAGACGTTCCTCATTCTGCGCGAAATTACTGCCAGGGTAGCATCAATTGTAGCATTTGTCAAGCCTGGGGGATGGGCGGGGGCGCTATGAATCGCGCCCGCCGCCGCGGATGGGCCAGAGCGCGACGGAAAACGCAATCCATCGCGATGGACGGGGGCGCGAACCACCGCACTCGGACGGATTGGAAGAGGCCAGCCGTCGAGGGCGCCCGGACGATGGGGGCGCGATGGATCGCACCCGGACGAACGGGAGAGGGCGCCCGCTTCTTGTGCCCGGCCGCCAGCGCGCGGTCTGGCCCCCGACGGTCGCTGGCTCCCATCCTACCGAGAGCGACGAGGTGGGCGGAGACAGGGGCGCGATGGATCGCGATGGATGGGCGCGCGATGGATCACGATGGACGGGGGCGCGATGAATCACGCCCGGACGAACGGGGCGAAGCCGCCCATCGACGGCACCCGTAGGGGCGCGATTCATCGCGCCCTGTTCTTATGCCCCGCCGCCAGCGCGCCATCTGGCACCCGACGGTCGCCGGCTCCCATCCTGCCGAG
>JBHOQN010000039.1:0-16775 GCA_042408965.1 Ktedonobacteraceae bacterium
TGCCGGCGTCCAGACAATGGCGTGCCAGACGGGTGCTCGGCAGATTGCCCTGCTGAACTGCTCATGATCTGCTGGTCCCTCATCAAAGTCTGGCAGAGCAAGGGGAGCGCTACAGCTTCAGGCTGAGCAAGAAAGCAAGGCCGCAGCGTTTGTCAGGTCCTTGAGAAGCAAGCGCTCCTCCTGCTTGCCGTTCTTCCTCTGTCCTATCAGGATAGCATTACTGCTGACCGAGGGACAAGCTCAGCAATTGACGCAAATGCGGTCGGAGCGCGCAGAAGTCGAGCAACGGTGCGGAACGCAGAGAGCTGCAGTCTCCATAATAAGGAGGAGCGCGGTGGTAAGGCAGAAGCCAGCAATAGACCACCGCGCTCACTGGAACTGGAGCCAAAGCGGAGCCAGAGGGAAGAGCGGAGCGTGGCTAATCCATGAGCATACCGCCGTTGACATCCAGTATCAGACCGGTGATCCAATTCGAGGCAGGGGAAGCCAGGAAGAGGATCGCCTCAGCGATATCGCGCGGATCGCCCAGGCGGCCCAGGGGGGACATCTCATCGCGATAAGGGTGCCCGATGGTCATGTCGGTCCAGACCGGGCCGGGAGCCACTGCATTGACATAGATTGCATGGAGAGCGCCAGCCTTCGCCACCCACTTAATAAAAGAATGAACGCCACCCTTGGCGGCCACATAATGGGGGCCGGAGATCACGCCGCCGACCTTCCCGGCAACCGAACCTACACATACAATCTTCCCATAGCCGCGGGCCTTCATATGGGGATAGACCGCCTGCACACAGAGGAACGTGCCCCGCAGATCAATGGCCAGCACCCGATCCCATTCTTCCACCGTCATCGCCTCCAGATCTGTCCGCGAGACCACCCCGGCACAGGTGACCAAAATATGGGGGGTGCCGAGGCGGGCCACGACCTCATCGATCGCCTGGCGCACCTGCTGCGCATCGGACACATCACAATGCACACTCAACGCGCGCTGGCCCAGCGCCTCCACTGCCTGCACCGTCTCCGTACAGGGAAGCACATCCAGGGCGGCTACGCTGGCCCCTTCGCGGGCCAGCACCTGGGCGGTGGTCTGGCCGATGCCGCGCGCCGCGCCGGTGACCACCGCCACCTGGCCACTCAGGTTAATCCGATCACTGACAGGAGCTGCTGCCATAAGAGAACCGCCTTTCGCTGCATCGCTTCACTTTGCCTCAATGCACACACAACACAACCAGCAGCGCCCAAACCGCAGCCAGGGTCAGCAAGCCACAACCTGTACTCAAGGCACTCCCTGTGGCTGTCCTGGCTCGTACTGGGTACCGCATCACAGCTGGCCATCCACTCGCCGCACGGCAAGTAAGCAAGCGAGAGAAGAATGGACTAGTCGCGCGGCGGGCCGATGCCGATCAGCCAGCTTGTGGGCTGGCTGAGGTCGCCGGGGCCTGGCTCTGGTTGTCTCCCTGGGCAATGCCGCGCAAGAAGATGGAACTAAAGGTAGCCGCAATCTCTTCAGGGGAGAGGCGTCCCTCGGGATTGAGCCATTGATAGGCATAGTTGTGCATACCCAAGAAGCCGAGGCAGGTCACCGAGACATCCAAAGGCCGAAAGAGGCCCTGCTCAACACCGCGCTGTAGAGCCGCGCGGATGTAGCCCTCAAAGCGCTTGCGCTTCTCCCGAATCGCTGCGGCCCGTTCGGGAGAGAGCGCCCGCCACTCATTCAAGAAGACAGTCACGTAGGGCCGGTAGTCGGCGATGACGCGCATCAGAATACAGCTCAGAGTGCGCAGAGCATCGCGTGGGTCCATCTCGGCACTCAGACGTCGCTCTGTCTCCTCTAGCAAGGGATTGATGAACTGCTCATGCACCCAAAACAGAAGCTCATCCTTGCTTTCGATATGGTGGTAGAGGCTGGCCTTGCCCAGCCCCAGCGCTTCGGAGAGGTCACGTACGCTGGTACCGTGGTAGCCATGCCGGGCGAAGAGCTGAGCAGCTACCTCGATAATATCGCGCTTACGTGCCACGGGAACCCTCCTCTCTGAACGCGGGGTGGGAGGCAGGGGGCCAGCCTCTGCTCCCTCGACAAACTGTCAGTCACCATCAGCGTGCCCCAAATTGATTTTCTGCATTGCAGCAAGCAAAGGCGGCGTTGATTTAAGGGGGATGAGGAGGAACCGCCACCGGGATGGAAGCCGGAACCGCGGGTCGAAGGCCTCGTGTTCTCCTGCAGATCGGGAAGTGCTGGCCCATAGATCCCACCTTTCACATGCAGTACAGATTATAGAACGCCTGTCAATGTCTCTGACTGGCAGCTGCGTTACGCAGTGCCTGCGTTGCCTCATAGTCAATCTGGAGTCCCTCGGGATCGTGCTGAGAGTCGCCCTGGATCACCACGCCATACAGCTCTCGTGCCGTCTCGATGCTGATGTACTCATCGCGCACATCCTGCAGAACCCGCTCAGGGGGACGTTCCAAAGGATTGCCCCAGCCGCCACCGCCGTTGGTGAGATAGCGGAACATCGTGTGTGGGTGTGTGCGCCAGATGGGTACGCGGGCGAAGTGAAAGTAGCGTCCCTGGTGGTCGAGGGTGTGAGACTCGGGATTGAGCACCCCGGCGACGGGCGTAGCCTGGCGATAGACCGCCTCATCAAAACCGACCAGGCCGGCTCGCTGGACCTGCTCGTAGGCCTCAGGCTCCCAGACCCAGACGGCCCCTACGGCTCCATCCTTGCCGCCGTAGACGCCGAAGCCACTGGGGGCCTTCGTATGCAGCGGCATCGAATAGTGCTCGGCCTCGGTCAGCCACAGCGTATCTTTGACCACCGCAGCCCCACCGCGATGCCGACCGGCGCCGGCAGTATCAGTGGCATACTCCTTGCGCAGCACCACGCAGGGGAAATCGGCTTCGATGGCCTCGGTGGCAGGGTCGAGATTATTCGCCAGGTAGAACACCATGTAGCTATCGGCATCGCCATCCTTGGTCGCGCCCCAGGGGCCATGCTCGCCGCCGCACTGCGCCATCGTCACCCAAGGAACACCGTTGCGCACGCCGTTGGCATTATGGATGTTGAGAGAACAGTAATCGCCGCCGACGGCGTTCGGCCCGAGGGCCTCCTTCAGCGCGCGGAAGATCGCCAGCAGCAATGGCTGGGTGCTCTCCCAATAGAGGAAGATCGCCCCGTCGGGCGGCATGGCACTAAAGAAAGTGCCTTCCGGCAGCACAATATCCACATTGCGCAGCGTGCCCGATGTAAAGGGGCTGCGCGGGTCCAGCAGATACTTGAGGGCCACCGCCACCGCTGTCTTGGCGTCCAGCCAACCGCCATTGATACTCGTGCGCGCCTGGCGTGAGCTGCCGCTCAGGTCAACCTCCGCGCGATCGCCGCGGATGTGCACCTTCACCTTGACGTGGTACTCCTCGCTATCGTCAACGCCATCGCAGTCAATGAAATCCTCACCTTCGAACTCGCCATCCGGCAGACGGGCCAGAGCCTGGCGCATGGTCTCCGCCGAGAGATCGCAGGCATAGCGAACCGCTCCCAGATAGCTCTCAACGCCGTAGCGCTGGATGGTCTCCAGCAGCAGGTTCTCGCCAAGACGGAGGTTCTGATAGATCGTTTTAATATCTGGCAGCAGCAGATTGCCGAAGCGGGCATTGTCAAAGATCAGGCTCCAGGCCGACTTGACCGGGCGATCGTCGTGATAGAGCAACTGTGGCCCGATGACCAGGCCGTTCTCATAGACATTGCGCTTCGTGCCACTAAAGCCAGCCGGCACTACGCCCCCCATATCGAGCATATGGGCCTGTAGATTGACAAAGCCGACCAGGCGGCCCTCGAAGAAGACCGGACGCATAAAGCAGACATCGTTCACATGGGTTCCAATGCGATAGGGATCGTTGCACATCAGCACATCGCCCGGCTGCAGATTCTGGGGTCCGAACTCCTCAACGGCATTGCGCACCGCATCGGTCATCGTACCCAGGAAGAGCACCAGGCTATTGCTCACCGCCGGTGTCGGATAGTCCAGCTCTGGCGGACCAGCAATCGTGCTGGCGAAATCGTACCAATCTCGTAAAATAACAGAAAAGGCATTGGTCAGTAATCCCGTGCACATATGCTGCACGATATAGCGTAGACGGCTTGACAGGACCGTTGCCGTGAAGCGATCGCACTGATAGCGTGCGCGGAAAGCATCCTCGTCCAGATCCTTGATGAGCACCGGTGGCTCGACGCGCACCATAGTAGGGACCTCCTTGTGTACTGTAGCAGCGTACAGACGGCTAAGACAGGGCGAAGTAGATTGGCGTTGGCGAGTCTGCGGGCGGGCAGAGGCTCGCTGTTGCTGCGAGCGCATGAGTGCAGAGAGTGGCCCCTGCCCGCACCAGATGGAGCTGGGCCGCGCTAAGCCGCTGGCTCGATAACAATCTCTCCCCAGGAGCCAACGTGGGCCACCTGACCGGCGACTACATGGATCGTCGAGGTCGGTTCGCGGATAATGGCCGGGCCACGCACGAATGCCCCGCTCGTCAGTTGAGCGCGCTCATACTCTGCGACTCGCAGCTCTCCGTTGCCGAGATAGCGCAGCGTCGTCCAGCGCTCGGGAGCGGCCTCGTGCGGCTGGCCCTGCCCCAGGAAAGGATATTCAACCTTCTGCGAAGGCACCACAACCTGCACCCGATAGGTCACACTCTGGACCGGAATCGCCTCGAAGCGATTGCCCGAGCGCTGCTCGTAGACGCGGTGGAAATTCTCGATCATTGCCGAGATCGTCTCGGCGGTAATCTCGCCGGCGGGCACCTCCACAAAGGGAGTCTCCCAGGTCTGGCCAAGCAAGCGCCCATCGAAACTGCGCAGGACCCGTAGCTGGCTCTTGTCGCCAGGAATACGCGCCAGGAGTTTCTCCTCCATCGCGCGGTAGATCTGCGCAATTGTCGGAGCCGCCTCCGGCATCAGAACCATATAGGCGCTGCGGCTGTCGGAATAGACCAGATCGGAGCTGAGCAGGCCAAGTGCAGAGAAGAAGCCAGGATAGGGAGGGACAATCACCCGCCTGGCCTTGATCTGTTCCAGAATTGCCGGCAGGAAGAGCGGGCCGGCGGAGCCATAGGCGATCAAGCTATAATCGCGCGGATCGATGCCCTGCTTAATCGTGATATCCAGCAGGCCCTCGGCGATATTATTTAGACCGATCTTATAAGCGTACTCGATGCGCTTCTCCAGGCTCAACGAAGTGGGCAGGCGTTCGAATGCCGCGCGAGCCAGGTCCACATTAAGGCGCATCTGGCCGCCGAGGAAGCGCTCGGAGTCGAGGATACCGATTAACAGGCAGGTATCGGTCAGAGACGGAGCTGTACCGCCCTTGCCGTAGCAGGCTGGACCGGGATCGGCGCCGGCGCTCTCCGGTCCGACGTGCATCTCTCCGGAAGGAGCGATCGAGACGATGCTGCCGCCGCCGGCCCCAATACTGGTGATCTCGATCGAGAGTGCATTGACTAGCAGATCATGCTCCAGCTCGAAGGTCTCATTCACCACCGGCTGACCATGCGTCACCACGCTGATATCACAGGAAGTGCCGCCGATGTCGCAGCAGATCAGATTCTCCTCGCCGATGAGCTGTCCAAAATGAGCACTGGAGACCGCTCCCGCCGCCGGGCCGGCGAAGACAATGCGGAAAGGCTGCTCCATCGCGATCTCGGCGGGGCGTAGCATCGCGGCGCAGTCAGCAAAATTAACCTGGCCCATGAAGCCGGCCTCGCGCAGTCCCGAGAGCAGATTGTGCGAGTACTGAGAGAAAATGATCTTCATCAGCACATCGATCAGCGTTGTCGAGGCGCGTGCGTACTCCTTGGCCAGGGGAGAGACCTCTGAGGAGATCGAGCAGGGAATATCACCCAGTTCCTGGCGGACAAGCTCACGCAGGCGGATCTCATGTTGTGGGTTGACATAGGCGTTGAGCAGACAGATGGCAACTCCCTGAACACCGCACTTCTTGAGAATGGCCAGCTGTTGGTGGACCTGGGACTCGTCGAGAGGGATCAGCACGCTGCCATCAGCGGTGATACGCTCGCTGACGCCACGGCGTAGATAGCGAGGGACCAGGGGAGCGGCAGCATCACCAAAGGGGCGGCGCCAGCCGGGGTCGGTCAGGGCGTCGAGCGGGCGCCATGTTCGTCCCATGTCCAGGATGTCCCGATGTCCGATTGTCGTTAGAAAAGCCACCTTGGGGAGACGGCGCGTAATGATGGCATTCAGGCCGGCAGTGCTGGCATGGTTGAAGATCGGTTTGCTGGCGATATCAAGCAGGCGCGCGCCTTCGATCACCGAGCGCTCCGTCTCCAGGGCATTCGTAGGGACTTTGGTCACCTTGATCATGTGGTCGTCGAGGGCCACAACGTCGGTGAACGTGCCGCCAACATCGACTGCAAGCATAGAAAGACTCCTCAGAAGAAATACTCACACGAGGCGACTCTACGATCAGTGAAGTCAGTCAGTTAGTTAGGGCGCAAGGATGGATGCCACTCCGCCCAATCAGGCCAGGCTAGAGTGTCTCGGAGAGAAGCTGGATGGAGCCGAGGCGACCCCAGCACTCGCGCTCCAGACTGAAGAGGCAGTCCTGGCATTTTGTAACGAGCCACCAGCCGCCTTCACTCAGCACGGGGTAGCGCCGCAGGTTGTGGCTGCCACACTCAGGACATTGACCCTGGACAGGCTCCTTGTGGACGAAGAGGAAAGGCTCACTGGACCGTGGGTAGACGCTCATCCTTAGACCTCCTTTGAACGAAGGCCGCACGTCGTCTCTGTGCGGGCCAGGCCGAACAAGACCAGGCCAGAAGCACGCTACCCTGACGTCGACGGCCAGCCGTCTGCTCTACTGGAGCTGCCGAAAGCAGAGCAGCGATCTGACAATCTGCGCTGTGCGCTGCGCCAGCGGCAGCGTCTACGGTGGACGGGTCGCTTCTATGCGACCGACCAGTCGGTTGAGAGTATAGCATAGGCGAAGTACCGCCGTCAAGGGTCTATCGAAGATAGCACTTTTAGAAGTCGCTGCTCCTCCGCCTTTAGTGAAATTACGATACTAGTAAAGTCTAGTCCTGCGCGACAGTAATCTGCGCAATACTTTCCACTGACTCTTGACGCCAAATTGCAGGCTATGTTATACTTCCGCCAAACAGACCGATTGGTCGGTCGGGAAAGTGAGGCACGGCCACCGAGCCTGTGTCTCCCATGCCCAGCGCGTCGACGAGCGAGGGGCCGGATCTGGGTCTGCCAGCAGGCGGTTCAGAGTGGCAGCCGCGTGCGGCTTCTGCCTTGCGTTGTATTGTCCTCTCCATCTCTCCGGTTCAGCAACCTGGAAGGAAGGTGCTTACCAGGCCACCAGCGAGCGAGCAAAGGAGCGATCTGCCTGCTAAGCTGCAGCCTGGTGAGCCGGCAAAGGAGCGCGTCATGACCTTCAACTTCAGCAGTGTCATTGAGCACTATGCGGAACGGCACCCCGAACGGGAGGCCATTATTTACGAGGGGCGGCGGCTCAGCTATGGTCAGCTGCTAAAGCGCTGCGAGGCGCTGGCCTGTGCTCTTCAGGAGCGTGGTTTGAAGGCTGGTGACATCGTTGCTATTCTCCTCAAGAACTGCTCCGAGTTCCTGGAGACCATCATCGCCGTGAACCGACTTGGCGCGGTGGCTCTGCCGGTCAACTGGCGGCTCGTAGGCGAAGAGCTGGTCTATATCCTCAATCACAGCGAGACCAAGCTGCTCGTGAGTGAGCGCGAGTTTGCCCCTGTTGTTGAGGGGGTTCGGGGGCGCTGTCCGGCGCTGAGCCATGTACTTGGGGTTGGGGCGGACGTACCGGCGGGCTGGCTGGTCTATGATGAGCTGCTGGCGGCTCACCAGGGCCAGCGCATAGCGGCGGTAGAGGTAGGGAGCGATGATCTACACCGTCTCATGTACACCTCTGGCACCACGGCCTACCCCAAAGGGGTCATGATCTCCTATGGCAACCTCTACTGGAAGAATATTGCGCAGATCACGCTCTTCGGCATCACGGCAGCGGATCGCACGCTCATCGTTGGGCCACTCTACCACGTTGGTGGGCTGGATCTGCCTGCGACTTCGGTTCTCTATGCAGGTGGTAGTGTGGTCATTCTGCGCAAGTTTGAGCCGTTGGCCTTGCTGGAGACCGTGCAGCGCGAGCGTGTCACCAACATGTGGCTGCCGCCCTCGATGATCAACATGCTGCTCCAGACCGAAGGCATCTGGAACTACGACCTCAGCTCGGTCCGCTTCATTATCGATGGTGGCGAGAAGATGCCCATTCCGCTCATTCAGAAACTGCTCTCGCTTTTCCCCCAGGCCTGGTTTGCTGATGCCTATGGCCTGACTGAAACGGTCTCGGGCGATACCTATCTCGACAAGGCCAAGACCATAGAGAAGATTGGCTCAGTCGGCAAGCCCTGTCTCCACCTGGAACTGCGCGTTGTTGACGAGAACGACCGGCCATTGCCGCCGCGCCAGCCGGGGGAGATCGTCCTGCGCGGTCCCAAGGTCTTCAAGGGTTACTGGAAGGACCCCGAGGCCACGGCGGCGGCCTTGCGCAACGGCTGGTTCCACACCGGCGACATCGGCTATCTCGACGAGGAGGGCTATCTCTACATTGTCGATCGCAAGAAGGACATGATCATCAGCGGCGGCGAGAATATCGCTTCGCTCGAAGTGGAGCGAGTGCTCTACGAGGACCCGCGTGTCCTGGAGGCGGCGGTTGTGGGCATGCCGCATCCGCGCTGGGGAGAGGTGCCGGTGGCCTATGTTGTGGTGAAGCCGGGCCAGACGGCGACTGCCGAGGAGCTGCGAGCCGCCTGTCAGGCCAAGCTTGCCCGCTTTAAGGTGCCGCACCATATCTTTTTCATCGAGGCGCTGCCGCGCAATCCCTCGGGGAAGGTACTCAAGCGCGAGCTGCGCCTGCGCGTCGCTGAGGATGCCGCGGCTACGGCCACGGGAGGTAGCTCCAGCCCCAGCCAGTCGGCCAATCCGGCCTGAGTCTGTCGAGGAAGGAGCGGTGAGTCAGTCCGGTGCCGGATCAGGAGGCGGCTGCGGCTGTTTGCGTGAGCAAGTGAGTGAGAGCAAGGAGGGTGTCAATGGAAAGAACCTTGAGCGCAGAGCTTGCGCAGTTTGTGGCTGGCCTGGGCTATGAGGCACTGCCGGCCCAGGTGATTGACAAGGCCAAGACGTGCCTGTTACACGGCCTGGCGGTGGGGCTAGCTGGCTCAGAGCTGGAGTATGCTCACATTGCACGCCGTCTGGTGGTGCTGGCCGAGCCTGGAGTGGGTGAGGTCAGCGCGCCCGTGATCGGCTCCTCTCTGCGCGCAAGCGTGACTGGAGCAGCCTTTGCCAATGGAGTCATTCTGCATGGACGTGTCCAGGAGGACACGCATGGAACGGCTCACCCGGGCACGATGATCATCCCCGCGCTGTTGGCTGCAAGCGAGCTGCGTCCGCTGGATGGGCGGGCCTTCCTGACCGCCCTGGTGGCCGGCTACGAGGTCCTGGCGGCGGTCAGTCGCGATTTTACAGCCTTGACCACGCCGCGTGGCTTCCGGGCCAGTGCGATCTACGGGGTCTTTGGGGCGGCGGCAGCAGCGGGCAAGGCGCTGGCTCTGAGCGAGGAGCAGCTGGCGGCGGCACTTGGTTTGGCCTCGGCCTTTGCCGGGGGAACCACACAGTCCTTCGCCTCGGGAACGATGGAATGGCACTTTGAAAATGGCGTGGCGGCGCGTAACGGTCTGCTGGCTGCTCTGCTCGCGCGCGAAGGAGCGCGGGCCTCGGCCATTGCTCTGGAAGGTCCTGCCGGCTTCTACCAGGCCTTTGCCGGTACGCGGGAGGGGCTGGAGCGCGTGGTGAGTCACCTGGGGCGCACCTGGGAGATCCTCAACGTGACCTTCAAGCCGTATCCAGTCTGCGCCTTTAATCAAAGTCCCATTACAGCAACCTTGGAACTGGTGCGAGCGCATGGGCCACGTCCAGAGGAAATCGTACATATCGAACTGGAGATGAACGCCTACGAGGCCAATTATCCAGGTATGGCCTACACCGGACCATTTACGACGGTGGAGCAGACGCAGATGAGCGCGCCTTTCTGTGTGGCCTGGACCCTGGCGCATCGCGCATTCTCGTTCTCTGCCCTCACCCAGTTTGATGATGAGGCCACGCGCGCTCTGATCAGCAAACTGGAGATGCGAGCCCGCCAGGATCTACCGCCGCTCTCGCTACGTCTGACGGTTCATCTTGTCGATGGGCGCACATTGGAGCAGGAGCTGCAGATTGATGCCAGCTACTATGCCTGGGAATTTGCTCGCGAGCTGGAACTGCTTAAGGAGCTGCTGCCAGATCTGCCTCTGACGCCCGAGGCGACGCAGCGGCTGGTCGAGCTGATTCGCTCGTTGGAGCAGTGCCAAGATGCGCATGAATTGACACGCTTGCTGGCGGTACCGGTCCCCAGCTCCGTCGGCAGCTAGCGTTGTGATGCTGAACGCTGCGCAGATGGGCAACGCAGGAAGCTGGTGAAAACGGCTATCCGTTGTCGTTGCCCGCCTGCCCTGTGAGATCGATCTTGATCTTGTTTGGAGAGGAGGCGAGGTGTGTCTGCTGAAGAGATTGATAGGGCGCTAGCGCGCCGTTTGCTGGCGACGATGCAGCTGATTCGGGCCTTCGAGGAGGCGGTGCGCGATCATTTTGCCGCCAGGCATATTCCTGGCTTTATTCATCTCTCTATTGGTCAGGAGGCAGTGGCAGCTGGTCTGGCCAGCGCTCTGGAGCACGAGGACTATTTGTATGTGACGCATCGAGGACATGGCCATGTCATTGCCAAGGGGGCCGACCTGAAGCGCGTAGCAGCGGAGATCTTTGGCAAGGCCAGCGGCTACTGTCGAGGACGGGGCGGCTCCATGCACATTGCGGCGTTTGAGGTGGGAGTATTGGGAGCCAATGGCGTGGTAGGGGCGGGCCTCCCGCATGCGGCGGGAGCGGCCTGGGCTTTACAGTTGCAGGGACGGCAACAGGTAGCCGTGGCAGTCTTCGGCGATGGAGCGGTCAATACTGGTCTCTTTCACGAAACGGCCAATATCGCCTTTCTCTGGCGCCTGCCGCTGCTCTTACTCTGTGAGAACAACGGCTATGCCGAATTTACACCCTTGAGTGTGCACGCTGCCGTCGAGAGCGTGGCTGAGCGAGCCGCCGCCTATCGGCTACCGGCCTGGCGAGTGGACGGGCAAGACCCGCTCGCCGTGCGCGCTGCGGTGCGCGATGCGCTGGGGCGGGTCCGTGCTGGTGAGGGGCCAGCTCTGGTGGAGTGCCTGACCTGGCGTGTGCGTGGGCACTACGAAGGTGATCCGCAGCGCTATCGTTCGTCCGCTGAGCTGGAGGAGGCGGTAGCGCATGATCCTCTCCGCCTCTTTGCCGAGCGTCTGCGGCATGAAGGGCTGTTGAACGAGGCGGAGGAGGCGGAGGTGGCAGCTCAGGCCCGTCAGGCGGTGGCGGAGGCCATCGCCTATGCTCAAGAGGCGGCCCTTCCTGATCCTGCCTCGGCCTTAGAAGATGTGCTCTACCAGCCGTCTGGGGCAGGCTGAGCTGAGCGAGGCTGGACTGACATCCGGGTAAGCAAAGGAGCAGTTGCTGTGGCAGAAAAACGCTATGTGCGTGCAGTCAACGAAGCTCTCTGTGAAGAGATGGAGCGCGATCCAGCGGTCTGCCTGCTCGGGGTCGACGTTGGGGCGCCTGGCGGGCCTTTTGGAGCCACGCGTGGCCTGCGGGAGCGCTTTGGGCCGCAACGAGTCCGCGACACGCCGATCAGCGAAGCGGCGGTTGTGGGCCTGGCCATCGGTGCGGCCACACTCGGTCTCCGCCCAGTCGTAGAGATCATGTTTATGGACTTCCTGGCCCTGGTCATGGATCAGCTCGTGAACCAGGCGGCCAAGATGCGTTACATGACTGGAGGGCAGGCCAAACTACCGCTAGTGGTGCGTACCCAGACTGGCTATCGCGACAGCGCCGGCCCTCAACACGCGCAAAGTCTGGAGGCCTGGCTAACCCACGTACCCGGCCTCAAAGTGGTGATGCCCTCTGGCCCCTGCGAGGCCAAGGGCCTGCTGAAGGCGGCCATCCGCGACGACAACCCCGTGATCGTTGTTGAGAACCGGACCCTGTACGCCCTGGCCGAGGAGGTCCCAGACGGTGATTATGCCCTGCCGCTGGATCGCGCAGCCATTAAGCGTGAGGGGCGGGATGTGACTATTGCCAGCATTGGGATCATGGTGCGTGAAGCCCTGGCGGCGGCGGAGGCGCTGGCGGAACGTGGGATCTCCTGCGAGGTTATTGATCTGCGCAGCGCGAATCCACTTGATCTGCAGACGGTACGAACCTCACTGGAGAAGACCAATCGTCTGGTGATTGCTCATAGTGCCACGCGCTGCGGCGGAGTTGGGGCTGAGCTGGCGGCGGCTCTCGGTGAAGAGGCGTTTTATATGCTTGATGCGCCTATTACGCGCGTAGGGGCGGCGTTCGCACCGATTCCCTTTTCGCCGCCGCTGGAGCGGGCAATCGTGCCCGATCGGAAGGCCATTATCGCGGCTGTAGAGCAAGTGCTGGCCCCGTGAGATGAGGCGCTGGTGTCTCACGCTATCCTGACCGGGGATCGTCAGCCGTCGTGATCTGGCCGTTGATCATTTGGCCGAGCAAACACGTTGGGGAGCAGCTATGACTGAGGCAAGTGAGGGAGCGCAGTCCGAGGTGATCATGCCTCGTCTGGGCCTGACCATGCAAGAGGGTACCGTCGTCCAGTGGTCCAAGCCGCAGGGAGGATGGGTCAACGCTGGCGAGGTCGTCTGCACGATTGAGACGGAGAAAATCACTCATGAGATTGAGGCTCCCAGGAGTGGTTATCTGCAGATCCTCCAGCCTGAAGGGACAGTTGCCGCTGTCGGTGCTGTCATTGCACGCATTCTGGCTCAGCGGGAGGCGATGACTGTAGGGGCCGCAAGAGCAATTGAGACCCCGGGGCCAGGGCCGGGGTCAGAGTGGGGAACAGAAAAGCAACCAGGCAGAGTACCGCCAGCGGTTCCAGGGCAGGAGGCTGGTAGCGGAGACGGGCGTGGGCGGCTTGAGATCTCGCCCGTGGCCTTACGTATGGCCCAGGATCTGGGCCTACCCCTGGAGCGCATCCAGGGCAGCGGACCCCGGGGACGTATTCACAAAGCTGACGTTCTGCGGGCCTGGCAGCAGCTCCGTGAGGAGAGCAGCCAGCCAGCGGCTGTCGACGCAGTGAGCACGGAGCCGCCCCCTGCTGCGATGGCCCCTGTCCAGCGCGTCGCGTCGCTGCCGGCCTACGACCGCGAGCCGCTGACTCCTATGCGTCGGCGTATTGCCAAGCATATGCTGAGCAGCCTGCAAGAGACGGCCCAGCTCACCTTGATGATGGAGGCCGATGTCACTCAGATCTTGCAGCTCAGGGCAGAGCTACAGCAAGAGCAACAGCGCCTTGGAGAGGCCGGAGTCACCATTACCCATCTCTTGATCAAGATGGTGGCTCTTGCCTTGCGCGAGCATCGTCGGCTCAATGCTGCCCTGGTGGGGGACGAGATCCGCCTTTATCGCGAGATCAATATTGGCGTGGCCACAGCGCTTGAGGATGGCTTGCTCGTGCCTGTTATCCGGGAAGCTGATCGCAAGAGCCTGGCCGAGATCAGTGCGGAGCTGCAGAGCCTGACCGAGCAGGCTCGCAGCGGTCGGCTGCCGCCCGATGCCCTTGCCGGGGCGACCTTTACCGTAACCAACCTGGGAGCGCAGGGAGTCGACTACTTCACTCCCATCCTTCCCAGGGGGCAGGGGGCTGTCCTGGGGGTGGGGCGCGTTTGCGAGCAGGTCCGTGCTGGTGCCGAGGGTTTCCAGCGCTACAGCCGACTGGGGCTGAGTCTGACCTTCGACCACCGTCTCGTCGACGGCGAGCCGGCGGCGCGTTTCCTTGCGCGCGTCAAATATCTGCTGGAGCATCCCTGGACGCTTCTCCTCTCGTCCCATTGAGGGAGTTCTCTTACAGGGTGTCCACCATCCTGGAGGGCCTCGGTGCGGCCCGACCCATCTTGATCCATCCTATCTTGCACAGGGAGAACAACGATGGATTTTCAGACCTCAGAAGAGCATACCCTCATTCGTGAGAGCGTACGGCAGCTCGCCAGCCGTTATGGCCTGGAGTACTGGCGCGAGAAGGACCGCCAGCATGCTTTCCCCGAGGAGCTATGGCAGGAGCTGGCTCGGGCCGGCTGGTTGGGGACGATCGTTCCCGAACGCTATGGGGGAGCTGGCATGGGGCTGCTGGAAATGGCGATCGTGGTGGAAGAGATGGCCGCCAGCGGAGCGGGAGCCACTATTGCCCAGTTGTTCATGATGACGCCGGTCTTTGGAGCCTTGACCATCTTGCGGCACGGCTCCGAAGAGCAGCGCGAACGTTACCTGCCAGCGCTGGCGCGCGGAGAATTCGACTTCAGCATGGCTCTCACCGAACCGGATGCGGGGAGCGACACGCTGGCTACCAAGACCCTGGCGCGCCGCCGTGGTGATGAGTACGTCATCAGCGGTCAAAAGGTCTGGATCTCAGGAGTTGATCGCGCTGGAGGCATGTTGCTTGTGGCACGCACCACGCCGCTGGAGGAGGCGCCGCGCCGCACCTTTGGCCTCAGCCTCTTTCTCGTTGATCCGCGCTCGCCGGGCGTTAGCCAGCAGCCGCTGGAGAAAGTGGGAACGCACTGCGTGACCTCAAGCATGGTCTTCATTGACGAGCTGGTCGTGCCCAAGACGGCGCTCATTGGTGAGGAGGGCGAGGGCTGGAAATATCTGGTCGATACCCTGAACAGCGAGCGCATCGTCACAACCGCGGGCTGCGTAGGAGCCGGGGAGCTGGCCATCAAGTTGGCGGTCGACTATGCCAATGCGCGTATGGTCTTCGGTCAGAAGATTGGGCGCCATCAGGCCATTCAGTTCCCGCTGGCGCGTCTGAAAGCCGAGATTGAGATGGCTCGTCTCATGAACTACAAAGCAGCCTGGCTGCTTGATCATCACCTGCCCTGTGCGGCGGAGGCCAATATGGCCAAGATGGTGGCGGCAGAGGCCGCCTTCAACGCCTGCGATCAGGCCATGCAGACCCTGGGCGGCTATGGCTTCTCAACAGAGTATCACATCGAGCGCCTCTGGCGCGATGTCCGCCTCTTCCGCCTGGCGCCTATCAGTCAGGAAATGGTCCTCAATTACATTGCCCAGCACGTGCTGGGGCTGCCGCGCTCGTACTGAGCGGGTGTAAGTAAAGCGAGGGAGGCGAAGATGAGCTATCGTTATCTACAGCTGGAGCGCGCTCATCCCCAGGTGGCGCAGGTGACCATTGCGCGCCCGGAACAGCTCAACGCCATTGACCGCGCTGTCCTCGACGAGCTGCGTCAACTGGTAGATGAGTTGGAGCAGGATCACGAGCTGATGGTGGTCATTTTGACCGGGGCCGGCGAGAAGGCTTTTGTGGCCGGGGGAGATGTGGCCTACATGGCGGCCATGAGCATGCCGGAGGCACGGCGCTTTGTCTATGCGGGACAGGAGGTCTTGCTGCGGCTTGAACGCAGCACTAAAGTGAGTATTGCGGCTATCAATGGCTATGCCCTTGGGGGAGGGCTGGAGCTGGCCCTGGCCTGCGATATTCGCCTGGCGGCGGAAGGGGCACAGCTAGGCTTGCCGGAAACCTCGCTTGGTCTCTTGCCCGGCTGGGGCGGTACCCAGCGCTTGGCGCGCCTGCTAGGACCTGGTTTGGCCAAGGAGCTGATCTTTACAGGGCGCCGTGTAAGAGCAGAGGAGGCGCTGCAGATCGGGCTGGTCAATCGGGTGATCCCGCGCGAGCGTCTGCTCAGCGAAGCCCATGAACTGGCGCGGAGCATTGCGCGCAATAGCCCAATTGCGGTGCAGCAAGCCAAGCGAGCCATCAATCAGGGGCTACAGACCTCCCTGGACCAAGGCCTGGTGATCGAGGCCGAGGCCTGGCTGGTCCTCTTTGGGACTCATGATCGTCAGGAGGGGACACGGGCCTTCGTGGAAAAGCGTCCTGCGCACTTCACCGGTAAGTAACAGGTAGAGCAGGAAGAGAGAAAGAAGGCTCCTCACTCTGCCTGAGACGGCAGGCAGGTCGCGCCCACGGGCCTTCGCCTCTTCCTTCTCTTAAAACCTTCTCCGAACCATTGACGTTGGTTTCACCTCTTCCTGCCTGGCTGAGCGGATGAGGTCCGGCCAGACGAGAGCAGCAGCCTCTCAACGTGCTACTTTCTCTCAGACTCTTTTATCCTCCCGTCATAGCTTGGGATGTGGCCGAGGCAGAGGCAGCTTAACCCAAGAAGTAACGCGAGCATCACTGGCCCGAGCCTCTGCTCGCCTATCGCTCATGGAGAGGGCGCACTGAAGAGATCGGAGAAGAGCGAGTTGCCCATCTCGATAGTGCTACCCTCCCCTGGTGGGATGTACTATGCTGCCGACCTGGTGGCAAGATCGCTGCCCTGCCCTTGAGGAGAGGAGACGAGAGTCGTGAGGAGGCGAGCCAGGGAGCTTCGAACCTCCAGGTTTTCCACCTCAGACGGCGGTGAACAGATCGGGCGAGGCCTGTCCCCGCCCAGGGCTGCTTCCATGGAGCAGAGCGCGCAGCGTCGACGATAGCCGCTTGACTCCCTCGCGAAGTTGCTCCGGGGACTTATCGGCGAAGGTCAGGCG
>JBHOQN010000046.1:0-95216 GCA_042408965.1 Ktedonobacteraceae bacterium
GAGATGGTGATGCCGGGAGATCATGTGAACATGACGGTGGAGCTGATCTATCCGGTGGCGATGGAGGCGGGCGTGCACTTCGCCATCCGCGAGGGCGGCCGCACCGTCGGCGCCGGCGTCTGCACCGAGGTCCTGGAGTAAGCGGAGGAGAATTATGGCAACTGGAGCCAAGCAGCGCATCCGCATTCGCCTGAAGGCCTACGACCATCGCATTCTCGATCAGTCGGCCATGCAGATCGTCGATACGGCGCAGCAGACGGGCGCCAGAGTCTCTGGTCCCGTGCCCCTGCCCACCGAGATTCAGAAGTTCACGGTCATCCGCTCGCCCTTCATCGATAAGGATTCGCGTGAGCAGTTTGAGATTCGGACCCATAAGCGCCTGATTGATATTGTTGACCCGACGAATAAGACGGTCGAGGCCCTGACTCGTTTGAATCTGCCCGCAGGCGTAGACATAGAAATCAAGCTGTAGGCCGATAGCATAGGCATGGCAGCGCGAGACGCTGCGCGCCTGGCGCCAGAGCAGGCGCGGTGCAGAGCGAGGCTGGTGAACGTCCAGCTCCGCGCCGCGCCATGCATTGCAGCCGGGCGGGAGCGCTGGCTCTGCCTCCCTCTATCCCTGCAGAGGAGAGAAGAGAATATGCTCAGTGGATTGTTGGGCAGGAAAGTTGGCATGACGCAGGTGTTTGGGCCAGATGGCAACGTCATTCCGGTCACAGTCATCGAGGCTGGCCCATGCATCGTCACTCAGATAAAGACGACTGCCCGTGATGGCTATGAAGCTGTACAGATCGGCTTTGAGCCGATCTCCTTGAAGCACGCAACGCGCCCGCTGCTGGGGCATCTGGGCCACAGTCTGCCTCTGCTGAGGGCGCAGCGCCGCCGCCTGCAGAAGTATCAGCAGGAGCAGCGTGCCAGAGGCAAGGCTCAGGAAGAAGGCGGCGAGACGGCAAAGGCGGACGTGGCAACCAGGGGCGCGAAGCCAGATAAACAGATTCAAAAGCTACTGAAAGTGCAGGAAAACCGTCAGCGCCGTCCGGGCCCGGAGCTGGGACCCTTCAGGGTCCTGCGCGAGGTCGGGCTGGCGGAGGGCGCCTCCCTGGACGGGCTGGCGCTCGGAGCGCGCTTTGACGTGAGCCTGTTCAAAGTTGGTGAAGCAGTCGATGTGATTGGCACCTCCAAAGGAAAAGGCTTCCAGGGTGGCGTCAAGCGCCACGGCTTTGGCGGAGGTCCCAAAACGCATGGCCAGTCAGATCGCCATCGTGCGCCAGGCTCGATTGGCTCCGGCACGACGCCAGGACGTGTCCAGAAAGGTCGGCGTATGGCCGGCCGGATGGGCCACGAGCGCGTGACGATCAAGAGCCTGCGCGTCATTCAGGCTGACCCCGAGCGCAATTTGCTCCTGGTCAAAGGCTCGGTTCCTGGTGCTAACGGCGGCCTGCTCATGATTAGGAAGCAGAAGAGGTAACCGCGATGCCCTCGACTACAATATATAACATGGCCGGAGAGGCCGTCGGTCAGCTCGAACTCGACGAGCAGGTATTCGGGATCACCCCGCACATGGCGGTGCTGCACCAGGTGGTGACCGCCCAGCTGGTGAACCGTCGCCAGGGCACAGTCTCGACCAAGACGCGCGCCGAGGTCTCCGGGGGCAACAAAAAGCCGTACAGGCAGAAAGGCACAGGACGGGCACGTCAGGGAAGCGTGCGTGCCCCACAGTTCCGCCACGGCGGCGTCGTATTTGGTCCCCGGCCGCGGGTCTATCACCACGATGTGCCGCGCAAGATGCGGCGCCTGGCGATCCGTTCAGCGCTCTCGGACAAGGCGGCCAACGAGCGCCTGATCGTGGTCGACCGGCTGCAGCTCGAGAAGCCGCGCACAAAGGCCATCCTGGAACTGTTCGACAGGCTGCCCGTGGATGGCAAGCGCATTCTGATGATGTTGCCCTGGCGCGATGAGAACGTCCTGCTCTCGGCGCGCAATATTCCCGGCGCCAAGGTGCAGCATGTGTCCTCGATTAACGTCATCGAGCTGCTGAAGCACGACAGCGTCATTATGCCAGTATCGACCGTGCGCTGGCTGGAATACGTCTTTGGCGAGGGACTGAGTGCTGAAGAGGCCAGCAAGCGTATCGCCGAGGCCGAAGCTGAGGCTCAGGCCAGCGAGCCGGAGGAGGCGCTGGAGGCCGCAGCCGGCAGCGAAGAAGAAGCCAGCGGCGAGGAGGAATAAGCCGTGGAGATTACCGAGGTCCTGCGTCACGGAATCATCACCGAGAAGTCCGTGAGGCTACAGGAGAAGTACAACAGGTATACCTTCAAGGTAGCGCCGGAGGCGACCAGGATCGATGTGCGCCATGCGGTCGAGGCGCTCTTCAATGTGAAGGTCGTCAAAGTCAACATCATCAATGTGCCCGGAAAGAAGCGTATGCTCCGGCGCAAGCGTGGAGCGCCGCGCCTCGTTGAGAGCCGCCGCTGGAAGAAGGCCATTGTTACCATTCAGGAAGGCCAGTCGATTGAGGCGTTGAAGGCGTAAGGGGTAAACGATGCCAATAAGACAGTATAAGCCAACATCTCCCGGCCGGCGCGGTATGACGGTTTCGACCTTTGAAGAGATTACCAAGACCAGGCCTGAGAAATCGCTGACGAAGCCGCTCAAGAAGCATGCCGGGCGCAACAATCAGGGACGCATCACCACCCGCCATCGAGGCGGTGGTGCCAAGCGGGCGTACCGCATTATCGATTTCAAGCGCAACAAGCTGGGTGTTCCGGCCAGAGTGGCGGCGATCGAGTACGATCCCAACCGCTCGGCGCGCATCGCCCTGCTTCACTATCGCGACGGTGAGAAGCGTTACATTCTGGCGCCGCTCGGCCTGAAGGTCGGCGACTATGTGGTGGCAGGGCCCGAGGCCGACATCAGGCCAGGGAATGCCCTGCCGCTGAAGAACATTCCGGCAGGCACCACCATTCACAACATCGAGCTGGAGCCAGGCCGCGGCGGGCAACTGGTGCGCAGCGCCGGCGTGGGAGCCCAGTTGATGGCCAAGGAGGGGGACTATGCCCTCATCCGCCTGCCTTCGGGCGAGTTGCGCAACGTGCACCTGCGCTGCATGGCCACCGTTGGCCAGGTGGGCAACACCGATCATGAGAACATCACGATCGGCAAGGCCGGGCGCTCACGCCATCTCGGCCGGCGCCCTGCGGTGCGAGGCGCAGCCATGAACCCGCGCGACCATCCTCACGGCGGCGGTGAGGGGCGGGCCCCCCGCGGCGGCCAGCCGCAGACCCCCTGGGGCAAGTCTGCTCTGGGACGCAAGACGCGGCGCAACAAGCGCACTGATCGCTTCATTGTCCGGCGTCGCAATGCCGGTAGGAGGTAGGAAGGATGTCGCGCTCGACAAAAAAGGGACCCTATATTCATGAGTCACTCAGGAAGAAGATCCTGGCCATGCGGCGCAGCGGCGACCGCCGTCTGATCAAAACCTGGTCGCGCGCCTCGACGATCTTCCCTGAGATGGTCGGTCTGACTATCGGTGTGCACAACGGAAAAACCCACGTGCCGATCTATATCACCGAGAACATGGTGGGTCATAAACTGGGCGAGTTTGCCCCCACACGGCACTTCCGTGGGCATGCGGGCGGCAAGAGCGAGCGGACCACCTCGGTCCGTTGACGCCGACCGCGCTCGCGCAAGCCGGGGGCCATGCCTACTGGAGTAGAAGATGCAAGTCAGGGCTATTGCAAGGAATATCGACATTTCGCCGCGGAAGATGCGCCTGGTCACGGATGCTGTCAAGGGGCTGCGCGTGAACGAGGCGCTGCCGATCCTCGACTTCCTGCCCAACGGCGGGGCGAGGCCGGTCAAGAAAGTCATTCAGTCGGCGGCGGCCAATGCTGAAAACAACTATAACCTCGATCCCGACCAGCTCTACATACTCAACATTGTGACGGACGAGGGGCGGCGTATTCGGCGTTTCAAGCCGCGCTCGCACGGTCGCCTGGCGCGCTTCGTGCGTCGCTACTGCCATGTCACCGTCATTGTTTCGGATGATCGAGCCGACGTGGGACGTTAGCAAGCGAGTCGAGTGAAGGAGGAGCACGCTTTTGGGACAGAAGGTTCATCCCACAGGTTTCAGGCTCGGCATCGTCAAGACCTGGCTCTCTCGCTGGTATGCTGAGCGTGATTACAAAGACATTCTCGCGGAGGACATGCTCATCCGCGCCATGATCAATCGTGAGCTGGCGAACGCCGCGGTCTCGCGGATCGAGATCGAGCGTGCGGCGGCGACGCAGGTGTCGGTGACCATTCATACGGCCAAGCCAGGCGTGGGGATCGGCAAGAGTGGCGAGAAGGTGGACCGCCTGCGCGCCTTGCTGGAGTCGAAGATCAGCAAGCGTGTCCGTCTGAACATCGTGGAGATTCGTCAGCCGGAGCTGGATGCCTATCTGGTCGGGCGTACGATCGCCGAGCAGTTGGAGAAGCGCGTCTCATTCAGACGTGCCATGAAGCAGGCCGTGCAGAAGGCCATGCGTGCCAACGCCAGGGGGGTCAAGATCATCGTCAGTGGCCGCCTGGGTGGGGCCGAGATTGCCCGCAGCGAGAAAGAGGTGGAGGGCAAGGTTCCGCTGCACACGCTGCGCGCTGACATCGACTATGGTCAGACCGAGGCGCACACGACCTTTGGTGTGATCGGCATCAGAGTCTGGATTTATAAGGGTGATATTCTCCCTGGAAAGCGCCGTGAAGGCCCTGAGGGGCAGGAGGGGTCTCCCCAGCCAGTCCTGGTCCCGCGGGAGGCTGGCGAGCGTGGCGAGCGGCGGGGACCAGATCGCCGCGATCGTGAGCGCCGTGGAGACCGTAGTGGCCGTCCGCGAGGGGACCAGCGAGGGGACCAGCGAGGAGACCAGGGTCGTCCGCCGCGGTCACCCAGAGGAGAGCAGGGCCAGGGCGCCGCGCCGGCCCAGGGTGGGGAGCGCGGGGAGCGTGGGGAGCGCGGTCAGCGTCCCCGTGGCGAACGTGACCAGCAGGGCGGTCAGGGTCAGGGTCGTCCGCTGCGGTCATCACGGCTGCCACGTCAGCCCAGAGGTGAACAGGGGCAGCAGCAGGGCCAGGGTCGTCCGCCGCGGGGTGAGGCTCAGGCGAGCAGCAGCGCTCCGTCTGAGCAGTCCCAGCCCCAGCCCTCAGAGCAGGCTCGCACCAGCACGCCGCCGCCTCCGGCTCCTGAGAACAACTCTGGCCAGCCGTCTGGCAGCCAGGAGTAGATCGGTCGGTGGGGCAGGGCAGGAGAGGACAGGGCACCCGTATCATAGAGGAGTAACGCAGCCATGTTACTGGCACCGACACGTCCTAAGTATCGCAAACAACATCGTGGTCGCCTCAAGGGCACCGCTCATCGTGGAAATACGATTGCTTTCGGTGATTTTGGCTTGCAGGCGCAGGAGCCCTGCTGGCTGGAGGCCCGACAGATCGAGGCCGCGCGTATCGCCATGACCCGCTTCATGAAGCGCGGCGGCAAGGTCTGGATTCGGGTCTTCCCCGACAAGCCGGTGACTGCCAAGCCCGCTGAGACCCGCATGGGCAAAGGAAAGGGTGCGCTTGACCACTGGGTAGCCGTGGTCAAGCCGGGACGCATCCTCTTCGAGATCGGCGGGGTTAGCGAGGAGATCGCCAGGGAGGCGGCGCGCCTGGCAAGCCATAAGTTGCCGATTGCCACGCGCTTTGTCAGTAAGGGGGAGGCCGAGCGTGCCGAAGCTTAGTGAACGTCGCAAACAGATCCGCGAGATGTCGTTGCAGGAAGCGCAACGCGAACTGAAAGAGCTGCGCTCCAGGCTCTTCAACCTGCGCCTGCAGAAGCAGCGCGGCGAGGTGAAGAATACGCGCATCTTTGCTCAGACGCGCAAGGATATCGCTCGCCTGCTCCATCATATCTCAGAGTTGGAGGCTGAGCGATGACGCAGCAAGTCAGACAGGGTGGCGTCGCTGGAGCCCCGGCCGCGCCGCGCCGCACCCACCAGCAGAAGGTGGGGCTGGTGGTCAGCAACAAGATGGATAAGACCATCGTCGTCGCTGTCGAGCGGCTCAAGATGCACCCACTCTATAAAAAGACCTATAAGCAGACCAGACACTTCTATGCGCACGACGAAAAGAATGCCTGTCAGATCGGTGATACTGTCCGCATCGAGGAGTGCCGACCGCTGAGCAAGCTCAAGCGCTGGCGCCTGGTGGAGATCCTCAAGCGCGGCAGCGGCGTGACGCCGGTGGAGGAGGTGCTTGGGAAAGAGATCAGCAGCGAGCTCGAGCGCGTCCAGGGCCGTGAGCGATCGGAGGCAGGCGCCGGGGAGAAGGAGGGAGCCGAATGATCCAGCCACAGACCCGTCTGAAGGTTGCAGATAACACAGGCGCCAAAGAGATCATGTGCATCCGCGTGCTCAGCGGTGCCAACAAGAGGTATGCCACCGTGGGGGATGTCATCAAGGCCAGTGTCAAGAGCGCCGCTCCCAACGGCCAGGTCAAGAAGGGAGAGGTGGTCAACGCCGTGGTGGTGCGCGTTGCCAAGGAGTATAGCCGCTCCGATGGCTCGCATATTCGCTTTGACGACAACGCCGCCGTGATCATCGGCGCCGGCAACAACCCGCGCGGTACCCGTATCTTTGGTCCGGTCGCCCGTGAATTGCGCGAGAGAAACTATCTTCGTATTCTTTCGCTGGCGCCTGAAGTGCTCTGATAGCGAGGAAGAAGATGGCAGTCAAACAGAAAGAGAAGAAGCCGCTGCACCTTGCCAAGATGAACATCAAGAAGGGCGATACCGTGCTGATCATCACCGGGAAGGATCGCGGCAAGCAGGGGACAGTTTCGCGGGCGTTGCCACAGGTCAATAAAGTGATCGTTGAGGGTCTGAACATCGTCAAGAAGCATGTACACCCGCAAGGGCAGGTGCGCCAGGGTGGCATCATCGAGAAGGCGATGCCCATCCATGTCTCCAACACCATGCTGGTCTGTACCGAGTGCGGTCAGCCGACGCGCGTTGCGCATGAGCGTCGTCCGATGGGGGCCGATCAGAAAGTGCGCCCGGTGCGTGTGTGCAAGAAATGTGGCAAGGTTATCGCTGATCGGACGAGGAGTACGTAGAGATTATGGCAGCACGCTTGAAGGAGAAATATCTGCAGGAAGTTGTGCCCGCTCTGCAGAAAGAGTTCAATTACAGGAATCCCATGCAGGTGCCGAAGATCCACAAGGTAGTGGTCAATATCGGCATGGGCGAGGCCATTCAGAATGCCAGGGCCATGGAGGCCGCCGTCAACGATCTCTCGTTGATCACCGGCCAGCGCCCGGTCATCACCCGCGCCAGGCGCTCAGTGGCCTCGTTCAAGCTGCGCCAGGGCATGCAGATCGGCTGTATGGTGACGTTGCGGGGCGAGCGCATGTATTACTTTCTCGATAAGCTCATGAATGTGGCCCTGCCGCGCCTGCGCGATTTCCAGGGGGTGTCCCCTGAGTCCTTTGATGGGCGTGGAAACTATACGCTGGGGCTGCGCGAGCAGCTAGTCTTCCCCGAGATCGATTACGACAAGACCGACAAGGTGCGTGGCATGGAGGTGAGCATCGTGACCACCGCACGCACGGATGAGGAAGGCCGGCGGTTGCTCAGCCTGCTGGGCATGCCTTTCAGGAGGTAGGAATAGCATGGCGAAGATTTCAATGATCGTGAAGGCTCAGCGTAAGCCCCGCTTCAGGGTGCGGCAGCACAACCGCTGTAAGGTCTGTGGGCGCCCGCGCGCCTACATGCGCAAGTTCAGCCTCTGCCGTATCTGTTTTCGTGAGCGGGCGTTGCGTGGTGAGCTACCCGGTGTTACAAAGTCAAGTTGGTAATCGATCACGCAGGTAGGTAGCGTGAAGGGGCGGGATGGCGCCTGGCTCACGCCGCGTGTAACGGCAGCCGGATAGGCAGGCAGAGAGGCAGGTGCCCCGGCGTCGCTCTCGTTCTTTCGTGATCGTGGAGGTTGTACCATGAATATGACTGATCCCATCGCGGATATGCTCACTCGTATTCGCAATGCGATCGCTGCCCGGCACACTCGCGTGGCGATCCCGGCCTCAAAGATGAAACTGGCTATCGCGCGTGTGCTCAAGGAAGAGGGCTATATTAAGGATATTGAGGTCTTAAAGGATAATCCCCAGGGGACGATCCGTATCACCCTGCGCTATATCGATAAGAAGCCGGTCCTGACGCAGTTGCAGCGCATCAGCAAGCCGGGGAGGCGTGTCTACACGCGGCGCGAGGATATCCCGCGCGTGCGTGGTGGCCTGGGGATCGCCATTCTGTCCACTCCCAGGGGCGTGATGACCGGGCGCAGGGCCTATCAGCTCGGCCTGGGTGGTGAAGTGATTTGCCATGTCTGGTAGACGGGAGGTTTTCACGTGTCTCGTATAGGGCGTATGCCAATCCCGGTACCGCCAAAGGTGCAGGTGAGCTGGACCGAGGAGAACCTGGTGACCGTCAAGGGTCCCAAGGGCGAGCTCTCGCTTCAGATCCCGCCCTCGCTCTCACTCAAGCTGGAGGACGGGACCCTGACGGTCTCCCGGCAATCCGATAGCAAGCAACATCGCTCGCAGCACGGCCTGTATCGGACGCTGATCAACAACATGGTGGTCGGCGTCACCCAGGGCTACACCAGACAGCTCGAGATCCACGGCGTCGGCTACCGCGCCGCCAAGGTGGGGAACAACCTGGTGATCCAGGTGGGCTACTCGCACCCCATCGAGGTCCAGCCGCCCGAGGGGATCTCGTTTACCTTCGATGGTGTGGACTCCGTGACGAAGGCCACGCGGATCAGCGTGGTCGGAATCGACAAGCAGAAGGTGGGCGAGATGGCGGCCATTATCCGCCGTATCCGTGAACCTGAGCCCTATAAGGGCAAGGGGATTCGTTATACAGGCGAGGCGATTCGCCGCAAGGCTGGCAAGGCCGGCAAGGTTGGCGGTAAGAAGAAGTAAATGGGGGAAGGAAGAGGCCAGGTCCACTCCGCCTGCGCCAGCTGTGTGCCTCTATGACAGGCTCAGCGGGCAGGAGGGGCCACGCGGAAGTTATCCCCACGCGCTCTGAGGGACGTAGTGCCGACCACGTCTCTCGTCACGAGCCGGGCGGCGCTGACTCCATTCTTCCCCGCCAGAAGGATAGGGAATAATACATATGATCAGAACGTTTCATGCTAATCAGGCGCGGCTGCGGCGGCACCAGCGTTTGCGACGCCGGGTAAGAGGGACGGAAGTACGTCCGCGTCTGAACGTCTTTCGCAGTGCTACCCATATCTATGCGCAGATCATTGATGACACGACGGGGCGTACCCTGGTGGCGGCCTCCTCACTCGACGAGCTGCTGCGCGATTTCAAGCCGGAGCCGGTGCAGGAGCATGTGGCAGAGCAGGAGCCGGCTGGCGGGCGGCAGGAGGTCGAGGTTCTGGTAGAGAGTGCGGCCGAGGCGGCGCCCACATCGAAGAAGGCTGGCCGTGCGGCGCGCAGCCAGCCCCAGGCCCAGCAGGCTAAAGGCGCGAAGGGGGGCCAGCAGCAGCAGCGAGGCCGGCCCATGACCCAGGTAAAGACCGTGCTGCCAAGTGCCCAGAAAGGTGCCAGAAAAACACCTGTCGAAGCGCTGGCCGCTATCGCTCATAATCGCAAGGTCGCCGTTGCCCGCGAGGTCGGGAAGCTCGTGGCACGGCGGGCCCGTGAGCAGGGGATCGACAAGGTGGTTTTTGATCGTGGGGGCTATGCCTATCACGGGCGCGTGGCCGCACTGGCGGAAGGTGCGCGTGAAGGCGGCCTGCAGTTCTAGGCACGAGGAGTAAGATGCCAAGGATAGATGCTTCAAAACTGAACCTGGAAGAGATCGTGGTGGACGTCACCCGTGTCTCCAAGGTTGTCAAGGGCGGGCGGCGTTTCAGTATTCGCGCGCTCGTGGTGGTTGGTGATCGCAACGGTCATGTGGGCTACGGCATGGGCAAGGCTGCTGAGTACACTGAGGCCATTCGTAAAGCTGCTGAAGATGCCAAAAAGCACCTGATCCAGGTGCCGCTGACCGGCACCACCATTCCCTACATGGTCAAGACAACCTTCGGCGCCTCGGAGGTGATGTTGAAGCCGGCTGCCCCTGGTACCGGAGTGATCGCCGGCGCAGCCGTGCGCGCGGTCGTGGAGCTGGCTGGTATTCGCGATATCTTAACCAAGACGATTGGCAGCTCCAACAAGGCCAATACTGTGGGCGCCTGCCTTGAGGCTCTCAAAGATCTGCATTCGCCCGAAGAGGTGGCCGCCATCCGCGGCAAAACGGTGGTGGAACTGCTGGGACGCCGGCGGGCCGAGCAGCTCGCCGCAGCGGCTGCCAGCGCCGCCGAGCAGGCGGCCGCAGTGCGGGCCGCTCGAGAGGAGGAGGCCCGCGAACAGCGCGCTGTGCGCCGCGCCGCCCGAGAGCGCTCCGAGCGCGGTGAGCGCCGTGGTGAGCGCCGGCGCTAGGCTGTCGGGGGCCTGCCTTCGTTCATCTGAGGAGAGAAATCATGGCGAAATTACGTATCAAATGGGTCAAGAGTGCCATTGGCTACTCCCGGGATCAGCGAGCCACCATCTACTCACTGGGGCTGCGCAAGCTTCAGCAGGAGGTGATCCGCGAGGATGATCCCACCACCCGTGGTATGATTCGCAAAGTCAATCACCTGGTCAAGGTAGAGGAGATGGCGTGATGAAACTGTCAGACCTGAGACCAGCTCCTGGATCGTATAAAGAGTCACGACGGGTCGGACGCGGACATGGCTCCGGGCGCGGCAAGACAGCGGGACGTGGCACCAAGGGCCAGAAGGCCCGCACCGGTGGGAAGATCCATCGCGCCTTCAATGGCGGTCAGACGCGCCTCTCCAAGCGCCTGCCCTTCTTGCGTGGTATCGGCAATAGCAATACGCTCTTCCGCAAGAACTACGCTATTGTCAATCTGTCCGAGCTGACGCGCTTCGAGGCAGGCGCCTCTGTCACGCCAGAGACCCTCGTCGCCAGGCACCTGCTCACCGCCACGCAGGGGCGCGGCCTGGTCAAAATTCTCGGTGATGGCGACATCGATCGCCCGCTCACCGTGCGTGCGCACAAGTTCTCGCAGCGTGCGCGTGCCAGGATCGAGGCCGCCGGGGGCAGCGTCGAACTGATCCCGGTCAGGGTCTACGAGAAAACCAAGCGACGCAAAGACCAGGGCAAGGCCGCTCAGCCCCAGGCCTGAGCCGACCTGCCTGCCGATGTGGGCAGCCCTGGCGGGGGCGGCGCAGCGCTGCTGCTGCCGGTCTGTAGCCTCCCTGCTCCCGCCTGGCTGTCCCGACGCCTGTTTGTGAAAGGAGCCTTCCATGTGGGAACGGCTGCGCAGTGTCTGGACTGTTCCTGACCTACGCAAAAAGATTCTCTATACCCTGGCAATGCTCCTGCTCATGCGCGTGCTGGCGCACATCACTGTGCCGCTGACGCACCAGCAGGAGCAGAGCCTTGCCGCGCTCTTCACCAACGGCCAGAACCAGAATCTGGGTCAGTTGCTCGGTCTGCTGGACATCTTCTCTGGCGGCTCCCTGCAGACCTACTCCATCATCGCGCTGAGCGTCTATCCCTATATCACGGCGACCATCGTGATGCAGCTCCTGACCCCCATCATTCCCGCGCTGCAACGGCTCTCCGAAGAGGGTGAGGCGGGACGTCTCAAGTTCAGCCAGATCACACGCTGGATCACCGTGCCTATAGCCTTTTTGAATGCGCTGGGCAGTGCAGCGATCTTTGTGCGCGTGGGCGTGCTGGACGCCAGCACCTTCAACCTCTTTGGGCCGAACTGGCTGCAGACCCTGGCCATCCTGCTCTCGCTGACCACGGGAACGATGATCCTGGTCTGGATCGGTGAGCTGATCACGGAGAACGGTATCGGCAACGGTATCTCGATCGTCATCTTTGGAAATATTGTCACCAGGTTGCCCAGTCTGGTGCAGCAGGGATATATCTCCAGCACCTCAACCGGCGGGGCTGGAAGCAGCGTCGTCAACCTTGGCGTCCTGTTGATCATCACCCTGGTCACCATCGCCAGCATCGTCTACATCTACCTGGGTCAGCGGCGCATCCCGATCCAGTACCCGACCAAGCGCATGGTCGGACGCGGCATGCTGGTGGGTTCATCGCAGACCACCTACATTCCGATGCAGGTCAACAGCGCCGGCATGATCCCGCTGATCTTTGCCAACTCGATGCTGCTCTTCCCGACGGTCGTGGCGCAGTACCTGGCAAGCAGCGACGTGAAGTGGCTGGCGAATGCCTCTGGCTGGCTGAGCAGCACGCTGTTAAACACCACGCTGCCCTTCTACTGGATCGTCTACTTTGTTCTGGCGGTGCTCTTTACCTACTTCTACGCCCATGTGCTCTGGGAGCAGCAAAACATCCCTGAGAATCTGCAAAGGCAGGGCGCACATGTGCCTGGCTATCGGCCGGGCGAGCAGACTCGCAGCTACCTGGCCACGCTGTTGAATCGCGTCACGCTGGGTGGCGCGCTCTTCCTGGGCATTCTGGCCATCCTGCCCTACCTGGCCAGGACGCAGATGCTCAGTTCGACCGCTCTTCTGATCGTGGTGGGTGTCGTGCTGGATACCATCAGGCAGCTTGAAGCCCAGATGGTCATGCGTAACTACTCTGGTTTCCTGTCGTAGATCGGCGGGGCGCAGTGCCGCGCCTCGTCCGCTTCCATCGGAGGAGAAACGGTGATACTCATTCTAATCGGCGCTCAAGGGTCGGGCAAAGGCACCCAGGCAGAGGCGCTCTCAGCAGCGCTGGCCATCCCGCATGTGGCCAGCGGAGATCTGTTTCGTAAGGAAGTCGCTGATGGAACCGAGCTGGGTCTCAAGGCCAAAGCCTATCTGGATCGCGGCGAGCTGGTTCCCGATGAACTGACGATCGCCATGATTCTGGGGCGACTGGCTCGTCCCGACTGCGCCGGGGGGGTCCTGCTGGATGGCTTTCCGCGCACGATCCCCCAGGCGGAGGCGCTGGATAAAGGGTTGCAGTCCGCCGGAAGAGAGATCGACCTCGCGCTCTATCTGGATGTGCCGCGCGAGGAGCTGGTCAAACGGCTGTCGGGACGCTACATCTGCCGCGCCGGACAGCACGTCTACAATGTCTATAGCAAACCGCCCAGGGTTCCGGGGGTCTGCGATATCGATGGAAGCGAGCTGTACCAGCGCTCGGACGATGTAGGGGAGGCCGTAGAGCGACGGCTGGATATCTTCTTCAATGAGACGATCCGCCTGCTCGACTACTATGCCGGCCGGCAGAAACTGGTGAAGATCAACGGCAACCAGAGCATCGACCAGGTGCAGCAGGATCTCCTGAGCACGATCAGAAACTACGGAAGTCAGCATGGATCGCTCTAACTGCCCGGCTGAGCAGGCAGAGAAAGGCGCCTGGCTCTCTGCTCAGCAGCGCGCTTGAGTCTGGCGAGGGACCCCTGGTCCAGTTCAGTCCGGCCGGCGATCCATGAGGAGTGAAATTGTGGCGATTATCATAAAGTCAAAGGCCGAACGCGAATGCATGCGAGAGACCGGGCGCATCGTAGCTGCTCTGCTCGCCGAACTGCGCAACGCCGTGCGTCCTGGTATCACGACCGCAGACCTTGATCGGCTGGCGGCCCGGGAGCTGGAGCGTCACGGCGCCAGATCCAGCTCGCTGGGCTATCATGGCTATCCCGGTCACATCTGTGTCTCGGTCAACGATGAGGTCGTGCACGGCATTCCAGGCGGGCGCGTCCTTCAGGAGGGCGATATTGTTGCCCTTGATGCCGCCGCCAACTATCAGGGCTGGCACGCTGATGCCGCCATCACCGTAGGGGTGGGAGCCATCACCCCCGAGCTGCAACGGCTGCTGAAAGTGACAGAGGATGCCCTGTACCGGGGCATTGCCGCGGCGCGTGCCGGCAACCGCCTGCAGGATATCAGTCGCGCGATCCAGCAGTTCGTGGAGGCAGCCGGCTTTTCGCTGGTGCGCCACTACGGCGGGCACGGCGTCGGACGCAGCATGCATGAGGACCCACAGGTGCTCAACTATGTGGAACCGGGGCTGCCCAATCCCGTGTTGCGTCCAGGCACCGTGCTGGCGATCGAGCCGATGGTCAATATGGGCGGTGCAGAGACGCGCGTGCTGGACGACCACTGGACAGTCGTCACCGCCGATCACAGTTACTCTGCACACTTCGAGCATACGGTGGCCATCACGGATGGCGACGCAGAGATCTTAACGCTGTAAGGCGAACATGTACCTGCAACAACTGGGCCTGGAACAGCTTCTCACTCAGCGCTGAAGCTGCGACCGGCACGCGGCTCTCCCGCTCGCTCCCGCCGGGCCGGGGTGATCCGCGGCGTATATGCGTGCTGTGCGGCTATGAGGAAGGGCCTGCCCCTCGACTTTCCCAGGGGTTTGTGCTATAATTCGCAGTTGGTTGCAGCAGTCTTCTCTGCTGCTTTTTGCCACTCTGGAAATGCGCACATGTCGTAGGGACGAACGACCTTCTCATAGAGAGCGAACTCGCCTTGTCTCCTCGTGCGTTCTCGGGAGCGTCTCCGAGGAATCCTTGCAGGCCAGCCGGTAGCGAGTAGCGTAGCAGCGAACGGGTAAGCGGGCAGGCTGCGGGTACGTGTTTGCACAGGCCTGTTTGTTGAGCCGACGCGGCTGATCTGAGCGATTCGATCCGCTGCAACAGGTGAAGACGAACGAAAGGGTGCTATGCCAAAGAAGGACGAGATTGAGGTGGAGGGCAGGGTGATCGAGGCCCTCCCTAATGCCATGTTCAGGGTCGAGATTGATGAGAGCCATCAGGTTCTGGCGACCCTGTCGGGGCGCATTCGTATGAATTTCGTGCGGATTGTGCCCGGCGACCGCGTGAAGGTCGTACTCTCACCCTATGACCTGACACGGGGCCGCATTACCTGGCGCGTGAAGCCCTGAGGCGAGGCGGGGACGGCTCTGACTCAGGTCATCTTCAGCATCGACATCGTTTCTGCTCTGCTGCATGGCATATCATGCAAGGAAGGGAAGAACAGCCAGCCTGCGGGCGAGCACGCTGTTCGTGAAAGGGATCACGTCGGATCAGGCCGGGCGGAGCCGCCCTCATGGAAGGAAGACAGCTCACTTCCAGATGAGAGCAGGCCTGGGGTCCGCGTTCTTATTCATATTGCTCTGAACTGAACTCTTCAGGAGGGAGGGAGCCGTGAAGGTACACGCTTCTGTCAAGCCGCGGTGTGAACATTGCAAGATCATCCGGCGCAACCGCGTGGTAATGGTGATTTGTAGCAAAGACCCGAAGCATAAGCAGCGACAGGGTTAACCGAGGCAGCCCCGGAGCAGGCCACTGCGGGCGTCCACCAGGGCGTTCGAGGAGGCAGGGGAGCCTTTCATATCTGGTCTGGAGGAGAAGATGGCTAGAATAGCCGGCGTCGATATCCCACGTGAGAAACCTGTGGAGATTTCGCTGCGCTACATCTATGGGATCGGCCCCACGCTCAGCCGTAAGATTCTGGAAAAGACGCGCATCAATCCCGCCAAGCGGGTCAAGGACCTGACGGAAGAAGAGGTCAACCGCATCCGTGAGGTGGTCGATCGAGAATATAAAGTAGAGGGCGATCTGCGGCGCGAGGTGGATCAGAACATCAAGCGGCTTATCGAGATTGGCTGCTACCGCGGGCTGCGCCATCGTCGCAACCTGCCGGTGCGCGGCCAGCGCACCCGCACGAACGCGCGCACGCGCCGCGGACCGCGCAAGACGGTGGCCGGCAAGAAGAAGTCGACCGCTAAGAAGTAAAGATGGGCAGCGAGCCGCTCCCCCGGCCAGGGCGCGGTCTTCGCTCAGACGGCATCATTTGAGTGTATCTGCTAATGCCGGGAGGTAGCGAAAAAGCAGTATGGCAGAGAAAAAGAAGCAGACAGGCAAGCCCAGACGGCGCGAGCGCAAGTCCGTGCCGCGCGGGCAGGCACATATTCAGGCAACCTTCAACAACACGATTGTGACGATGACCGACCCGAACGGGAACGTCATCGCCTGGGGAAGCGCCGGCGCACAGGGCTTCAAGGGATCGCGCAAGAGTACGCCCTACGCGGCTCAGGTCACGGCCGAGGCGGCCGCCCGCAAAGCGATGGAGCATGGCATGCGCCAGGTCGAGGTCTATGTCAAGGGGCCTGGCTCTGGCCGCGAGGCGGCGATCCGCTCGCTGCAGGCCGCGGGCCTGAATGTGGTTTCGATTACCGATGTGACACCTATTCCGCACAATGGCTGCCGACCGCCCAAGAGGCGTCGTGTGTAAGTGCGCTGTGCGTGTGAGGAGGGATCAGATTAGATGGCACGTTATACCGGCCCTGTTTGCAAGCTGTGCAGACGTGAGGGGGTAAAACTGTTTCTGAAGGGCGACAAGTGCCTGACCAATTGTACGCTTGAGCGCCGCAACACTCGGCCCGGACAGCATGGTAGCAGCCGCCAGCGCAAGGCCTCTGGCTATGCTGCTCAGCTGCGCGAGAAGCAGAAGATTCGCCGCACCTACGGGGTGCTGGAGCGCCAGTTCCGCCGCCACTACAATACGGCGGCGCGCCACTCGGGCCGCACGGGTGAGAACCTGCTGCAGATTCTGGAGATGCGCCTGGACAACCTGGTCTACCGGCTGGGCTTCGCCGATTCGCGCGCGCAGGCGCGCCAGCTTGTCTCCCACTGGCACTTTGCGGTGAATGGCCGCAAAACCGATATCCCGTCGTTCATCGCCAGGCCCAATGACGTCATCAGCGTACGTGAGCGCAGCCGGAGCCTGGAGTACTTTAAGACGCGCAGCCTCTTGCTGGCGCAGAAGTCTGTGCCGGGCTGGCTGAGCCTGGACATCAATGCTATGAGCGGGCGGGTGCTGACCCTGCCCTCGCGCACTGATCTGGAGCTGCCTTTTGAAGAACAAATGGTGGTTGAATATTATCAGGTACGTTGACACTGTAGGCGGTGGTAGTACAAGAAAGGCAGGTTAGAACCTTGTTAGATATCACTCTGCCTTCTCGTATCAAGAATACGAAGACCCAGGGTAACTACGCGAGCTTTGATATTGAGCCACTGGAGGCAGGGTACGGGGTGACGGTGGGCAATGCCCTGCGGCGCGTGCTCCTCTCATCCTTGCCGGGGGCCGCGGTGACATCGATCCGCATCGATGGCGTGCAGCACGAGTTTCAGGATATCCCGAATGTCATGGAGGACGTGACGGATATCGTTCTCAACATCAAGAAGCTCCGTCTGCGCTCCTTCTCGGACCACGCGGTTACCATGCACCTGAATGCCTCTGGCGAGCGCATCGTGACGGCGGCCGATATCTCGGCCCCGAGCACTGTAGAGATCGTCAACCCCGATCTCTACATCGCGACGCTCGACAATGAGAACGCCCGCCTGGATATGGAGATGGTCGTCGAGACAGGGCGCGGCTATGTGCCAGCGGACTCCAAGGAGGATCAGCCGATCGGTGTGATCCCTGTCGATGCCATCTACTCCCCGGTCGAGAAGGTCAATTATACCGTTGAGCATACGCGCGTCGGGCAGATGACAAACTATGAGAAGGTCATACTCGAAATCTGGACTGATGGGACCATCACGCCCGATGAGGCGCTGCGGCAGGGCGCCGATATCCTGGTGCGCCTCTTCTCGCAGCTCGCGAACTCTCCCACCGCTCTAGCCGCTGATCAGGAGAAGCCGCCGCTGAGCAGCCTGCCGATTCCTCAGAAGATCTATGATACGCCCATTGAGGAACTCGATCTCTCGGTGCGCGCCTATAACTGCTTGAAGCGTAGTAATATCACGAAGGTGGGTCAGATCCTTTCGATGAATGAGGAAGATCTGCTCGGCGTGCGTAACTTTGGCGAGAAGAGCCTGCAAGAGTTGCGCGACCGCTTGATTGCGCGCAACTTCCTCCCGAATCCGCGCGCCAGCACGGTCGGAGCCGAGATGAACGGCGATCACGAAATGGAGGGTTAAGGTGAGGCATCGTATTGCCGGTAAAAAGTTGAGCATGCCGGAGCATCGCCGTCGCGCCGTGCGGCGGAGTCTGATGGCCGGCCTCATCCGTTATGATAGAGTCAGCACGACGGTGGCACGCGCACAGGCGATTCGCGGCGAGGTGGAGAAGCTGATCGATACGGCGGTGAAGGGGCGCGCCGCTGCTCGTCAGCACCTGGCGCGGGTGGTGGCCGATGAGGAGAAGGCCGCCCGGTTGCTGGAGTTTGCACGCCGCGGACGCTTCTCGCTGGATGACGTGGTGGCCACCAATGAGGAGCGTGCGGAGATGGGGATGCCCCCTCTGACAGAGAAGGGGCGCAAGTTTCTGCAGGCCAAGCTCAAGGAGCGCCGTGAGGAGTTGCTGCGCATTATCCCGAAGGAGGATGAGGCTGAGGAGGCTCTGCGCAGTGCCTACGAGGCGCTGGTCATTGAGCTGCGGGCCCGCCGCTATATCCTGAGCCACCTGCCCGATGAGCTGGTGGTGCGCAAGATCTTTGATGAGCTGGCGCCGCGCTATCTGGGCCGGCCCGGTGGCTATACGCGCATCACGAAGCTCGGTCGGCGCAAGGGAGATGCCGCGGAGATCGCGCAGATCGCCCTGGTGTAGGAGAGGCCCGGCCGGCGCTCCCGGCGCTTCGCTCCCCTGCCCTCTCCCTGGCGCTCTGCCGTGACCCTACCGGCGGCCCGTCTGTTGTGCGGGCAAGGCTCTCGTCTTATGAAGATTGCATGTGGCATTGAGTATGATGGCAGCGACTACCGTGGCTTCCAGCGGCAGCCGGCCTCTCATGGCCCCACTGTCCAGGGGGTCCTCGAGGCGGCTATCGCCAGCGTTGCAGGTGAGCATGTGGTCGTCCATGGCGCTGGCCGCACCGATGCCGGGGTCCATGCTAGCGGGCAGGTCATCCATTTCCAGACGGCGGCCCGACATGCGCCCCTCGTCTGGATGCGGGCGCTGAACGCGCTCCTCCCTCCGACGGTGGTGGTACGCTGGGCACGGGAGGTTCCGGAGCAGTTCCATGCCCGCTTCAGCGCCATCAGTCGCTCGTATCGCTACACCATCTGGAATGACTGTGCTCCGACGGCCCTGCTGGCCCGCTATAGCTACTATCGGCCGCGGCCGCTGAGGGTCGAGCTGATGGCGGAGGCGTGCAGGTATCTGCTGGGGACAAAGGACTTTGGAGCGTTTGGGCATAGCCCCGAAGACTCCTCTGAGCCTCGCCACGCCGGCACTGGTCCGCATCACTGTGTTCGGACGATGCTGGCGGCCTCCTGCGCGCGCCACGGTGCATGTATCTTCTGTGATTTCACGGCGAATGCCTTTCTGACTGGCATGGTGCGCAGAATCGTAGGAACTCTCTTGCTGGTCGGAGAGCAGCGCCTCAGCCTGGATGAGTTCGCCTCGATCGTCCAACGTGCGAACCGGGCGCATCCGGGTGTGGCGGCCCCTGCCTGTGGGCTCTGCCTGGTACGTGTTGATTATCCTGAAGAGCTTGGCCTGCCTACGGGGAGCGCCGCCGAGCTGCCTGGCTCTTCGCCGAAGATTGCCTTTGGAGATTGAACGATGAGAAAGACCTATAGCGCCAGGGCCGCTGACCTGGACCCCAAGTGGTACGTCATCGATGCCGAGGGGCAGGTGCTGGGCAACCTGGCGACCCAGATCGCAAGCATTTTGCGCGGCAAGCATAAACCGACGTTTACCCCACATCTGCCCTGCGGTGACTACGTCGTGGTGATCAATGCTGATAAGCTGGTGGTCGCACGCCGGCGCCTTGATCAGAAAATCTACTATCGGCATAGTCAGTATCCTGGCGGCTTGAAACAGGAGACTCTGCGTCAGGTGCTGGAAGGCCCACACCCTGAGCGTGCTCTGATCCACGCCGTGCGCGGCATGGTGATGCATAACCGCCTGGGCAACCAGTTGATGAAGCGCCTCAAGGTCTATGCGGGACCGAATCATCCGCATCATGCCCAGAAGCCGATTCCCTGGCGTGGGCCCCAGGCGCTGCTTGAGCCGTCCGCATCTGCGGAGCAGTCGGCGTCTGCAACCAGGTAAGAGAGAAGAGGAGACGAACCTTGGCTGATAGCACGAAACCTGAGATGCCGAAAGGCGAATACTACTATGGCATGGGGCGGCGCAAGACGGCGGTGGCGCGTGTGCGCCTCTTCCCCAACGGCAGTGGCAATGTGACCGTTAACGGTCGTGAGGTGCGTCACTATTTTGGCAATCGTGATGCCCTGACCGCGACCTTGCTGGCTCCCTTGCGCCTGCTGGAGCTGGCGAATTCCTACGACATCACGGTGCGGGTCATCGGCGGTGGGGTGAGCGGCCAGGCGGGTGCGATTCGCCATGCGGTGGCGCGTGCGCTGCTGCGTGTCAACCCTGACTGGAAAAATCCTCTGCGCAAGGCGGGCTTTCTTACTCGTGATCCGCGCATGAAGGAGCGTAAGAAACCTGGTCTGAAGCGCGCCCGCAAGGCTCCGCAGTACACAAAGCGTTAAGCTGACCCCGAATCACCTGCAGGGTCTGCTTGCTGGACGGACAGGACCTGGCTGAAGAAAGGGGAGAGGTCGGAGCGGAGCGGTTTACCCGCTGGCTCCGACCTCTCTCTCTGGCTCTGGCTCTGGCTGGAAGCGCTCGAAGCAGCCTGTCCTGCCGACCTGTTTATTGCTGGGTGGCTGCAACACTGGTATAGACAGGGGTGCACCACTGAGAGCGGTACTCGGCGCGCTTGCCGCGTACGATGTCGAAGTAGAGGTTCTGCAGGGCTTTGCCGATGGGGCCGATCTGGCCGCTGCCCACGGGCCGGTGATCGATCTCGACGACGGGGGCGATCTGCGCGCCGGTGCCGCAGAGGAAGACCTCGTCGGCGCTGTAGAGTTCGGTGCGGTCGACGACGCGCTCGCGCGTGATGCGCCCCAGCTCGCGGCGCGCCAGCTCCATGACGGTATCGCGCGTGATGCCCAGCAGGATGTTTTCACTAGGGGCCGGTGTAACCAGCTCGCCGTTGATGACCAGAAAGATATTCTCGGCGCTCCCTTCGGAGACGTGGCCTTCGTGGGTCAGCATGATGGCCTCGTCAAAGCCGTTCTGCAGAGCCTCGCTCTTGGCAAAGGCCGAGTTCACATAGGCGCCGCAGACTTTGGCCCGCGCCGGAATGGCGTTGTCGTCGATGCGCCGCCAGGTGGAGACGCAGCAGCGCAGGCCGCTGGTCGCAACATAGTCCCCGAATGGCTCGGAGGTGATCAGGAAGCTGTCGCTGATTCCGTGCAGGCGGACGCCGATGGTTTCGTCGCTCTTGTAGGCCACGGGACGGATGTAGACGTCCTGGCGCTGATTGTTGCGCCTCACCAGCTCAGTGGTGATCTCAATCAATTGCTCGACGCTATAGGGGAGCGTAATCTGCAGCGTTTTACAGGAGCGCAGGAGCCGCTCGTAGTGCTCGCGTGCGCGGAAGAGATAGAGCTGCTGATCCTGCTCGCTCCAGTAGCCGCGGATGCCCTCGAAGCAGCCCGTGCCGTAGGCGAAGCCGTGGGTGCGTACAGGGATCAACCCGCGCTCAGCGGAGACGAACTCGCCATTCATGAACAGTGCTGTTGCATCCATTCTTTGTGCAGCGGACAGCTCCATTGCTGCCCGCCTTACCTCCTTCTCATGCTAGATTGACAGCCAGTATGCTTGCCTGCTTTGTTTATATGCTAGAGAATCTTCTTCCCCAGGGCGGAGAGCACCAGACCCACGGCCAGCGCGGCAGTGGCGTTCTCGCGGTCCAGAATGGGGTTGACTTCCACGACGTCCATCGAGCAGAGGCGGCCAGAGGAAGCGATCAGCTCCATAGAGAGATGGGCCTCGCGATAGCTCAGGCCGCCGCGCACGGGGGTGCCGACGCCGGGCGCCTCGCTGGGATCGAGTGCGTCCAGATCGAGGCTCAGGTGGATGCGTCGACCGTTGCGGCTCACGGCGGCAATGGCCTCCTCCATCACGGAAGAGATGCCACGGCGATCGATATCGGTCATGGTGAAGACGTGTACGTGACGGGCGCGCAGCAGCTCGCGCTCACCGGGGTCCAGGTCGCGTACACCGACGATGGCGATGCTCTGCGGCTCGATTTTGGGGGTCCGCCCGCCGACACCGGTCAGGCGTGGATGGCCAATGCCAGCCAGCGCTGCCAGCACCATGCCGTGGATGTTGCCGGAGGGCGTGGTCTCATCGGTGTTGAAATCACCGTGGGCGTCGATCCAGAGCACGCCGAGGTCATGGTAGAACGCGGAAACGCCAGTAATCGAGCCGAGGGCGATGCTGTGATCCCCGCCCAGGATCAGCGGGAAGTCACCCGCCTCAAGGGTGCGGGTCACGGCCGCCGCCAGCTCCTCAGCCACCTGGACGATCTGTTCAAGGTACTTGGTATGGGGATTGCCTACCGGCTGACTTTCGGGAAGAGGAACCTGCAGGTTGCCGCTATCGTTGACGCTGTAGCCCAGAGAGCGTAGCTGATCGTGCAAACCTGCATAACGAATGGCGCTCGCTCCGATATCGACCCCGCGCCGATCTGCCCCTAGATCCATTGGCACGCCAATCACACGAATACGCATAGTGTCCCCTCCTGTTCGCCGTTGAACAGTGTGATCTTTTCCCCTTCATTATAGACCCCTCCTCCAGACTTGTCCATCAGCCAATCCCGCCGATGGAGGAGCTGTACGGCAGCCATTTGAGGGGGCGCTGCCTGCACTGGGCAGCTCGCTCGCTCCCCTGGTCTGGTCTGGGCTTGCTCAGAAGAGAAGTGACGCGATACAATGGAAGACAATCCTTGTGGGTAAGCCCGCTGCTGTCGTTGTTGCTCCACGCCTGGTCCCGGAAAGTGAGGTCGCTCGTGCGTAGTCTGCAGCGCTTTTCTGACATCCGTGCCCATCGACCGCTGCCCTCGGCCCTGGCCCTGGGCGCCTGCTCGCTCCTGCTTGTCCTGCTGGCGGCCTGTGGTGGCGCTGCCTCGACCCCCAGTGGTCGGCAGCCTCTGCCTGCGGCGCAGCAGGTGCTGGTCTTTCCGAATGTTGGTACACAGGACATCAGCACGCTTGATCCGGCTCAGGGGCCGGATGCCAACTCTGCTCTGGCAGTCGGGATGATCTACAGTGGCCTGGTGCGCAGTGCCAGCGACCTGACGGTGGTGCCCGATCAGGCGACCTGGACGATCTCTCCTGACAACCGTGTCTATACCTTTCATCTGAAGAACGGTCTGGCCTTCTCCGATGGGACGCCCGTGACGGCGCAGACCTACGTCTACACGTTGACGCGCCAGCTCCTGCCAGCTGTGAAGTCGCCGATTGCCTCATTCTTCGAGGGTTTCATCGCCGGAGCTGCGGATGTGGCTGCTGGCAAAACCACCACCCTCCAGGGTGTGCGGGCCCTCGACGATCACACGCTGCAGATCACGCTGACGCAGCCCACACCGTTCTTTCTGGAAGTGCTGACCAATGCACTCTTCGATCCCCTGAACGCGGCCGTTATTCAGCGCTCTGGTCAGGCAGCCTGGGCCAATCAGGTGGCTGGCAGTCCTGTGGGAACCGGTCCCTTTATGGTCAAGGAGTGGGATCACAATGTCAAGATGATCCTGGTGCCCAATCCCCACTACTACGGTCCTCGACCGCGGCTGAGCGAGGTCGAGATGCTCTTTGTGAACGATCCCGCGACGGCCTTCAAGGCCTATGAGGCCCATCAGTACAGCTTTATCTGGAACATTCCGCCCACTTATCTGGCTCAGGCGCGCCAGCGCGCCGGCTTCACGCAGCGCCCCCTGTTGCAGAGCGACCTCCTCTTCTTCTACACAAAGAAGGCGCCCTTCAATCAGACAGCCGTGCGTCAGGCCTTCGCCTATGCCATCGACAAGAAGACCCTGGCCCACGCGATCTTCAAAGACGCCGTAGTGCCGGCCAGCACGATCATTCCGCCGGGTATGCCGGGCTACCAGCCTGACTATGCCGGCCTGCCCTACGACCGCGCGAAGGCCAGGAGCCTGCTGCGGTCGGTCTATCCTGATGTGAGCAAAGTGCCAGCCATCACCTTTACCTATCCATCCTCGCAGGTGTCAGTGAGCGAGGCGGCTGCGCTGCAGCAGATGTGGCAGAGCGCCCTGGGCATCCAGGTCAAGCTGCAGAACATGGACCTGACCTCGTACAACGATGAGCTATCGAAGCATGCGGTGCAGATGGGTTTTATCCAGTGGACCGCCGACTTCCCCGATCCCTACGACTGGCTGACGCTCAATCTGACCTCCGGCTCGCCCAATAACAATGGCGAGTGGAGCAATCCGCAGTTCGATCAGTTAGTGGCTCAGGCCGAGAAAGAGAGCGGCGACGCCCGCATCAGGACCTACAACCGCGCCGAGCAGATTGCCATCGAAGATGTTGGCTGGCTGCCGCTCGATCACGAGACGCTGGCGGCGCTGATTCCTGCTCAGGTACACGGCGTCTCCCTCAATGGAGAGGGCCTCTACTTCGGCGACTGGTCGCAGGTCTATCTGCTGCCGAGCTGAGTACCGCAGCAGCCCGGCGGCTCCCGCTTGAAGAGCAAGGCCGTGAGTGGTATAATGAGCATATAGATCGGCTTGAGGATATGCAAAGGATGAGTCGATAACCAGTGGCCCGCCAGGAAGGCGGGCTTTGCTATGCGCCTGTAGCCGCTACCGCCGGGGACCTCTGCTTTTTCCCGCAGACGGGTAGCGGGAAGCGCTGTGGCTTCCTTCGCTTATGCATTGTGGCATACCTGGCCTGTGCTGGCCTGGCCTTATCTCAGGAGGTTCTTAGAATATGGTTGTAGACGTGCTCAACCCTTATCAGGTGGCTGTTGCGCAGTTCGATGAGGCTGCGGAGATCCTCGGTCTCTCCCAGTCCATGCGTGCGATTCTGCGCAAGCCCAAGCGCGAGCTGATCGTCAATTTCCCTGTGCGGATGGACAACGGAGACGTCGAGATGTTCACCGGCTACCGCGTGCAGCACAACATCAATCGCGGCCCGGCCAAGGGAGGCATCCGCTTCAGTCCCGATGTCTCGCTGGACGAGGTGCGCGCGCTGGCGATGTGGATGACCTGGAAATGCGCGGTGATGGGCATCCCCTTTGGCGGTGCCAAGGGAGGCGTGATCTGCGATCCCCATCGGCTCTCCCGCGGTGAGCTTGAGCGCCTGACGCGGCGCTATGCCACAGAGATCTCGATTCTGATCGGCCCCAATAGCGATATCCCCGCGCCCGATATGAACACCAATCCCCAGATCATGGCCTGGATCATGGACACCTATTCCATGCATCAGGGCTATTCGGTGCCAGCGGTGGTGACCGGCAAGCCGCTCTCGATCGGTGGCAGCGAGGGCCGTCTGGAGGCGACCGCGCGTGGCGTGCAGGTGGTGACCCGCGAGGCCATGCTGAGCCTGGGGATGCAGCCAGAGGGCGCCAGCGTGGTGATCCAGGGCTTTGGCAATGTGGGCAGCAACTCGGCACGGCTACTCCAGGCTCTGGGCTGTAAGATTGTGGCCCTTAGCGACATCAGCGGTGGCGTCTACAATCCCAACGGCATTGATGTCATGCGCGCCCTGCGTTACTCTGGGGAGCACGGTAGCCTCCAGGGTCTGCCAGAGAGCGAGCCAGTCACCAATCAGGAGCTGCTGGAGCTGCCCTGCGATGTCTTGATCCCGGCAGCCCTGGAGAATCAGCTGACCGCGCAGAACGCCGCCCGGGTTCAGGCGCGGCTGATCATCGAAGCGGCCAACGGTCCCACGACGCCTGAGGCCGACCGCATCTTCGCCGAACGTGGCATCACTGTGGTGCCCGATATCCTGGCCAACGCCGGCGGCGTGACGGTCAGTTATTTTGAGTGGGTGCAGGATCTGCAGCGCTTCTTCTGGGCCGAGGAGGAGATCAACCAGCGTCTGGAGAAACTCATGGTGCGCTCGTTCCAGGCGGTGAAGGCCCGCGCGGAGCAGCAGGGAACCAGCCTGCGCATGGGGGCCTATCTCCTGGCCGTGGCGCGCGTCGCTGAGGCGACCGAGACGCGCGGGGTCTATCCGTAGTCTCTTCTGCGTGGCTCTTCGTGGCAGGCTGCACCGATCCGCATGCAAGTCTCAGGTCAGGTGCGGCTCCGTGCAGAGGCCTGGCTCGGCTCGACGTCCAGGATCTTGAGAGTGATCTCGCTGGTACTTTCGCCGTCCAGGGGAGTCCAGGCCGGCTCCATGCGAAAGATCACGTCGACGTGTGAGACGCCCTTGAGCGAGGCCAGCCGCGCTGCACCGCGCGCCAGCGTGCCACTGATCTGGTGTGTGCCAATGCGCAGGCGCAGACGCAGGTTGCGGCCATCGGGTCCGCTGCTCCAGCAGTTGAGGAGGCGCAGCTTCTCGGCTTTAAAGACCGGCTCCGGGTTGGCGGCTCCAAAGGGGCTGAGCTGGCGAATGCGCGTATAGGTGCCATAGTTGAAGTTCTCGGCGCGCCTGAGGATGAGGTCGATCATGCCGACGCTGAGGCTCGCGGGTGGTGGCGTGCTGGCTGGCTCCTCGGGAGCGTCATGTGCGGTTGCGCTGGTCAGCGCCTCTGTCTCGCCCTCCGTCTGGTGGGAGGCGCTCCAGGTGAGCAGATGCTGGCGCAGCCTTTCGATCTGCTCATTGGCGATCGTGAAGCCAGCGGCCTGAGCGTGTCCCCCGTAGCGCTCGAAGAGGTGAGCGCAATCGCTGAGGGCTGCAATCATATTGAATCCCAGGCGGCTGCGCGCCGAGCCGCGGCTGAAGCCGTTCCCCCGGCTGAGCACCAGCACGGGCCGCTGGATCTCCTCGGCCAGCTTGCCAGCCACCAGGCCGATGATGCCCTCCGGCCAGTTCTCGCCACTGACCAGCACCACGGCGTCATCGGGACGGCGGGCAGCCTCCTCGCGCGCCGCACTCAGCAGTTCCTCAGTCTGCACCTGGCGGCGTTGATTCAGGCGCTCCAGGCGTGCGGCGCAGGTTCGGGCCGCTGCGGGATCGTCGGTCATCAGGAGGTCGCAGGCGATGCTGGCGTGCTCCATACGTCCGGCCGCATTGAGGCGGGGTCCCAGCACGAAGGCGATGTCGCGCTCGCGCACCTGGCCGGCCTGTAGTCCTGCGCTCTCCATCAGCGCTTGCAAGCCGGGGCGCGGACTGCGATTAAGCCGCTCCATACCCAGGCGAACGAGGGTGTGGTTCTCGCCGAGCAGATCGGCGACGTCGGCGATGGTGCCGATGGCCACCAGATCGAGCAGAGCCAGCTCCTCCTCGACAGGCAGGCCGTAGGCGCGGTAGAGGGCCTGCACCAGCTTGAAGGCGATGCCCACGCCGCAGAGGTAGCGCTCAGGATAGGTAGAATCGCGCCGCCAGGGGTTCACGAGAGCCACGGCGGCGGGCAGCTCCTCTGGTGGCCGGTGGTGATCAGTGATGATTACCTCGATACCGAGCTGTTCGCGCGCGTAGGCCACCTGCGCGACGTCCGAGCTGGCGCAGTCCGTGGTGATGATCAGGGAGGTACCGCGCCGCTTCAGCCAGTCCAGAGCCCCGAAGTTGAGACCGCAGCCCTCGTCGAAGCGACTGGGAATATAGTAGTCCAGCGGCGCACCGGGCTGCTTCAGGCGGTGCAGCGCCTGCATCAGCAGCGCCGTCGACGTCACCCCATCCGCGTCGAAGTCGCCGTAGACGGTGATATGTTCGCCGCTGCCGAGCGCCTGGCGGATACGCGCCACCGCCCGTGGCATATCAGTCAGACCCAGGGGATCGAGGGTATCCTCGTAGCGTGCCTCCAGAAAGGCGCGCATGGCCTCTGGCTCTCTGATGCCGCGATTGTAGAGCAACTGCGCGAGCAGTGGATCGATGCCTGCCTGTTTGAAGCGCTCGAACTCGGCAGGGGTCAGGAGGTCGAAAACACGCCAGGTGGCTGGCATTGCGCTATCTGGCTCCACGTCTCTATCCCTCGGGTGTGTATTCATCGGGAAGCAGGCGCATGAAGACTGCATTGCCCAGCAGGCGGCCGCGTCTGCTCAGACGCAGCCAGACGCCGTCGTATTCCAGCAGACCGGCCTCCGCGACGGGGCGCAGGCGCGTGCCGGCGAACTGCCAGAAATTCATACCGAAGCGCTCCTCGAAGGAGGGCAGGTGGAGGCCACGTGCGGTGCGCAGGGCCAGGAAGGCCGTTTCGCTCATGGCCTGAGCCAGCGATAGGCGTTCGCTCTCCGCTTCGGGCCGCTGGCGGGCCGTCAGCAGGCGGATATAGGTGCGAGGCTCCAGGACGTTCGAGAAGCGCCGCCCTTGAAAGCAGGAATGGGCGCCAGCGCCCAGGCCCAGGTAGGGCAGGTTGTACCAGTAGATCAGGTTATGCTGGCACTGGTGACCGGGCAGGGCCCAGTTGGAGATCTCGTAGTTCTCATAGCCAGCCTGCTGCAGGAGGGCGTCCGCGTACTCGTACATCTCCGCACAGAGATCTTCATCGCCGGGGGAGATCTTGCCCTCTTCAACCCAGGTGTAGAAGGGCGTGCCCTCCTCTACAATCAGCGAATAGAGCGAGAGATGTTCTGGCCGCAGCTCCAGGGCGCGTGCGAGGGACTCGCGCCACTGAGACATACCCTGGCCAGGGAGGCCGAACATCAGATCGAGGTTGAGCGAGGTGAAGCCAGCGGCGCGCGCTGAGGAGACCGCCTGAGAGATCTCCTCAGGAGAGTGGATGCGGCCCAGGGCCTTGAGCAAGCGGGGATCGAAGCTCTGAGCACCCAGGCTGAGGCGGTTGACCCCTGCTGCACGTAGGGCCGTCAGGTGGGCCTGATCCAGGGTGCCGGGGTTGGCCTCCAGGGAGATCTCCGCCTCCGAGTCGACAGCGAAGTGCTCGCGGCAGGCCGCGAGCAGGCGTGTCACCTGGTCAGCGCTGAGCAGGCTGGGGGTGCCACCACCAAAGTAGAGCGTGCGCACGCGGCGTGGCCGGCCATCCGCGTGGCGTGCCAGGGTGGCAGCCAGCTCGACCTCAGTGAGCAAGGCGCGCACATAGGGTTCACGCAGGGGAAGCAGGCCGGCGTAGGTATTGAAATCACAGTAGTAGCAGCGCGTATGGCAGAAGGGGATATGGAGATAGAGGCCGATGCTCTCCAGAAGGTCGGCGAGTGGTTCGTTCCAGGGCCGTACGTGGGTATCGCTGATAGCTGTCATCATAGATCCTGACCAGGGAGCGTGAGCGCTCACGGCCTGCGCTGCGGACTCTACGCAGTGAACCGAAGGCAGACTGACCAGAGCGGTGTTCCACATGCTTCAGCCGGGAGCGCCCAGCGCGCTTGCGGAGCCACAGGCGGCAGAGGTGCTCTGCAGAGGTTCGCAGAGCACCCACAGCACATCTGTCTCCTTATTGACCGGGCACCGCGCCGGAGGTCGTACTCTGATTAGAGGGAGCGCCGGCGGGCAGCTCGGTTGGCATATTGATCGGGTCGAAGAGCCGGGTCTGATCGGGCGCCGTAATATGGGTACTCGGCAGAGCACGCATTTCCAGCGACCAGTTAGAGAGCGCGTTCGTCTTCAGCGACTGCAGGGTGCTGTTGTCGAGGGCCCGCTGCGGATCGATGGAGAGGATCTGCACGATGTGGTAGGCGCCGTTCTCCGTGATGATCGGACTGATCTCGTTAATCGTCCGGGCCGGGTCGAACAGCCAGTTATCAACGTAGGCCTGGCCTTCCTGCTGAGCGTACTGGCCGCGAGCCAGCCAGCCCAGATAACCACCCTTCGTATTCGTGTTGGTATCAGCGGACTTCTGACGGGCCAGGGTTGCAAAGTCCGCCCCCTTCTGGAGCTGCTGCAGAATCTTCTGCGCATCAGCGCGCGTGGTGAGCGTCATCGTGCGTGCCAGCACCTGGTAGGTAGGCGACTTGATCTGAGACGCCAGATAGTGCTGCATATTATCGCGGCGCAGTTTGAGGGCCATCATGCGGTGCATATCGTCGTCGCTGACGCCATCCTGCGAGAGCAACTGCTGATAGGTGCGCGCGTAGGTGCCCGACTTGGGCATATTGGCCTTCAGGTCCTTGAGGGCGCGCTCCACCTGAGAGGCGCTCGGCTCAATCTTTGCGCGCACAGCGGGACTCTGGGTCTGCAGCCACTCACGGATCAACTCATCATCCTGCAGCCAGGTAGCGCTGTCGTTGCCGATCTGGGACTGCGTGAAAGGCCCCTGCTGTTCAAAGGGGATAGTGTTCTGAGTCAGATCGTTGAGCTGGGACTGCAGCTTATCGTGCAGGGACTGAGCGGTAGCATAGTCCTTCTTCGCCGCGGCTAGCTGGCTGGTGAGTTGGGTGCGCTGAGCGCTGGAGCCGGGCGGGAGTTTGCTGATCTGCTGGTTGAGGCTGTCGATCTTTTTCGTGGCGTTGTCCATCGCCTGCTGTTGTTGAGCAACCTGCTTTTCCAGCGCGGTCCGTTGAGCGAAGAGGCCATTCGGCCCATAGAGCTTATTAATTTCGAGCTGTGTTTTCAGGACCACGAGCTGGTGGTACTCAGACTGAGGGATGGCGTGCCCATTGACCGTAGTGATAGGGAGGCCTGGGACAATGACATTGATATTGATCCAGAAGCCGATGATGACGCCGACCATCGCCAGGATGATCAGGATAGTCAGGGCCCAGGTAGCGCGACGGCGAATGCGATTCTTCTCGTTGTGCGAGAGATGCCCACCCCAGCCAAAAATAAGCGGTTTCCCGTCGCGCCGTGCTTCCACATGGGCCGTCTGTTTGATGTAGCGCCTGTTTCTGGCAGCTCTGTTCGCTCGCGCCGACCGTTGATTCTGTGGCCCACGCGCTGTTTGACTCTTCATGATCTGAAGAACCCCTTCCTGCGTTCAGCAATGGCTGGTTATGGTCACAATGATACACAGGAACAGACCGTGCGACAAGAGGGTCCATGCAGGGGCCACCCCTCTTGCAAAGAGCGGGTTAGCCCCCCATGGGCTCTGGCGCCCGGCAGGCGGCCTGATGATTACATCGTGCGCATATGCTCGGCGGTATAGGGCAGAAGCGCCATAAAGCGGGCCTGCTTGAGCGCGCGGCTCAAAGCGCGCTGGTGCTTGGCGCAGGTGCCCGTCTTGCGGCGGGGTTCGATCTTGCCGCGGTCAGAGATGTAGCGCTTCAGAAAGCGGGCGGCATCCTTATAGTCGATCTCGCGCACGCGATCGTGACAGAACTGGCAGACCTTGCGGCGTGGGCCGCGACCACCTTCGCGCCGCTCGCGGCGGGCAGGGGCTGGCGCACTCGTCGTTGAGGTCGACGCCTGGCCCTGAGTCTGTCCCTGGGTCTGTGTGGCGGTAGCTGCCTGAGTAGTTGCCGCTTCAGTACGTTTCTGCACGGACTGTCTTCTCCTCCTCCTTAAACAAAGGAACTGTATTAGAAGGGCTGAGAATCGTCCAGGTCTTCGAGGAAGTCACCACCGTCGCTGCCGAAGTCTTCGGCGCTGCTCACCTGTGGCTGTTTCGGCGAGAGGAACTGCAGATCGTTGGCCACCACCTCAATGGAGGTGCGCTCGACGCCGTTCTTATCGGTGTATTTACGTTGTGTCAGGCGGCCTTCCACATAGACCTTGCTGCCCTTGCGCAGGTACTGGTTGCTGCGCTCGGCCAGCGAGCGCCAGGCGACGATGTTGAACCACTCGGTCTCCTCCCGCTTATCGCCGCTGGCCGTTTTGTAGGTCCGGTTGACAGCCAGTGAGAAACGCGCGACGGCGGTACCGTCGGTCAGGTAAGACAATTCCGGGTCGCGGCCCAGATTGCCGATCAGCATGATCTTGTTCAGCATGACTCACAATCCTTTCGCTGTGGGAGGCGCCGGCACAACTCTTTCGCGGAAGACGGCTGGCTGGGCTGGCTGGAACAGCCCATTCTCATCCCCGTTTGACCTGCTCAGCCTTCGGTGACGCTATGGCCATCGAGGGCTGGTGGGGCGCTCTCAATCTCGTCGGGAGAGAGAGCGGGCGCCTCTGCTTCTGATATCACTACCTCTGGCTCAGGAGCTTCTGTGGCCTGCTCGCCTGCGGCGGTCGTTTCGCCTGCGCCTGGTGCGGCTACCGTCTCCTCCTGGGGCTCGGAGCTGCGCTCCTCCTCCGTAGCCGGAGCTGCTTCAGCAGCCTGGGCGGTCTGTGTGGCCTGTGCAGCCTCGGCGGCATGGGCGGCCTCGGCGGCGGCATGGGCCTCGCGCTCCTTCTGGACCACCCGCGGGTCGCGGCGTTTCATGAGGTGCCGCAGCACCTCCTCGGAGACCTTCAGTGTGCGGTCGAGTTCCGGAAGGGTCTCAGGGGTCACGACCATGTCGACAAAGACGTAAATGCCGTCGCGATTGTGCTCGATGGGGTACGCGAGCCGTCGCCGTCCCCAGTGGTTCACCCTGACAACCTGGCCGTCATGCGCGGTCACAATCTGCTCAATGCGCTCGAGAATCGTACGTGCTCGCTCTTCGCTGACTTCGGGATGGAGAATAAAGCCGAGTTCGTAGTCTCTCCTCACGAAGCCACCTCCTTCCTCTGGGTTTGCTCGCGGTCAACCTGCTGAGAGCGTGGCTCTCTGCTGCCGGAGCAGGTGGAGTGTGGCGATCAAGATCGCCGCTCTGTTGCTGGCCCTGGCCCTGCCTGCTGGCGGGCCGGCCTTCATTCATTCGCACTGGCGTGCCTCTCGATCGGACCGCTGGCGGCTGGCTGTGGAGTGCACAGACGCGCACATTCTGCCCTGGAGCCTGGTCGTTGCTCATCGAGAGAGTTCAGCGCTTCGCTATTATAGCATTGTCCTCTCTTTCTGGCAAGAGAACCTGTATGCTGTTTCTCTCTCCTCCAGGCCCTATCTGGTCATTCTTTCTGGTGCCGGCGGAGGTGGTAATGACCGCTGAATCGCGTCGCTCCGAGGATGCTGCGGATGCTCCTGGGCCGCCTTGCTCGTGTCAGGAATAGTGGCAAGGTTGCCTGCGGGAAACGCCTGCTTCCTACGTTTGTTGATAGTGAGCACCGCTCTCCTGGCCGACGAGAGGAGAGGAGGAGTGCTCTCTGCGATCTGCGCCCGATAAAGGAGCCTGGTCTGGCATGCATAGAGAACTGACGCGAGCCGCCTTCGTGGATGGCTCATCTGCCCCCCTGTCTGTGACGCCTGCGTCCCCCAATGGAGCGCGGTCTCTGCGCAGGCGACGCCTTATGCCATTGCTGCTGGCGCTGTTGTCCGTGCTGATCCCTGGCCTTGTGCTGGAGGTGCTCTACCTGGCTCTCTACCCATTCATATCGCTGCTGCAGGCACCGAACGATGAAGTGGCGCGGGCTGTGCTGGCGCTCTTCCCCTGGCTGCCGCGGCTCTACTGGACGTTGCGCTGGCCGGCGCTCTGGCAGGGAGCGTTGCATCTTCCTCTGCTCGCGACCACGTCAGTTCAGGCAAGTGCAGAGCGGCTGCTGCTGGTCCTGCTCTTGCTAGCCTGGCTGCTGCTCTTGCTGGCGGCCTGGCTGGCGGGACGTGCTGCTGAGGGATTGCGCTCCCGCGCCGCCACTGGCCTGCTCCTGGGGCTGGTTCTGCTGCTGACGGCGCTTGCTGGCCTGACCTTTCTCTGCGCTCCCGGGCAGCTCTCGCGTGATGTGCTTCTCTACGATTTCTATGGTCGGCAGGCTGTTGTTGCGCATCTCAATCCTTACGTCGTTGGGAGCAGTGCTCTGGCGCATGATCCGCTGGCGGGCGTGCTCCGGACAGGGGTCAGCGAGGGTGGCGTCTATGGTCCGCTCTGGCTGGATATTACCATTCCCCTGGTCCTGCTGGCGCGTGGAGAGCTGGCTCCAGTACTGCTGACCTTCCGTCTCTTTGCACTCTGTCTCCATCTGGTCAATACACTGCTGATCTGGGCGATCCTGACGAAGATCAATGCGCGTCTGCGTCTGGCGGGGTGCCTGCTCTATAGCTGGAGTCCGCTCGTGCTGCTGGTAGGGGTGAGCGAGGCGCACCTGACCATGCTGATGCTCACGCTCCTGCTGCTGGCCTTCTACTTTTTTCAGCGCGGAGCATTTCTCCTGAGCTGGGTCTTCCTCTTTCTGTGTACGCTGGTCCAGGCGCTCTGTCTGCTCTTGCTACCGATCTTTCTGGTGCTGCTCTGGCGTGAGACGCGCACCTGGCGGCAGAGTGAGCGCTGGCTCTGGTGGCCGGGACTCCTTCTCATCACGTTGCTGATCTCCGTTCTGGCCTTTGGCCCTTACTGGCAGGGTTGGGGGTGGAACGGTCTGGCAACCTATCTCTCAGCAGCCTGGTGGCCCTCTGAGGCGCAGGCCTCGCTGGATGCGGCGCTGTTGCATCTGCCCGTCATGCTGCCGGCCTTCTGGCTCTGGGTGGCACAGCCGCATCACTGGGTGTTCCTGCTCTACGGCTGTCTCGCGCTCTTGCTGCCGCTGGCCCTCTGGTTGAGCGATACGCCGGTCATGGGCCTCTTCTTCGGAGCACTGCTGCTGCTGCTGGTAGTGACACTCTCGCCGGTCTACTGGCCCTGGTATCTCCTGCCGCCGCTGGCGCTGGCGCTCTCTGCGAACAGCGGGCGTCTGCTCTGGCTGGCGCTTCTGCTGGAGGGAGGAGGCCTGCTGAGCTACTACTACCTGGCGCAGCGCCCGTCCTGGCCGGGACAGGCTCTACTGACTGTGGGTCTGCCGCTGTTGATCTGGGGCTGGGGCCTGTTTGTGCATGCTACCTGGCGCCTGCTGCGCTCGCGCGAGAACAGAACGGGACCACTGCCAGCGGTGAGGCCCGGCGTCTCGCTTTCGCGCTCCTGGCCCTCGCGCCCGCCCTCGTCAACGCTCTCCTCCTGGCCCTCGCGCTGGCGCTCGCGTCCGTGAGCCGCTATGGCCCTGGCGGGAGGCTGCGGTGAGGGGGCCTCCCAGCGGATCGCTGGGTCATCTTGCCGGGTCCGTCCGTCCCTACTGGACAAGCCCGGCGATCTGTGCTATACTCGCAGACGGCACGCAGGACGTCCTCGCTCTTGAAAAAGGCTTCTCTGCGCCTTTGATAGAGCTTCTCTCCTCTCTCTGCAGCGCGTCAGGAGCCTTGTGGCTCTCTTCCACCGCGCGCCATCATAAGGGGGTGGACTGGCCTGTTCTCCAGAGCCTGCCTGAACCTGCTCTGAGAGCATGGCAACAGGATGCTGACACTGAGGATACGAAAAGGCAGGAAGACGAAAGAGAGACTATGAAGCAGAAACTGAAGACCCATAAGGCTATGGCCAAGCGCGTCAAGATCACCGGTAGCGGTAGACTCTTGCGCCGCAAGGTCGCGTTGAACCACCTGCGCCGTAACAAGTCGCCAGAGGCGGTGCGCTCCATGGATAAGTCCTTCCCGCTGGCGACGGCGGATACTCGCCGCATGAAACGCCTGCTGCCCTACGCGGGAAAGTAGCAATCAGAGCAGAGCAAGGAAGGAAGAGGAACCATGCCAAGAGTCAAACGTGGCGTTACGGCGCATAAAAAGCATAAGAAGGTATTGCAGTTTGTCGAGGGCCATCGCGGAACGCGCCGCCGTCTCATTAAGAAGGCGCGCGAATCGATGCTGCACTCGCTGGCCTATATGTACCGTGACCGTCGCAACCGTAAGCGCGATATGCGGCGTCTGTGGATCACGCGCATCAATGCGGCGGCGCGCATGTACGGCGTGACCTATAGCCAGCTCATGCATGCGATCCATGTGGCCCAGATCGATGTCGATCGCAAGATTCTGGCCGAGATGGCGGTCAACGACCAGCCGGCCTTCGCGGCGCTGGTGCAGACAGCCCTGGCCGCCGTGCAGCAGCAGGCGCAGCCGTAGCCAGCGGGCACGCGATCGAGCGAAAAGGAGACATCTATCAGAGGGGGGAGCCGCCGCGTTGCGGTGGTTCTCCCCTCTGTTTGTGTGTGGCGCTATGGAGATCATCACGAGCCCGAGCAATCCGCGTATCGCCCGGCTGCGCGAGCTGCACACGCCGCGGGGACGCCGCAAGTATGGTCGCTTTCTCATGGAGGGGCCACATCTGCTGGAGGCGCTGCTGAACGAGGGGGTGGCACCACTGGAGATCTATTACCAGCCTGAGCTGCTGGCGCGTACTCCTGAGGGTCAGATCTTGCTGCGGCGCCTGCGGGCAAGAACTCCGTCAGACAGTCTGCTACTACCGGTCAGCGCGCGCGTCATCGAGTCGCTGGGTGAGGTTCAGACGTCGCAGGGAGTGGTGAGCGTGCTACCATTGGCGGCCTTTCGCTACGAGCTGGTAGCGCATCGTCGGGCCGTACGCCCGCGGCCCGTGCTGCTCATTCTGGACCGCCTGGCCGATCCTGGCAACCTGGGAACCGTGCTGCGCACGGCGCTGGCCGCTGATGTGGAGGCGGTGCTCCTCACACCTGGCTGCGTTGATGCCTTCAGTCCAAAGGTCGTGCGTGCAGCGGCCGGTGCTCACCTGGCGCTGCCGCTGGCCGAGGAGAGCTGGGAGGGCATCCGCCGGCGCGTGCTGGACCACTGTGCATCGGAGCCGCGCGTCTTCCTGGCCGAGGCGAGCGCCAGGCACCTGTACTACGAGCAGGATCTACGCCAGCCCTTCGCCCTGATTATCGGCAATGAAGCGCATGGCCCCTCGCAGGAGGCGCGCGCCCTGGCCACGCAGGCCATTGCCATCCCACTGGCCAATGGCGTCGAGTCTCTCAACGCAGCGATGGCCGCCGGTATCGTGCTCTACGAGTCCGTTCGTCAACAGCGCCAGGGGGTGCGCTGAGGCAGTCGACCAGCAAAGCAGAGACGGCAGGGCTTGCGACGCCGACGCGCATCGGAAGCCCTGCCGTCTCTGCGGGTAAGAGGGGGCAGTGTCGTTAGCCAGAGTTTCGATGTTGCAATCCCAGAAGGGTTTCTTCGTACCTTCCGAAACCTATGGTATAAGTCTACCAGAAGGATTTTGCCTCTGTCCATGAATCGCGATAGCGGTTGCAGATGCTACCTATAAGGCAAGGCTTATGGATGGTTCCCAGATGGAAGGGAAGGGCCACCACGCAGACTCTCTTTCCGGCGGAGGCGCTCAGTCAAGGAGGGCGCCGAGATGCCGGAGGAGATCAGCCGATGAGCAAGAAGCACGGCGCAGATCATGCAAGAAGGAGTATGTGCAGGCACATACTCCTTCTTCGGCCTGTGTAGAGCGAGGCGGCACGCCGCCTGGTACTCGCTAACGGTTGTTGCTGTTGCCCGGTCCCCATTGCTCAAAGGGGGATGGCTCGAACGGCACCCCTGGCACAGGGGGGAAGCCGCCCTGTGAGGCCGGTGGATAGCTCCAGGGGTTGCCCGGTTGCGGCGCTGAACGGCCCCATTCGCCGCTGCCAGCCGAGGGCGAGAGTGGCTGGAAGGCCGAGAATGGCTCGCCCGGGCCGCCCGGCTGGCGAGCCGGCGGGAGGGCGTTGTAGAAGCCAGCGTTCACCGGTGTGGGCTGAGCCTGGGCGGTTGCAGTGACCGTGCGGAAGACGCCGCTCATCGAGAGCTGGCTCTCCGGGGCCTCCTGAACCGTGACCGTATTATTGAAACCCGTTGTCGAGAGATAGCTCTGGTCCTCATTCAGCTTGAAGGCCTCCACCGAGGAGCGCAACTGCTCCACCAGGCGGGCCAGGCGCCCCATCGATTGCGCCGCCTCGCGGGTCGTCGTACTGCTGCGCTGCGTGGCCTCCGAAACGCTGTGCATAGTCTGCACGACAGAGCTGGAGGATTGCAACTGCTGGTTGGCCATCTGGTTGATCGCCTCAATCTCATGGGCCTGCTGCTCAATGACACTGAAGACCGCCTCCAGAGCGCCACCCGCCTCCTGGGTCAGGCGAGCACCGGTCTCAGTTTCGCGCTCCGTATCCTGCATAGAGACAGCCACCGCTCCGATATCCTCCCGGACGCTGCGGACGATACGGGCGACGCTACTGGCCTGCTCTTTGGCGCGCTCAGCCAGGCGACGGATATCCGCAGCGACTGCGCCGAAGCCCTTGCCATGCTCGCCGGCCATAGCAGCCTGGATGGCGGCGTCGAGGGCCAGGCGGTTCGTCTGGTGGGCGATGCTGGAGATCGCCTCCACGATGTTGTTGATCTCACGCGAGCGTTCGCCGAGGAGATGGACCTTGGTAGCAGTTGTCTGCACGTTTTCGTGGATGCGGCTCATGCCCTCGATGGCCTGCTGCACCGCCTCGCGGCCGCCCTGGGCATCCTTACGCGACTCCATGGCCACGCTGTAGAGCTGCTGAGCGCGCTCAGCCACCTGGCGGCTGGTCTCAGCCATGCGCTCGACCTCGATAGCCGCATCACCGATCTGGCGGATCTGCAGATCATCCTCCTCCACGAGGAGGGTCATACCGTCGATCAACTGGCTCGTTGTCTGTTCCACCTCCTGGGCCACCACCTTGACACGCACCACCAGGTTGCCAAGCTCCTCCACCATGTAGTTAAAGGAGTCGGCCAGCACACCGAGAGCATCGGCCGTCACCTCCGCCTGGACGCGCAGGTCACCTTCACCGACACCACTGACTTCGCTGACCAGCTTCTCCACCTGGGCCTGGAGGTTATCGCGCTGGGCCTGGGTCTCCTGAATCAGGCGCACGATGTTATCGAGCATATTGTTCATCGAGTTCGCCACGATATAGATCTCATCGCGGCTATTGATCTTGACACGGGCGCTGGTGTCGCCCTTGCTGATGCGCTTGGTGAGGTTGGCGAGCTGGCGCAGCGGTCGTGTGATGGTCAGGTTGATGACGTAGCCGATGGTGATGACCACCATGGCCGTGGCCAGGATAGCAATGGCTGTGCCAAGCGTGATCGTACCGACCTGGCTGGAGCCGACGGTGGTGATATCGCTATTGATGGCCTGAGTGATGCCGATCAACTGTTGCCAGCTTTTCTGCAGGGCGGAGTACTTTGTGTTAGCCTGTTGGAGGAGGCTATGGGCCTGAGAGTGTGGAAGGTTCGCCTTGAGGGCTGTCAGTTCGGCGTCCTGGGCCTGCTTGTAGTCCGACCATTGCTGGCTGGCCGTCTGGAAGATACTGGCCTGGCTGGCCGCCTGGGCGCTAGCGTCATTATTGCCCTGGAGAATCTGCCTCACGCTATCCATGTTGGGAGAGGAGTTCAGCAAGAAGTTCTGCTGGTAGCTGGTCAGCTCTGTTCCGAAGCTGTGCTCGAGATCGAGAATCTCCGTCTCGTTGCTGGTAGCCATACGGGCCATGGCGCTATTGTTCAGGCCGTAGGGACCATTGTTCGCATAAATAGTAGAGTGGTATTCCCCCAGCAGGGCATTCATGCGTTCGAGATCGGCCAGGGCCTGCAGGGAGGTCGTGCTGGCCTGATTCGCCACCTGCATGGCCTGACCGCGCATCGTCAGGGTATTTAAGAATAACGTTCCCAGCACAACGATCACAATGGCCGGAATGAGCGCGGCCATCGTGAAGGCCAGAAAGAGACGGAGGAAAATAGGCATGCGCGTAATTGGTTTCATGACAGCTCTCGCCCCCTCTTAGAAGGTACGCAACTCGCGATAGTCTATGTCAATTGGGCCTTGCCGTTACCAGACCAGCCTGTTGATGTATGAGCAGACGTCAATAATACCTGGAACTACCCGACAACAGACTCCCAACGTAGTGTACCTTACTGATGACAATTTTGAAACTGCCCTGACACAGATTGACCTGTTTTTCCTAGTAGTGGACTGGCAGCATAGGGTGTTATACTTCTCTGAAAGAGGTAAACGAAACGCAACATCGATCTCGATCAAGGAGTTCTTCCAGCATGGATACGTTCTCGGCGAGCCGCTGGCCCTTTCAGAAGGTTCTGATCGCCAATCGTGGGGAGATCGCGGTGCGCATTATTCGCGCCTGCCGCGAGCTGGGGCTGAGCACCGTGGCCGTCTACAGTGATGTGGATCGCGAAGCGCTGCACGTGCGTATGGCCGACGAGGCTTACCATATCGGGCCGGCGCCGGCCGCACAGAGCTATCTGAACATAGCGCGTCTGCTGGAGGTAGCGCGCAGGGCGGGGGCGCAGGCGGTGCATCCCGGCTATGGCTTTCTGTCGGAGAACGCGACCTTTGTCGAGGCCTGCCAGGCAGAAGGATTGATTGTAGTGGGGCCATCGGCGCAGGTACAACGGGCCGTGGGAGAGAAGACAGCGGCGCGGCGGACAGCGCAAGAGGTGGGGGTACCGATCGTGCCAGGCGCCTCGGCTGATGAAGATGACGAGGCCCTGCTGCAGGAGCGTGCGGCGCGCCTGGGCTATCCGCTGCTGCTCAAGGCGGCGGCTGGTGGTGGAGGCAAGGGCATTCGCTTTGTGCGCGATCCGCGCGATCTGCTCTCTTCATTGCGCACGGCCCGCAGTGAGGCCAGCAGTGCCTTTGGCGATGGGCGTGTCTACATGGAGAAGGCCGTCTATCCCGCGCGGCATATCGAGGTGCAGTTCATCGCTGACAGCTATGGGAACGTGGTCCATCTGGGAGAGCGCGAATGTAGCATCCAGCGGCGGCATCAGAAGCTGGTAGAGGAGAGTCCCTCGCCGGTGCTTGACGAGGAGCTGCGCACCCGCATCACCGACGCGGCGGTCCGGCTGGCGCGCGCCATTCGCTATGTCAACGCTGGCACCGCTGAGTTTCTCCTGGGTCCCGAGCGCGACTTTTATTTTCTGGAGGTGAACGCGCGCATTCAGGTGGAGCATCCGGTCACGGAGTGGCGCACGGGCATCGATCTGGTGCAGGAGCAGTTCCGCGTTGCGGCCGGGCTGCCGCTCTCCTTCTCGCAGGAGCAGGTACGCTATCACGGTGCAGCCATCGAGTGTCGCATCTCGGCTGAGGATCCCACCAACCGCTTCCTGCCGGCGACCGGAACGGTGCTGGCTCTGCAGGAGCCGGCGGGTCCAGGGGTGCGCGTCGATAGCGGCCTCTATCCGGGTCTGCGCGTCCCACTGTTCTACGATCCCCTGCTCTCCAAACTGATTGTCTGGGGTCAGGATCGCGCGCAAGCGATTGCCAGGCTGCGACGGGCCTTGCAGGAGTACCAGATCATCGGGGTGCCGACGACGTTGCCGTTCGCGCGCTGGCTGATGGAGCATCCGCGCTTCATCACCGGCGACTTCTCGACGGATTTTATCGCCGAGGAGTGGGAGCCACTGCAGCGTGCGGCCTCGACACCGGCTGAGGAGCGTGCGGCTGAGGAGGCTGGCCTCTCGCCTGAGCAGGTCGCGGCCCTGCTCGGTACCGTGCTCATGCAGCGTGAAGTGGAGCAGGAGCGCCTGCTGCGCCGTGTGGCGGCCGACCACGATGAGGCGCAGGCCCGCAGCCGCTGGCGTGATAGTGCGCGCCGTGCGGCCCTGCATAGCTGGTGAACGTGGTGCAGGCTGGGCGGCTGGGACCCCGGCGTGCCCCCCTGCCGCTGCCAGCCTGCGCTGCTCCTCTTCCTGGCTGCTGGCGAGCCGCCCCGCCTTATTTCACTCCCGCGAAAACGCTGCTGGCGTCGGGCAGGAGGCCAAAGTTATTAGCTCCCAGCGGCCAGTAGACCAGGGCCGCTTTGCCCACAATGTCCTGCCTTGGCACGGTGCCCCACTGGCGTGAATCGGAGCTATCGCCGCGATTATCGCCCATCACAAAGTACTGACCTGGACCAATGACCATATTGCGAATCGGAGGATAGGTCGCCAGGCTTGCCGGATCATTCGGGTTGATGTACGGCTCGTGCAGCGTGACCCCGTCCACGATGACGGTCTGCCCGATGACGGTCACGGTGTCACCGGGGATGGCGATGACGCGCTTCACGTAGTCAATGCTCGTATCATGAGGGTAGTGGAAGACGATGACATCGCCGCGCTGAGGTGGATGGAACAGGTAGGCCAGCCTGTCGACGAGGATATATTCCTGGTTGTGCAGGGTTGGCTCCATGCTCGGACCGTCGATGTAGTAGTGCTGGACTGCCATGCGCACGACCAGCAGCAGCAGCAACGTCAGCGCAATGGTCTCAAGGGCATCGCGCAGCAGTCTACGTCCCCGGTTGGTGGGTTCTTTCTGGCTCAAACCTTTGTCTGCCTCCTATCTGTGATGAGGTCGTCATGAAGCTGATTCCTCGGCGGGCTGTGGCAGCACAAAGGGAGGCGGTGTTCGCGTCCTGCGCGCAGCAGCCTCTGTTTTCAGCCGCTCGACCGTCTCCGCTGGAACGGCGTGACCACCCAGCGGCGTGGGATGAATGCCAGGGCCATGATAATCGCTGCCGCCCGTGGGAATCAGCGCGAAGTCGGCCGCCAGCTCCAGGAGCACCTGCTCCTGCTCAGGCGTGTAGGGGCCGTAGTACACCTCCAGTCCGGCCAGGCCGAGCGAGCAGAGCGTGGGCAGCCAGCGACGCAGCTCGGCGGGACCGGGCAGCTCGAAGGGATGGGCGACCACAGGCAGGCCGCCGGCGCTGACGATCAGGCGCACAGCATCGGCTGGCGAGAGCTTATAGCGCGGAATATAGGCCGGACGGCCTCTGGCCAGATAGCGCTCGAAGGCATCGGGCACGTTCTGCGCATAGCCAGCCTCAACCAGAGCCTCCGCCACATGCGGCCGGCCGACAGCGCCCTGGGCGAGCGTCCTCACGCGCTCCCAGGAGATGGCGATGCCCTGCTCATTGAGCCGTTCGACCATGCGCTGACCACGGCGCACACGGGCATCGCGTAAGATCTGCAGCGTCTTCTGGAACTCCTCCTGCCGATAATCCAGAAAGTAGCCGAGGATATGCACCTCGCCGGCCGAGACATCGGTGTTGATCTCGACGCCGGGAATGAAGTCAATGCCCAGCCGGGCGGCGGCACGTGCGGCCTCCTCCACTCCCTCGGTGCTATCGTGATCGGTGAGGGCCAGCACGCGCACCCCTGCCTCGTAGGCCTGCTCCAGCAACGTGGCCGGCGCGTAGAGTCCGTCCGAGGCCGTTGAGTGCGTGTGCAGATCGATCGCGTAGACAGCCATAGCTCCTCCAGACCTCGCTATCCTATCTGGCGTAATCGATGGCGCGCGTCTCACGCACGACGCAGACCTTGATCTGGCCGGGATAATCGAGGCTCTCTTCAATCTTGTGCGCGATCTCGCTGGCAAGCCGGTTCGCGCCGTACTCGTCGATCTCCTCGGGCTTCACAATGATACGCACCTCGCGTCCCGCCTGGATGGCAAAGGACTTCTCGACGCCAGGGAAGGCATTGGCAATGCTCTCCAGCGCCTCCAGGCGCTTGATATAGAGATCGATAGTCTCGCGCCGCGCGCCGGGCCTGGCGGCCGAAATGGCGTCAGCGGCCTGGACGATGGCAGCCTCCAGGGTCTGAGGCTCCATCTCGCTGGCGTGGTGGGCCACCATCGCGTGAATGATCCTGGGGGATTTGCCAAAACGGCGTGCGATTTCTCCGCCGATGACGGCGTGAGGTCCTTCAACCTCCTGATCGATGGCCTTGCCGATGTCGTGTAGCAGGGCGGCTGTCTTACAGACGTTGACATCGGCTCCCAGCTCGTGGGCAATGGTTGCGGCCAGAATAGAGACCTCCACCGAGTGCGCGAGCACGTTCTGTCCGTAGCTGGTGCGGAAGTGAAGACGGCCGAGAATCTTGAGCAGCTCTGGCTGCAGTCCATGGACGTTGGCCTCCATCGCAGCGCGCTCCCCGGCTTCGCGCACGATGGTCTCGACCTCCTGCTGCGCCTTGGCGACGACATCCTCGATGCGCGTGGGATGAATACGGCCATCGATGATGAGCCTGGTCAGGGCCAGGCGTGCCACCTCACGGCGCACGGGATCAAAGCCCGAGAGAATGACCGCTTCCGGCGTATCGTCGATGATCAGGTCTACTCCGGTCGCTGCCTCCAGCGCGCGAATGTTACGTCCCTCGCGCCCGATAATGCGCCCCTTCATCTCCTCATTGGGCAGCGGCACGACGGAGACGACGGCCTCCGCTACCTGATCCGAGGCGCAGCGCTGAATGGCCAGAGTGATGATCTCGCGCGCGCGCGCCTCGGCCTCCTCGCGCGCCTCTTCTTCGATGATCCGTGCGCGCCTGGCGGCTTCGGCTCGCACCTGATTCTCCATGCGGCTCAACAGCAGCTCGCGGGCCTCCTCTTCGCTCAGGTGAGAGATGCGCTCAAGCTCGCTCTGCTGTTGCCGTTTGAGGTTCTCGGCTTCCTGGCGCAGCTCCTCTATGGAGCGCTCGCGGGCGTTGAGCTTGCGCTCGCGCTGTTCAAAAGCCTCGATCTTGCGCTCGAGGCTTTCTTCTTTCTGCTGCAGCCGGCGCTCCTGGCGCTGTAGTTCGGCGCGCCGCTCGGCGTTCTCTTTCTCAATGGTGGCCCGGAAACGCGCTGTCTCCTCGCGCGCCTCGCGCAACGCCTCGCGCTGCTGCTGCTGCACTTCCAGGAGCAGTCGCTCGCTGGCCTCTTTCTCCAGGCGGAGACGCTCCTCAAACTCGCTTTTATTGCGGGCATCCCCCAGACGGTATCCGATGACCAGCGCGATCCCGGCCCCAAGCAGCGCTGCCAGGATGATGCCCGCTGTGAGGATGACGATAATGGTCGGCGACACGTCAGCCTACCTCCAGAGTGATAGAAAGGCAAACAGGCCCGTGTGTCGGGCTTGTGGTGACCGATAGCAATGTTTCATCGTATCGAGAGACGGTATATGCTAAGTATACTATATAGAAGGCGTATAGTACGCCGAGCATACTATATAAGAGCGTCGAGAGGCTGTCAAGAACGCTGCATTGAGAAGATCGACTCTTTCTCCAGTGGACTGCAGACGGCTTCTAGTTTCCCATAACCAGGATAAGACAGGAGCCAGCCATGAGCCAGTGCCAGCCACCCGTGGGGAGCACCCCCGTTCAGCTTCGTCCAACCGACGTCGTCACCTGTTTTCTTCTGCGCTTCGATCAGCGCGACGAGCGTGGCGAGCCGCTGCTGCTGATCGTCCAGCGTAGCCAGCGTGTGGGCAGTTACCGCGAGCGCTGGGCCGGCATCAGTGGCTTTATCGAGCCAGGAGTGACTCCTGAGGAGCAGGCCTACACGGAGATTCGCGAAGAGACCGGCCTTGAGCGTCAGCAGGTGCGTTTACTCAGGCGTGGAGCTGTGGTCGAGCACCTTGATCCTCAGCTTGGCCGGCACTGGTCTATTCATCCCTTCCTTTTCGAGGTGCTGACACCTGAGGCCATTCACACGGACTGGGAAGCCCTGACCATGCGCTGGATTCGCCCCACTGAGCTGGAGCATTACCAGACGGTACCCAGGCTCAAGGAGGCCTACGAAGCTGCCCTGCAGGGCGAGAGCGTGCTCTAAGGTCTGAGGGGACCTGCCTCGCTCTCCGCCCTGCCGCGTCTTGCCTGTTCACTCGCTCTGGAGCAGCCTGGCTCTGGCAGCGGGGATCTCCGGCAAGAGATCTGAGGCCAGCAGGCCGGCGTCCCTGCAACGGACGCTCACGAGCTGTGAGGCCGCCACGTGCAGGTAGACCGCCAGGCTGGCGGCGGTGAAGGGGTCCAGGCGCTGGGCCAGGTAGCCAGTGATCATGCCGGCCAGCACGTCGCCGGTGCCGGCACTGGCCAGGGCAGGATTGCTCTCCCAGTTCATGCGCAGGCGGCCGTCGGCGTGGGCCACCAGCGTGCAGGCACCCTTGAGCACTACGGTCAGGCCCCAGTCGCGGGCGCTGCGGCGTGCCACCTCCAGTCGGTCGATGCCGCCGCCCGACACCTTCTGGCCCTGCAGCAGGCGTGTCATCTCGCCGGGGTGTGGTGTGATCACGGTGTCCGGTGGGAGCAGCGTCCACCAGCGCTCCTCCGCGGACAGGATATTCAGGCCGTCAGCGTCGATCACCAGCGCCGGTCGCTGCTCTGCCGGCAGCGTGCGCAGGTGTTCCAGGATACTCAGCAGGGCCTCGCGGGCCCAGGAAGACTGCCCGAGGCCGGGGCCGATCAGCAGCGCGCGGTAGCCGGCCAGGTGCTCCAGCAGGGTATGGGCGCTCTCGCGGCCAGATGCGCCGGTGGGCAGCAACACGTAGGTGGCCTCATGCAGTGAGGAGGCGTAGATCGGCCACATCTCCGGGGTGACCGCCAGTGTCACCAGACCGGCCCCCACGCGCAGGGCCGCACTCCCGGCGAGGTAGGCCGAGCCGGGGTAGGGCGGTGAGCCGCAGAAGAGCAGCACGCGCCCGAAGGACCCCTTGTTGCTGTCGAGGGGGCGCGCTGGCAGGAGGCGTCGCACCAGCTCCGCCTCGAGCATCTCGTCGGGCAGGTCGCGCTCAAGCTCCGCAGGCAGGCCGATGCTGCCGACCAGCAGCTCCCCCAGGTAGCTGCGGGCCGGAAAGAAGAAGAAGCCCTGCTTGGGGCAGGCCAGGGTAATCGTCACATCGGCCGGGATGCAGCCGGGATCGACCTCACCGCTGTCGGCGTTCACCCCTGTAGGCAGGTCGATAGCGACGACGCGCAGGGTCGTAGGACGGCGCTGGCGCTCCTCCTGGACCCGTGCCAGCAGGGCGCGCATATCGTCGGGCAGGGGACGCGAACGGCCCGTGCCCAGCAGGGCGTCGATGACGTAGTCGGCACGCTGCAGCGCATGCTCCAGCTCGGCCGCACGCTCCTGCGCCGCGATCTCGTGGCCTGCCACCAGCAGCCGCTGCTCCCGCCAGAAGTAGAGGCTGATGCGCGCACCCTGCGCAGCCAGGTGGCGGGCCATCACCTGTCCATCGCCGCCATTGTTGCCGGGTCCGATCAAGAAGAGTAGCTCGCTTTCAGCGAGCGGCCGGCGCTGATGACGCAAGGTGTAGTCGGCCAGCAGCTCCGCCGCGCTCTGGCCGGCATGTTCCATCAGGATAGTGCTCGTCAGGCCATAGGCTCTATCGGCTCGTGCTTCGAGTTCACGCATGTGGGCAACATCAACAATATGCATGGTGCTCCTCCCTGGAAAAGGCCTGCAAGGCGCTGGCGCTTCAACAGAGCTACTGACTACTGAGCGCCGCGCTGATCATCAGAAGACAGGTCCCTCTTTATTCTAGCTAGTTCTGACGCGCCTGTCACGGCATTCGCTGGCAGACAAACGCCCTCGCGCGTGCTATACTACGGCCCATGAGACTGGCACTAAAAATCAGGCCGCAGCGCAGCAATCAGTATGCCAACGTGGTCGAGGCGCTGGCAGTGCCAGAGCTGCTGGCCAGTCCGGCGGGAACGGCGATCAAGCGCCTCGAACGCATCTCGCTAGGGGGGCAGAGCTATCTGCTGGTGGAGTGCCCTGAGAAGGAGGAGGCGCTGGCTGGCCCCGCCCCCACTGAGCTGCTAGCCATCCTCGGGCGCCTCGGCTCCATCAGCGAGGTCTACGAGTATCATGCGCGCATCGGCGAGGTAGAGGGACCCTTTTTGCGGCCCCTGGAGCCACTATGGACCCCCTTTATCTCTCCAGAGATCGCCGAGGTGAGGCGCTACCGGGGCAAGACCAACGAGATCTTCACGCGCGTCCTGCTGAATGTGGCGCTCTTCGCCGGAGCCTACGCCAGCTCGTCGGAGCGGCTGCGCATCCTTGACCCGCTGGCTGGTGGAGGGACGACCCTCTTTGTGGCCCTGGCGGCTGGCTACGATAGTTTCGGCATCGAGGAGAAGCGCCAGGATGTCGAGACCACGGCTGTCTTTGTCAGGCAGTATCTGAGCGGTGAGCGGATCGCCTTCAAGGAGATGGACGAGCGGCGCCGCAGCGGCCGGCGCTATCAATTCGAGGTGCGCTCAGGAGACGAGCGGCGCTGGCTGGTGCTGGCGCATGGAGATGGCTGTGAGGCCGAGCAGCATCTGCGCGATCTGCCGGGGGGAGCGCACGTGCACGCCATTGTCACGGATCTCCCCTACGGCATTCAGCACGCCGGTGAGGTCACCACGCTCTTGCGGCGCGCTCTACCGGCCTGGGAGCGCCTGCTCCTGCCTGGAGGCACGCTGGCCTTCGCCTGGAACGCCACGCGCCTCGAACGGCCGCTCCTGGTCGAACTGGTCGAGCGCTTCAGCAACCTGCAGGTGCGCAACGAGCCGCCGTATACGCAGTTCGTGCACAGCGTGGATCGCGTCATCAAACAGCGCGATCTGCTGGTCGCTCTCAGGAGCTAGCCAGGCCAGATCAGATCAGGTCAGCAGATTGGCGATCTTGAGGGCCTCCTGCTCGTCGAGGTCGCCACTGATGCGGATGCCCAGGCCCTGCTCCTTCCAGGCCAGCGTGGGGTTATCGCTGCTGGTGGAGTAGGTTGCAGTGGTGCCGCGCAGGGAGAGGGTTGTACCTGCCGGCAGCGCCTCGTTAGCCAGCCCCTTCCCCTCGATGATGGAGAAGCTCTGGCTCTGGTCACTTGAGACGTAGTGCAGCACGAAGACCTGACCACTCTGAGCGGCCACGACGTCCACACCTTCGAGCTGATAGCTGCTCTGGCCGGACGGAATGCTCAGCAGGTGATAGCCAGCCACCTGCTCCGCCTGGGCCAGGGTCAACGTGCTGCCAGTGGGAGTGGCGCTGACCTGTGTCAAAGAGGCGACCCTGGTGCCCGCGGGCGGAGTGAAGGAGAAGAGGCTTGCGGGAAGGGTCTGGTTGAGCGTCAGCAGGGAGAAATCCAGATCAACCTGTGCGAAGCCCTCAAGGTTGAGAACCATCTTCAGCGGGAGGTCGCTGCTGGGATCGATGTAGACATCGCCAGAGTAGTCCGGCGCGGTGCCACTGGAAGACGGGCGTCCTGTCACGTGGACGACGCTGGCTCTGCGGCCATTGAGGCTGGTGGAGGTCGGGCTACTGGCGTTGCTCTGGCTGAAGATCGGCTGGATCAGGTTGAGGGTCAGTTGATTCTCGGCGCTGGAGCTGGTGCCGAAGGGTGAGGCTGCGGAGGTGCTGCCGCTGCTCCCCTCGTAGACGACGTGGTGCGTGGGATCATAGATCCAGAGCTGATTGCCGTTGCTGACCGTCGTCTCTCCCCTGGGAAACTGGCTGATCGTCGAGGCGCGGATCACGCTGCGGCTCTGGCTGACGAGATCCCCCCTTGAGGAGCGCATCGGGAGCACGTACTGTCACGGGTGCGCACGCGACCCGAACCAGCGGTCATGCGGCCAGCCAGCAGGACCCTGGCGTTACTCCTGGGGCCTGTCGAGCCTTGCAGCAGAGGAGCGTGGGCCTCGAGAGACGCGGCGGGAGCGTCAGCAAGGGCAGGCGTGGCAGGGTCGCCACCTTCCCGCGCCTCAGATCGTGAATCCCAGGATGAGGAAAGGGGGGCCTTCTCCGGGATGTACGACCTGACTGCCCGTTTCAAAGGGCGCGGTGCTGAGTCCGTGCCAGCTACAACGGCATATCCTTGCTGAGCGCCTCACTGAGCGGTGATATCGAACTGGGCACTGACGGCGGGGACGCCCTGGCGCCTGATGACGATCTGGAGCTGCCAGGGGCCGCTCATCGAGAACTGCACGCTGGCGCGATAGGTGCCATCACCAGCATAGCGCGCCTCGACCTGAGCGGTCCCCATGTCCATGGTCTCCATGGCGCCCTGCAAGAAGACGTGCGCATCGCTCACCACTGCACCGGTCGTACCCTCTACGATCTGCAGCGAGAGGGTGGCCGGCTGGGTCGTCAGCGGCGGATCGGGGCTGACCTGCAGGGTCACCTGGTAGGGGCCGGCACTGGCGGTCTGCACCTGAGGCGTCGGCTGTGACGGCGTGATGTTGGTCAGCAGCGTTCCCAACCAGGTGAGTGCGGCCAGGAAGAGCAGGCCGAGCGCGATGACGAGCAGGTTGCGTTTCACGGATTCTTTCCTGATACTGGTACCCTGACGTAGATCTTACCACCCTCAATTCTGGTGTCAAGTCGGGGCAGAGGAGCCAGGTAACGCAGGTGACCGGCGCTGGCGTCGGCCAGACCGTTGGCTGTGAAGATACCGCCGTGGCAGGGGCAATGAAACTTGTGATCGCTCTCCTGCCACCCCACAAGGCAGCCCATATGGGTACAGGCGGCCGAGAAGGCGATGACCTGCGAGCCTCCAGCAGAGGCGGCCACTCCTTGTTCCTGGTCGTTGTAGCCCTGCTCCTGGCGGATCACGTAGCCAGCGACGGTCTCGGTCACGAAGCGCAGGGGCTGATCGCCGAGCTGCGTCTCCTCGGCCACGAAGAGCCAGGCCGAGGGGACACCCTGGCCAATCAGGCTGGAGTAGGCCGCGCCGGTGGTTGGCGTTGCTGTGCCAGCGTGGCCCGGAGCAGCCTGCTGACTCTGATCGAGGGCATGCTCGAGACCGGCCCCCACCGCCAGCGAGGCAGCGGCGACGGCCCCGCTCGCCAGCAGCGAGCGACGTGAGACGCGCGGCCGCCTCCGGGAGGAACGGGAGCCGGTCGACGGACGGGCCACCGGCGGGCTGACGGGAGAGATAGGCGCTTCAGCACTGGTGGAACCGGAGCGTGCTGCGGGAACGGACGGAGCGGCGGCGGTTTCCCACGCACTGGCTTCCAGCTCCTGCTCAAGGCGAGTGCGCAGATCGGCCACGAACTCCGGGCGTGGTGTGGCGGCGCCGGGGGCCGCGGCGCGGAAGAAGGCCGCCATCCGGTAGATACGCGCCTGCAACGGGGTCAGGGCCAGCGGAGGCTCTGGCCGGCGTTCCGCCTGCAACTCCGAGATATAGCGCTCCAGCTCTAGATAGTCCTCAAATCGCTCCTGATCTTCCTCTGACATGATCGCATCTCTCCCTTAGCCTGTGACAACGCTCTCCAGCTCTGCAGCGCGTTTCAGGGCCCGAAACTGCAGCACCTTGACATTCGCCTCTGTCAATCCCATGCGCAGAGCAGTTTCTTTGATCGAAAGGTTCAACAGAAAGCGGCAGATCAGCACTTCTTGATAGTGCCTGGGGAGCGCTTGCAGGATGCGCTGGACACGCTCTGCCGGGCGCTCGTTGATCCGGGAAGGTTCCTCCTCAATCGGACCCTGCCAGCCAGCGTCGAGCAGCTCCTCCAGGGAATTAATGACCACGCGATAGTGGGTACGCCAGTAATCGGCGATCGTGGTGCGCGCAACCTGAAAGAGCCAGCGCTGGATGCTCTGCGGGCCGCGCTCGCTATCGACGCCACGGATCGCTTTGATAAAGATCTGTGAGGTCAGATCCTCTGCCTCTTCACGGTTCCCGACCTTGCTATAGACATAGCGATAGATCAGGGCGAGGTTCTCTTCATAGAGTGTCTGAAACTCTTGCACATCCACGGAATCCTGTCCTGCTGCAAGATGGTATTTTTCTCGTTTCCCGCGCGCGATACCCACAACGTGCTCCTTGCCCGGCTGCTGCTCAGGATCTGGCAGAGATACTCCATCGAGTGACGCTGACTACTACGTCGGCGGGTTACACGGAAGCGGGCCGGGACAGGTGCCCCTGCTGCAGCGCGCTCTGTTATCAGAGACGCTGCCGGCCGCGATTCCTGGGGGAGAGGAAGGGTGCGCGGTCTCTTCTCCACCGAGCTGATCGTCTATCTATCTGGCTGGCCGACTGACTGACTGGCTGGCCTGAGCAAGCGGGCCTCCCGCAGCGGCCGCGCCTCCATTTGCGCGGCGATTGCATCTGCAGTATAATAGGCAATGCGATAACGTCAGCGAATCCTGAGAGAAGCACCGCCGGGACTCCTCTCCTCCGCCGAGGAAGGGATGGACGCGCAGCGCGACCCCTGGCCGGCGCTTTCTGGCTTGAGGCCCATTTCACTACACCATAGGCGAGAGCGGAGGGCGGCCGCAGGGGATCGTCCTGACCAGGGCTGCCTGTGAATGGACGCCGTGTACATTCAGAGCACTGCTTGCTTCATACAGGGAGTGATGAAGCAGTATACTGGAACAGGAAGAGTCAAGCTTCATAGCCCCTCACCTGCTGCACTGCCTCTACTTCCCCCGCCTCCCGCCTGAGAATCGAGGAGTACATGTATAGAGGTCAATCCGGAATGTGGTCCTGGCTCCTGCATCGGGTGACAGGCCTGGCCGTCTTGCTCTTCCTGCTCGTGCATATCGTAGATATCGGGCTGCTCTCCTTTGGTCCCGACGTCTACAATGAGGGAATTGCGCTCTTCAGCACCCCGATTGTGCGCATCATCTCGCTGGCGCTCATCGGCTCGGTGCTCTACCACTCGTTCAACGGCGTGCGCATTCTATTGATCGACTTCTGGCCGAGGGGCGCGCGCTACCAGGGTCTGCTCTTTGCAGCCGTCGTGATTCTGACGCTTGTCGCCTTTTTGCCGATGGCCTATTTTGTGGTTGCCCCCATTTTCCAGCCGGGGCAGGCCGCTGTCAGCATACCCATGTAGGGAGGAGGCGCCTGCCTTCCTGTCCCTGATGACACCGCAACGGAGCTGGCTGGCTGGCCGATCGCTCCGCTCTGGCGCGCTGGCGCGCCTATGATGATCTGGAAGAGGAGAGCATCTATGCTGCGTGTTTCAAGCGGGTATGGCCCCCGCCCGTCGGGGAGCGGATTTGAGACCTTTTCGTGGTATTTCTTCCGCATCTCCGGGGTGGCGCTTATTTTTCTGGCGATCATTCACCTCGTTCTCATGCATGTCACGACCGATGTTGCCTGCACCAGCTACCAGTTTGTGGCCCATCGCTATCAGAACCCCTTCTGGCGGCTCTACGACTGGCTGCTGCTCACGCTGGCGCTCCTGCACGGTATGAACGGTCTGCGGGTGGTGATCGACGACTATGTTCAGAACCGGAGCTGGCGTCTTGCCCTGCAGTCACTGACAGGGCTGGCGACGCTGGCCTTCTTCCTGCTGGGCACCATTACGATTCTGACGTTCCAGCCGGTGGCCAGCGCTTTACAGGGCGCTTCCTGTGTGACCCATTAGCGAGAGAGAGGCATCTATGTATCAGAAGTTTGATGTTGTGATCGTCGGCGCTGGTGGGGCCGGGCTGATGGCGGCGATGCAGCTACCCAATGCCAGCGTAGCCGTCCTCTCCAAGGTCTATCCAACGCGCTCGCACACCGGCGCTGCGCAAGGAGGCGTGGCGGCCGCGCTTGGCAACCTCGAGGAAGATCACTGGAAGTGGCATATGTACGATACCGTCAAGGGTGGCGACTATCTGGTCGACCAGCCAGCGGCGGAGATTCTGGCGCGCGACGCCATCGATGCCATCTACGAGCTGGAGCATCGCGGCCTCCCCTTCAACCGCACGCCCGACGGCCGCATCGATCAGCGTCGCTTCGGAGGGCACACGCGCAACTACGGCGAGGGCCCCGTGCGTCGCTCCTGTTACGCAGCCGATCGCACCGGACATATGTTGCTGCAGACCATGTATCAGAGTGCCATCAAGAACCAGGTGCGCTTCTTCAACGAGTTTCTGGTGCTGGATCTCCTCATCAGCGAGGGGCGTGTCTGTGGTGTCGTGGCGCTGGAGATCCGCACCGGCGAGATCCACACCTTTCATGCCAGAGCGGTGCTCTTCGCGACCGGAGGCTACGGACGGGCCTGGCGCGTGACCAGCAACGCCTTTGCCTGCATGGGTGATGGAATGGCCATCGCCTACCGCCGCGGCATCCCGCTGGAGGATATGGAGATGTACCAGTTCCATCCGACAGGCCTCTACCGTGTGGGTGTGCTGCTGAGCGAGGGGGCGCGCGGCGAGGGCGCGAAGCTGCTCAACGGAGCCGGCGAGTACTTCATGGAGCGCTACATGCCCACGCTCAAGGATCTGGCGCCGCGCGATATCGTCTCGCGCTGCATTGTCAAGGAGGTCAAGGAGGGGCGCGGCGTCGATGGCCAGGATTACGTCTATCTGGATCTGCGCCATCTGGGCGAGAAGGTGATCACAGAGAAGCTGCCCGACATCACCGACTTCGCGCGCAACTACCTCGGCATCGAGCCGATTCGTGAGCCGGTGCCGATCCAGCCGACGGCCCACTACGCCATGGGCGGCATTCCGACCGATATCGACGGGCGCGTGGTGATCGATCCGCAATGGACGCCGCTGCCGGGCTTCTACGCCGCCGGCGAGGTGGCCTGCGTCTCGGTGCACGGTGCCAACCGCCTGGGCACGAACTCGCTGGTGGATCTGATCGTCTTTGGGCGACGCGCGGGCAAGCATATCGCCAGGTTCATCGCGGAGAACGATCATGCGCCGCTCCCGCCCGACCCCGAGGGTGTCGCGCGCGAGATGGTGGAGCGTCTCTACTCCTCGAAGGGCGGCGAGTCGGCGGCTCACATCCGCAGTGAGCTGCAGAACGAGATGATCGAGCATGTCTTTGTCGAACGCGAGGAGCGGGGCATGCGCCAGGCCATGGAGACGGTGAGCGGTCTGCTGGATGCCTACCAGAAGGTGCAGATTCAGGACAAGGGGAAGACCTTCAATACGGAGCTGGTCGAAACGCTTGAGCTGGGCTTCTTGCTGGAGTGTGCGGTGGCGACCATTCACGGTGCGCTGGCCCGCAAGGAGAGCCGCGGCGCCCATTACCGCCTGGACTATCCCCAGCGCGATGATGTGAACTGGCTCAAGCATACCCTCATCTACCGCGGCGAGCAGCCCTGCGATGCGCGCCTGGACTACAAAGATGTGATTCTGGTCGATGATCCGATCTTTAAGCCCAAGGAGCGCAAATACTAGGGGCGCCTCTCGACGAAGAAGAGCGTGCTTGAAGGTTTTTCACAGGGAAGGATGGAGTTATGAACGTTACCCTGCGTATTAAACGCTTCGATCCCGATAAGGATGCGAAGCCCTACTGGGCTGAGTACACCGTGGAGGCTGGCCCCGTCGATCGCTTGCTGGATGCGCTGAACACGATCAAGTGGAACATCGACGGCACGCTGACCTATCGCCGTTCCTGTGCCCACGGGGTCTGTGGCTCTGATGCCATGCGTATCAATGGCCGCAACCGCCTGGCCTGCAAAGTCCTGATCCGCGACGTGGGTGAGAAGGTGACCGTGGAGCCAATGCTCGGCTTCCCGGTGATCAAGGACCTGGTGGTCGATATGGACCCCTTCTTCCGCAAGTACGAGTCCATCAAGCCCTATCTGATCACCTACGACAACGAGCCGGGCACAGAGCGTCTGCAGAGTCCCGAGGAGCGGGCACGCTACGACGAGGGCACGAAGTGCATTCTCTGCGGCGCCTGCACGGGGTCCTGTCCCTCGATCTGGGGGAATCCCAACTGGGTCGGACCGGCGGCGATTGTCAACGCCCACCGCTTTATCTTCGATAGCCGCGACCAGGGAGCCGCCGAGCGCATGGCTCTTCTCAGCCAGCGGGATGGTGTCTGGCGCTGCCGCACGATCTTCAACTGCTCCGACGCCTGCCCACGCGGCATTCCTGTCACCGAGCTGATCGAGCAGGTGAAGCGCGCCATCGTCTACGGCGATCGCGCGACGGATTGAGCAGGCCGGAGCGGACCGCTCAGATTGGCCAGAGCGGGCGCTCCGGAACGCAGGATGGCTGGCGGTGCGGCCCCTGGCTCCGCCGCCCGCTGGTGCTGCTCCGTCGGCCCCTGTTGCATTGTTCTGCGTTGTTCTTGTGAGCGGGTATGCGCGGAAGGTCCTGTTCGTATGCTTGAAGAACCACATACAAGCTGGCAGCATCGCTTTATCCAGGTCAATGGGGTCCGTCTGCACTATGTGATCCAGGGCACGGGGCCGTTGATCATCTTGCTGCATGGCTTCCCTGAGTTCTGGTATTCGTGGCGCTATCAGATTCCTGTGCTGGCCGAACACGGCTTCTGTGTCGTTGCGCCCGACATGCGCGGCTACAATGAAAGCGACCGGCCCCGCCGGGGCTACGATCTCAAGACGCTGGGGCGTGATGTGGCGGCCCTCATTCTGGCGCTGGGCTATGAAACGGCCACCATCGTGGGTCACGACTGGGGTGGCGTGGTCGCCTGGCAGGTGGCTGCGCGCTACCCGGCCCTGGTCGAGCGCCTCATCGTGTTGAACGCGCCGCACCCTGCGGCCATGCTGCGCGAGCTGCGCTCTCCGAAGCAACTGCGCATGAGCTGGTACATCCTCTTCTTTCAGTTGCCCTGGCTGCCGGAGTATCTGCTCGGGCGCCATGGAGCCAGCGAGATCGGGCGTATGTTACGCGGCAGCGCCCTGCAGAAAGAGGCCTTTCCGCGCACAGTCACTGCGAAGTATCAGGAGGCCATGAGCAGGCCCGGTGTCCTGCGGGCCGCCCTGAGCTACTATCGCCAGGCCCTGCGCGGCCTGCTCGCCTACCGGCGCAGCGCGCCGGCACGCATTCAGGCCCCGACCCTGCTGATCTGGGGGCTGCAAGATATTGCCCTCAGCGTGGAGTTGACGCACGGCCTTGAGCGCTACGTTGCCCAGCTCAGGATCGAGTATCTGCCTGATAGCGGGCACTGGGTGCAGCAGGAGCAGCCCGCGCAGGTCAACCGGCTGCTGCTCGCGTTTCTGGGCCAGCCCGTCACTGAGGTTGACTGTTAGCCTCCGCCGGCGCTCTCCTCAGCGCTGCTCTGGGACCGTCTTCGGCCTACGGGACCGTGATGGTAATCGTGTGGTAGCCCGAGGCGCCGTCAGGCAATGGTGGCGCTGTCTGTGGGTCCTGCACATTCCCCTGGAGGTCGATGGCGCGTGCCGTCACGTTGTAGGTGCCCCCTCGGGTGGGCACCCGCCAGGGCAGCTCCCAGAGCACCCAGGTCAGGGGTGAGAGCGGGCGCTTGAGCACGGCGCGCTGCCAGGTGCGGCCCAGATCAAAGCTCACATCGACCTCGCTGATGCCGCGATTCCCCGAGAAGGCGACGCCAGCGATGTAGGTCAGGCTGCCAGCCGTCAGTGCACTGCCATCGAGCGGCGTATCGATGCGCGCGGTCATACGGATCTCCGCCTCGTCACTCCAGCCACGCTGCTCCCAGTAGCCCTGGAAGTCGTAGTTGACGACCTGGATATGGTTCACCCACTTGCCATGCTTCATGCCGTAGATTCCTGGCACCAGCAGGCGCGCCGGGAAGCCGTGTTCCTGCGGCAGTGGCACGCCGTTCATGCGCACTGCCAGAAGGGTAGTAGGCTCCAGCGCCTTGCTCAGGTGGAAGCTATCGCTGTAGTTATCGACGCAGGAGAACGCCACCTTGCTGGCACCCGTCTTGATGCCAGCGCGCTCCAGCAGGTCCGCCAGGCGCACACCCTCCCAGAGGGCGTTGCTCATGTAGGGTCCTCCCACCTCATTGCTGATGCACATCATTGACTCATACTGCCGTTGCATGGGCAGGGCCAGCAACTCCTCATAGCTAAGCGTATAGGGATGCTCGACCGCGCCATCGATGGTCAGGCTCCAGCTGGCGCTACTGACGGTCGGATCAGCGACGAGGTTCTTGGAGACGACATAGTACTGGTCGTTGGGCGTGATTTCGGGCGAGAGATGGGCCACAGGAGTGAAGGGACCGTAGTTCGGCGCTGGCGGGGGAACGACCTTGCTTTTAAAGTGAGGAATCGTGATGGCGGTGGTATTGTTGCCCATCGTGATGAAGCGCCAGGCGGCCACGCCGACCAGGCCCACGCCGGCCAGGATCAGGCCCCGGCGCAGCAGGGCGCGTCGCCCACTGGCGCGCTCCTCGCGCTCCGCCAGGGCGCTAATATAACTGGCGCTGAACCAGCGATAGCAGGGAGGGAAGAGCAGACCGAAGACCAGGCCGCTGGCCGCCAGACTCCACATACTATTGAGCATGCCGATGCTGAGGCGCGCGCCGAAGAGGCCGGAGCCGCTCAGGGGCAGCACGACCAGGCCAGCGAAGAGCCAGAGCAGGCCAGCCAGCAGGAGGCCGTCGTAGAAGTGGAGCGTCACCTTGCCGGCGCGTCCCTGCAGGCGCGCGCGCGCCAGCGCGTACGTTCCGCCACCCAGCCCGAAGATCAGGCACTGTCCGATCAGCACACAGACCAGCAGGTAGTGTTTCGCGTCGTCGCCGATCAGACGATGGAGGAACTCGAAGAGCGGGAGAGGCATCAGGGCGGTCAGCTCCGAGCCGACACTTTCCGGCAGCGAGACGCCGCTGGCAAAGATGCTGAGCAGAAGCATGATGGCCGAGGCAACGATGCCGGCCACCAGAGCGGCGTTAAAGCCAGCGCCGAAGGGACGCTCTTCTGTATGCTGTTCTGGTGTCATATTCACCTCCAGACGGATTGTTGCCGAAGCCAACGGGCAGGGACTGGCGCCTGAAGCACTCAGGCCCATGCGGCGCAGACGCGAAAGCACGGTGAGACGCTCTCAGCATGCGCGCCATTCCAACTGGTCATTCGGGCAACTCCGTCAATTCCTCTCCTACAAGACCGCTCTTGCAGACGTGCCATTGCACCTTGTAGACCCACGCAATGCGAGCCGCACTTGTTCTGCCTGTGGACACTGTGCAAAAGAGAACCGCAAGCGTCAGGCCGTCTTCCGTTGTGTCAAGTGCGGCATGTTGATGAACGCTGACATCAATGCCGCCATCAGTCTCTCAAAGGCGTCAGTTGATACGCCTCTTGTCGAAGGACGCGCCAGGCGACAAACCCCTGCCCTCGGACATGGGGGTCGTTGACGAGGATAGACCGTTCCAGGAGAGCCAGGCTCAGTCGCGAGCCGACCCATGTTGTGATGGCTGGTGATAGTGCCCATCACTTAGCTCACACGTTCGACGGGGACCAGATTTGCAGCGCCAGCGGTATGCCATCGAGATAGGGCGGACCGGCCACGAGGCGGGCGAGGCGGGTGGAGCGAGAACTATCACTTGTTGCCTGCCTGCAAATGGAGTATCATCTATGCCAGATGGCGCCTCCAGAACCTCGCTGGTGATCTTTGCACGAAGGCGCCTCAACTCTGTTGTCTGTCGCCCCTCTCAGCGTCCCGGGCAACGAATACATCTTAGATCTGCGAGGAAGCCGATACCTATGCCTGAGAACCAAGTCACTACAAGAACTATTGATACTGCGGATCTTCCCCTGGTAGTCGGTGTTGATCTGGGAGGAACGCAGTTGCGCGTGGCGGTGCTGCAAGGCGCTGCCCTGCTGTCGCGTGTGGGCCTGCTGACCGGTGAAGGCGCGACACCGGAGCGTTTGATTCCGCGTATCTGCGACGCCATTCGTGAGGCCCTGAAGGAGGCCGGTGTGCCTCTGGAGAAGGTGGCCGGCATCGGGGTTGGGGCACCTGGCCCCCTGAACAATCAGACCGGGGTGATCTATTCACCACCCAATCTGCCCGGCTGGGAGAACGTCCCGATACGCGATATTCTCAAGGAGCAGTTTCCGGTGCCCATCTTTATCGAGAATGACGCCCATTGCGCCGCGCTGGGGGAGTACATGTTTGGCGCCGGGCAGGGCAGCGAGGATATGGTCTACATGACCGTGAGCACAGGGATCGGCGGAGGGGTCATCACCAAGGGACGCCTCCTGGAGGGAGCTGGCAGCACGGCTGGCGAGCTAGGGCATATGACCATCGACATGCATGGCCCGCGCTGCAACTGTGGCAATACTGGCTGCCTGGAGGCCATCGCCTCAGGGACGGCAATCGCCAGGCGCGCCAACGAGGCCATTGCGGCCGGCCAGGGAGCTGAGCTGCTCGCCTTTGCTCGTTCGCTTGACGAAGATGCAGCGCGTCAGTTGCATCTGGCCGCAGCGCCAGAGAGCATCGAGCGAGTCAATGCGCGCACGGTCGGCGAGGCCGCGCGTGCGGGTGTGGGGCTGGCACGCGAGATTCTCGCCGCAGCCGCCGAGGGACTGGGTGTGGGTCTGGTCAATGTGATTCATATTTTCAATCCCCGCAAAATTATTCTCGGTGGGGGGGTGATGCAGATGAGCGATCTGGTGCTGCCGCCGGCGCTGGCCATTGTAGAGCAGCGGGCCATGAAGGCGCCGCGCTCGATCGTGAGCATCGAGATGGCCCAGCTCGGCGCGAACGTTGGTCTGGTGGGAGCGGGCACGCTGATCTATTACCACTCATAAGGGCGATGATGGCCAGGAAAGAGCGTCTTGATCTGGCACTCGTGCGGCGTGAGCTGGCGCCCAGCCGTGAGCGGGCGCAGGCCCTGATTATGGCGGGGCGCGTCTATGTTGGAGAGCGGCGTCTGGAGAAACCGGGCATGCAGATCTCCGAGGAGGCCGAGATCCATATCGACGTGGGTGCCCCGGAGCTGCGCTACGTCAGCCGTGGCGGCCTGAAGCTCGAGAAGGCCCTGGATGCCTTTGGCCTCGATCCGCGGGGGCTGGTGGCGCTGGATGTCGGTGCCTCCACAGGAGGCTTTACCGACTGTCTCCTGCAGCGCGGTGCGGCGCGCGTCTATGCCCTCGATGTTGGCCATGCCCAGCTCGCCTGGAAGCTGCGCAGCGACCCGCGGGTGGTTGTCATGGAGGGAGTCAATATTCGCTATCTGGAGGGGCTACCAGAGCTGGCGAACTGTGCGACGATCGATGTCTCCTTTATCTCGCTACGCCTGGTGCTGCCAGCCGTTGCGCCCCTGCTGGCGCCGGGCGCCTGGGTGGTGGCGCTGATCAAGCCGCAGTTCGAGGCGGGCAAAGAGGAGGCCGATCGAGGCGCTGGCGTGATTCGCGATCCCCGGGTCCATGAGCGTGTGTTGCGCGAGCTGGAGGAGTGGATTCCGCAGCAGACCCCGCTGCGCCAGCGGGCCGTGATCGAATCGCCGATCGCTGGACGCGAAGGGAATCGTGAGTTTCTCTCCTATCTGGTGCTGGAAGGCACCTGAGGTCCCTTGCTTGCTCAGGCGGCCTGAGGAGGTCTGCAACGCTGCTCGTCTGCCAGGTGGGTAGGAAGTCCACGCCTCGATCTGATACAATACAGCATGGTAGAGCTAGCCACTGTCAGGCGCCTTCCGTCCAGCGGTCCAGGTTGGACAGCAGCGGCGAGAGCGTGCGGGAGGGCGCCTCAGCCGAGTGTCGCGTACCGGCGAGAAAAGAGGTATCACATGGAGATTCCGACGGTCACTGTTGCGGACCAGTTCAACGCGGCCAGCGCCTTTCTGGATGCCAATCTGGCGCAGGGACGCGGTGGCAAGGTTGCCATCTATGCTGAGGATCAGACCTTTACCTATGCCCAGGTGGCGGAGATGGCCAATCGCGTCGGCAATGGCCTGCTGGAGCTGGGCGTGGAGATGGAGCAGCGTGTAGCCCTGCTACTGCTCGACTCTCCGCAGTTCGCCGCGGCCTTTTTCGGCGCCATGAAGATGGGCGCAGTTCCCATTCCGCTGAATACCATGCTGCGCCCCGATGACTACATTTATATGCTCAACGACAGCCGCGCGAAGGTGCTGCTCATTCATGCGGCCCTCTGGCCGCCATTGCGCCAGGTATTGACGCAATTGAGGTATCTGCGCCACGTCGTGGTGGTAGGCCTCGAGCCAGAGGCCGACGGCAGCAGCCTGGCCGGCGGACGCCAGCGCGTGACTCTCCATGACTTTGCGCGCTGGAGCGAGCGCGCCTCTCCGGCGCTCAGCGCGGCGGGAACCAGCAAGGACGACAGTGCCTTCTGGCTCTATAGCTCCGGCAGCACAGGCTTTCCCAAGGGCTGTGTCCATCTCCATCATGACATGAGCTTCTGCCTCGAATGCTATGCGAAGCCGATTCTGGGCATTCGCCGGGATGATATCACCTTCTCTGCCGCCAAGCTCTTTTTCGCCTATGGTCTGGGAAACGCCCTCTATTTCCCCTTTGGAGTCGGTGCCAGCACCGTGCTCTATGCGGGCCGTCCGCTGGCCGAGGACATGTTCAAGGTCGTCGAGCGCTACCGGCCCACGATCTTCTACGGTGTACCCACGCTCTACGCCAGCATGCTCAATCTGCCGGACGCGGAGAAGCGCTTCGACTTCTCGTCGGTGCGCATCTGTGTCTCGGCTGGCGAGGCCCTGCCGGCCGATATTCTGAAGCGCTGGCAGGAGAAGTTTCAGGTGCCCATTCTCGATGGCATTGGCAGCACCGAGATTCTGCACATCTTCATCAGCAATCGGCCTGGCGAGATCAAGCCGGGCAGCTCCGGTAAGCTCGTACCGGGCTACGAGGCACGCATCGTCGATGAAGAGGGGCGGCCGCTGCCCCAAGGGGAGATCGGCAATCTGCTTATTCGTGGCGACAGTATCGCGGCCTGCTACTGGAACAAGCACGAGAAGACCAAGAATACCATCAATGGCCACTGGATACAGACCGGCGATAAGTATTATGTAGATGAGGAGGGGTACTACTGGTATTGCGGGCGCGCCGATGATATGCTCAAGGTCAGTGGCCAGTGGGTCTCGCCGGTCGAGGTAGAGAACGCGCTCGTCGAGCATCCAGCCGTGCTCGAGTCGGCGGTGGTGGGGGCCTTCGACACCGATCGGCTGGTCAAGCCCAGGGCCTACATCGTGCTGAGGTCCGGCTATGAGCCGTCCGAGGCGCTGGCGGCCGAGCTGCAACAATTTGTCAAGAGCCGCCTGGCTCCGTTCAAGTATCCGCGCTGGATTGAATTTGTGCCCGAGCTACCGAAGACAGCGACCGGCAAGATTCAGCGCTTCAAGCTGCGCGAGACAGGCGAGACGGCCCCGCTCGATCGCTGAGTCGCTGACGGGACGGGGCGCGAACGACGCGAGGGCTGTCTCAGAGAACCCTGTCCAGGGAGGAAGTGTGCAACAGGCTTATCGTGCGCTGCGTATTCTGGCAGAGGCGCAGACTGTGCGCATGATGCTGACATCTGCTCCTGGCGCGCTCCTGCTCTCGGAGCTGGGGAGCGCCTGTGCGGCGCTCAAGAGCGAGAGCAGTCTGGGGCTGACGTGCCTCGTTCTGGATATTGCTGCCGGCGAGCAGCCAGCCGAGGAGCGCATGAGAAACCGCATAGCCGATGAGGTGGCGCTGCGCAGAGAGGCCGAGCGTGTAGCAGCGGCCGTGCGAGCTGTGCCGCAGCCCGTGCTGGCCGTGGTACGCGAGACGCCCTCGGAGGCGGCCTCCATTCTGGTGCAGGCAGCCGACCTGGTGCTGGTGGCCCGCCAGGCTGCCCTGCTCATCCCCGAGGCGCGGACCGGTGGCAGCCCGGAGCGGCTGCCAGGTGAGCAGGCAGTCATGCTGGGCCATGCCACCTGGTGCGTCTCCGCTGAGACCATCGACACACGCCTCGAGGAGATCCTGGCTCTCCTGCGCAAGCAGAGCGCTCTGGCGCTGCGCAATGCCAGGGCGGCGGTGCGTCTGGCATTGCGGGTCCTGCCACCTGCGGATGGCCGGCAGTATCCCTACCTGCGGCTGCTCACCCCTGATGGCCTCTCTTCCGAGCACGAGGATGAGCAGGTGCGTCTGCTGCATGAAGGGCGGGCACGTCTGGAGGCCCTCAGGCAGGTAAATGCCTTCTATCTGGCCGAGGTGATGCGTACGGACGATGCCCAGGAGGGTCTGCGCGCCTTTCTAGAGAAGCGCGTGCCGCGCTGGAAACAGCAATCCGGGGAATGAACTGCACGGTGCGAATGGCTTCGTCAATGGCAGTCTGTTGGGCCTGATTGACGCGCAGTTTGTAGTCCAGAATCAGCACGAATACCCCGCTTCTTGGCTGCTTCGCGGATGGCAATCTCTACGAGGGCGGTATGCGAGATACCATCTGCTTTGCTCATGGCGTCTAACAAGGCTCTGGCCTGGTCTGTGAGCTGGAACTGTGTGGATCGTTTCCTATCTTTCTTGTACAATTACAATACAAAGAGATACGTTATCAAGGGGACGGAGACCATTCATCCCCGGTCTAAAGACACGGGGCTTTCTGGCCCTTTTCTGTAAACGAGTATGGATGTTGAGCGGCGCCCGCCAGAGCGGGAGGAAGAGCATGGCTCGTGGGTAACGCTGGCCGCGGAGCGCGTGCTGGATACGCCCTATCTACAGGTGCGGCGGGAGCGGGTGCTCCTGCCCGATGGGACGGAGATTCCGGACTACTATATCATCGAGAATCGCGGCTGGGTCGGAGTGGTGCCACTGACCCCTGATGGCCGCTTTCTGCTCAATCGGCAGTACAAGCATGGCATCGGACTGGAAGTGCTGGAGTTTCCCGCCGGGGGACTTGATCCCTGGGAGGACGATCCGCTGCAGGCGGCGCGGCGTGAACTGATGGAGGAAACCGGTCATAGCGTAGCTGATGAGAAGATTGAGCTACTGGCGCAGATGTATGCCAACCCGACCGGGGCGTGCACACGCATCTGGTGGTACCTGGCGCGAGATGTCGAGAAGACCGGCGAGCCGAAGCAGGACCCGCGGGAGGTGATTGAGAATCTGCTGGTCACGCCGCGTGAACTGCTGGATCTGATCCATGCGGGACACTTTGCCGTGCAGGGGCAGATCGCCGCAGCCTATCTTGCCCTGGAGCGCCTCGGCCACCTCACGTTCGCCGCTGGTGAGGGACCGCGCTAAGCGCTGCGAAGGTGCGCTTTGCCCTCTCGCGGCCTGTGAGCATACTCGCGTTCCTCATCTTACAAAAACTTTACAGTTGATTGTTCTTTTTCTGACCACCGAGCGCTATGCTATCCATGGTATAAAATAGTGTCAACTCTACTCCCTATCTATGAGGCGGGCCATGAAGATTCTAATCATTGAAGATGAAAACAATATTGCCCAGTTGATCCGCCTCTATCTGGAGCAGGCCGGTTACAGCGTAATCATTGCCGGGGATGGCGTAGCGGGTCTGGAGATGCACGCCCGTGAGAAGCCCGATCTGGTGATCCTCGATCTGATGCTGCCCGCACTGGATGGAATGGAGGTCTGTCGGCGGATCCGTGCGTGGGCGGACACGCCGATTCTGATGTTGACGGCGCGTCAAGGCGAAGAGGACCGGATTGCAGGCCTGGAGCTAGGGGCGGACGACTATCTCGTCAAGCCCTTCAGTCCGCGCGAAGTTGTCAGCCGGGTGCGGGCCATTCTGCGACGGACGGCGCTGGCCGGGGTGCAGCGAGGGGCGGGTGCCGGGGTCGGCGGAGGACTGGAGAGCACAGGCGCAGGAGGAGAAAGTGCCGCGGGCCCGGGCCGCACGAGTGAGCGCGAGGAGTTGCGCTATCCAGGGCTGGTGATCAACATTCCGGCGCGGCGCGTCGAGGTCAATGGTCAGCGAGTTGCGCTGACGGTCAAAGAGTTCGACCTGCTGGTTGTGCTGGCATCAGCGCCAGAGCGAGTCTTCACGCGCGAGGTCTTGCTCAATAAGGTCTGGGGCTACGATTATCTGGGCGATGGACGCACAGTCGATGTGCATATTGGGACGCTGCGCAAGAAGATCGAAGCCGTCCCCGGAGCGCCACGCAATATCAAGACGGTCTGGGGTGTTGGCTACAAGTTTGAGCCTGAGGCGCCCGCATGATCAACGCTCCCTGCTCTCATCCTCCCCTGTTTCCAGCGCTGAGCCTGCGTACGAAGCTTGTGCTGAGCTACCTGGCAGTCGCGCTCGGAGCGGTGGTCGTGCTGGCGGTAGCGGTGATTGCAGCCGTGTACAACTACTACTATACCGCCCAGATCAAGGAGCTGCAGGAGGCCGCACAGACCTATGCGCGCGGCGTAGAGGATTTCTACAGCTATCAGCTTGGTGGGCGCTGGCAGCCGTTTTCACTGCGTTTCCCTCTGCCAGCTCTGCTGGTGGTGGTTGATGAACATGGCCATCAGTTGCTGTGCAATCCCCCGGCTGGCTTTGCCCCCGATTTCTGCAAAGACCCCTCGTTGAGCGCCTCCGCGGCGCAGGCCCTGCAGGGGAACGAGGCCGATGGACATATGCAGAGTGGCACCTTCAGAGGGTTGTACGTCAGCATTCCGCTCTACGATCAGACCACGGGCGGTCACCGGCTGATCGGGGCCTTGCTTATTGCTCAGCCTGAGGCCTCGCCGCAGCGCTTTCTGAGCAACGTCACACAGGTCATTCTGCTGGCTGGTCTCTTGATTGGCCTGGCGGTGATCGTCTTCAGTCTGCTGCTGGCTCGTCGTCTCATGCGGCCGCTGGAGTCGCTGACCGCGGCCGTCGAGCGCCTCAAGGAGGGGGACTACGCGCAGCGCGTGGAGCCGCCGCCGGTTGATGATGAGCTTGGGCGATTGGCTCAGACCTTCAATGCCATGGCAGATCGCATTGAGGCCGATCTGGCCGAGTTGCGCCGTCAGGATCAGATTCGGCGCGATATGATCGCCAATATCGCTCACGATCTGGCCACGCCGCTGACGGCCATTCAGGGCTTCAGCGAAGCCCTCGCTGATGAGATGATCCAGGAGCAGGAGGCGCGCAAGGATACGGCACAGTTGATCGCACGCGAGGTGCAGCGCCTGCGCCGGCTCGTAGCGGACATCCAGCATATGACCCTGCTCGAGTCGGGGCGGGCGCGTCTCGATCTGGCTCCGCTCGATCTGGCGGTGCTGGTGGATGAGACGCTGGCGGTCATCGAGCCAGAGTGCGCGCAGGCAGGGATCGGGCTCCACAACGCTATTGATCCACAGACGCCGCCGGTGCTCGCTGATAGCGATCGCATCACACAGGTGCTGCTCAACCTGATCGATAATGCGCGTCGCCATACGCCGGCGGGTGGCACCATCACGGTGGGAGCGCAGCGTGAGGGCCGTATGCTGGCGGTCTGGATACGGGATACAGGCGTGGGGATTGATCCGATCGATCTGCCACACATTTTCGAGCGTTTCTACCGCGCCGATCGGGCCCGCAGCGGCGGGCGTGGTGGCAGCGGGCTGGGATTGACGATTGTCAAGGCCATTGTCACGGCGCATGGCGGAACGATCACGGCGGAGAGCACGCCCGGCAAAGGCACCTGCATCAGGTTCACGCTGCCGCTGGCGGGCGGCTATGAGGAGCAGCGGAGCGATCATCACACGCGGCGCGTCGCGCGGCCACGCTCGGCTCCCTTCGCCTCTTCCCCCACCAGAGGTGGCCCAGGGGAGACTTCCGGGCCTCTGAGAGAGTATAATTAGAGCAGAGCAGACAGCACAGGCAGGCATTCCCTGCTGTGCCTGCTGTACCAGGCTTCATGGACAGGAAAGGAAGGAAGCAGCCATGGCCATTGATCCGAGCCTGATTGGCGACACCTCGGCCCCTCAGCGCTTTGTCGTCAGCGAGGAGGCGGTGCGGCGCTTTATGGAGGCCACCGAAGATCCAGCCCTTCAGGGGGCAGCTCCCCTGCTCTATGCGCCACCGACGTTCCCGACGACGTTTCGTCTCCGCCCGCCGGGTTTTCAGATCGATATGTCAAAGATGCAGCTCTTGCATGGGGAGCAGGCCTATAGCTACACGCGCCGCTTGCGGATTGGGGAAGAGGTGACCTGCGTGGCGCGGGTGGCCGAGGTACGCGAGCGCAGTGGGCGCAGTGGGGCGATGACCTTCGTGGTGCTGGAGACCGAGGGGCGCGATGCTGACGATCGCCCTGTCTTCGTGGGACGCAGTACGTTGATTGTGCGTACCAAAAAGGAGGGCTGACCGTTGACAAACCACAAGTGTCGGTATACAATACAATGCGGAATCTCTTATAGATGCCCTCGTGGCGGAATGGTATACGCAGCAGGTTGAGGGCCTGTGCCCGTAAGGGCGTGGTGGTTCGAGTCCACTCGAGGGCACTTTCTGGCATCCCCTGGCGCTGCCCGGCACGCGCTCGCGATGCCCTTACTCGCTTACTTGCTCGCAGATGGCTATGCTCTCGGGCCGGGGCGCTGGCTCCCAGGCTCCGGGTGATCCCTGAGGATGGTGGGCTGGTGGGCATTGGCGAAACGCGCGCCGGCTGCGATCTGGCGGAGCTTGGGGTTCCCTTCTTCTCTTGCGATTGAGTGTAGATGCCCTCGTGGCGGAATGGTATACGCAGCAGGTTGAGGGCCTGTGCCCGTAAGGGCGTGGTGGTTCGAGTCCACTCGAGGGCACCGAGTTTGGGGCTGGTCGGCTGTGCCGGCCAGATCCGAGGGTCTCTACTGATGGGGGCGACTAGCTCAGTTGGGTAGAGCGGCTGCTTTACACGCAGTAGGTCAGGGGTTCGAGTCCCTTGTCGCCCATCCCTGTTTCCCCTCATGCGGTCTGGCAGGCCGCTCTACGAGACTTGCTCTCCGGACCGTGTGGTGTCTCAGGCTTCAATGAAGATGCCTCTTCGTGCGAAGTGCTCGAGTCCTCCGATGCCTTCGCTTATCAGCCGTGTCCCATAGAGTGTGCTTTTCCTCGTGTTCTGTCTGTCGCCGATCAGCAGGAGAATCTCGTCTGTTTCTCCTGTCTCCCTGCCTCTCCAATGGAGCGGCTTGCTCGATCCAGCGCGCCCTTCGCCGTCCTGTCGAGACCAGTACCCCTATGATCTGTCGCTGCTGGCTCCGTCTCACCTGAGGAGATAGGGACACATCTTTGCTATAAGTGAGAGGTCTGGGCTCCAGGGCAAGGGAGCCATGCCCGCCGGAAGCTAACTTGCTCCGCTCCAGAAGTCAGCAGCCAATTTCGTGCTGGCCCCGCGTTCGTATCAATTGCAGAGTTTGTGATCTGCCTGTCCTGTCACAGCCCAACGGAGCTAGGGGCGGGGGGTGTGTCCCGTCCCACGCTGCCCCTAACTCAGACACTGCGGATACCGATCGTTCGCTGAGGAGAGGTCCGGCTGTCTGTCGTGGAGGGAGTGGGTATGATGGTGCCAGGAGCTGGTGGCAGACTCTCTCTGCTCTATGCGAAAGGAAGTGGAAGAAATGTCGAGACCTGTTATGTGCTGGCGCAGTGTGATTGCCTGCCTGGGGACCGGGCTGGTCATTGCCCTGCTGGCAGCCTGTGTCAGCCAGCCGAGTGCACCTTCCTCGGGGGTAGGGACAGGGCCGTTCAGCAGCGGCAATCTCATCGTGAATGGGGATGCGGAGAGCGGACCGGGCACACAGGATGGAGGGACACCCGTGCAGAACATCCCGGGCTGGACGACCAGCGGTCATTTTGATTCGATTGCCTATGGCGCCTCCGGTGGCTATCTGGAGCCTACTGATCCGGGACCCTCGAATCGTGGCAAAAACTTCTTTGGCGGTGGGCCAGATGATAGCGTCTCCACGGGAACGCAGCTCATCGATGTCTCTGCAGGCGCCGCCATCTTCGATGCTGGCACGGCTCACTACCTGCTCTCGGGCTGGCTCGGTGGCTACTCCGGGCAAGATGACAACGCTGTGCTCACCATTCGCTTTGAGAATAGCGCCGGACTGGTGCTAGGTCAGGGGCACATCGGCCCCGTCATGGCAGCCGATCGCAAGGGAGAGACATCCCTGTTGCAGCGATCCTCTCAGGGAAGCGTCCCCAAAGGCACACGCAAAGTGCAGGTGACCCTCACCATGACACGTCTCGCCGGTAGTGCCAACGATGGCTATGCTGATAACCTCTCCCTGTCCGTGACCAGCCCATCCAGCGCCCTGACGAGGGGTTTGCTGGCTCGAGGGGCTGTCAACATCAATGCGGTCTCTCAGGACGTCGCTCCCCGCGGCCCGGCTGAAGTTGAGGCCTGGACCGTGGCGACGCGCCTCCTGCGTCGCGTCTGAGCGGACTTCCTGTTCCTGTTCCTGCCCTGCCCTGCCCTGCTACTGTTCTCGAAGGGGCAGGGCATTCCTGCCTTCTCCTGCTCTACTCAAGTCCCTGCTGCTCTGCCCACTTCTGGATCTGTGATACCCACGTCGGCATCGGAAGGAGAGAGCCTTGCTCTGGGCATCCCCTGTCCGGCGTGTGAGAAAAAGCACAGGCGTGTCTGTGGTAGAATAGAAGGCTGTAGAGGCGTCGATCCATGGGAGCAGGCTCCGCGCTGGAGGACGCTGCGAAGCTCAAAGCTGAGAGATCCGAACATCCATAAAGGAGGCGAACCTTGAGCATCACGCATGGAGGCTGGCTGGTTGCCAACATGTTAAAACGTGAGGGCGTGGAGGTCGTCTTTACGCTGAGCGGCGGGCATATCGCCGCCATTTACGATGGCTGTGTGCGCGAAGGCATTCGCGTCGTCGATACGCGCCACGAGCAGGCGGCCGTCCACGCGGCCGAAGGCTGGGCAAAGTGTACACGCCGTCCCGGGGTGGCCCTGCTGACGGCAGGACCCGGCGTCACTGATGGCGTCACTGGCGTGGCCAACGCCTTTCTAGCCGGCAGCCCCGTGCTGGTCATCGGCGGGGCCGCGCCCTTGAGCCTGTGGGACCGCGGTGCCCTGCAGGAGATGAACCAGATCGACCTGCTACGGCCGATCACCAAATGGGCGCGCACCGTGCACGAGACCGCACGCATCCAGGAGTACGTAGCTGCAGCCTTTCGCCAGATGTTGAACGGCAGGCCCGGGCCGGTCTTTCTAGAGATCCCGATGGATGTCCTCAACAATCTCGCCGAGAGCGAGCAGGTGACCGATCCTGGGACACCAGCCGCCTACCGACCGGCCGGCCCCGTGGTGCCAGCAGCGGAGCAGATCGAGCGCGCCGCCGCCCTGCTGGAGCAGGCACAGCGGCCGGTGATTATGGCGGGCAGCGCCGTCTGGTGGTGCGATGCAGCCGAACCGCTGCGCCTCCTGGCTGAGCGCATTCAGGCGCCAGTCTATCTCAATGGCGCCGGGCGCGGCTGTCTGTCGCCCACTCATCCGCTCTTCTTCAGTGCCTCGCGCCGCAAGGCTCTGGAGGGCGCTGATACCATTCTGGCCGTGGGAACGCGCATGGACTTTCGTCTCAACCATGGGCAACCGCCGCTCATTCCTGCAGAGGCGCGTCTGATCTGGTTCGATCTTGCCGGCGAGGACATCGGCGTCAACCGCGGCGCCGACGTCGGGCTGGCCGGTGACGTTGGCCTGGCCATGAAGCAGGTAGCCGAGGCAACCCGGCAGTACAGCGGCACGCGCGAGTGGCTGACCTCCATTCGTGGCGTGGAAGAGAAGGCCTGGGAGCGCGATGCGGCCGGGCTGCACTCCGAGGCAGTGCCCATTCATCCCCTGCGGCTCTGCAAAGAGATTCGCGATTTCATCGACGAGGAGACGACGGTGGTCGGGGACGGCGGCGATATTGTGAGCTACGGCGGGCGTGTCATCAACGTCTATCGTCCAGGCTACTGGCTGGACGCTGGCCCGATGGGCACCCTCGGCACAGGCACGGGCTTTGCGATGGCGGCCCAGCTTGCCCGGCCGGGCAAGCGCGTGCTCATCCTGCACGGCGATGGCGCCTTTGGTCTCAATGGCATGGAGTTTGAAAGCATGGTGCGCCAGAAGCTGCCCGTGGTCTCGATCATTGGCAACGATGGCGCCTGGGGCCAGATCAAGCACCCACAGAAGGCGCTGATCGGTCATGCCACCGCGGCCGAGCTGGCGCCCGGCATTCGCTACGATAAGATGGTCGAGGCCCTGGGCGGCTACGGCGAACTCGTCGAGCGTCCCGAGGAGATTCGGCCCGCGCTCGAGCGCGCCTTCGCCTCCGGTCTGCCGGCCTGCATCAATGTGCTGATTGACCCCGAGAAACCCTACAGCCGCTCGACGAACGTCGCCGTCTAGCCTGCATCTGCTCAACAGTCCAGGCCTGGCGCTCAGCCAGCCATCGCCTTGTGCTCGTCGCCTGGCCTGGCAGTACCCCTGGCTCCCCGGTCTGACAAACAAACAGACGCAGCGAACGGGGAGCCGTGTCCCCAATCGCTGCGTCCGCCTTGCTCGCTCTGGCTCTGCTCTGCTCCGGCTCCAGGAACCCTGCGCGGGCAGGGCCGGCGCGGCGCGGATCAGAGCCGATCACAGCAGGTCAAATCAGATACTGGCTCACACTCCGTGAGCGCTCTGTTTGGGAGACGAACATATCTTCACCGAATCTGCGGGTGATCTCCATTCTACCCGCACCGCCAGAAGCGACCCCGCCGGGGCTTCCTTCCGTGGGCTATCCTGGCCTGATCACGTCAGCAGGCGGCGTGCCACGTAGGAAGCAGAGGTGCCTCAAGGCTGGCAGGACCACTCGCGCCAGGAGAAGCCGTCGCGTGAGAAGACCTCATAGGCGGCGCGAATGTTGGCCGCGGCGTTGTAGGGCGAGCTGGCTGCCTGGGATGTTGTTGCCCAGGTGCTCGGCAGGAACTGGAAGAGCCCGGCTGCGCCCGACGAGCTATTGGTCGCAGACGGGTTCAGGCTCGACTCACACTGCGCCACGCGCAGAGCTGCCGACCCATATGGCCCGAAGACCTGGTAGATCATCTGCGGGATCGAACCGCTCACTGTGCTGGCCTGGGCGGCGCTGGAGCTGGACTGGCTCTGCGTGCTGATCGCACTCGCTCTGGCGCTGCTGCCAGACAGGCAGATCTGCTGACCCGGATAGATCAGATTCGGATTGGCGATGTGGTTGGCGGATGCCAGCGTCTGCCAGCTCGTACCGTAGTGTGCGGCGATCCCGCTGAGCGTGTCGCCGGAAACGACGGTGTAGCAACCAGCGTTGGCCTGGGCATGCGCCCCCTGCGCGTTGAGGGTGAACAGCGCGCCCACGAGGGCCAGCGCCAGCATCAAACTGGCTCCAAACTTCTTGACGAAACGACCTCCGTTGTTCTGCTGTACGTACTTCCGAACGTCAGTATGTAACTGCATGTAACCCCTTCTGATTAGACAACCTACAAGTCTCCCCAAACAGTGGCCTCCAGGGGCCAGCCTCTGCCGCACTCGCCAGCTCCTCAGCTATGTCAGCCTCTTGCGCGTAGCTCTGCTGGCTGCTCCGGCTTCTCCGGCTCCGCTCCAGGAAGCTCTGCTGCACCGCGAAGCATGGAAACGCCCCTGTGAGGACGTCCAACCTCTGCGGGAACATGGATATGATAGCATGAGATATATTGATGCATGCAGATACACAGTGAAATATAGCCAGGATTGGCTATTGCAGTGCTAAAACAAGCGTGCGTAAATATGATAGAGCAACTATAGATGTGACAGCGACCAGGTACGAGGCAGACGGAGTAGCAGTGACAAGCCACATTTCAAACGATCCAGGAGCAGACGATGATACGGGCTGGAGCGGGAGTGTTGGCGCGGACGAGGGTGGTTCTGGCTGTCGGTGGGCATGGCGGCCTGAGGTGAGGGACCAGCGGATGATCAGAGGTAGGCGCGGGCCTCCGTGGTTTTAACGCTGGCGTAGATCTGCTCGCCCTCGCGCAGGCCCAGGCGCAGCAGCGACTCCTCGGTGATCTCGGCCGTGAGTGGTGGCAGAGCGGGATCGATCGTCAGACTGAGGCGCACCCGTCCATCGTGCGAGCCGGTCGCGCCGGCGTCCAGGGGGAGGATCTGTACAATGGTGCCTGTAAACAGGTTGCGGGCAGAGCCTTCAGGCTGTGTACGGTGGAGAGCGATGCTGCGAGGATCAATGACCACGCAGACCTCCTGGGCCTGGCTGGCCGCGCTGATCTCCTCGGCGGCCATCAGGGCGCTGACCGTCAGGGGCCGCGTGCCATTGAGGATCTCGACATGGCAGATGGTCTCTCCTTCGCGGAAGACGAAGCGACCACGCAGAAAGTTCAGCCCGACCAGTTCGGCGATGTAGGCAGAGCGAGGACGCTCCAGGAGGTCGCGGCGGCTGCCCTGCTGGATCACCTGGCCGCGGTCAAGCACCAGAATCTGGTCGCCGAAGAGCAGGGCTTCGAGGTGGTTGTGGGTGACGAAGACCGTGCTGACGCGGATCTCACCGAGCAGGCGCAGCAGCTCCTGGCGTACCTCGCGCTGCGTCTGGACATCCTGCGCACCCATCGGCTCATCCAGCAGCAGCAGGCGTGGCTGCAGCACCAGCGCGCGCGCCAGTGCTACCCGCTGCTGCTGTCCCCCGGAGAGCTGGCCTGGTCGGCGACCCTCCAGACCATGGAGGCGCATCTGCTCGATGAGCGCTCCGGTGCGCAGACGGATCTCGCGTCCCGCCATCCCCTGGGCGCGCAGTCCAAAGGCGATGTTCTCAAAGACGGTCAGGTGCGGGAAGAGCACGTAATCCTGAAAGACGTAGCCGATGGAGCGTTCCTGGGGTGGTACAAAGACGCCGCGCTCGCTGTCGAAATAGCAAACATCGTCCAGGGTGATGGCGCCGCGCTCGGCGCGCAACAGACCGGCGAGCAGGCGCAACACGGTTGATTTGCCAGCGCCGCTCTCGCCGAGAAGGACGGTCGTGCGACCCGTTTCGGCCGTGAAGGCCAGGCTGAGGTGAAACGTGCGGGTCTGCTCGCTGCGTGGAGCGCCTCCTTCTGCGCTCGTGAGGTGTGTGTCAAGGACAGCGTTCAGCATACTGCCAGTATAGCCGATGGAGGCCGCGCCTGCAAGCGGTTGCTGGCCCTTGTGTCGTTGCTGGGAGATGTGAGATAGGGAGTCGCTCTGTAGGAACTGCGGGAGAATGCCGCTGCCTGAGGTAGCGGTCGTGAGGTGCAGTGTGGTGCTCCGGATGATTGAGCGAAGCTGGCTGACCCGGGCTGACCTGGTGGGTGTGACTCTCGTCAGAGATGTCGCGCTTAATTTCCGGCAGTGGCGTGAGAAGATCTGCCGGCGTGGTGGAACATGTAGAAAACAACCCTATTGTAATCACGCTACTAGCCGATCAAGAAGAATAGAGAGAGGGGGAGAGTCCGAAAGGTATGATGAGCCACATGCCTTCTCTCCTCTCTGTGCCTGTCCCTTCCCTACCGATCCCCAGGACTCTCCCCCGACCTCCCCTCTGCGCGCTCCTCGCCTCCTGCGCGCTCCTCTGCGTGACGTCGCGATCGGGGCGTGATGGATGGGGTGAGTGTGATCACGGTCGTGCTCGCACGGGCTCCATCCAGCGCGCCCACCCCGCTGAAGCGTGATGGCACCGGCGCTCCCGTGGGCCCGGAGAGCCGCGGCGGTGTCACAGTCCGAGGTCCGCGGGCGTCACCTCCAGCACATCGCACAGGACCCGCAGATGGTGGGCGGTGGGTTGCTGTTCCTCGCGCTCCCAACGTGCGATCTTGCTGAGATCCTCTGAAATCTTCCGGCCATATTTCTCAGAAGAGTGGATGGACATCCGCTCCACGAGCTGTGCCTGTGTCCATCCCTTGCGCTCGCGATACGCCCGGATACGGGAACCATATCCCTCGGGCCGAGAAACAATTCTGTTTTTCATGCTCTATCCTTCTTGAAAATAAGGAAAGACAACATGTAAGACTGGTATTTGATCGACACGACGCTGGCTCGTCTTGAAGAGGGACCATGGAGCGCGTCCGCGATTTGCCATGCGAGTGAGCTATGAAGAGCTATAGCAGCTCTGCTGTCGTGTCTGAAGCTGCTCTGGAACTGCTCTCACCTCGCTTTATCATTGCCCTGGAAGAGCACTGTTTTACATTGTAGATTATTCGTAACCATATTATGGTAACAACTATCGATAGTTGTGAAGATATATTATGACAACGTAGCGGGTTTGCAAAGGGCGTTTTGGAGTTTTCTGCTCGGCTGTAGCAGGAGTCTGGTGAGGCTCGATTGTCTGTGATGATGATCTGAACGGGCCATCTCAGGCCAGGTATGTCCATGACACATTGTATTATGTACTGTGGTTCTGGATGTAATTGCAGGCTATGGTGCGCCGGCTGGGAGAAAAGTACCGCCAGGTCGGCGACAAAGGGCCCTGAGGTGGCGATAACGCTCTTTCTGGCGCCTGCTGAAACAGTGGAGCGAGTAGTGAACAGCAAGCTGCCATATGAAGTTTATGCCCTTCGATGAAGGGCTGAGGACAGGAAGCTGGGGGTCTCCTCCAGGACCGCTTCTCGTTGCTGCAAGGCAGGGCAGCTCAGCACCTATCGAGGGGGCCGGCACTGCGCATGGTGGGGAACCCGCTCAACTGCGGGGACAGTGCTGGTGGTCTTGTGTGCTCGTGCACTGTCAGCCGATCGGGAGGAAGACGTCGAGCGGCATTAGCGCATTGCGGGCAGTGGTCACCGACCACAGGAAGCATATGATCTCTGCCACAGCATTGCTTGTCGGGTCATGTTATGCTAACTCTGCAAAGAGGCTTCCCCTCTGGAAGGAGAGTAGCAGTCATGTCAGCTCAGCGATCGCGGCCTTCTGGCAGAAGCGCCATCATCATGCTCATCATCGCTCTGGGGGCTGCCCTTGTGGGCTGCGTACCCACGTTGGGAGGAAGTAATCAGACCCCCGGGACGTCGACGGCTGCCGTGAAAACCTCGCCCACGGCCGGCGCTGCCAGTCCCAGTCCCTCGCCGGGCGTCTTGCTCGGCCCACAAACCTGTCCCACAGCGGTGCAGTCCCCATCCTACTGGACCACCGTGGTGCAGCTCCCGCCCCAATCTTCCATCACCCGGGTGCAGTGTGCCAATCTGATGGGCACGCCCGATCTGCAGGCGCTGGTCGACGTGACCTATCAGGGCACCGGGCACATCATGGACGTGCACGTCTTTACAAAGATCACCAGCGCGCAGCCGCAGCAGATCTTCCAGCTACTCGGCCTCTACCACGGCGATGCGAAGATCAGCGGCTACAACACCGTCATCACCGCTGAAGTCGACCAGAATTCAGCGGTCAACAAAGGGCAGCCAGAGGCCAGCCTGCAGCAGGATCTCTTCCGCGAGTTCAAGTGGTCCGATGCCCAGCAGACCCTCGTTCAGGTGGCCTTTCCCGCGTTCTTCCCCGATCTGACGCGCTATCAGGCCGAGGCCGACCAGGCCGAGGTCAATCAGGGTCAGCAGCCCTGGAAGCTCAATGCTGTTATGGTGGCTCAGGCGCTGGCCGCTTCGCAGCAGCTCTTCAACTGGGGTCCCGCGGCACCAGCAACCCTCGTCAGCGGTGGCGGTCAGCACGACCTGGACGCCGTCGTCACCGTGAAGAGTCCCCATCGCGGCGGAGGGAGCATTCAGGTCTCGCTCGCGCGGCTGGAGGGCAACACCAACGGTGGCATCTGGGAGGTCACCGCAGTGACCAGCCCGACCCTTTCCATCACAGCGCCCGCGGCGCTCTCGCGCCTGCAGAGTCCCGTCACGGTGAGCGGCAAGGGCGAAGCCTTTGAGGGGATCATCGGCACCCTCAAGCTCTTCAATCACCTCTATGCACAGAACGGACAGGCCCAGGTGCACGGCGCCAGCGGCAACGGCGCGACGACCTTCTCGACAAGCCTCAGCTACAGCAGTGACTTCAAAGGGGGTGCACAGGAGGGTGTCCTGATGCTCGCCTCTCTCAGCGCCGCGGACGGCTCTATCGCCAGCGGCACGCTGGAGAAGGTCCTCATCGTCTGAGCGGAGCCACCAGGGGCTGGACCAGGTGCAGAGCGCAGCCAGTCATGCCAGCAATCGTCTCGTCACCCTGCGAGTACTTTCGAGTGCATCAGCGTGGCGCAGATGAAGAGGAGCGTGAACACATCACGCCCTCTTCTAGCTGGTGATTGCACCGATGCCACCAGCGACCGTCTCCTGGCCTTGTGCAGAGAGAGAAACAGGGAGGAAGGGCGTGCTCTGCCGCTGCCATCAGAGAGAAGTGCGGACAAACCAGCCAGTCGATCGGGCAGCAGAGCGGCAGGAGAGCAGAGCAATGCCAGAGCTCGTGGCTGGCAGCCACAGTCCAGCATTCCTCTGCAGGACTGGCGCGGGCCTTGCGGACCTCAGGCCGTTGCCTGGAGCTCGCCGACCGCTGCCCGCAGCGTCTCCTCAACCACCGCCGCCAGGGCGCGGATGAAGCGTGGCTCCACGTTCAAAGATTCGATGCGGGCGAACTGCAGGCCGGCGGCCTCCGCCTGCTCACGGGCGCCCACATCGATATCGTAGAGAATCTCCAGGTGGTCCGCCAGGAACTGCACCGGAGCCACCAGGACATGTGTATGGCCCGCCGCCTTCAGCTCCGGCATCACATCGGCGAAATCCGGTTTCAGCCACTCCTCAGGGGTATGGCCCGCGCTCTGGTAGCAGAACATCCAGCGCTCGCGCGCAAGGCCGGCTCGCTCCGCGACCGCGCGCGCCGTCTCCTTCAGCGCCTCGATGTAGTCTGGCTCCTGCTCAACGACGCGCCGCGGCATGCTGTGGGCCGTCAGCAGGACCGGCACGCGCGCGCGCACCTCCTCCGGGAAGCGCTCCAGAGCCTGACGTACGCGCCCAGCGAGCGCCTCTACAAAGTCCGGCTGCAGGTGCCAGTCCCCAGCCACCTTCACCAGCAGGTCCCTGCGTTCCAGCCGCGCCGCGGCCTCCTCGAGGGCTTTCACATAGCCACTCATGATGATCGGCGAATACTGAGGTGACATGATCACGCCGATCAGGACCTGGGCATCTCTGGCCGCCTCCGGGGCCACATCAGCCACGTAGGGAGGGGCAAAGCGCATGCCGGCCACCACGTGGAAGCTCGGCCCTTGAGGGTGGCGACGGTTCAGCTCAGCCTCCAGCGCGGCCGCCTGCTCGCGCGTGATCCTCACCAGCGGCGAGCCGCCGATCAGCTCATAGCGGCGGCGGAACTCGCGCACCAGCTCCTCGTCCGGCTTACGGCCGCCGCGCACGTTCGTCATATACGGCTCCACGTCGGCGAGGGTGGCAGGTGAGCCGTAGGTCATCAAGATCACACCTGTCTGCTTGATACTCTCCATCGGTGTTGCTTCCTTCTCTTGTGTGACGCGCCGGGGGCCTGGCCCGGGAAGGATCGGCCCGGGACAGGTGGGCGTGATAGGACCGCCCCCCTAGCGAGCTGTCATCTCGTGTACCGTCTCGACCAGGCGCCGCAGCGTCGCGGGGTCGGCCTCGGCTGGCACACCGTGACCGAGGTTGAAGATATGGCCAGGGCGATTGCCAGCGCGGCGCAGCACATCCCGCATGCCCTCAGCAATGGCATCCCAGGGAGCCAGCAGGAGCGTTGGATCAAGATTGCCCTGGATGCCGCGGCCAGAGCCGATGCGCGCCCAGGCGTCGTCGAGGTTGACGCGCCAGTCGACACTGATGACATCGCCCCCGGCCTCGGCGAGCAGCTCCAGCAGCGCGGCGTTGCCGGTGCCAAAGTGGATGCTCGGTGTGCCCGTCTCTCTGATGGCGGCAAAAATGCGCTGGCTGTAAGGGAGCACGTAGCGCCGATAGGCCTCAGGACCGAGAGCCCCCACCCAGCTATCGAAGAGCTGCACCGCATCCACGCCCGCGCGCACCTGACCCAGCAGGTAGCGCGTCATCACCTCCGTCAGCTTCTCCATCAGCGCGTGCCAGAGCACGGGCTGGCCGTACATCACCGCCTTGGCCTGGGCATAGTCTCGCGACGGACGGCCCTCAATGAGGTAGCAGGCCAGCGTAAAGGGCGCCCCCGAGAAGCCAATCACCGCCTGTTTTCCTTCCAGCTCGTGGCGCACCAGGCGAATGGCCTCCAGCACGAAGGGCGTAGCCTCCTCAGGCTCGTGGATGCGCAGGGCCTCGACATCAGCCAGAGTACGAATGGGGTGATGGATGATCGGTCCAATCTCCGGCTGAATCTCCAGGGAGACCCCCATGCCCTGAATGGGGAGCATAATGTCGGCGTAGAGCACCGCGGCATCAACGCCAAGGGCCGCGACGGGCATCAACGTCACCTGGGCACACAGCTCGGGCGTTCTGGCCATCGTGAGGATATCGTAACGCTTGCGCAGTTCGCGGTATTCAGCAAGACAGCGCCCGGCCTGACGCATGAACCAGACGGGGGTGGCATCGGGCTGCCTTCGTCGGCAGGCGGCCAGGAAGCGGGCCACACCTGTGTGCTCTGCAACCCCATCATCCTGTCGCCGCAGGTTCTGTTCTTCAGTTTGCATAATCCTCTTTGTATCCTTATACGAAGTTCTCTCTCTCGCCGCAGGTTGGCGAAACCCATCAAGGGAGGATACCCTGTCATATGATAGCGTGAGCAGAGCGAAAGCGGCAAATTTTCCAAAAATCTCCACCGATTTATACCAGAGACTGAGATTTTTACAGCTCTCGCTGATGGATGCCAGGTTATGCGGCCCGGCGAGCACTCTGGAGCGACGAGGGCAGGCAGGGAGGTAGAGGGCACGTCATGCCTGCCCTCGTCGATAGCCAGAGGGAGAGCAGAGCGGTAGCAGGCCAGCGTCAGGCAGGCGGCAGGGCCTGTTCGAGCAGGCGCAGCCAGTTGCCGCCCATAATGCGGACGATGTCGTCCTGGCCATAGCCGGCGTGTTGCAACGCCTCAGCCAGCCTGGGGAGGTCCGCAACGGTGTCCAGCTCCTCAGGAGTCTCATCGCGCCCAAAGCCACCATCGATGTCGCTGCCGATCCCCACGTAGGCCGAGCTACCCATCAGCTGGCAGATATGGTCGATGTGCGCGACCACATGAGTCAAGGAGAGACGAAGGTGGTTCTGACGGCTCCACTCTGTGGAGAGAAAGCGGTTGAAGAGCGCGATGCCGATGACCCCGCCCCGCTCGCAGAGGGCACGGATCATGTCGTCGCTCAGATGGCGGGGAGTGTTGACCAGGGCGCGGCAGTTGCTGTGACTGGCGATGATCGTTCCCTGGAAGGCCTCCAGCACCTGCCAGAAGCTCTCCTCAGCCATGTGACTGACATCCAGTATATAGCCCAGGCGCTGCATCTGCGCAACCAGCTCACGTCCTGCGGGCGTCAGCGGACCAGGGGCCTCGTTTCCGCCGCTGTAGCGTGAGCCGTGCACCCAGGAGATCCCGAGCAGGCGCGTGCCCGCCTGAAACCAGTCCTCCAGCTCCGCGGGACTGCGCACGGGGTCAGCACCCTCCATCAGGGGTACGATACCGAAGGGGCGCGCCGGATCATCCACCTGGCTCTGGGACCAGCTCTTCAGCAGATGCTCCAGATCGCGGCGTGAGGTCACCAGAGAGACGCCGGCCTCGCGAGCCAGCTCGTGGTAGTAGGCCAGTTGCTGACGCGCCACTCGCCAGGCCTCGTCAGCGTTGCTATGGCTCTGGGTCAAGGTGTAGCGACAGTTCAGATGCTGGCTGGCAACCGTACGGGGGAAGGAGAAAAGCGTGCCAAAAACGAGAGCGAAACCGCCACGGCGGAGCTCTGGCAGCCCCGCCATGCAGATGCCCCCCTGGGCATCCTCAAGGGCATAGTCAGGATGCTCGCGCGCCTCACGCTCGCGCGTCTCCGCCACCGAGGCGCGAATGTCTCGCTGCCACTGCAGCGCGTTGTAGGCGATATCTTGATGAGCATCAACGATAAACATAAGACCGGTGCCTTTCTTATCTTGTCTTTCGTATGTCTGCTGGATGATCAGGATAGGATCGTCCATCTCCCCCGCCGGTGATGCAGCCTTGCCTGCGCCCTCCGGCTCCCTGCGCATGCTCGCCAAGGGGAGGACAAGCGCATCCCTGCCGTCGCTTGCAAGATATCATACATCTGGCTGTCGAGAGATGCGACCTCCCCTGGATCGGCCTGGCCCGTTCGCCGGACGCTTGTTGAGACAGCATCTCATTGACAGAGAGGGATCGCATGTGGTATGCTCGACAACAGAGATAGCGTCTCAATAATTACTGGCAGCCTGTTACTGCTGGTGAGAGGGAGGAGAAGGAACCATGCACCGCGGCACTGTCACCTGGTCTGTTCTTCTATTGATCGTCATATTTCTATGTAGTGCCTGTAGCAGTCTCAGTGCATCGGGGGATACAAACGCATCGGCGGGAGGTATCCCTGTCGTGGCAGCGGAGAACTTCTACGGCGATATGGTACGTCAGCTCGGAGGAAAGCTGGTCTCTGTCGTGAGCATTCTCTCCGACCCCAACATTGACCCTCATGAGTACGAGTCCAACGTACAGAACGCCACCGCGGTGGCTCAAGCCAGGCTGGTCATTGCCAACGGCGGGGGCTACGATAGCTGGATGGATCGCCTGCTCAGCGCCGCGCCGCAGACGGGGCGCATCGTCCTCAAGGGCTATGACCTGGCGCCCGTCAAGTTGCCCGATAACGAGCACGTCTGGTACAGCCCCAGCGACGTGCGCGCCATTGCGCAGGCCATTGCGCAGGCCTTGCAGAAGCTCGATCCGTCCCAGGCTGCGACCGTTGCCCAGAACCTGCAGCGTTTCCTGCGCTCCCTGGATCAGCTCGACAGCAAGCTGGCAGAGATCAAGGCGCACTATGCCGGCACACCGGTGGGACTGACCGAGACCATCTTTCTCTACCAGACCACGCTGATGCAGCTCAACGTGCTGACCCCGCCGGCTTTTCAGAAGGCCGTTGCCGAGGGAAACGATCCCCCAGCCGACGCCGTCGTCACGACCGAGAATCAGATTCTGCAACACAGGATCAGGGTTTTGATTTATAATGAACAGACCTCGACCGCGGTCACGACCAGGTTAGAGCATGATGCAGCGGCGCAGCATATCCCAGTCGTGGCGGTGACAGAGACCATGCCGTCTGCGAAGACCTACCAATCATGGATGCTCGATCAGCTGGAGCGCCTGGAGGGGGCGCTGAGGAGTTAGCACGTGAGTACGCAGGATCAGATCGCCAGTCGCCCGGCTGCCCTGATGGCCGGCGAGCCACTGGTTGAACTCGAGCATGTCCGCATCAGCCGGGGTGGGCGGACCATTCTGGAGGATGTCAATCTAACCATCGGAGACGGAGAGTTCGTGGCCGTCCTGGGGCCGAATGGCGCAGGAAAGAGTACGCTGCTGAAGGTGCTGCTGGGGCTGATCAGGGTGGAGGCAGGCACGGTGCGCGTGCTAGGGCGGGCGCCACGGCGGGGAAACCGCCTGATTGGCTATGCACCGCAGCATCGGGTGCTGGAAGGCGCGCTCACGCTGCGGGCGCGCGATCTGGTGGGCTTTGGTCTCGATGGCCATCGCTGGGGACCGGGCTGGCCCTCGCGCCGTCGGCGGGCCCTGATCGAGCAGGCCCTGGCCGAGGTCGATGCCCTCGATCTAGCCGATGTGCCGGTCTCGCAGCTCTCTGGTGGCGAGCAGCAACGCCTCTTGATTGCCCAGGCACTCTTGAGTGAGCCGCGCCTGCTCCTGCTTGACGAGCCACTCTCGAATCTGGATCTCAGCCGTGAGCAGGAGATTGTGGCCCTGATTGAGCGCCTCTGTCGTATGCGCCGCATGAGCGTATTGCTCGTCTCTCATGATGTGAATCCGTTGCTGCCGGTGATCGATCGTGTGCTCTATATGGCGCGCGGGCGTACGGCCATTGGCCGGCCACAGGCGGTGATCACTGGTCCCACACTCAGCGCGCTCTATGGTGCACCTGTTGAAGTGGTGCAGGCCCTGGGGCGGCTCTTTGTGGTAGGGGTTGAGGTGTGAAGCACCGGCTGAGGGGTGGCTCCATCTGGCCGATCCCTCAGCTCCCCAGCGTGTAGGCAGATCGGCTCTGTTGCTGGTTGTGCGCACTGTGAGAGAGTTGTCTCTCCGGGAAGAGGTGACCATGTTGGCTCTGTTGCACTATACGTTCGTGCAGAATGCGCTCTGGGCCGGAACGGCGATTGCCGTGGTGACGGCGGTCTGTGGCTACTTCCTTATTCTGCGCGGCCTGACCTTCGCGGGGCATGCCCTGCCCAACATCGGTTTTGCCGGCGCGGCCGGGGCGGTACTGCTTGGCCTTGATCCCATCTTCGGGCTGCTGGCCTTCACGATCGGGGCCGCCATTGGTATCGCCCTGCTGGGACGCGAGATCCGCGAGCGCGACATGACCATCGGGGTCCTGATGGCCTTCGCCCTGGCTCTGGGGTTGCTCTTCCTCTCACTCTACTCCGGCTATGCCGAACGAGTCTACAGCATTCTCTTCGGCACGGTGCTGGGCATCAGCCCATTTGATGTGCTGGTGAGTATGCTGACGGCCCTTGTTGTCCTGGGACTGCTGCTGATGCTCTTTCGGCCCTTACTGTTCAGCTCCTATGATCCCGAGGTAGCCGAGGCACGTGGCGTGCCTGTCCGTCTGCTGGCCGTCCTCTTTCTGGCGCTGGTGGCCCTGACGATTGCCATTGCCATGCAGATTGTCGGGGCGCTGCTGGTCTTCACGCTGCTGATCGGGCCGGCTGCCACCGCCGGGCGCCTGGCTCTGCGTCCGTTGCACGTCATCCTGATTGCCATTGTTCTGGGGCTGAGCTATGTCTGGCTGGGGATCGTGCTCGCAGTGATGAGCGGTACCATTCCGGTCAGCTTCTTCATCGCGGCCCTGGCTTTCGTGGTCTATCTGCCGGTGCGTCTTGGCCTCCCGCGCTGGCGGCGGCGCGCGGCGCGGCGCCCACGTGCTGTCCGAGCGCTCCTGGATGGCATGCAGGGGGAGGAGCTATGTTGACATTGTGGCAGCATGATTTCGTGCAGAATGCGTTTCTCGCGGGGACGATTGTGGCCGTCGTCGCGGCCCTGGTGGGCTATTTCGTGGTGCTGCGGGCGCAGACCTTTGCCGGCGAGGCCCTGACCGATATCGGCTTTGCCGGGGCGACGGGGGCCGCGGTGCTTGGCTTCAGTGCCCTGCCGGGCATGCTCGTTCTGAGCCTGCTGGCGGCCCTGGTGATCGGTCTGCTGGGTGAGCGTCTGCGTGGGCGCGATATCGAGATCGGTATGGTGCTCTCCTTCGCGCTGGGGCTGGGCGTCCTCTTTTTGAGCCTGTACGCCAGCAGCAGCGCCTCCCACGCGGCTGGCGGACCGGGCATCCTTTTTGGCTCGCTGTTGAGTGTCGAGCGTAGTGATGTCTGGCTGGCGTTGATCTGTGGTCTGGGGGTGCTGGCTGTACTGGCTCTGCTCTATCGTCCCCTGCTCTTCGCCTCGACTGATCCCGAGGTGGCCCAGGCACGCGGCGTGCCGGTGCGGCTGCTCTCGGTGGTCTTTCTGCTCTTGCTGGCGATGACCACCGCCATTGCGGTGCTGGTCGTGGGCGTGCTGCTGGTCTTTGCCCTGCTGGTCGCGCCAGCCGCAGCCGCGGCGCGCCTGGCCTACAGTCCCCGGCGGGCCCTGGTGCTGGCGGTCCTGCTCAGCCTTGGCTGCACCTGGGGGGGTCTCATCCTGGCCTTTGTAGGCCACCTGCCGGTCAGTTTCTACATCGCCTCCCTGGCGACGCTCTGCTACTTCGCCTCCGGGCTACTGGAGAGGCTGAGGGCGCCGCGACGTGGCCGGGCCCGACTGCTGTGAGGGGAACCGGGGCGAGCTCCTGTTCTCCTCTCCCGCCCCTGGGACGAGGCGAGAGGGAGGGGGAGACCCTGTCTGAGAGGCGTCTGGTCATCGTGAAGAGAAAGGAAGGAAGGAAGGAAGGACTATGGCCGACCGTCTGGTCTACTCTACCGATGGAGGCAGGGTGACGCACTGTCCCAACTGCCACCAACCCTACAAGCGCTGTCGCTGTGACGCCGCCACCAGAGGCGCGAGCGGGAGCGAGGCGCGTACCAGTGCTGGCTCGGTGCGGGTCACACGCGAGCGCAAGCATCGTGGTGGCAAGACCGTCACCGTGATCACGGGCCTGTCGGCTGGAGAGAGCGAGCTGGAGGCGCTGGCGCAGCAGTTGAAGCGTCTCTGTGGCGCCGGCGGCACCGTTAAGGACGGCACCATTGAGATTCAGGGCGATCATTGTGAGAAAGTGCTGGCCAGGCTCAACGAGCTTGGCTTGCGTGCCCGGCGCGCCGGTGGCTGAACCCGGCTCAATCGCTCGCCATCCTTGCGCTGTGCGCTATCCTGCTCCGCTCTGCTCTGGCCAGGCTATCGTTGATAGGAGGGGAGGCCAGAGCTAGCTCTGGGCCTCCCCTGCAGGTGGAACACCCATCAGACCTGGAACATTTTCCATTCCCCTCCCCATAAACGCCCTGTCTTTCCGTTTTTCTCGCAGGAAGTAAGAACATCAGAGTGTGCGGTGCCGGCTCTGTGTGCCGGTCTCGTCAGGTTGGTTGGATGAGAGCAGAATCCTGGATGGAGTGCGCTGTTGTATGCGTTGTATGCAGCCTGTGAAGGATGGAAGCGCAGCCATGAATATTCATGAGCAAATTGAGAGTTTGCTGGCCAGTTTAGGAGTCGCGATGGAACTTCCAGAGCCTGAGCACTATGACGAACATCGCGGCGAGGAGGAGGCTCCACCAGAAGTCTCCATTTTCCAGGCCTCGCGCGACCACTATGGTGTCTTTTATCGCCTGGATATCATCGAGCAAGCCCCACAGCTCCGTGTGATTGTCCCAGTCGAATATGGAGCGTTGAAGATGGAGGTCTATCTTGTACGTCTCAGTGAGCGTCTCGGCATCAACGCCTGGTTCAGAGGGCTGCAGGCCTATCAGGGCAGCGCGCTCTTTGAACGGTCGCGCGAAGTCAGTCTGCAGCACATGCTCTACGCCGTAGCAGAGATGATGAAGCAACTGTTCTGGGCAGGCGATCTGGACCATATGCACTTTCCACCCGAGATCGAGGTCACACGTCTGATCTGATCTCTGTGCCAGGCAGTCAGCCGGCACTGCGCTCCCCCGCAGGTCCCACGCGGCCGCTGCCTCTCCTCTCCCTGCTGAGCAGCGGCCCGGTGGGATTTTTTGCTGCGCTGGCCCTTATAGGATAGGCTAGAGCTGACGATCTATGATACACTGGCTCTATTCCTAGAGAGGTCAGCAAGGTGTCCTATGATTGATCATTTAGAGAACCTTGGACAGGAAGCGCTGGACTACCTGACGCAGAAGAATGCGGCCCGTGAGCAGGCGCTGCCCAGAGCACGCGCACTCATTCGCCACTGTGCCAACAGCATTCGCGCCGTCCATCGCCAGGACTACCGCGCGGCCGGAGAGCTGCTGGAGAAGGCAGCGGCACTGCTGGCCGAGATCGCCACAGACCTGCGCGAGCAGCCCGATATCTATTACGCCGGGTTTGTACAGGATGCACAGAAGGAGTACGCCGAGGCCGCCACCTTCATCGCGCTCGTGAGAGGGCAGGCACTCCCCGCCCCACGGGCGCTGGGCATCGATTGGGCGCCCTATCTCAACGGCCTGGGCGAGGCCGTGGGTGAGCTGCGGCGCTATGTGCTGGATCGCCTGCGGCACGGCCATCTGGCCGACTGCGAGCAGCTACTGCAGCATATGGACGACATCTATAGCCTGCTCATCACCATTGATTTCCCGGATGCCATTACAGGTGGCCTGCGCCGCACGACCGATACAGCGCGCGCGATCCTCGAGAAGACGCGCGGCGATCTCACCGTTGCCGCCCGCCAGGCACAGCTCGAGGCGCACATCTCCGCCTTGCTGATGGCCCTGCGGCAGAACGGCTCCTCGTCATGAGTTGCTGACTGGCAGGCAGGTTGTATACTAACAGTGACAATGCTGTCATCGGCTCAGCTTGCAGCATGAGCTGCCCTGACGAGGTCAATCGATGGCTATTCTCCGGGGATATGCATACGTTTCCTTCCATCGCCAGAGACGCCAGCGCGCGTGTCGGGAAAAAAAGGGGGGCATATGTCGCAGAAAGATATATCGCATAATGCACAACCAAATGATGCTGAGAGCGCCGAGTATGGCGCCGGGAACGGCAAGGGGCTGTCTGTTCCTGAAAACGAGATCAAAGGGACCTCGCAGATTGTGACTGCCGAATCGGTGCAGGCGGAGGAGGTGCCCACGATTCCCCTGGGGTCGCTGCAGGCCCTCAGCACGCTGCAGCCAGAGGTTTCCGTCCACTCGGTGGAGGCCACCGAAGCGGTCAGCTCGCCGGCGCCGCTGGTGGTGCAACCCGCGGAGTATCGGCGCACAGCCGGAGAGTGGCTGCGCATCTGGTGGGATGGCATGCGACCCAGATACGTCATTCTAAGCGTCATGCCCTTTTTGCTAGGAAGCGTTCTGGCGTGGACGCGGAGCATCACCTCGGCCGCACCCTTTGGTCATCTGCATCCACAGCGTCTGCTCGCTGGCCTGGTGGCCGTTGTGCTGCTGCAGCTTGGCGCCAATCTGATCAACGATTATTACGATTACCTGCGTGGCGTTGATACCAGTAACACCCTGGGGCCGGGCAAGCTCATTCAGCAGGGGCTGATCCGGCCGACGCGCGTGCTCACGCTGGGGATGGCCTTGCTGGCAGTGAGTGCACTCATCGGGCTGGCGCTGACGCTCTCCGTCGGCTGGCCGCTGCTGCTCATCGGGTTGCCCGGGCTGCTGGCAGCCTACTTCTACAGCGCCACAATGCGCGCCCTCTCCTCGCTGATGCTGGGCGTGCCCCTGGCGCTCTGTGTCTTTGGTCCCCTCATCACCCTGGGGGCTTACTTCATCCAGCGCGGCAGTCTGGAGGGTGCGCCGCTGCTCTACAGCCTGCTACCTGGACTGCTAGCAGCCGCTTTTGTTCATGCCAATGATATGCGTGACATCGAGGATGACGCTCAGGCCGGCAAGCGCACGCTGGCGAACATGTCTGGTCTCGGTCTGAATCGAAGCATCTTCCTTGTGCTCCTGCTGGGCGCTTACGCTGTGACGCTGCTGATTGGCCTGCCTCATAATGCACCACATCTGGTGCTGATCGCCTTCTGGACGCTGCCGATCCTGGTGGTGATTGTGACAGGCGTGCTGCGCACCGACATTGCCTCCGGGCTGCATCTGGTGATGCGCGATACGCTCAAGCTGGAGGCCTGGTTCGTACTGCTGGTCATGGTTGGCCTGCTGATCTCAGCCATCATGCCGATCCTGCCGCGCCTGCCCTCCCTGGCGCTACCCTGAGGCCGGTCCGCCGTGGTCTCTGGCCTGGCTCACCAGCTCCAGCCCGGCCAGGCCAGTGGAAAGCCACACAGGCAGCAGCCTGGCATGCTTCCTGCCTGCTGTGTAGCGTCGAGGCTCCCGATGCTGGGCGGAGCAGTGGTCCTGGTGGTACTTTGGTCGCAATGCTCTCAGCCCATTCGACCCATTTACAGGGATGATACACTGTGCTACACTTTGGGTGTGTCAAGGACGTACTGGCGGTTATTTCAGAAGGAGGTGTTCGATGGCTGGCTGGGAACAGGAACTGGCCGAGCTGCTGCGTGAGCTGGGGGTAACGCTCGAAGAACCTGACTCCCAAACTCACCTCCACCCGACCCATAGACCCATGCAGAGCGATGTCAGACGGCGCACAGAGCCCCCCGAGGCCCTTCTCTGGGATGAGGAAGCGCCCGATGATCTGGAAGAAGCCTGGCTGGCAGAGCTGCGCCTCATGCGCCGCGAAGTCGACTCCATTGTCGCGCAGGTGATCCGTCTGATGCAGCGTGGGGACCTCGACCAGTCTCTGAAGGAAGATGTCATGGTGGTGCTGCGCGCCCTCCGTCGTCGTGCTTCAAGCAGCCAGCAGGCTGTTACCAGCGATGAGGCCTATCTGGAGTTTGCGGCGGCCATGCTGCACTTCTGCCGGCTGGTGCTGCGTCTGAGTGAGACGGCGATCGAGGATTAGGCAGGCCTGTGCTGAGAGAGAGGTGCGGTGCCCGGTCCGTGCCGGTCCGCGCCTGCACCTTACGCCCATGATCAGGCAGGTGGCCGGCGTGCCTTTGCTCTCTGATCCACATCTCTTCCGCCCGACCCGATCCGATCCGAGAGGAGCGCACGTCCCTGCTCTCTGGAGAGCGCTCGCCCGGACGTAGAACTGCGGCGTCTTCGCTTCGCAGCAGGAGCGGAGCGGAGCGGAATATGGTTGATCAGCCCCCGCTCGCTGTACTGTGCTACCCGTATGTGCACATCTCTCCCCCTCTGCCCCGTTGCTCGCCAGTGCCGCTCGCTGCCAGGCCCTCCAGGCGGCTCTTCGCCCGTCAAGGGATTCTATACTGATCCGGCGTATGCTCCCTGTCGAAGCCTTCGTTGACGAGGCCGTGCTTGACGAGGTAGCGCAAGAATTCGAGATGGCGCTCCTGGGAGGAAGGGGTTGAGGCCGCCTCGCGCGGGTCGCTGTCGGAGGGAGGTGATGCGCTGAGTTCGGCACCGGCTCGCTCGCTCTCGGGCTGCGCCGCTGCCTGCAGCGTAGGGAGAGAGGTACCGCTGGCGCTGCCAGGTGGCGTGGCAATCGTGGGTGGAACGAACGGGTCGGGCCACTCACCAATTGTGGGCCGCCGAGGCATGAGGCCTGCCTGGGGAGCCAGCCCCTCGAACGTCGAGGAGGCCTGCATGCCATGGACGGAGCGCTGCCGCGCGGCGTCTGTTCCCCCGGGAACGCCAGTTCGCGTGCGCTGCCTTCCGGGCCACCAGGCGAAGAGTCTGCCCAGCCATTGTTTGAGTGTTTGCGCGATCATTGCTGTGCCCTCTATTCAGGGCGCTGGCTGCGCCCGCTACTCAGGAATCACGCGCCTGCTAGATGATGGGTCGCCTGCCGTCTCATGAATACGCATGAAAAATAAATGAAGCTATGGAAACATAGTAGCATATCCCCAGGAAGTCGTCAAACCACCTTGCAATTTTCCCGCCTGCATGCCATAATCAAGAAGGCCGGGCAGCCGGAAGGCAGCATCTGGCCCCGCGCCGCCAGGCGAAGGTGTATACTTGTTCCAGAAGAAGAATGCGGCCCTTTCTCCGTAATTCTATTGATTGATCGTGACCTTTGAATCTACAGAAAGGCATGTGTCGGTCATGCAGGAAGACATTCTTGGTACCAGAAGGACTGCCATTTCGGATACATATGTCAACTGCGCGCGCTGCAATAAGGCCACGCGACTGCGCTTCGCGCGCATCATTCAGAGCGATGTCCTCTCGGAAAGCCATTCTGAGTATGAATATCTCTGCCCTGAGTGCCAGAAGGCCCTCGCCAGTGGAGAAAAGGATCTGCCGCTGCTGTGAGACGAGACAAGACGAGACGAGATGGGATAACATGAGGTAAGGTGAGGTGAGGCACCAGGGTCACTGGAGGAAGGTGCGCGGCTCGGAGAGGAGGATGACCTGGGACCGGGCCAGGGCGTCAGGGCCTGGCTGGTGGTAAGACAGGCGCGGTCGTGTCGTGTCGTGTCGTGTCTCTGACCCCTCTCGCCGCGAGCGGACGCCAGTCCGGCCGCAGTTCGATTCAGCGTTGAGGCATCCTGCGCAGGGAGGCGTGGGCGCAGAGCGACAGGCGAAGGACCCCTTCCTGGTCGCTGCTTTGAAACCTGTGCTCTTTTTATACTCTTTCGTGCTGTCGATTGGCTCGGGGATATCGGAATGCTAGTAGTGCAATTGAGGTAATTGACTATGCGGATGCGCTACCGCTATGTGACCTATCGTTATATTGATGGGTCACGGCAACAACTGCAACGTCACTATCACCAGTTGTTGCAGGACGCTTTACGGCAGAGTCAGCAGGCCCTCCTCCAGCGCTCGGAGGTCTGGCGTCCCCCCGCCGACATACGCGAATCGGCGGAGCAGGTCGTCGTCAAGATAGAACTTGCAGGAATGACAGAGGACGAGATTAACGTAACACTCTACGAGGATGCGCTGGTTGTCAGTGGGGAGCGGCGAGATGATAGCGAGGACCGCGAGAATCTGTACTACCAGGAGGCTCAGATCCGCTACGGTCCCTTCCGCGTTGAGGTGTTCGTCCCCTCACCCATCGATCGGGAGGCTGTGACGGCGCGCTACGAGAATGGCTTTCTCTGGGTGACCCTGCCCAAGCTGCCCGAGACCAGACGAGAACCCCAGCGTGTGCAGGTTCGGCAGAGTGCTACGAAAGAGTAGAAACTATTGAAGTATTGAGAAAGGCTTTATGGAAAAGGACCAGAAACAGCGCGATCTTGCGCCTGACCAGGCGGTAGGAGAAGAGGAAGAGCAGCTTCAGGAGACACAGGAAAGTCAGGAGACACAGGAGGCTCAGGAGGAAAGCGCTCCTGCCAGACGTCGTACGCCCCGGTCGCCCCGCACTATGCAGCCGAAGAGCCGGCCGCGACGTCGTCTGCGGCGCGAGGCTGACGAGGATGATCCCCCCCTGCCATCCTCCGAGGGGCCGTTGCCCGGGGAGGAACATGAGGACGAGGAGGAGCACCTCTCGATCCCCGAGATCCTGCCCGTGCTCCCCCTCAAGGATGTTGTGGTCTATCCTTTCGCCGTCCAGCCCCTGGCCGTCGGCCAGGAGCGCTCGATCCGCCTGATTGACGATATCATGCGTGGCAACCGCCTGGTCGTGCTGGTTGCCCAGAAATCTGCCGAGATCGAGCAGGCCGGCCCCGGCGATATTTTCAGAATTGGTACCGTTTCGCGTGTGGCCCGCATGATCCGCATGCCCGACGGCACGATCCAGATCATTGTGCAGGGCCTGGAGCGCGTGACGATCGGCGAGTTCGTTCAGGAGAAGCCCTACCTGAAAGCGCGCGTTGCTCTGCGCCCCGATACCCAGGAAGAGGACACCGAGACCGAGGCCATCAAGCGCAACGTGGTGAACTACTTCCAGCGCCTCGTTGCGCTCGTGCAGAACGTGCCCGAGGGCGTGGCTGCCGCGACCCTCAACCTGGAGGAGCCGCGCCAGGTGGTCTATGTGATCGCCACCTTCGTCCAGATGGAGCTGCAGCTGCGCCAGAAGCTCCTGGAGCTGGATTCGGTCCGTGCCAAGCTCAAGGAGCTGAGTAGCTTCCTGGCCCATGAGCTGGAGATCTTCGAGCTTGGCCGTAAGATCCAGAGCCGTGCCCAGGAAGAGATGAACAAGATGCAGCGCGAGTATCTCCTGCGAGAGCAGCTGAAGGCTATTCAGCGTGAACTCGGTGAGGAGAGCGAAGAGCAGGCCACCATCAATGAGCTGCGTGCCCGCATCGACGAGGCGAAGATGCCCGAGGAGGCCCTCAAGGAGGCCAATCGCGAGCTTTCTCGCCTGGAGAAGCTTCCCACAGTCTCGCCAGAGTACAGTATCATTCGCACCTACCTCGAGCTCCTGGTCAGCCTTCCCTGGAGCAGGAGCACCGGCCAGACGATCGACGTCCAGCGGGCGCGTCAGGTGCTCGACGAGGACCATTATGATCTGGAGAAGATCAAGGAGCGCATCCTGGAGTACCTGGCTGTGCGCCGCTTGAAGGAGGAGCGCATGGCTGAGCGTGCTCTGCGCGAGGAGGAGGCCGCTGAGGCTGCCGCCGAGGGTGAGAGCGATGGACGACGGCCCACGCAGCCGCTGCATTCAGCCGAGGCCAATCGCCAGATCAATCGCGAGCCGATTCTCTGTTTTGTGGGCCCGCCCGGCGTTGGCAAGACCTCCCTTGGTCAGTCGATCGCCCGGGCGCTGGGGCGCAAGTTTGCGCGCATGTCCCTGGGGGGTATTCGTGACGAGGCGGAGATCCGTGGCCATCGCCGCACCTACATTGGTGCCATGCCAGGGCGCATCATCCAGACTCTGCGTCGCGTCGAGACCAATGATCCGGTGATCATGCTCGATGAGGTCGATAAGGTCGGGGCCGACTGGCGTGGTGACCCCTCCTCGGCTCTGCTGGAGGTGCTTGATCCCGAACAGAACTACAACTTCCGTGATAACTACCTGGATCTGCCGTTCGATCTCTCGCACGTCTTCTTTATCGCGACGGCGAACTCGCTGGAGCCGATCCCGGCCCCTCTGCGTGATCGCATGGAGATTCTTGAACTCTCCGGCTATACCGAGGAGCAGAAGCTGCACATTGCGCGTAACTACCTGCTCCCCAAGCAGATCGCAGCCAATGGCCTGCAGCCGGAGGAGATCCTCGTTGATGACGAGGTCATCCGCCACGTGATCCGTGGCTATACGCGCGAGGCCGGTGTGCGCAACCTTGAGCGTGAGATCGGCACACTCTGTCGCAAGGTGGCCAGGCAGATTGCCGAGGGCCGTCAGGCGCCGATCCAGATCAGCGTAGATCAGCTGGCGGAGTACCTGGGCCGCTGGCGCTTCTTTGAGGAGGCGGCTGAGCGTATCGATCGTCCTGGCATTGCGACGGGCCTGAGCTGGACGCCGGTGGGTGGCGAGATCATCTTTGTGGAGGCCGCTGTGATGCCGGATCGCGAGAGTCAGTTGATTCTCACCGGGCAGTTGGGCGACGTGATGAAGGAGTCGGCGAAGGCGGCTCTCAGCTATGTGCGCTCGAACGCGCGTGAGCTGGGCTTGCCGGCCAATGTCTTTGAACACCAGACGGTGCATATTCATGTACCCGCGGGAGCTATCCCTAAGGATGGACCCTCGGCCGGGGTGACGATGGTGACGGTGCTGGTCTCGCTGGCCAGCGGCCGTAAGGTGCGCTCTGATGTGGCCATGACCGGGGAGATCACGCTGCGCGGCCGCGTGATGCCCATCGGAGGTGTGAAGGAGAAGGTGTTGGCGGCCTACCGCTCTGGTATCCGCACGGTCATTCTGCCGCGCAAGAATGAGCAGGACTTGCTCGAGGATCTGCCTCGTGAGCTGCGGGAACAGATGCAGTTCGTCTTTGTTGACGATATCAAGCAGGTTCTGGATGTGGCCCTGGAGGGCGGCCTGCCCTCAGCAGAGAGCGCTGAGGAGCTGGGACCCGATCTGGAGGCCCGGCAGGCCGTCGAGAAGGCTGTGGCCCAGGCGGGTTAGGGGCCTTCCTTGCAGGTTTCCTGTCCCGGCTGGGGAGGCCGATCCTGATCACGCCGGCCGGCGTCGGGGCACCGGCACAGTCGATGTGGTGAGGTGGCGCCGCGGCGGGCTTGCGCTGAGGAACGAGGGTGCGCGGAAGGGAGAGGGCGACGGCCTGAAGAGGGCTGCCCTCTCTGCTTCTGCGCTCCATGCTCGTCGCGGCCTCTACCCCTCCTCGGCCGCCTCGAGCTCCTTTGCCTGTTTCAGCAGCTCTTTGACGCTGACGTAGCGCTGTTTGCCGATGACGAGATGGTCCACCAGCTCGATGTCGAGAACGCGCCCGGCGGAGATCAATTGCTCGGTGACCTCGAGATCCTGTGGCGAGGGCGACGGATCGCCGCTGGGATGGTTGTGGCAGACGATCAGGCCGGGGCAGTTGCTCGTGATCGCGGGACGGAAGATCTCTGCAACGCGGAGCACTGAGCTGTTCACGGTCCCCTTGTAGCGATTGATGTTCCCTACGACCTGATTTTTAGTATCCAGTAAGAGAATGCGGATCTCTTCGTGATCGAGATGGGCCATCTCCATCATCACCAGACGCGCGGCGTCAGCGGGCGACGTGATTCGGTAGCGCTCCTCGGGCTGTTCCAGCTGCAGTCGTTTCCCCAACTCCAGCGCAGCCTTGAGCTGAGCAGACTTGGCCTTTCCCAGGCCGTGCTCGCCGCACAGCTCGGCGAAGTCGGCGTTCATGATGCCACCCAGCCCTTTGTATCTGGCGAGCAGGAGGTTGGCTAGCTCCAGTACATTGTTGCGCTTGGTTCCTGTGTGGAGAATGATGGCCAGCAGTTCCGTGGTGGAGAGTGCCTGGGGTCCGTTGCGGTGCAGACGCTCGCGCGGGCGGTCGCTGCTGGGAAGATCGTGAACAGTCAGATGGTATTCAAGATTTGTGACAACTCCCCACGCCTAAAGGCGGGGGCTTCTCAGTTCGTCCGGTTCCCCATCGGGAACCGTCCCTGAGGGCCGTGCCCCGGCCCGTAAGATATTC